>NZ_JBNPUK010000018.1:0-141774 GCF_051168135.1 Bradyrhizobium sp. HKCCYLRH2060
GCTTGACGAATCGAGCCAATTTTGAGGTGTCAACCATGTCTCCGAACACCTGTCAGCCATGTCCCCGGGCTGAACAAGAGCGAAGCAATCCAGAGTCCCGCCTACTATTCTGGATTGCTTCGCTTCGCTCGCAATGACGCGTATGTTGAAGCGACGAGCCTGGATCACGCAGGCCGGGAGGGAAAATCAGATGTCGAGCTTCAGCCGCTTTGCCGTCCTTGCGGTCACCGCCCTCCTTCTCTCCGCCACCCCCTCCCGCGCCGACGACTCCATCCCCGGCGTGCCGCGCGAGCTGCTCGAGGACATCGCGACCGGCAGCCGCATCCTCGCCGATCTCGGCGTCGTCGATGCCTTCGGCCATGTCAGCGCGCGCAGTCCCGCCAATCCGCACCACTTCCTGATGGCACGCTCGATCGCGCCGGCGCAGGTGACGGCCAACGACATCATGGAGTTCGACGAGAATGGCGAGCCGGTCGATGCGAAGAACCGTGCGGTGTTCCTCGAACGCTTCATCCATGCCGAGATCTACAAGGCCCGTCCGGACGTCAACGCCGTCGTGCACACCCATTCGCCGGGCGTCGTGCCGTTCAGCGTCAGCCATACACCCTTGAAGCCGCTGTATCACAACGCCGCCTTCCTCGGCGACGGCGCGCCGGTGTGGGACATCGGCAAGGAGTTCGGCGCCACCGACATGCTGGTGCGCAATAATGCGATCGGCAAATCGCTCGCATCCGCGCTCGGCGACAAGTCCGTGGTGCTGATGCGCGGCCATGGTGACGTCACCGTCGGTCCTGCGGTCAAGGCCGCCGTGTTCCGCGCCTATTACACCGACGTGAATGCGAAGCTGCAGGCGCAGGCACTCGGGCTCGGCTCCGAGGTGACGTATCTCAGCGCCGAGGAGGCTGCCAAGGCCGATGGCGTCAACATGGTGATCATGGATCGTGCCTGGGCGCTTTGGAAGCAGAAGGTGCAGTCGGCGAAGTAGTCCTGGAGGTTGAAGATCATTTCACCGCAGCGGTGCCCCGGAATCCTGTGACGCGTTGGGCCACGACGTGACAATGTCATCGGTTTCTCCCTGTCGTTGTCGTGTTGGGCCGTTGTTCCGGCCGTATCGATCCCATGGGGCTTGCGTCCCGGAACTTTCCATTGCTTTTGCGGTATCGAACGACCACCGGCGCGGTTCAGCGTCGGGCTCTGCACGGGTGCGATCGGAGGTGCACAGCGCTGCTTCCGACCTCTTTTTGCCGCAAAGCTGACACATCGCTTGACCTCTCGCGCCGTCCCGATTCCTCCAGGCTCTCCCCGCGGATGCCCCTGCATTTTCCTCGCCTCGCCGTCCTTGCGCTCGCGCTCTCCCTGGGGACGCCATGTCTGGCTCAGCAGCCGATGCCGGTGGCGGGCGCGCCGGAGGACCGGCCCGACATCGATCTCTATGCGCTGATGTCCGGCACCTGCCGCACCGCGAAGGTCGATGGCCGCGAATATTCGTGCAAGACGGTGGCGTTCTTTCACAGCGAGAAGGGACGCGCTCATTTCACCGTCGCGCTCGACGATCCCGCTGACGAGAATCACATCATCGCGTTCTCCGGCGTCAATGGCCGCAGGTCGATTCAGAACGTCTACGAATTGCCGATCGACCGCATGCTGCTGAACTCCAAGCATCGTCCGAAGGTCGATGGAATTCCGGTGCCGGCTACGAAGAGCTCGGCCGGCGTGTGCCGTCAGGTCGGCAATTTCGCGATGCTCAAGGTCACCAGCGTGACCTGCTCCGCCAAGGACGACAGCGGCCGCGCCTATGAGCTGGTGTTCGTCTCCGACGGCACGCCCATCACCTTGCGCCGGGTGCGCCAGACGATGACGAACGCCGAGCACAATCCTTATGAATGAGCGCGACGCGATTGCGGCGACCGCGCGCATCCGCGTCGCCTGACGCGCATCTGCTCCAATCCGCATCTCGAACAGCCATGAACATGAGGGCGCGTTAACATGAGGGCGCGTTCTCGCGGCAGATGATGCCCGAGGCTTACGATCCATCTCGCCCTTTCGAAGTGCAAAGGGCGCAGGGAATGCCGGGTGAAGGCCCCACCCATGGCCCGCCTGCGAAAAAAATGCAGGCGGCAGGTACCACAGGCAAAGCCGAACACTCCGGCATTCCCTGCGCGACGGTCTTCACGCTTATACGCAGTCTCCCTGGTGCGCCGGGCTTGTTGGCCACCATGGCGCAATGCGCTTGCGCGCATTGCGCTGGACACCAGCGTCGGGGTGTCAGGACCCTGCGACTTCACGTCCGCAGCCAAGCCGTTCGTCCACGCATCCAAAGACACGTTGCGGCTTGATCGCGGCCATCGCATCCCCGCCTCGCGTGTCGTGACGATCGCGCGCAACGCCCCTCTGCGGTGAGGCGGGATGCGCAACCAAAGCATGATTTTCGAAAAAACGAAAGCGGAAAATGCGAACGCGCGATCAGGCATCGAGAGACCGTTGAACGGATTGAACAAAATTACGACGGCTTGTTGCGCGCAACCGCTGGCGGCGGCCTCTGCACAGGCGCGCAGACGTTCAGAGCGGGGCTGATTTGCCCGACGTGCCGGCACGGCCACACCCGTAACATCGACAAGCGACGCTCAGCGCGGGCGCGCAGCCGCGCCCAGGAGATCCTGTGCAGCGCGCCCGAGCCGCCTGGCGGCATCGGCGAGATCCTTCGCCGCAAAGCCCGAATAGCCCAGGATGAAACCGTCAGGCCCGCGCTGCACGATCCGCGCATCCGACAACAGCCGGCACTCGATGCCGGCACGGTCGCGGATCAGTTTCGCCGTGCCCTTCGGTGCTGCAGGCGGCAAGGTCGCCAGCAGATGCAATCCTTGCGAGGGCGCGGCCAGTTGCAGGCTGCCTTTGCCGTGCCTGGCCAGCGCTTCGGCGACGACATCGCGCGCCTGGCGGTAGCGCGGGCGCATCCGCCGCATGTGGGCCGCGAGCACGCCGTCGGCCATCAGGTCGGCCAGCGCGTCCTGCATGAAGGCCGGGGGAAACCGGTCCTGCGCCGCGCGCGCCGCGACCACCCGCGCGACCAGCGCCGGCGGCACCACGAGATAGCCGAGCCGCAGTCCCGCGAACAGCGTCTTGCCGAAGGTGCCGAGATAGATCACGCGCTCGCCGCCGATGCCGGCCAACGCCGTCAGCGGCGGGCCGGCAAAGCGGTACTCGCTGTCGTAGTCGTCCTCGAAGATGTAGGCGTCCGCCCTGCGCGCCCAGTCGAGCAGCGCGATGCGCCGCGCCATGCTCATCGCAACGCCGGTCGGAAACTGATGTGATGGCGTCACGTAGGCGGCCTTGGCCGCGCCGTACGCCGTCTCCCCCGCGCTCACCATGAGGCCTTCGTCATCGACGGGCACCGGGACCAGCTTCGCACCGGCCGTGCTCAACGTGTAGCGTGAGGCGACATAGCCGGGGTCCTCGAACCAGACGGGATCGCCCGGTGCCAGCAGCGCGTCGATGCACAGCCGCAGGCCGTGCTGGGTGCCGCTCACGATCAGGATGCAGCTCGGGTCGCAGCGGACGCCGCGATTGGCGGCAAGATAGTGCGCGACCTCGGTGCGCAGATGCAGGCTGCCGCGTGGATCGCCATAGCCGAGCTCATCCGGCGCGGCGTGGGCGATGCGGCGCCGGCTGGCCGCGGCGAGCCGCCGCAACAGGACGGGATCGACCAGCGTGCAGCCGAGCGCGAACGGCCGGCGCGGCGGAATGCGGATGTCCAGCTCGGCGGCCGGTGCGGCGACCTGCGGCGCGGGCAGCCGTGCCGCGACATAGGTGCCGGCGCCGTGGCGCGCCTCGACCAGGCCATCTGACAGCAGCGCCTCATAGGCCGCGACGATCGCGTTGCGGCGGACGCCGAGCTGCTCGGCGAGCCCGCGCGTCGACGGCAGACGCAGGCCGGGTGCGAGCAGCCCGTCGACGATGCCGGTCCGCAGCGCGCCATGCACCTGCTGCGACTGGCTGCGGATGCTGCGGTCGAGCCGGATCGGCAGCGCCAGCACGTCGTCGCGGCGCCGCGAAGTGGTTGATTGCTTTCGCATCGAAGTGGAACTCCCGGCAACCACTTTGCCATGGCATGACGTCGGCGGAAACAGGAGACTGACGATGTCCGAGCAACAGATGCCGAGCTATGCCGTCGACGACACCAACCGGGTCAAGCGGCGGCATCAGCGCGCCCACTACGATCATGCGACCGTCCATGCCGTGCTCGACTCCGCAACGCTGTGCCACGTTTCCTATGTCATCGACGGCCAGCCCTATTGCACGCCGACGCTGTTCTGGCGCGAGGGAACGACGCTGTATTGGCACGGCTCGAGCGCGAGCCGCATGCTGCGCAACCAGTCGGAAGGACAGCCGGCCTGTCTCACCGTCACCCATCTCGACGCGCTGGTGCTGGCGCGCAGCGCCTTCCACCATTCCGCCGACTACCGCTCGGTGATGGCGTTCGGCCATGCCCGGCTGATCGAGGATCAGGCGGAGAAGGAGCGCGCGCTGGTGATGATGGTCGATCGCCTGTTTCCCGGCCGCACGGCGAGCCTGCGCCAGACCACCGAGCAGGAGCTCAAGGCGACATCGGTTATCACCATGGAAATCGAGAAGGCATCGGCGAAGATCCGCGCCGCCGGTGTCATCGATGACGAGGAAGACTATGCGCTGCCGATCTATGCCGAGCGCATTCCGGTCCACACCCTGATCGGCTCGCCGGAGCCCGATGGCCGATTGTTGGAGGGCGTCACCCGTCCCGCAACGCTGTCAGGTTTCAGCTCTGGGCGGCGGCTGGATGAGGCGCTGACGGAGGCCTATGCAGCGAGCTATCCGGCGGGTAGTTAAGATAACGGAAGTGTAGGGTGGGCAAAGGCGCGTCCCGGCGCCGCGTTTGTTGCTGGCTAGCGATCGCGCCGTGGCCACCCTACGGCCCGATCAGATCAGTCAGGGCTACGCTGCCCAATGAAGTGCCCTGTCCCCTTGTGGGAGAGGGCATCGGCGGCCTATCCGCATGCGCGTTTGGGTGAGGGGTTCTCTCAACGAACGATGCTCGTGGACAAATACCCCTCACCCAACCGTGATTGGAGCACCGTCCAAGATGCCCTCTCCCACAAGGGGAGAGGGCACATTCACGCGCACCGCGTGCCAAGCGTTACTACTACGCTTCAACGCGGCTTACCGCTCGATCATCCTGTTCCAGCGCGTGTTCCATTCGGGGCGCTTGGCGTTGATGACGTCCCAGTCGAGCGTGATCGCGCTCTTCATGTAGGTATGAAACGTCGCGAGCTTCTGCTCGGCTGCCGGGGTGGTCGCCTTCGCGGTCGTGTTGGACGGCACGATGTTGCCGGCCGCCAGCGCCTTGGATTGTGCCTCCGGTGACAACAAATAAGCCGCCAGCTTCTGTGCCAGCTCGGCTTCGGAGTTGTTGGCGATGACGCATTCGGCGACCATCAGCACGACCGAGCCCTCCTTCGGCTGCGCATACTCGACCGCGATGCCCTTCTCCTTCAAGGTCGATACCGCGGTCGGCGTCAGCGGGAAGATCGCCGCTTCGCCGGTCTGCACCATCTCGGAGATCTTGGCCGAGTTCGGGATGTATTCGAGCACGTTCTTGCCGATCGAATCCGCGAACGCCTTGAAGCCCGGCTCGACATTGGCCTCGGTGCCGCCGTTGATGCGGTTGAACATCAGGAAGGCGTGCAGGCCGAAGGTCGAGACCGAGGCCGACTGGAACACGACCTTGTCCTTGAATTTCGGATCGGCGAGATCGAGCCACGAGACCGGCGCCGCCCAGCCCTTCTCGTCGAACAGCTTCTTGTTGTAGGCTAAGCCCGTCATGCCGATGTCGATGCCGGCGGCGATGTCGTCCTTGAGCCGTGCGAACGGCTCGAGCTGCGCCAGACCTTCGCTCGGCCTCAGCTTCTCGCACAGGCCGAGACCGGCGGCGCGGATCATCACGCCGTCGTCGAGAAACATCACGTGCATCTGCGGCTTGTCCTTGGCCGCAATCGCCTTGGCGAGAATCTCCGAGGAGGTGCCGGGCACCACGACGATCTTGACGTCATTCGCCTTCTCGAAGTCCGGAAACACGGCCTGCGTATAGGTGCGCTCGAAATTGCCGCCGTTCATGCCGACATAGAGCGTCCTGGTTTCAGCATGCGCGGCTGATGTGGCGAGCATCAGCGCGAGGGCTGGGCCGAGCGCGGCGCGAGCATCGATCATGGCGAGGTCTCCTTCGATCCTGTCGTCATTGCTGCTTGAGATGCATCGCCCGGCTGCGATGCGGGTGGGAAACGTGTGATCGCGAAGGCGCCGATCGGCGTCGAGGTCTCGCCGTCGCGCACCAGCTCGGCCACGACCTCGCCGACACCCGGCGCGATCTGGAAACCGGCGCCGGAGAAGCCGAAGGCGTGGATCAGGCCCGGCGTCGTCGCGCTCGGCCCGATCACCGGATTGCGGTCGGGCATCGTCGCCTCGGTGCCGCTCCAGAACCGGATCGCCTGGGCGTGGCGCAGTGGACCGAACAGCCCGCTCGCCCGCTGCATGATGGCGAGCACGCCGTCGCTGCGGGGACGCGAAAAATCGGGGTCGGCGAGCGGCGCAGCGCGCTCGCCGCCGACGACGACGTTGCCGCGGGCAACCTGCCGCGCGTAGATGCCGCCGCCCTCGATGCCGATGTTGACGCCGAGAAACGGATCGAGCGGCTCGGTCACGATCATCGAGGGATAGGTGCGCTCCAGCGGCACTGGCTCGCCGAATGCGGCGGCAAAGCCGTCGGCCCATGCGCCGGCGCTGTTGACGACGGTGCGCGCCTTGATGGCGACGTCGCCGGCTTCCAGCGCAAACCCCTCGAACGTCCGGGTGGCGCCCGTGACCTCCGTGGTCTCCAGCACCTCGGCACCGGCGCGACGCGCCGCTGCGGCGAAGGCGGTGGCGACCAGCCGCGGATTGGCGTGGCCGTCGCCGGGACAGAACGAGCCGCCGACGACGTCGCCGCTGATGCCGAAGCGCTCGCGCAACTGGTTGTGACCAACCAGTTCGAGACCGAGTCCGAACGGGGCGACATCGGCGGCGTAGCGTTCCAGGCTCGCCAAGTCCTCAGCGCTCCGCGCGAGCTTGAGATGGCCGGAGCGCACGAACTCGCCGTCGATGCCGATCAGCGCCTCGAGCCGCGGCCAGATCGCGTGGGATCGCTGCGACAGCGGCAGTTGCTCGGACGGGCGTCCCTGCCGGCGCACGCCGCCGTAGTTCACACCGCTCGCCTGCGCGCCACAAAAACCCTTGTCGAGCAGCGTGACGGAGAGGCCCATGCCGCGCAAGGCGAGCGCGGCGGAGCTGCCGACCAGCCCGCCGCCGATGATCGCGACATCGCTGTCAATGCGCCGGGTCATGCTGCCTCTCGTCGACGGACAGGCCGGCCGCCAGCGGGATCGGCTTGATCGGCGCCTGCGCGCGCAGCCGGCCGACAGCGTCGATGTCGCGGCGCGTCTGCGCCGCCAACAGCTCGGCCGCGGCCGCGCCGCACATGCGGCCCTGGCAGCGGCCCATGCCGATGCGCGTCACCGCTTTCAGGCGATTGATCTCGGTGAGCGAGAAATCGCTGACCGCGCGCCGTGCCTCGCCGGCATCGATCTCCTCGCAGCGGCACAGCAGCGTGTCATCCGCGATCTCGCCCGCCCAATGCGACGGGTAGGGAAACGCGGCTTCGAGCCCATCGCGCAGGCGATCGATGTTCGCAAGCCTGCGCTCGAGCGCGGCAGCCCGCGCGGCATCGTGCGGCAGGCCGCGATCCTCCAGCAATGCGAGCGCAGCGCGCTCGCCGGCGGCCTCGGCGGCATCAGCGCCGGCGATGCGGGCGCCGTCGCCGGCAAGGTACACGCCCGCGACGCTGCTGCGGCCACTGGCGTCGCGCACCGGCTGATGCGCCCGGTCGCGCGCATCAAAGCGGAAGGCGCAGCCGGCGAGATCGGCCGCCTGGGTTTCCGAGCGCAGATTGAGGCCGTAGCCGACGCCGTCGCAGGCGATCGCGTGCTCCCGCCCGCCGGCGTGATAGGCGATGCGGGCCACCCTGCCCTCGCCCTCGATCCGCACCCGGGACACGCCGAACCGCACGCGCGTGCCGCGCAGCGTCAATTCCGCGGCCATGCGCACCCCACGCAGCACGATGCCGGGCGCCAGCGGCAGCACGCGCAGCAGATTGAGCTTCGCCGACAACGGCGCCGCGTCGAGCACGGCGGCGACGTCGACGCCGGCCTTCATGTATTGCCAGGCAACCAGATAGAGCAGCGGGCCGGAGCCCGCGAACACCACGCGCCGGCCGATCGCGCAGCCCTGCGCCTTCAGCGCGATCTGCGCGCCGCCGAGCGTGAAGACGCCGGGCAAGGTCCAGCCGGGGATCGGCAGCACGCGATCGGTGGCGCCGGTCGCGAGGATGAGTCCATCATGGCGGATACGATGGCTGATGCCGTCGCGGAGAATGTCGGCCGCGCCGTCGCGCAGATTCCACAGCAGCGCATTCGGCTGATAGTCGATCGCAGGGCCGAGCGCTGCGAAATCGCGATGCAGCCGCACGGCCTTCGCCGCCTCCGAGCCGTAGCGCGCGGTGCCATCACGACCATCAGGACGGAGCGGCTGGCGATAGATCTGGCCGCCGCAGGCGTGGCCCTCATCGACCACGATCGGCCGCAGGCCGGCGGCGACCAATGTCGTCGCGGCGCGGATGCCGGCCGGGCCGGCGCCGACGATCAAAGGCGGTGCGCGCTCAGCCATGGCTGCGTCCCCGCTGCGTGACGATGTGCATGCCCGCGGCGAGTTCCGTCGTGCAGGCGCGCAACCGCTCGCCGCTCGCGAGCTGCACCCAGCAATCCTGGCAGGCGCCCATCTGGCAGAAGCCGGCCCGCGGCGCGGCGGAAAACTCGCTGTCGCGAAGCCGGTCGACGTGACAGAGCACGGCCGTCAGCACGGTGTCGCCGGCGCGGCCGTCGCAGGGGGCGCCATCGATCGTGAAGGAGATGACGGCGCTGTCGTTGCGGACGAGGCGATGCAGCAGCGGCATGGTGTCAACCCTGCCCGACGAGGATCTTGTCGAGGCCGAAGATGCGGTCGAGCAGCAGCATCGCCGCCGCCGTCACCGCGATCATCAGCGCCGATACCGCAGCCATCATCGGATCGATCGATTCGGTCGCATACATGTACATGCGCACCGGCAGGGTGACGGTGGCGGGCGAGGTGATGAAGATCGACATCGTGAGCTCGTCGAAGGAGTTGATGAAGGCAAGCAGCCAGCCGCCGGTGATGCCGGGCAGGATCATCGGCACGGTGATCCGGCGGAACACGATCCAGCCGGTGGCGCCGAGCGTGACCGCCGCCTGCTCGGCGCTGCGGTCGAGCCCCGACAGCGCCGCCAGCACCAGCCGAAGGACGTAGGGCGTGACCACGACGATGTGGCCGGCCGTCAGCCAGACCAGGCTGCCGGTGGCGCCGAGCAGCGCGAACAGCCGGAGCAGCGCGACGCCGAGCACGAGATGCGGAATCATCAAGGGCGACAGGAACAGCGCGTTGAGCGCCGCGCGGCCGCGGAAGTCGTAGCGATCGAGCGCGAGGCCGGCGGCGACCGCGAGCACGACCGCGATCGTCGCGGCTGTCGCCGCCACCCAAAGGCTGTTCAAAAAGGAGGCGACGAAATCCGGATGCGCGAACACTGCCGCGAACCAGCGCAGCGAGACCTGCGTCGTCGGCAAGGTCAGGGTGTTGGCCGGCGTGAACGCGACGAGGCCGATCACGATCAGCGGCGCCAGCACGAAGCCGACGACGAGCGCATGAAAGACCAGGGCGATCGGACCGTTGTGGCGCATGCCGCTCACCCCAACATCCGTTTCGCGCGCGCTTCGACGGCGCGCTGATAGGCCAGCATGATGACGAGGTTGATGACCAGCACCAGGATCGCGATGGCCGCGCCGAGCGGCCAGTTCAGCTCGTGCATGTATTCGTCGTACACCAGCGTGGCCGCCATCTTCAGCCGGCGTCCGCCGAGCAGCGCGGGAATCGCGAAAGCCGACGCGGACAGGCCGAACACGACCAGGCTGCCCGACAGCAGCCCCATCGTCACCTGCGGCAGCACCACGCGGCGCAGCGCCGTGAAGCGCGAGGCACCGAGCGTCCAGGCCGCGGCCTCGACCATCGGATCGAGCTTCTGCAGCGAGGTCCAGACCGGGATGACCATGAACGGCAGCATCACATGCACCAGCGCGATGACGATCGCGGTCTCGGTGTAGAGGATCCTCACGGTGCCGAGACCGAGCGCACGGAACGCCTCGTTCACCAGCCCGGTGGGACCGAGCAGCATGCTCCAGCCGAAGGCGCGCACCACGACCGAGACCAGCAGCGGGCCGATGATCGCGAGCAGGAACACCGAGCGCCAGGGCTCGCGCATGCGCGCCAGGATGTAGGCCTCGGGCGCGCCGATCATTGCGCAGATCAAGGTCGTGAGCGCGGCGAGCCGCAGCGTGCGCCAGAAGATATTGAGGAAGTAGCTGTCGGAGAGGATCGCCGCGTAGTGCGCCAGCGTGGTCTCGTCCTTGACGCCGGTCGCGGCGTCATAGACGTGGAACGACAGCGCCAGTGTGAGCGCGAGCGGCACGACCACCAACGCGGTGAACAGCAGCGCGCCCGGCGCCGCCAGCAGCCATGGTGTCGTCGCGCGCGTGCTCATGCCGGTGGCGCTCCGTCAGGCTTCGACGCGCGCGCAGCGGCGCTGCTCCAGGCGAGGCCGACCTGATCGCCCTCACGCGCCGGCTCCTCGCCGGCATTGGGCAGGGAGACGCCGATCAATCCGGCCGGCGTCTCCACGGTGAAGAACCAGGTGCTGCCGAGGAAGAAGCGCGCCTGGATGCGGCCATCGAGCACGCCGGCGCCAGGTGCGGTGAGATTGATCTTCTCCGGCCGGATCGCCAGCACGGCGGCTGCGCCGTCCGCGAGGCCTGCGGCCTCGCACGGCAGCACGCGCCCGCCGATCTCGACGCCGCCGTTGCGCCAGATGCCGGACAGCCGGTTCATCTTGCCGACGAACGAGGAGATGAAGGGTGTCGCCGGATGTTCGTACAATCGATAGGGCGCATCGACCTGCATGATGCGGCCCTGCTCCATCACCACGACGCGATCGCTCATCGACAGCGCCTCGCCCTGGTCATGGGTCACCATGATCGTGGTGGTGCCGACGCGCTGCTGGATGCCGCGCAGCTCGAACTGCATCTCCTCGCGCAGCTTGGCGTCGAGGTTCGACAAGGGCTCGTCGAGCAGCAGCACCGGCGGATCGATGACGAGCGCGCGCGCCACCGCGACGCGCTGACGCTGGCCGCCGGAGAGCTGGCGCGGATAGCGGTCGGCGAGCGATGCGAGCTGCACCAGCGCCAGCACCTGGCTCACGCGCACGTCGCGCTCGGCCCTGGCGACCTTGCGCATCTCCAATCCGAAAGAGACGTTCTGCGCCACCGTCATGTGCGGAAACAGCGCGTAGCTCTGGAACACGATGCCGAGGCCGCGGCGGTCGGGCTTCTCATGGGTGATGTCGCGACCGTCGAGCGTGATGCGGCCCGAGGTCGGCTCGACCAGGCCGGCGATCATCTGGAGCGTCGTCGTCTTGCCGCAGCCGGAGGGGCCGAGCAGCGCGATGAACTCGCCCTTGGCGACGCTGAGGCTGACATCGCTGACCGCAGCGACATCGCCGTAGCGCCTGGTGAGACCGTCCAGCCTCAGGAAACCCATGCGTCCTCGCGCGGGAAGCTCCCTTCGCCATCAGCAGGGATTGCCGCCCTGGGGCTCTTTCATGCCGGCGGGCCATGCAGACGGTCAATCATGAATTCCGATATCCTGAATTTATCTATCTGGAATTCTAATATATGAAATCTATACGACAGATTTGCCTCCAACATTCATCACTGCAGATGACGACAGCCGACAGCGATTCGTCCTCCAGCCTTCGCCGGGCCCTGAAGCTGCTGCGCATCCTCGCCGAGGGCGACCCCGACGGGTTGCGGCTGAAGGACATCGCGGAGGCCGCGGGCTGCAGCCAGCCGACCGCGCATCGCATGCTGCAGGATCTCGCCGCCGAAGGTTTCGCCGAACAGGCGGCCGGCAAGCGCTATCGCCTGGCGCTCGACTTCTACGTGCTCGCCGCACGCGCGGGCCAGGCCAGCGGCCTACGCGAGGCGGCGCGGCCGGCGCTGCTGCGGCTGTCGGCAACCTTGAGCGACACGATCTTCCTGCTGGTGCGCAACGGCTTTGACGCGGTCTGCCTCGACCGCGTCGAAGGACCGTTTCCGATCCGCTCCTTCACCGGCGACATCGGCGGCAAGGTGCCGCTCGGGCTGGGCCAGGGCAGCCTCGCGATTCTCGCCAACCTGCCCGAGGACGAGCAGGAGGCGGTGATCCGCTTCAACATCCCGCGCCTGCTCGATCGCGGTTTCCTGGACGAGGCCTCGCTGCGCAGCGCGCTGGCACAGGCCCGCGCCCAAGGATGGGTCAACACCAGCACCGGTCTCATTCCCGGCATGGCCGGCGTCGGCGTGCCCGTGCTCGACGCGCAGGGCCGCGCCGTCGCGGCGCTCAGTGTCGGCACGCTGGCGGAGCGGCTGAACGCCGACCGGCTGCCGCATGTCGTGAAGATCCTGCAAGGCGAGGCGAAGGCGCTGGCCGGCAAGCTCAACCCGTTCGATGTCGCCTTGCGCTATCCGTCGCGGAGTCTGAGTACGATTGCGGGGAACTGATCTTCCTCAATCACAACCACCGTCATTCCGGGGCAAGGCCGCAGGCCTTGAACCCGGAATCCCGATGCTGTCTTGCGTCGTTCGGTAATCTCGGGATTCCGGGTTCGATCGTCCACACGCGCCTGCGTGTGGACGATTGCCCCGGAATGACAGCCAAGTGTCTGGCGCCACGCCACTGATGCAGCTGCCTAAGTCACCCACTCCGCGCGGATGCCGCGCGGCGCGGCATTGCTCTCCGGCTCGCGCCAAGAGAAGCTGAACATGCCTATTGGCTCGACCTGTTCGAGCTCAACTCGGACGATGTCGCGCGCGATCACGACGATGAACGGCGCCGGCGGTTTCTCGGCCGTCAATTGCCGCGGCGGCGAGAACACCGTCCCGACGCTTTCCACCAGCAGCGGCCGCGGCGCCTCGTGAACCTTCACGAGGCCCTTGATGCGCAGCAGCCGCTCGCCGAGCCGGCCCGCGACATTGTCGAGCCAGCCGGCGAGGTCGGCATAGGCAATCTCAGCCGGCGGGCGGACGAGGCAGAGCGCGAGACGCGGATGCGCGGCGGACAGATCGGGCGCGACCTCGCGCAGCGGCAGCGATGTTGCCAGCGGCGCGAATGCGGCCGTCACGATGGCCACGCGATTTGCGCTGGCAATCGCCTCGGCCACGGGATTGAGCTGCGCGATCGCAACCTGCGCTCCGACAAGCGCGTCAAGCGCGAGATCGGCCTTGGTCGCGACGATGCGATGCGCCGCCGCCCATTGCGCGGCAGCTTCCTCGAATGTCGCGACGCCGAGCCCGCGTGTGAGATCGTAGGTCGCGACGACGGCGACGCGCATACGGTGCTCGGCGAGCGTCGCGAGCTGGCGCAGCACCGGGCCGGGCATTGACAGGCCCGAGGTCTCCAGGATGATCCGCCGCAACGGCGGCAGCCCATCCGGCCGCGGCGCCATGATCAGGCGATCGATGGTGAAGGCGAGATCGCTGCCGACCTGACAGCACACGCAGCCGTTCGACAGCATCGCCATCGGCACGTCGTCGCCGCTCTCGCGCAGCAGCACGCCGTCGAGCCCGACCTCGCCGGCCTCGTTGACGATCACGGCCGTATCCGACGCCGTCTCCGCGGTGAGCACGTCGCGCAGCAGCGACGTCTTGCCGGAGCCGAGGAAGCCGGTCAGGACGAAGAAGTCGATGCTAGAGGCGCTCATGGCGCCGCGGCGTCCTTGGTGGCGTACTTCTCCGGCACGTCGCTTTCCCAGCTCGCCTTCACCAGATCGCGGACGTCGGCGAGCAACTCTTCGGTGTCGTAGATAATGCCGTCCTTGATCGTGAATTTGAGGCCGCGATGCCACTCGACCGCGTTGGTCGCATCGTTGAAGCGCATCGCACCGGTGCCGTAGAGCAGCTTGAAGTCGGTCAGCGGATTGTGGTCGTGCACCAGCATGTCGGCGCGCATGCCGATGTCGATGGTGCCGATCTCGTCCTCGAGGCCGCACAGCGCGGCGCCCTGCGAGGTCGCCGAGCGGATCACCTCCAGCGGATGGAAGCCCGCCTCCTGCAGCAGCTCCAGCTCGCGGACATAGCCGAAGCCGAAGATCTGGTAGATGAAGCCGGAATCCGAGCCGGTGCAGACGCGGCCGCCGCGGTTCTTGTACTCGTTGATGAACGCCATCCAGAGCCGGTAGTTCTCCTTCCACTCGATCTCGTTCTGGGTCGACCAGCGATACCAATAGGAGCCGTGGCCACCGCGCTGCGGGGTGAAGTAGTCCCACATCGACTTCCAGGTATACTCCTTGTGCCAATACGCCTGGCGCGCCCGCATCAGGTCGCGGTTGGCGTCGTAGATCGTGAACGTCGGCACGAAGGTGAAGCCGATCTCCAGGAACTGCTCCAGCACCTCGTTCCACTTGGCCGAGCCGGGCTCGGCGCCCTGCCGGAACATCTGTCCGGACACCGAGAAGCGGAAATATTCGTCGGTGTAGTTGTAGTCGAGCGGGAAGTTCTGGATGACGCGATCCTCGAACAGCGCCTCCGGCAGGCCGTAATAATGCTCGGCGCTGGTGAGGCCCCATTTGGCCGTGGTCAGCGCGTTCATGCGCGACACCGCCATCTGGGCGTGGTGGCAGCCGGTGCGAAGGCCGATCTTTTTGCACTCGTCGAGCGCGGCTTCCATGATCGCGGGCGGCGCGCCGAAGAACTTGATGCCGTCGGCGCCGCGCTCCTTGACGGCACGCAGCCAGCTCCGCCCCTGCTCCGGCGTATAGATCGTCTTGACCATGTCGTTGACGGCCGGAAAGTACGCATAGGCCAGCAGCCGCGGCGAGGCGATGCTGTTGTTCTCGGCGCGCTGCTTCTGGTCGAGCATCCAGGACAGGCCGTTCATCGAGCCCATCTCGCGCACCGTGGTGACGCCATGCGCGAGCCAGAGCTTGTAGACGTAGTCGACCGGCGGCACCCAGCCATTGGCGGAATGATAGGCGACGCCGGCATGGGCGTGGCAGTCGACGAAGCCCGGCGTCACCCATTTGCCGCGGCAGTCGATCTCGTGATCGGCCGGCTCGCCGGCGTTGCCGGCATAGCCGTAGCCCACGACCTTCTTGATGCTGACGATCCGGCCGTTCTCGACGATGATGTCGACCGGCCCGATCGGCGGCGCGCCGGTGCCGTCGATCACGGTGGCGCTGCGCAGCGCCAGCCGCTTGAACGGCCCGATGCCGCGATCGCGGCTCGTTGCCTTCGGCACGATCGGCGCGGCGCCCTTGTTCCTGATGAAGGCGAGCTCATCGCCGGGCAGTGTCGTGGCTTGGTCGGTCATAGCGACAATTCCTTTGATCCAATTAGTAAACCAAGCGCACAGTGCGTTCCCTCTCCCCGTTCTTACGGGGAGAGGGTTGGGGTGAGGGGCAGACGCACGGGTGGTGTTTGTGGTGAGACCTGTACCCCCTCACCCGGATGGCATCTGACGATGCCATCCGACCTCTCCCCGCAAGCGGGGCGAGGTTACACCGCGCGCGCGATGAAGTTCTCGCGCCACACGTTCCACGCCTATCCCGTCCTGTACCGCCGCGCGAATGCCACGCTGCCGAACACCGTGAACGCCATGGTCACCGCCAGCAGCATGAAGGCGAGTGCGGCGCCCATCGGCCAGTTGTTGCCGCGCACGAACTGGTCGTACACCGCAGGCGCCATCATCTTGAATCGCGGGCCGCCGAGAAGCACCGCCGTTGCATAGGTGTTCATGCACAAAACGAACACCAGAATCGAGCCGGCGGCGACGCCGGGGCCGGACAGCGGCAGGATGACCCGCCAGAACACCCGCGCGCCGGAGGCGCCGAGATTGGCGGCGGCATATTCGAGATCGCGCGGAATGCTCTCGATCACCGCCGACAGCGTCAGGATCATGTAGGGCAGCACCACCGCGATGATGCCGATGATCACCGCCTTGGTCGTGTACATGATCTCCAGCGGCGTCGAGATCAGGCCGAGCTTCAGCAGGCTGGTGTTGACGAGGCCGTCGCGTGCGAACAGCGCCATCCAGCCGGCCGAGCGCACGACATTGCCGACCAGCAGCGGGAACAGGGTCGCGATCACGACCAGGCTCTTCCAGCGGCTCTCCATGCGGCCGAGCCAATAGGCCGCCGGGAAGGCGAGAATCAGCGTGAGCAGAGTGCACAGCAGTGCGATGCCGAGCGTCGCGAGGATGATCTGCTGATAATATGGATCGGTCGCGGCCTTGATGTAGTTGTCCAGCGACAGCGCTTGCATCATCAACTGGGTCGGGCTGAACTGGTTGAGCGATATCCGGAACATCAGGATCATCGGCCCGACCAGCAGCGCCAGGACCAGGAGACAGGCAGGGACGACCAGCAGCGCCATCGCGCGAGCTCCGATTGCGAAGGTGTCGGCTGTTCAGCCGCGGCCCCTGCGGCGAGGCCGCAGGGAGCGCATCATCCAAGGCCTACGCCTTGAACTCCTTGTTCCAGAAGTCGAGCGTGCGCTGCGAGCGCCCGGCGGCATAGGCGTAGTCCGGCTTCAGCAGCCGCGCGCGCTCGGCCTCGGTGAGGCTGACCTGCTTGGCGAGATCCTCCGGCAGCGGCGCGTCGGTGACGGTCGGGACGTAGCCCATCTTGTCCGCGAAGCCGCCCTGCGCCTTGGCATCCAGCATCGCGTCGAGATAGGCGAAGCCGCCGGCCTTGTTCTTGGCGTTCTTCGGCACCGAGGCCTGGAACACGATCGCCGGCGTGCCCTCCTTCGGCACGACATGGGCGAGCGGAATGCCGGACTTCTTCCACATGAAGCCACGGGCGAGCCACATCGTGGTCAGCCATACCTCCTCCGACTTCAGCGCCGCCGCCAGCGCCTCGTTCGACGGATAGATCTTTACGTCGAGCGAGCGCCATTCCATCAGCTTCTTCTCGGCCGGATCGAGATTGCTGACTCCGCCGCCGCCGGCCAGCGCCGCCGCCAGCGTGTTGTTGGGATAGAGGATGTCGGCGAGACCGATCTTGCCGCGCC
This sequence comes from Bradyrhizobium sp. HKCCYLRH2060, assembly GCF_051168135.1. NCBI lineage: Bacteria > Pseudomonadati > Pseudomonadota > Alphaproteobacteria > Hyphomicrobiales > Nitrobacteraceae > Bradyrhizobium > Bradyrhizobium sp. HKCCYLRH2060. The sequence goes on from NZ_JBNPUK010000018.1 coordinate 17,289, forward strand.
ATTTCGGATCCCACAGATCGGCGAAGGATTGCGGCGGCGTCTTCACCTGGTTGGTGTTGTAGAGGATCACCTGCGCCGAATAGATATGCGGAATCGCGATCTCGCTTCGAAGCTCCGGGAACACCTTGTCGAGCCGCTTCACCTGGGCGGCATCGACCTTCTCGAACACGTCGGACTGCGACACGATGTAGGCGTCGTTGTCGGACAGGCAGGCGACGTCCATCGAGCCGCGCCGGCTCTGCCGCTCGGCCAGCAGCTTGGTCTTGCGCGGATCGGCGTTGGCGACGTCCTGCACGATCTCGAAGCCCTTCGGCGTCATGATCGGCTTGTCGATGATGTCAGAGAGCAACTGGCCGTAGTCGCCGCCCCAGGTGCCGACCACGACCTGTCCGCCTTCGGCGCGGGCGGTTGGCATGCCGGAGGCCAGCGCGGCCATGCCGGCGCTGGCAGAGAGAAAATGACGTCGCGAAATCATGGCAGAACCTCTCGCTGTGGATGGGATGCGTTACGAAGATGTCTGAGGCACGAGACGCGGGACCTTGCGGTCCCATTGCAGCGACACCGGATCATCGGGCCTGAGCGCCGCCAGCGGCTCGCCGGCGTCGGGCGTCGGGCTGATCGCGACCAGCGTCTCATCACCGAGTGCCACCACATATTCGGTCTGCGCGCCCATATAGGTGATCGCCTGCAGGCGGCCGCGCACCTCGCCGGACTCGCCGGGCGCGATGACAATCCGTTCCGGACGCAGCGCGAAGGCGTCGGCATTGTCGCGCTCGCCGCTGCTGACATCGACCGGCAGCAGCAGGCCGCCGCTGGTGCGGAACTGGCGCTCATTCGCACGCCGGCCCGCCACGATGTTGCAGCGGCCGACGAAGTCCGCCACGAACGCATCCTTCGGCGAGTCGTAGAGCTCCTGCGGCGTGCCGATCTGGCGCACGCGGCCGCCCTCCATCACCACGAGGCGGTCGGCCATGGTCAGCGCCTCCTCGCGGTCATGCGTCACCATCAGCGTCGTCAGGCCGAGCCGCTGCTGCAGCGCGCGGATCTCGAGCCGCACCTCGGCGCGCAGCTTGGCGTCGAGATTCGACAGGGGCTCGTCGAGCAGGAAGATGCGCGGATTGATCACCAGCGCGCGCGCCAGCGCCACGCGCTGCTGCTGTCCGCCGGACAATTGCCGCGGCAGCCGGTCGGCGAGATGCGACAGCCGCACCAGCTTCAGCGCCTCCGCAATTTTCGTCTTGCGTTCGGCCGTACCGAGGCCGCGCATCTCCAGGCCGAAGCCGACATTGTCGGCCGCGCTCATGTGCGGAAACAGCGCATAGGACTGGAACACCATGCCGGTGGCGCGCTTGTAGGCCGGCAGATGCGTGACGTCCTCGCGGTCGAACAGCACGCGGCCACTGGTCGGCGGCAGGAAGCCGGCGACCATGCGCAAGGTCGTGGTCTTGCCGCAGCCGGACGGGCCGAGCAGCGCGACCAGTTCGCCCTCATTGACGGCGAGATCGAGCCCTTCCACGCCGATCGACGTGCCGAAGCGCTTGGTCAGCTTCTCCAATGTGAGCTGCGCCATCACACCACCCGCGACAGTTTGACGAAGCGGTCGGTGATCACCATCAGCAGCCCGACCAGCGCGATCTGCACGGTGGCGACGGCAGCGAGCGTCGGATCGATGCGGAATTCGAGATAGTTCAGCATGGCAACGGGAAGTGTGATCCGTCCGGGCCCGACCAGCAGCATCGACAGATCGAGATTCTCGAAACTCTGGATGAAGGAGAACATCGCAGCCGCGACGATGCCGGAGCGCATCATCGGCAGGGTGATGCGGCGGAACACCTTGAACGGGCTGGCGCCGAGATTGGCGGCGGCCTCCTCGGCGGCACGGTCGAGTCCCTGCAGGCTAGCGACAACGAGCCGGACCGTCCACGGGATCGCCAGCAGCGTATGCGCGGCGACGAGGCCTTCGGTGGTCGCCTTGATGTCGCGGTCGAGCAGGTCCTCGGCGAGCACGTAGAGCATGTAGAGGCCGGAGCCGGCGACCACGCCGGGCACCGCGAGCGGCGCCAGCAGGAACGAGCTCAGCGCCTGGCGGCCGCGGAACTCGCCGCGCACGATGGCGAGCGCCGCCGCCGTGCCCAAGGGCACGCCGATCGCGGTGGCGAGCAGCGCGACCTGGAAGCTCGTCACCAGGCCGCGCAGGAATTCGGGCTTGCTCAGCGCGTTGGCGTACCATTTGAGCGACAGCGCCGGCGGCGGAAAGCTCACGATCTCCTGCGCGAAGAAGCTCGTCATCACGATCATGATCACAGGCGCGAAGATGATGGCATAGGCGACGACGATCAGTGTCCGCACTGCGAATTGGCCAAGTGATGGTTGTCCCGTAAAACGGAACAGCATTGCGGACACCTCAACAAACAGATCAGCAGCTTATGCGGCGGCATCGTAGTCGGCGGCTCCGCCGCCGCCAAGCCTGTGCCACGGGTTATCGCAATGCACATACGCATGGGCGACACGATGCTGCGATCCTGACGCGTGACGCGGTGCCGCTTCCATCTTGGCGCTAGCGCCCTGCGCGCATGTCCCGTCGCCGGCGCGGGGGCCTTGCTGATTTCTGGATTTCCGATCGCGGGCACGGCCTGCGCGACGGTCCGTCGCAGCGGCGCGGTTTTGGGCAATGCGTGCTCAATTCTTGCACCGGCACGATCCAATATTTTGTGCGTCCACGGACAAGTCATCCGCGCGGGCGCGCACCTAAGCTTCGCCCCGAGCTTGGACCGGGGCGACGGCACCAATGCACCGCCGGACCAGCGCGACATCATCGTTCGAAGGAGCTGGCAACATGCAGACGAGGCTATTCACTGGGGCGCGGCGCGCGTGGCTTGCCGCGCTCGGCGCCATCATCGCGGCGGGACTTCTCGCGCCGATCGACGCTCAAGCGGCGACGCCCACGGGCTGCGCGGCGCTGAAGGAGAAATATCCGGACTGGAAGGGCAAGACGCTGGTCAATGCCATCAACCCGCACACGCCGGGCTACGAGTCGATCGACCCGAAGGATCCGAGCAAATATGTCGGCTTCGACATCGATCTGGGCGAGGCCATCGGCGACTGCCTCGGCTTCAAGCTGACCTACAAGCCGGTGACCTTCGCAGCGCTTCTGACGACGCTGGCGAGCGGCCAGGCCGACATCGTGATCTCCGACATCTACGCCACCAAGGAGCGCGCCAAGGCCGCCGACTTCATCACCTACTCCAAGGTGTTCGACGGCGTGCTGGTCGCCAAGGGCAATCCGAAGGGCATCAACGGCATCAACATGTCGATGTGCGGCGCGGCCGCGGCCGAGAACACCGGCTATGTCGAGGTGCCACTGATCCAGGATCTCGCGCCAAAATGCAAGGAAGCCGGCAAACCCGAGCCGACGATCCAGCTCTACGACAACAACGCCAACTGCATCCAGGCCATCCTCGCCGGCCGCGCCGATACCTATGTCAACGACGTCAACACGGTCGACCAGGCGGTGAAGGCCTATCCGGACAAGCTCGAGAAGGCGATCGCCGTCACCATCCCCTATTCGGTCGGCATCGCCGTGCCCAAGGACAAGCCGAAATTCCGCGATGCCGTGCTCGCCGCCCTGATCGAGGTGCAGAAGGAAGGCATCCACCAGGAGCTCCTGAAGAAGTGGCAGCTCGACCCGGCCAATTTCAAGGAGCCGGACATCCTGACGGCGGACTAACAGGCGCGGCTTCGAAAGCGAAGCTGCTGCCGCGGAGACGGTGCGCTCCCCTCCCCCTTGCGGGGAGGGGTCGGGGGTGGGGGTCGACACGGGCACGGGACAGTCTTTCCTGGGTACCCCCCTCCCCAACCCTCCCCCACAAGGGGGGAGGGAGCGCAGCACCGCAGCTGTGACACCTTGCCTCACAGCGACAGCTTCAAGCAGCAAGCGGCTGCTGAATTTCGATCAAACGCTGAGCTTCGCGACTGCTGACCATCTGAGTTCCGATACCGCGCAACAACGCACGCAGACTTCGTAGGGTGGGCAAAGCGCAGCGTGCCCACCTTCTTTCTTCCTTTCTTCCTTCTCTCGAACCACCGCGGTGGGCACGGTGCTTTGCGCCTTTGCCCACCCTACGTAGCCAGGCCGCCCCCCTCATGTCCCTCTTCCTGCATTATCTCAGCATGCCGTATCTGCTGCAGGGCATCGAGCTGACCCTGCAGGTCACCGCGCTCGGCCTGGTCGGCGGTCTCATTCTCGGCCTCGTGCTCGCGGCGATGCAGCTCAGCCGGTTCTGGCCGCTGGCGGCGATCGCGCGCGGCTACACCGTGATCTTCCGCGGCACGCCGCTGATCCTGCAGATGGTGTTCGCCTACGACGCGCTGCCGCATATCGGCATCAAGTTGCCGGCGGTGCTGGCGGCGGGCCTCGCGCTCGCCTGCAACGAGGCGCCGTTCATCGCCGAGATGCTGCGCTCCGGCGTGCTCGGCGTCGATCGCGGCCAGCTCCTGGCCGGCCAGGCGCTGGGCATGACACCCGGCGTCCTGATGCGCCGGATCATCGCGCCGCAGGCGATCCGCACCATGATTCCCGCGTTCGGCAACGAGGCGGTGAGCGCGCTGAAGAACTCCTCGCTCGCCTCCGTCATCGCCGTGCAGGAGCTTACCCTGCGCTCGACGCAGCTCGCGTCCTCCACCTTCGACTTCTTCTCGATCTTCTTCGCCTCGGGTCTCATCTATCTCGTGCTGACCGGCGCGATCAGCGTCATCCAGCTTGCGCTCGAATGGCTGCTCGATCTCGACCGCACGGCGAAGCAGCGCAAGCTGGCGGACTACCTTGCGCTATTGTTACCTTGGCGCCGCGCCGATTTCGCGACGAAGCTGGAGCTCGCGGAGAAGACAGCCCCTGCCATCGAGGCCGCGCCGCCCGAGCCCGCCGAGCTGAAGGAGACGCCGCCGCTCGCCTTGTCGATCGAAGACCGGGCCCGGCGTGCCGCAACGATCGCCCGCAACAACGTCGCCGTCGAGGTCACGGATCTGCGCAAGGCCTATGACGGCAACAAGGTGCTGGACGGCCTCGATCTCACCGTACGCATCGGCGAGGTGATCGCGCTGCTCGGGCCGTCCGGCTCCGGCAAGAGCACCCTGCTCCGCTGCATCAATCATCTGGAGAACTGGGACGCCGGCGACATCCGCGTCGGCGGCCGCAAGCTCGGTTTCGACGACCGGGGACGCAAGCTGTCGCCGCGCGCCATCGCCAACGAGCGCGCCAATGTCGGCGTCGGCATGGTGTTCCAGCAGTTCAATCTGTTCGCGCATCTCACGGCCAAGGAGAATATCGCCGGTCCCTTGCGCTGGGTGCATGGGCTCGGCCGCTTCGAAGCGGAGCGTCGCGCCCTTGAGCTGCTCGACCGTGTCGGCCTGTCGCATCGCGCCGATGCGCTGCCGCGGCATCTCTCCGGCGGCCAGCAGCAGCGCGTCGCGATCGCCCGCGCGCTGGCGCCGAATCCGAGCGTGCTGCTGCTGGACGAGCCGACCTCCGCGCTCGATCCGGAGCTGGTCAACGAGGTGCTGGAGGTGATCCGCCGTCTCGCCATCGACGACGGCCTCACGATGATCATCTCGACGCACCAGATCCGCTTCGCCGACGAGGTCGCCGACCGCGTCGCCTTCCTCAATGGCGGCGTCATCCTCGAGGAAGGCCCCGCACACGAGGTGCTGACCAACCCGCGCCATCCGCTGACCGCGCGCTTCCTCTCGGTGATGGAGGCCGAGCGGCCGAAGGACGCGGTGGCATGAGTTCATCCTTCACGTTAGGAGCGAGCGCTTGCGTGCGGCCATCCTTCGAGACGCCCGCCTGCAGCGGGCTCCTCAGGATGAGGTCCGTGGGTGAGGTGGCCTCGCTTCCGACCCTCATGGTGAGGAGGCGCGCAGCGCCGTCTCCGGACGATGCCTCCGGCATCGCCTTGAGAACCATGAGGCCCGCCCTCGAATTCACCGCACGACAATCTCGATCTCTGAGCAAAGAGGCCCTCGCATGAAACACCATCTGCTGCCGGTGTCCAACAAGACCGTCCATTGGGGCTATTTCTCCAAGGTGGTGACACCCGCGCTCACCCTGCGCTCCGGCGAGCGCGCCACGATCGAGACGCTGACGCATCACGCCAATGACGACTATGAGCGCATGATCAAGGACGATCCCGGCGCGGAAAGCGTGTTCAAGTGGACGAAAGAGCACAAGGCCGTGGCGCGGCGCGGCTCCGGTCCGACCGAGGGCCCGTTCATCCGCGGCTCCGGTGAAGGCATCGGCGTGCATCTGCTGACCGGACCGGTGGCGATCGAAGGCGCCGAGCCCGGCGACGTGCTCGAGGTGCGCATCCTCGACATAAGGCCGCGGCCGAGCCGATGCGGCTGCCATGCCGGCAAGTGCTTCGGCTCCAACGCCGCCGCCAATTGGGGCTTCCACTATCACGACCTGATCGAGGAGCCGAAACCGCGCGAGGTCATCACCATCTTCGAGCTGGACACCGCGGGCGAGCCGTTCGCCAAGGCGGTCTACAACTACGTCTGGACGCCGCAGACCGATCCCGACGGCATCGTGCACCCGACCATCGACTATCCCGGCGTGCCGGTCGACCACGCCACGATCAAGAAGCGCGAGAACATCCTGCCCAATGTGAAGGTGCCGGCACGGCTGCATTTCGGCACGATGGGGCTCGCGCCATCGGAGGCCGACTATGTCTCATCGATCCCCCCGAGCTACACCGGCGGCAACATCGACGACTGGCGTATCGGCAAGGGCGCGCGGATGTACTATCCGGTCGCCGTGCCCGGCGCCTATTTCTCGGTCGGCGATCCCCATGCCGCGCAGGGCGACAGCGAACTCGGCGGCACCGCGATCGAGACCTCGCTGACCGGCGACTTCGAGTTCATCCTGCACAAGAAGAGCGACCTCGGCGGCACGCAGCTCGAGGGCCTGACGCATCCGCTGCTGGAGACCGACCAGGCATGGTCGGTCTACGGCTTCACCTATCCGAACTATCTCGCCGAGCTCGGCGCCAATGCGCAGACCGAGATCGCCAACCACTCCAGTCTCGACCGCGCCATGCGCGACGCCTTCCGCAAGCTCCGCCGCTTCCTGATGACGGTGCATCACCTCAGCGAGGACGAGGCGATCTCGCTGATGTCGGTCGGCGCCGACTTCGGCGTCACCCAGGTGGTCGACGCCAATTGGGGCGTGCATGGCACGATCCGGAAGAACGTGTTCCGGTGTGAGTGATTTTGCGAAACGTATAGCCAGCTCCCGCCCCGCGGATGGTGCGCTCCCTCCCCCCTTGGGTTGGGGAGAGGGGTGCCCCGGGGCGAGACCGCCGTTGTGGGCCCCCTCCCCTAACCCCTCCCCACAAGGGGGAGGGGAACCGATCGCGCCTGTGGCACGAGCACCGATCCAAATGAGTGGAGGAATAGCGAACTGAACAACACCGATACACGGCAGGTCATGAAGCTCATCTGGCACGGGGGTTGCTTAGAATTCCCCGACCCGGGGCGTGCCATGAGTTTTCGTCCGTTCACCAGCGAATCCTATGCCGAGGGCGAGCGTCCGGAGGCGTGGCGCGACGTGCTGAATGCGGTCGGGCTACAGCCCGCAGCGAAGACACCATTTTATGATGGTCATGCCACCGCCTCGCATCGCCAAGCGCCGGGCATCGCTCTTTCGCGGCTGTCGGCGGGCGCGCAGGCGATCACTGCGGTTCCGCAGGCCCATGCGGATCTGCCGATCGCCCTGCTCGCGATCGAGGACGGCGCCCTGCTCCGCTGCAGCGACGGCCATCGCATCGTCCCCGCGGGACATCTGATGCTGTTGCCGCGCGCCGGCGACTGGAGCATCGCGTTCCAGCGCGGTCTGCGCGCCATCGTGCTGTCGGTGACGGCGGACGCCCTGCATGGCCGCATCAGCGGCAGGCTGAAATTGGCCCAAGCCCAGGTGATCGCGCCGAGCGGCCTGGCCGACGTGGTCTGCCGCACCATCGAGGCCACCGCACGCGCGCTCGACACCCTGAGCGATGCCGAATGGAGCACGGTCGCGCAGAGCATGGTCGATCTGCTGCTCACACTCGCCCATCAACAAGCCGCGCCGGCGGCGGAGGCCGGCAGCAGCGCGACGCAGGCCGCGATCCTGCACCGGCTCTGCCAGACCATCGAGCGGCGGCTCGACGATGCCGAGCTGACGCCGGCGCGGGTGGCCCAGGCCGAAGGCATTTCCGAGCGCTATCTGCAAAAGCTGTTCGAGAGTGCCGGCGACAATTTCAGCCACTACGTCAAAGAACGCCGGCTGCAGCGGGCCTGGACCGACCTGTCCAATCCGGCCGAAGCCAACCATTCGATCTCGGAGATCGCCTATCGCTACGGCTTCGCCGATTCGGCGCATTTCAGCCGCAGCTTCCGCGCCCGCTTCGGCCTGTCGCCGCGCGAGTTCCGGCAGCAGAAGGCCGAGCAGGCGGTGACGGCGGCGGCCCCGCGCGGCCAGCGCGGATGGCCGCAGGACGCGCTGGCGCAGCAGCGCGCCTGCGAGAGGCCGGCGTCGGCCAGGAGCGATGTCGCCCTGCCCGCGCCGGCCAACGACCAGGACGCGCAGCGGCATCACCATCATCTGGCGGTCTCGGCCGAGCGTGTGCATTGGGGCTATTTCAGCCGCTCGCTGCCGCCGCAGATCGAAATCGCATCCGGCGACACGATCACGGTGGAGACGCTGACCCAGCATGCCTCCGATGATCCCGAGCTGATGATCGCAGGCGACGCGGCTGCGCTCAGCGTGTTCGGCTGGACCAAGGCGAAGAAGAACGTCGACCGCCGCGGCGCCGGCCCGATGGACGCCAGTGTGTTCGGCCGCGGCGCCGGCGAAGGTTTTGGCGTGCACATCTGCACCGGCCCGGTGGCGATCAAGGACGCGCAGCCCGGCGACGTGCTGGAGGTGCGCATCCTCGACATCGTGCCGCGGCCAAGCCGCAACCCGAAACATGCAGGCCGCGTGTTCGGCTCCAGCGTCGCGGCGTGGTGGGGCTATCACTACAACGAGCTGATCGCCGCGCCGGCGCCGCGCGAGGCGGTGACGATCTACGAGATCTTCGCCGATGCGCCCGAGCCGCATGCCCGCGCACTCTATTCGTACCGCTGGGAACCGCAGACCGATCCGGCCGGGATCGTGCACGCCACCTACGATTATCCGGGCGTTCCCGTCGCCCCCGACAGCATCAAGCGCCGCCACGGCGTGCTCGACAACATCCGCATTCCCTTGCGGCCGCATTTCGGCGTCATCGCGGTGGCGCCGCGCGAGGCCGATTTCGTCGATTCGATTCCGCCCTCCTATTTCGGCGGCAATCTCGACAATTGGCGGCTCGGCAGGGGATCGACGGTGTATCTGCCGGTCGCGGTGCCCGGCGCGCTGCTGTCCGTCGGCGATCCCCACGCCACCCAGGGCGACGGGGAGCTCGGCGGCACCGCGATCGAATGCTCGATGACCGGCACGTTCCAGGTGATCCTGCACAAGAAGGCGCTACTCGCGGGGCAGCCGTTCGCCGATCTCTCCTACCCGCTGATCGAAACCGCGACCGACTGGGTGCTGACCGGCTTCAGCCATCCGAACTATCTCGCTGAGTTCGGTGCGCAGGGCCAGAGCGAGGTCTACGCGACCTCCTCGCTCGACCTCGCGATGAAGGACGCGTTCCGCAAGATGCGGCGCTTCCTGATGCACGTCAAAGGCCTGAGCGAGGACGAGGCGGTCGCGCTGATGTCCGCCGCGGTGGATTTCGGCGTGACCCAGGTCGTCGACGGCAATTGGGGCGTCCACGCGATCCTGAGCAAGCGGCTGTTCGAGGATGAACGCTGACGTTCATTGCGCCCCAACTCCATCCCAGATCTCCGTCATTGCGAGCGAGCGAAGCAATCCAGGGCGTCACGCGCTGCCTGGATTGCTTCGTCGCTTCGCTCCTCGCAATGACGACCATTGCTGTCGCTACCACGAAGCCCAACAACAAAGGAGCATCCCTATGCAGTTCCACATGATCTCCGGCGCGACCAGGCCGGTGGCCCCCTTCAGCCACGCCGTCGAGACCGACGGCTTCGTGTTCGTCACCGGCCAGATGCCGGACTCGCCGGAGGCGCCGGGCGTGCTGCCGGAGGGGATCGTGGATCAGACGAAGGCGGTGATGCAGAACTTGAAGTACATCCTCCAAGGTCTCAACCTCGGCCTCGAACATATTGTGATGTCTCGGATTTACCTGACCGAGTTCAAGCGGGATTACGCGGCGATGAATGAAACCTACCGTTCATTCTTCCCGCCGGACCGGCTGCCGGCCCGCACCTGCGTCGGCGTCACCGGCTTGGCCTATGACGCGCTGATCGAGATCGATCTGGTCTGCCGAAGACCATAGTACCCATTGGTAAACATCTCCTCAACGCGAGGCCCCGTCATTCGATCCGGGCTGGGGAGCGTCCCGCTGTCGCCGATTGCGCGCCGACGCCGGCCGGTGTCAATTCGCCGGACCATCAGGCGGGATCGTGGGGAGTGCCATGCCGTATCAGTTTTCCAATCGTCAGCAGATCCGCAAGCCGGCGGTGAGCAGCAAGGGCGGCATCGTCGCGGCACAGTCGCGGCGCGCCGCCGAGATCGGCGCCGAGGTGCTGGCCGCGGGTGGCGACTGCGTCGATGCCGTGGTCGCGACCGGCTTTGCGCTCGGCGTGCTCGAGCCGTGGATGAGCGGCCTCGGCGGCGGCGGCGCGATGGTGCTGTACCGCGCCAGGGACAACCATGTCGAAGTGATCGACTACGGCATGCGCGCGCCCGACAGCCTCGATGTCGCCGACTATCCGCTGGCCAATGACGGCAGCGTCGCGGCCGACATCTTCCCATGGCCCCGCGTCAAGGACGACCGCAATCTGCACGGCCCCGGCGCGATCGCGGTGCCCGGCGTCGTGGCCGGCATGGAGGCGGCGCATCGCCGTTACGCGCGGCTGCCATGGGCGGATCTGGTCACGCCGAGCGTGAAGCTCGCCGCCGAGGGTCTGCTGGTGGACTGGTGGACCACCGTGATGATCTCGAGCTGCGCCGCCGACCTGCGCCGCTATCCCGGCAGCGCCGCGGCCTATCTGAAGGATGGCCTGCCGCCGAATCCGCAATGGGGCGCCAAGGCGGTGACGCGGCTGCCGCAGGAGCAGTTGAAGGCGACGCTGGCCCATCTTGCCAGCGCCGGCGCGCGCGACTTCTACCGCGGCGACATCGCCCGCTCGCTGACCCGCGACATCCAGGCCGCCGGTGGCGCGCTTTCGGTGGATGACCTCGCCGCGTTCGAGGCGCATGTCCGAGAGCCGCTGCGCATTCCCTATCGCGGCGGCGCGGTGTTCGCGACGCCGGAGCTCACCGCCGGCCCGACGCTGGCTCACGCGCTGCGGCTGATGCAGGCGAGCGTAACGGCTTCGGGCAAGGCGCCGGATGCCGGCGCCTTCATCGCCTATGCCGAGGCGGTGCAGGCCGCCTATCGCGAGCGGCTCAACGACATGGGCGACGCGGCGGGCAAGCGCGCGATCGGCGCCGAATATCTGGCACCGGCCTGCACCACGCACTATTCGGTGGTCGATCGCGACGGCAACATGGCGGCGGTGACGCAGACCCTGCTGTCCGGCTTCGGCTCGAAATTCCAGGCGCCGCAGAGCGGCATCATGATGAACAACGGCATCATGTGGTTCGACCCGACGCCCGGCACGACGAATTCGCTGGCCCCCGGCAAGCGCTGCCTCACCAACTACACGCCGGTGGTGGCGCAGGCCGCCGACGGCCGCCGCCTCGCATTGGGCGCCTCCGGCGGCCGCCGCATCCTGCCCGCGGTGGCGCAGATGCTGTCCTTCGTGATGGACTACGGCATGGACCTCGATGCCGCGATCCACCAGCCGCGCATCGATGCCAGCGAAGGCGACGTGGTCGGCGCCGACACCCGGCTGCCGGCGGAGGTGATGGACGCGCTGACGGCGAAGTTCGAGACCGTGCCGGCGCCGGTGCAGACCATGCCGATGAAGTTCGCCTGCCCCAGCGTCGTGCTGCGCCAGGGCGACGCGAACAGCGGCGCGACGGAAATCTTCCATGCCTGGGGCGATGCGGTCGCGGAGAGCTGATCGAATGCGAGACACCGGCTGAACGGCAGTCCGCTCTCTCCGTTCTGCCGAGGCCGCGACGAATACCGCGACCCTACACAGGAGCGGTCTCCGACATCCCATGACGGGGCACAGAATTCACGGCCCATCCATCTAGCAACTCTTGAAATTGACCGCTGTGGTGTTGGCGCCGCAGACCAGAACCGCGACGCGCTCGGACGGACCCGCACGGTAGGCACCGGATAGCAGCGCGGCGAAGGCCGCGGCGCCGCCCGGCTCAGTTACGACGCGCAACGTCATCCACAACGCGCGCTGCGCCGCCCTTATGTCGTCGTCGCTGACGATGATCACCTCCGCCGCCGCGAACCGCTGCACGATCGGAAACACGCGTGCGCCGATCTGGCGCGGCGCAAGACTGTCGGCAGCGACGCCACCGGCGGGCGCGTCGACGGGGTGTCCGGCCGCCAGCGCGTCGCGCAGGGTCGGCGCGCCGTCCGACTCCACCGGCACGACCTTGACGCGTCCCTCGTACCACGCGGCGATGCCGCCGATCAGCCCGCCGCCGCCGACCGCCACCAGCAGCGTGTCGATATCATCTGCGTCGCGCTCCACCTCCAGCCCCACCGAGCCCTGCCCCAGCATGGTCTCGGGCTGATCAAACGCATGAATCGGCAAGGCGCCGCTCTCGGCGACATGTCGTTCGCTCGCCGCCAGCGCATCGGCATAGCGATCCCCGCCGACGTGGATCTCCGCGCCGAAGCGCTTGATGAGGTCGATCTTCGACGGCGAGGCGATGCTCGGCACGAAGATCGCTGCTCTCAGGCCAAGACGTTGCGCCGCCAGCGCCACCGCAACACCATGGTTGCCGCCGGACGCCGCGACCACACCGGCCCCCGGCACATCGCGGGTCAGGAGATTGGCGAACGCCCCGCGCGCCTTGAACGAGCCGCCATGCTGCATGAATTCGAGCTTCAGTCGCAACAGGGAGGACGGCAGGCCGAAATCACCACCATCGACCGTTATCAGCGGCGTGCGCCGGACGTAAGGCCGGATCAGCTCATAGGTGGCCGCGATCCGCTGCCGGGTTACCGCTGTCGACGTCTCTGACATGTCGCACCTCGCTACGCGCGATATGTCTTGACATGAATTAGCTAATTGGCAAAGTACCAAAATGATGCCCGACCGCGTGTTCCGCGCACTCGCCAGCGACAAGCGGCTGCAAATCCTGGAGTGGCTGCGCGATCCGACGCGGCATTTTCCGCCACAGAACGATGGCGACCTCGTCAAGGACGGGGTCTGCGGGCTATTCATTGCCGAAAAGCTCGGCGTCTCCGCGCCGACACTGAGCGAGCACATGCGCGTGCTGGTGGCCGCCGGCCTCGTCAAGGGCAAGCGCGCCAAGGGCTGGACGTTCTACAAGCGCGACGAGCAGGGATTGAAGGCGGCGCGACGGCTGCTCAGCGACGCGCTATAGGAATTATGCGAACCTTGGCGGGCAACGGGAATTGCGGCGAAGCGCGCCGAAGCATCATCCTGTCCACGACGACGGCGCAGCGATTTCTGCGAGGAAAGCTCGCCATGCGCGAAAGGGAGGCGGCGACGGCGTCCTCCTTGATCTTGTCGCTGTCGCTGCGATCGACCCGCTGCACCTCGACTCAGCACCAATCCGGTCGAGGCGTCGATTGGCCCTAGAAGTGCTTCGCGCGCCCTGGCCCTATGCGGCGCAGCCGTCGGGTCGCAAGCGAAGCCCGTTCGGCACAGATCCGAGCTATGGCTGCACGCCCGCTCCCGTCAGCCTCTCGGCGAGAAACGTGGTCAGCTCCCCCACCGTGCGGGAGTTGCTGCGGCCGCGCGCATAGGCGAGCTCGACGGTCGGCAAGCGCGGCAGACCGAGATCCTGCCGGATGATGCGCAACGGCGGCTGCACCAGGGCGCGCGCAAGGACGGTGATTCCCAGCCCCTCGAGCGTCGCCGCCTTGAGGCACTCGAAGCTCGGACTGACGAAGCTGAGATGCCAACGCCGGTCGTTCTGCTTCAGCGACGACATGGCGAAACGCCGATACGTGCAGCCGTCCGGGAAGAGGACGAGAGGGATCGACGCATCGTCGGGCGTGTAGTTCGGCCCGCAGACCCAGACCAATTGCTCTGTCAGCACCGAGGTGCCGGTTCGAGCCCCGGCCTCCTGCTTGAAGAAGGCGAGGTCGAATTCGCCGCGGGCGCTCCGCTTCATCAGGCTTTCCGACTGATTGGCTTCGACCTCGATGCCCACCATCGGATTCTTGGTCTTGAACCGCGCGAGCCACGTGGTGAAGTCGCGGCCAAAAAAGTCGAGCGGAACCCCCAGACGAACGAAACCGAGGAGGACATCCTCGCACATCGAGGCATAGGCCTCGTCATTGAGCTGGAGAATACGCCGCGCGTATTGGACGAAGCGGTCACCCTCGGGGGTCAGCTCCAGAACGCGGCCCTTGCGCCGCGTCAACAATGGCTTGCCCACCTGCAATTCCAGCTTGGACATCTGTTGGCTGATCGTCGACTGCGATCGCCCGACGGACTCTGCGGCCCGCGAGAAGCTCATCGTGTCCGCGATCACGAGAAACGATCTGAGGCAGTCGATATCGAAGTTCACGACAGTCCCCGCTATCGAAAAAGACGATACCAACATCGTCATAATTCACTTTGTCGGTCGGAACACACTTCGTAAAGACCAGAGTTGCGGCATGGGATGCCGGAACTCGCGTCAAGTCCCTGACGCGACGCAACGGGACTGCATTGCGGTCCCTTGCCGCACTTCGCGTACAAAACCGCTCCGACACAAGGACCATCCCCGTGGCGATCAGCACCGTCGTCTTCGACGCCTACGGCACCCTCTACGACATTCAATCGGTGGCGTCGGTCACCGAGCAGGCTTTCCCGGGTCGTGGCGACATGATCACGCAGATCTGGCGTATGAAGCAGCTCGAATACACCTGGCTGCGCTCGCTGATGCGGCGCTACGAGGATTTCGAGGCGGTGACGCGCCAATCCCTGGTCTATACGCTCCGGGTCCTCGGCCTTGGCTACGAAGAAGCGCTGCTCGAGGTGATCATGGACAAATACGTCCACCTCGATCCCTACCCGGACACGCTGTCCACCCTGGAGCGTCTCCACGGCCGCAAGCTGGCGATTCTTTCGAATGGTGCGCCAGCAATGCTGAACGCGCTCGTGCGCAACACCGGACTCGATCGTTTTCTCGACAAGACCATCAGCGTCGACAGCAGAGCGATGTTCAAGCCGAGTCCCGAGGCCTATTCCCTGATCGAGTCCGAGCTCGGAGCCGCGCCCGCCGAAGTCCTGTTCGTGTCCTCGAATCCGTGGGACGCGATCGGTGCCAAGGCTGCCGGGCTGACCGTGGCATGGATCGAGAGGGTCACGCCCGAAGCGATGGCCGCAGCCTGTGAAAGCTGCGCGCTCGTTGCGCCGCTGACGATGTTCAAGGCGATGCGGATGCAGATGGACGAGCTCGGGCTCGCGCCCGATCACCGGGTCCGGGGACTGTTCGATCTGCCTGGGCTGCTGCCACCCACTGCCAGGCCGTAGATCCCCTCAGATCCCGCGCCGCATCCGACGAGCACCTGCTGTCAGGACGACGTCATCCTTCACTGGTAGCACGCCTCCAGTGCGGAAGCCGCCCGGTACAACGTCGACTCGTCGAGGTGGCGCGCGACCAGCATCGCGCCGATCGGACGGCCGTCCGCCGTCTTCCCAACCGGAACGGAGATCGCGGGATGCCCGGTGAGGCAGGTCGGCGCGGTATTACCGACCATCTCGAAGGCGCGGCCGATGATCTCCTCCCGCGACGCCCCGGCGGACGGCAGCCGGGTCGCTGCCATCGGCGTGGTCGGCATCAGAAGCAGATCGGCCTGTTCGAGCGCGCGATCATAATCTCCCGTGAGCAGGCGGTTGAGGTTCTGTGCCTTGCCGTAGTAGCGGCCGCGATTGCGCGACGACATATAGTGGCCGGTCAGGATGCCGAGCTTCAGCGTCTCGGACAATTCTCCGGCCCGATCGCGCCAGCGCGCGTGGGCATCGAGCAGGCTCTCCAGAAACACGCCCTTCATGTTGGTGCCATAGGCGTTGCTGCGCATCATCAGATCGGTGGCGCCTTCGAGAAAGATCGGCGTCCAGATTGCAGCCCCGGCGGCATGCAGCGGCACTGCGACCTCACGGACGTCGGCCCCCTTGGCGGCGAGACGACCGGCCGCCTCGCGCACGCGGTCGTCCACCTCGGTCTCGGCGCCGGCCGTGCCGAACCCTTCGGGCACCACGCCGATGCGCAAGCCGGCCACGCCTTGCCGCAGCGCCTGCGTATAGGGCTGTGACGAGGCACCGCGCTGCCGCGGATCGAGCCCGTCCGGCCCTGCCATCACCTCGAGCATCAATGCGTTGTCGGCCACGGTGCGGGTGATCGGGCCGGCGTGATCGACCGTCAATTCGACCGCGAAGATGCCCGTATAGGGCACGAGGCCGTGCGTCGGCTTCAGGCCGACGGCACCACAATAGGACGCGGGGATGCGGATCGAGCCCCCCTGGTCGCCGCCGGTGGCCATGTCGACGATGTTGGCCATGACCAGGGCGGTGGATCCTGAAGACGATCCACCGGCATTGTAGCCGGGCACGACCGGATTCTCGACGACCCCATTGGCTGAGGTGTGACTGCCGCCGGAGGCGCAGTAGTATTCGCAGACGGCCTTGCCCAGAATATCCGCGCCGGCGTCCAAGAGGCGCGTGACGATGGTCGCATCGATCTCCGGGACGTAGCCCTCGAGGATGGTCGCACCATTCATCATGGGAAGGCCGGCGACGCAGACATTGTCCTTGATGGCGACGCGCTTGCCCTTGAGCTTGCCGTCCGCGGCGCCCTGGATGTGCGCGGTGACGGCCCAGGCGCCGAACGGATTGTCCTCCGGCAGCGGGCGTGTTCCTGAGGGCCTCGGATATTTGACCTCGGGCAGCGGCGCCGCCATCTCGTCGACGAGATCGTACGCGTCGAGCTGCCCCTGCATCAGCGCAAGGAACGACAGCGCATTGGCATCATCGAGATCGAGGCCGATCTCGCGCGCGGCCTGTTGCAGCTCGGTAGCAGTCGGACGTCGGACTGGCATCAAGGCCTCTCGATCGCGGTGCGACCACGTCCACGCGCAACGGAGCAAGGTGGACGAGGTCGACGTTCAACACGCGAAAGAGTAGCCAGCCGCCGAGGTGTTCCAAAATGAGTTATGTCGATAGCCGTAATTTGCTTTGACGATTAAGCGTGGCCGCGACCTCGAACCCACGCGGGAGCTGCCTACATCTCCACCAGCGCCTTCACCAGCCCGCTCTCCGCATCAGCCAGATCGTCGATCACGTCGAAATGGTGCCGGTCCGGCGCCTCGACATAGGCGGTCGTAGCACCCAAGCCGATCCAGATGTTTGCGAGCAATTGCGCCTGACGGCGGAATTCGTTGCGCTCGGCGCCGCCGACCCAGGCGGTGACCTTGACGCCGTCGATCGGCGCGAGCAGCGCCGGGCTCTCGCGCAGCGCCGTGGCGTCGTCGATATGTAGCGTGTCGTTCATCACGGTCCGCTGCAGCGGGCGCAGATCGTGCAGGCCGGAGAGCGAGACCACGCTGGTGATGCGCGCCTGTCGCTCCGGCGACAGCGGGGCGCCGCGGCAGATCATGCGGGTGACGAGATGGCCGCCGGCGGAATGGCCGGTCAGCGCCACGGGACCGGCGACCTCGTCCATCGCCTTCGCGACCGCCTGCGCGACATCGGCCGAAATGTCGGCGATGCCGACCTCGGGACACAGCCGGTAGGACGGCATCGCCACGGCAAAGCCGCGCGCGATTGGACCTTGCGCGAGATGCGACCAGAAGCTCTTGTCGAGCCGCATCCAGTAGCCGCCATGCACGAACACGACGAGCCCCTTTGGCGTGCCCTCAGGCAGGAACAGGTCGAGGCGCTGGCGCTCATGTGCGCCAAAGGCGATGTCGAGCCTGGCGCGGCCCTGCCCGGCCAACGCCGTTCGATACGCCTCGGCCGGCGCGACCCACAGGCCGGGCCAGCGCTCGCCACCGGCGATGTTCGGGCCGTTGGCATAGGCGTTGTCCCAGTCCTTGACGGCATACAGCATGAATATCTCCTGATCGAATGAGCGCGCGGCCCTATAGCCCGGTGCGCAGCTTCCAGAGTTCGGGGAACAGCACGATCTCCAGCATCTTGCGCAGATAGTTGACGCCTGACGTGCCGCCGGTGCCGGTCTTGAAGCCGATGATGCGCTCTACCGTGGTGACGTGATTGAAGCGCCACCGGCGGAAATAGTCCTCGAAGTCGACCAGCTTCTCGGCGAGCTCATACAGCTCCCAATGCCGCTGCGGATCGCGATAGACGCTGGTCCAGGCGGCCGCGACCTCCGGGCTCTCGGCGCGGGTGCCGCGCCAGTCGGTGCGCTGCCCGTCGATGCCGATGAAGAAGCCGCGCCGTGCCAAGAGCCGCAGTGCTTCGTCATACAGGCTGGGCTTCGCCAGGATCGCCTCCAGCTCGGCGGTCAGCTCCGGATGATGCGCATGCGGGCGCAGCATCGCCAGATTGCGGTTGCCGAGCAGGAATTCGATCGAGCGATACTGGAACGACTGGAAGCCGGAGGACTCGCCGAGCTTGTCGCGGAACAGCGTGTACTCGCTCGGCGTCATCGTGCGCAGCACGTCCCAGGCGCCGTTGAGCTGCTCGAAGATGCGCGACACTCTTGTCAGCATCTTGAACGCCGGCTGCACGTCGTCCCGGGCGATCGCCGCCATGGCGGCCTTGATCTCGTGGATCGCGAGCTTCATCCACAATTCGGAGGTCTGGTGCTGGATGATGAACAGGAGCTCATCATGCGCCGACGACAGCGGCGCCTGCGCATCGAGCAGGCGATCCAGCATCAGATAGTCGCCATAGGACATCCGTCCCTTGAAGTTCATCCGCGCCCCCTCGGTGGCGGGATCGTAGGGCGCGCTGCTCACGTCACGAGCTCCTTCTGGCGATACTCGGGCTTGTCCCACAGCTTGTCGGCAAGCACCTCTTCGAGAATGTCGACGGCGCCGCGCACCTCGCTCTCGCCGATGTAGAGCGGCGTGAAGCCGAAGCGCAGCGCGTCGGGCGCGCGGAAATCGCCGATCACGCCGCGCGCGATCAGCGCCCGCATGATCGCATAGCCGTCCGGATGGCGGAACGACACCTGGCTGCCGCGGCGCGACGCATCGCGCGGCGAGGCCAGTGTCAGCGACGGACAGCGCCTCTCGACCTCGGCGATGAACAATTCCGACAGCGCGATGGAGGCTTTGCGCACGTCCTGCATCGACACGCCGTCCCAGGCGTCGAGCGCGGCATCCAGCGCGGCCAATGCGATGATCGGCGGCGTGCCGATGCGCATCCGCTCGATGCCACCGCCGGGGCGATAATCGAGATCGAAGGCGAAAGGCGCCTCGTGGCCCATCCAGCCGGACAGCGCCGGCGGCGCGATGTCGGCATGACGCGGCGCGACATAGATGAAGGCCGGCGCGCCGGGACCGCCATTGAGATATTTGTAGGTGCAGCCGACCGCAAAGTCGGCCTCCGCGCCGGCGAGATCGACCGGCACCGCGCCGGCGGAATGCGCGAGGTCCCATACCGCGAGCGCGCCGGCCGCGTGCGCCTTTGCCGTCAGCACCTTCATGTCGTGCATGCGGCCGGTGCGGTAGTCCACCTCTGTCAGCATCAGCACCGCGACGCTGTCGTCGATCGCAGCCTCGACCTGCTCCGGCTCGACCACCTTCAAGGTGGCGCGGTCGCCGAGCATGCGGACCAGGCCCTGCGCCATGTAGAGATCGGACGGAAAATTGCCGCTGTCGGACAGGATCACGCGTCGCCCCGGATTGAGCGACAGCGCCGCGGCCAGCGCCTGATACACCTTGATCGAGAGCGTATCGCCCATCACGACCGTGCCGGGCGCGGCCCCGATCAGCTGCGCGATACGGTCGCCGACGCGGCGCGGCTGCACCATCCATCCCGCGCTATTCCAGCCGCGGATCAGCTCCCGTCCCCACTCAGCCTCGATCATCCGGGCAACGCGGGCGGGCACGGCGGACGGCAGCGCGCCGAGCGAATTGCCGTCGAGATAGATGACCCCGTCAGGGATCGTGAAGAGCGATCGAGTCGTGGAAAAATCGGTCATGCGGCTCCTGCTTCGTTCACGGCCTGAATGCATGATTCGCGCCGGATCAGGCCAGATCAAGCCGATCCCATCGCGACCGGCACCGCGCGGGCCGCATGGCTCGCGAAGACGTGACGATGGCGACACAATCCAGCCGGCCGATCGCCGCCGGCCCGCGACATTGACGCGCGACGGCAGGCTTGTCACGCGCTGTCCATGGCGCATGATGGATCGACCCGACCTGCCGATGGAGGACATGACATGCGCATTCTGATGCCGCTCGTCCTGCTGCTGTCACTGTTGGCCCACCCCG
Organism: Bradyrhizobium sp. HKCCYLRH2060; assembly: GCF_051168135.1. NCBI lineage: Bacteria > Pseudomonadati > Pseudomonadota > Alphaproteobacteria > Hyphomicrobiales > Nitrobacteraceae > Bradyrhizobium > Bradyrhizobium sp. HKCCYLRH2060. Next base: position 37,925 of record NZ_JBNPUK010000018.1, read on the forward strand.
CCGCGGCGGCCGACGCCGGCGCGGCGCAGACCGTCATCCGCGCCCAGGAGCAGGCCCTGGCGCGCGACGACGGCGCGACCGCCTATGCCCAGGCCGCGCCGGAAATCCAGGCCTTGTTTCCGAGCGCCGAGATCTTCATGAGCATGGTCAAGAGCGGCTACCCGCCGGTCTATCGCCATCGCAGCTTCGAATTCGGCGCCGCCGAGGTCGAGGACGGCAGCGTCGCGCAGCGCGTCCACATCATCGATGCCGAGGGCGAGGCATGGGAGGCGCTCTACACGCTGCAGACCCAGCCCGACGGCAGCCTCAAGATCACCGGCTGCTCGCTGTTGAAGACGGGCCAGTCGGTCTAGCGCGAAGCGGTTCAGGTCACGCCGAACCGCTTCTTGAACTGCGCGACATTGATGAGGCCGCGACCGTGGCGGCCGTCGCCGATCTTCACCTCGCCATGATACGCCTCGACCGAGAAGCGGATGACGCGGCGCTCGACCTCGATCACCTCGGCAACCGTGCGAATGGTGGCGCCGACCGGCGACGCCGCGAGATGGCGGACGTTGACCTCGGTGCCGACCGTCACCCAGCCCGGCGGCAGCACCGGGTTGATGGCGTCGCCCGATGTCATCTCCATCTCCAGGATCATCATCGGCGTCGCATAGACCATGGGCATATGAGGAACAAAGTGCCCCACGGTGCGCTCCGGCGGCACCACCAGCAGGCGCTCGGCGCGCATGCCCGGTTTGATGATCTCACGTGCGTCCATGATGGCTCCAAGTTCAGATGTCGTCCCGGACAAGCTGCGACGCGCGTCAGTGCGGCGTAGTGCCGATCCGGGACCCATACGCCGCGGCGGTCGTGATGAGCAAATGGCCAACGACCAGCATGCCTCAAACCGCTTCCTGGGGCTGTGGTCCCTGGGCCGCGCGCAATTGCGCGCCGAGCAGGGACGACAGCAGCGCCTACTTCTTCTGCTCGGCCAGACGTTCGACGAAGGTCTTGCCGCCCTTCATCTTGTGCGTCAGCGGCGCCTCGTTGATCTGGATCACCACCGCTTCCGGATCGACGCCGAGATGCGTCACCAGGGCCTTGGTGATGTCACGCATCATGTTGGCCTTCTGCTCGTCGGTGCGGCCGGCGGCCATGCTCACTGTGATCTCGGGCATTCGTTGCTCCCTGTTAGTTAGTCCTGTCCCAAGCCTGTCATTGCCGGGCTTGCCCCGGCAATCCATCATTCTGAAATGAAAGGCCGTCGTGAAGCGATGGATGCGCGGGTCAAGCCCGCGCATGACGAGTCCTGTTACCCCCAGCTCACGTCGTGGCGCGCGAGCACCTCGCGGACGCCGGCGACGAGTTCGTCCTCCTTGGCTGAGAACTGCGCCGGGCGGCTCTCGCGCCATTCCTGGTTGGAGGCGATCGCGGCCGCCGCCTTGGCGCCCTCGATCAGGTCCTTGATCTGCACCTCGCCGCGCGCCTTCTCGTCCGAGCCCTGGATGATCACGCAGGGTGCGTTGCGGCGGTCGGCATATTTGAGCTGGTTGCCCATGTTCTTGGGATTGCCGAGATAGAGCTCGGCGCGGATGCCGTGATTGCGCAAGGTCGACACCATCTTCTGATAGTCGGCGACGCGGTCGCGGTCGAAGACCGTGACGACGACGGGGCCGAAAGCCGGCCGCGTGTCGAGCTTGCCGAGCAGGGTCAGCGCCGCCTGCAGCCGCGACACGCCGATCGAAAACCCGGTCGCCGGCACCGGCTCGCCGCGGAAACGCGAGACCAGCCCGTCATAACGACCACCGCCGCCGACCGAGCCGAAGCGCACGGGACGGCCCTTCTCGTCCTTGGTCTCGAGCAGGAGTTCGACTTCGTAGACCGGGCCGGTGTAGTATTCGAGACCGCGGACGACGGAGGGTTCGACGCGGACGCGGGTATAGCCATAACCGGCCGCGCTGCACAGCCTGGCGATCTCGGTCAGCTCGTTGACGCCTTCCACATAGGCCGGCGAGGACATGAACAATTTCTGCTGAGCAACGCTCGCCAAGACCTGGGCGTTGAACTGCAGATCCTGCTCCTCACCTTGAATTTGCGGCTCCGCGATCTTCATCTCGAAGAAGGCCAGCAGGGAGTCGATCTGACTTTCAGTCAGGCCCGCGCCCTTGGTGAAATCACCCTTGCCGACTTCGCCGCCGTCCCAGCGGCCCTCGCCGAGCAGCTTCTTGATCTCTGAAATCGGAAACTTGTCGGCCTTGTCGATTGCCCTGAGCACCGTCAGCCGACGGCCGGCGTGCTCATCACCGCCGATGCCGATCGCCTCCATCACGCCGTCGAGCACCTTGCGGTTGTTGACCTTCACGACATACGAGCCGCGCGGAATCCCCAGCGCCTCCATCGTATCGGCCGCCATCATGCACATCTCGGCGTCGGCCGCCGGCGAGCCGGAGCCGACGGTGTCGGCGTCGAACTGCATGAACTGGCGGAAGCGGCCGGGGCCCGGCTTCTCGTTGCGGAAGACGTAGCCGGCGCGATAGCTGCGATAGGGCTTGGGCAGCGCGTCGAAATTCTCGGCGACATAGCGCGCCAGCGGCGCAGTCAGGTCGTAGCGCAGCGAGATCCACTGCTCGTCATCGTCCTGGAACGAGAACACGCCCTCGTTCGGACGATCCTGGTCGGGCAGGAACTTGCCGAGCGCGTCGGTGTATTCGAATGCCGGCGTCTCCACCGGCTCGAAGCCGTAGCGCTCGTAGACGGCGCGGATCTTCTCGACCATCTCGCGCGTCGCGGCGATCGCCGCCGGGCCGCGATCCTCGAGCCCGCGCGGCAGCCGCGCCTTCAGCTTCTGGGGTTTCTTGGGTTTGTCGGACATCGGACTCGACACGTAGGGTGGGCAAAGCGCAGCGTGCCCACCATGGGCTGGATGACGTCGCAGCGGTGGGCACGGCCCGCTTGCGCGGTCCTTGGCCCACCCTGCGGGATGGAATGCGTTGCCTGAGGTGGTAGCAGCCGCGACAGGGTGCGGCAACCCGCGGGAGGCGTCGGTCACCCGCGCATCCATGTCAGTGAGAGCGAAGCTATCGCCATCCATGCGGTGCGCCCCCTCTCCCGCTTGCGGGGGAGGGAGCGCACCGTCAGCGGAGCCCCGCCCTACTTCACATCCCTGATCCACTGATGCGGATCCGCGCTGCGGCCGTACTGGATGTCGACCAGCTGCTTGCGCAGGCCCATGGCGACCGGGCCGGCCTCGCCGCCGTTGATCAGGACATCGCCGCTCGCCGAGCACACCTTGCCGATCGGGGAGATCACCGCGGCGGTGCCGCAGGCGAACGCCTCCTTCAGCTTGCCGCTCTTGGCATCCGCCCGCCACTGGTCGATCGAATATGCCTCCTCGCGCACCTCGCGGCCGGCATCGCGCGCCAGCGCGATCAGGGAGTCGCGGGTGATACCCGGCAGGATGGTGCCGAGCGGCGGCGTCGACAGCGAGCCATCGTCGAACACGAAGAACACGTTCATGCCGCCGAGCTCCTCGACATAGCGGCGCTCGATCGCATCCAGGAACACGACCTGGTCGCAGCCATGGGTGATCGCCTCGGCCTGCGCCTTGAGGCTCGCGGCATAATTGCCGCCGCACTTCACGCCGCCGGTGCCGCCGACGGCGGCGCGGGTGTAGTTCTCCGAGACCCAGATCGAGACCGGCGCCGGGCCGCCCTTGAAATAGGAGCCGACCGGCGAGGCGATCACCGCGAAGATGTACTCCGCCGACGGCTTCACGCCGAGGAACACCTCGCTGGCGATCATGAACGGGCGCAGATAGAGGCTGCCCTCGCCGCCCGGGATCCAGGCGCGGTCGATTTGAACCAGCCGCTCGACCGCCTCGATGAAGACCTCCGGCGGCAACTGCGCCATCGCCATGCGCTCGGCCGAATTCCAGAACCGCTTGGCATTGGCGTCGGGGCGGAACAGGTTCACGCCGCCGTCGTCGCGCTTGTAGGCCTTCAGCCCCTCGAAGATCTCCTGCGCGTAGTGCAGGACGGCGGCGGCCGGATCGAGCGGGAAGTTGGCGCGGGATTCGACCCGCGCACTGTGCCAGCCTTTGTCCTGGCTGTACTGGACCACGGCCATGTGATCGGTGAACACCCGGCCGAAGCCCGGGTTGGCGAGCTTGGCAGCGCGCTCCTGGTCGGAGGTCGGGTTCGTCGTCGGCTTGATGTCGAATGTCAAAGTCATGTCCTTGCTTCCCCCGCTCTGATCGCCATTCGCGAGTTCTGGGGCCGACCCGTCCGATCGGGCCAGTCGGCTTCTTGAATTTCGGACCTGCCGCGACCGGCTTTGGGCCGGTCCCCGGGCAAGCATGCCACCACAGGACATGCTTTTGCGCCCGGCGGAAGTCCAGTATGGTTTGCCGAAATGCCGCTCGACATCACACGGTTGTTCGATACGTCGCCCAAGGATGCCCGTCGGGGTTGCCTACGGCCCGTTCAGACACGCCTGGAGACCATCGCCCGCCGATGAAACGATCTAAAATTTCGTAGCGGACGATTGTTTTGTAACATTGAACCGCAGAAACGTCAATATGGCTGACATAAATTTCTCGTCCCCGACGTTGAGCCCCGAGCTGCGCGCGGCTGAGCCCTCCGCCGCCGCCGGCGAGCCGCTGCGCTGGGACATCATCGAGCTCCTGTTCTTCGCCTATCGCGACTTCGTCGGCGATGCCGACCACGAGCTGGAGGCGTTCGGCTTCGGCCGCGCGCATCACCGCGTGATGCATTTCGTCACACGCTATCCCGGCCTGAAGGTCGCCGATCTGCTCGACGTTCTCCGCATCACCAAGCAGTCGCTCGGACGCGTGCTCAAGCAGCTGCTGGACGAAGGCTACATCGTGCAGAAGACCGGCAACAACGACCGCCGGCAGCGCCTTCTTTTCGCCACGCCGAAGGGCGAGGCGCTGGTCGCCAAGCTGGCCGGGCTGCAGACGCGGCGCATCGACCGCGCGCTGGAGCAGATCGGGCCTGCTGGCGCCGAGAAGGTCCGGCAGTTCCTGCGCGCGATGATCGATCGCGACGATCCGGACAAGGTGCTGGAAGCCATCTTCAAGACGCCTGTCGCCGCTGCCAAGGAGTGACCGTGACGATCGCCGCCATCGCACCGCATCATCAGCAGACGCCGGCCGACGACGCACCGCATCTCCTGCTCGTCGACGACGACCGCCGCATCCGCGATCTGCTGTCTCGCTTCCTGCGCGGCGAAGGCTATCGCGTCACCACGGCGGCGAGCGCGAGCGACGCCCGCGCCAAGCTGACGGGGCTGCATTTCGATCTGCTGATCCTCGACGTGATGATGCCCGGCGAAAGCGGCTTCGACCTCGCCCGCTTCATCCGCACGCAATCCTCGGTGCCGATCGTGATGCTGACCGCGCGGGCCGAGCCGGAGAGCCGCATCGAGGGCCTGCAGCTCGGCGCCGACGACTACGTCGCAAAACCGTTCGAGCCGAGAGAGCTCGCGCTGCGCATCGGCAACATCCTCAAGCGGGCCGCGCCGCCTCCGGCGGAAGAGGTCGTCGAGCAGATCGGCTTCGGCCCGTTCGTCTACCATCTGGCGCGCGGCGAGCTGAAGCAGGGCGAGGAGATCGTCCACCTCACCGACCGCGAGCGCGAGATGCTGCGCATCCTTGCCAATGCCCGCGGCGAGACCGTGCCGCGCGGCGCGCTGACCGGCAACGGCACCGTCAACGAGCGCGCCGTCGACGTCCAGATCAACCGCCTGCGCCGCAAGCTGGAGAGCGATCCGGCCAACCCGCTGTTCCTGCAGGCCGTGCGCGGCATCGGCTACCGGCTGATGGTGACGGGTTGAGAGCGGGTTGATGACCGGCGGCTCCGACCACGTTGCTCTTCTTGCGCGTTGCGCCAGTGAGCACGCTTATTCTCTCCGGTTGGATTCGAGCTCTCGCCACGAGCGCGGTCTCAGCCTCTCCCCGCCTGCGGGGAGAGGTCGGATTGCATCGTCAGATGCAATCCGGGTGAGGGGGTACAGGTCTCACCACAAACACTCCCCGTGCGGCTGCCCCTCACCCCAGCCCTCTCCCCGTAAGAACGGGGAGAGGGAGCAGACCATCGCCGGTGCAAGAACTTCGATCCCATCCGCCAGGGCTGCGGCTCTCACTTCCTCGCCGCAAGAGTTGAGGCGCCCCAATCTCTCCCCGTCATTGCGAGCGAAGCGAAGCAATCCAGAGTCCCGCGATGACCCTGGATTGCTTCGTCGCTTCGCTCCTCGCAATGACGGCAGCGTCACCCGTGAGAGCAGATCCGCATGACCACGCTCGACACCGGCCTCACCCTGATCCGCACCGCCTCCCGCCGCGTGTCGCGCGCCAACAGCATCGTCGGCAACGCCTTCAAGGGCTGGATGCCGACCGGCCTGTATGCGCGGGCGCTGCTGATCATGATCGTGCCGATGGTGATCCTGCAGACGGTGGTCGCGGGCGTGTTCATGGAGCGGCACTGGAACACGGTGACGCGACGCCTGTCCGCCGCCGTGGTGCAGGACGTCGCCGCGCTGATCGACATCTACAAGGGCTATCCGCAGGACAAGGACCGCACCATGCTGCGCCGGATCGCACAGCAGCGGCTCAATCTCGTGGTCGACTTCCTGCCGGCCGGCGACATGCCGCCGCCGGGGCCAAAACCGTTCTTCAACCTGCTCGACCAGTCGCTGTCGAGCCAGATCGGCCGCCAGATCAGCCGCCCGTTCTGGATCGACACCGTCGGCCGCTCAAACCTGGTCGAGATCCGCATCGCGCTCGATGACGCCGTGATGCGCGTGTTCGCGCAGCGTGGCGCGGCCTATGCGTCGAACACCGACATCTTCCTGTTCTGGATGGTCGGCACGTCGTCGATCCTGCTGATCGTCTCGGTGCTGTTCCTGCGCAACCAGATCAAGCCGATCCTGCGGCTCGCGGATGCCGCCGAGAGTTTCGGCAAGGGCCGCGAGGTGCCGAACTTCCGCCCGCGCGGCGCGCGCGAGGTGCGGCGCGCGGCGCACGCCTTCCTGGAGATGAAGGCGCGCATCGAGCGCACCCTCGAGCAGCGCACGGCGATGTTGGCAGGCGTCAGCCACGATCTGCGCACCATCCTGACGCGCTTCAAGCTTGAGCTGGCGCTGCTCGGCGACAGCCCGGAGATCGACGCCATGCGCAAGGACGTCGACGAGATGTCGCACATGCTGGAGGACTATCTCGCCTTCGCGCGCGGCGACAATGGCGAGATCGCGCAGCCGACCGACATCTCCAACGCGCTCGAGGAGCTGCGCAGCGACGCCGAGCGCAACGGCCATTCCGCCACGGTATCGTTCCACGGGCTGCCGGTGGTGACCGTGAAACCGCAGGCGCTGAAGCGCTGCCTCGGCAATCTCGTCTCCAACGCCGCCCGCCATGCCGACGCGATCGCCATCACCGGCCATCGCGACCACCGCTACCTCACCATCACCGTCGACGATGACGGCCCGGGCATCCCGGCCGACATGCGCGAGGAGGTGTTCAAGCCGTTCCTGCGCCTCGACGACGCGCGCAACCAGGACGAGGGCGGCACCGGCCTCGGCCTCGCCATCGCCCGCGACATCGCGCGCTCGCACGGCGGCGATATCACGCTGGGTGACAGCCCGATGGGCGGCCTGCGCGCGAGCGTGCGGATCCCGGTGTAGCGCGCCGGTTTAGCTCATTCCTGCGCGATCACGGCGTCGAGCCACGCGCAGTTCAGCGGCGGAACGCGCGGATCCGGCACGCGAACGCCGCGTGCAGCCGCGGACAGCCGCATGTCGCGCAGGCGCTTGCGCTGCTCATCCGGCAAATACAAGCGCTCGTGTCCCCACAATGACGGACCGTCGAAGGTCTCATGCGGCTGCCAGGTCGCGGGATCGATCAGCCGGCCACCCCAGCCATATTCGATGAAGAAGCCGGAGGGCGTGTTGACGTAGAAAGAGGTCATGTGGTCGTTGGTATGACGGCCCAGCGTGTAGGCCACGCGCCCGTCGTCGAGCTGCGCCAGGTCGTAGCCCTGGCCGACGTCGTCGAGGCTGCCGAGCTCCACCATGAAATGATGCAGCGTACGGCGGCCCGAGCCGACCATCGCAAAACTATGGTGGCGGCCGTTGACGTGGAAGAAATACAGCTTGTAAGGCGTCAGGCCGAAGTCGGACACTTGGAAGCCGAGCAGGTCGCGATAGAACCGCAGCAGCGGCTCGACGTCCTCGACATTGAGCACGACGTGTCCCATGCCGAGCGGCCCGGTGCGAAAACCGGAGATCGGACGTCCCGGCCTAAAGGGATCCGAGGCGACGGCCGCCCCCCAGAACACCTCGATCGTGTTGCCGGCCGGATCCTGAAAGCAGATCAGCTCGGTGACATGACGCTCATCGGCCAGCGCCTGCGAACCACGGGCCACCTTCACGCCGTTGTCGTCGAGACGGCCCGCCAGGCGCGCGAGCGCGGCGCCGTCGCCGACCTCCCAGCCCATGACGGCGAGCCCGCCATCGCCGCTGCCATCGACGATCAGCCGCTGCTTGCGATCATCCATCCGATAGGCCTGCACGCTGGCCGCGCGATCCACGCGCTGCATCCCGAGGAGTTCGGTCGCCATGCGTCCCCACTGCTCCGCCTGGGACGACTTGATGCCGATGTAACCGAGCGCCGTTATTTCCATCTTGTTGTCTCCCGAAAGGCGCGGGCGGAATTTCGTATCAGCTCCGCGCGGTCCTGCAGTAGACTGCCGCCCCTGCATCCGGCTCGCGTTCTCAAGACGGTATCGGCGGACGGAAACGAAGAACAGGGAGGATTTTCCAAGTGTCCAAGCAACGGACGCGATCTCCGCAAGCCCGTCCTGCGGAGGGTGTCCGCGCCTTCAAGCGGGGCCTCGACGTGCTGCGCGCGGTCAATCGGTCCGGCGGCATTCGCGCCGGCGACGTGGCCCGCCAGCTCGATCTGCCGCGGCCCACGGTCTATCGGTTGCTCGAAACACTCGAGGAACTCGGCTATGTCGCGCGCAGCGCCAGCGACGACCGCTTCCGGGTGACGCGCCACGCGCTGAGCCTCGGAGACGGCTATGATCCCGGCATCTTCATCTGCCAGGTCGCCGCGCCCTATCTCGCCGAGCTCAGCCGCAGCCTGATCTGGCCGGTCGATCTGTCGACTTATGAGAACGGCGCGATGGTCATCCAGGAGACCACGCATGCGCGCAGCCCGCTCTCGATCGATCGCAGCATGATCGGCAAGCGCCTGCCGATGCTGCAGACCTCGGCCGGCCGGGCCTATCTCGCCGCTTGCCCACCCGCCGAGCGGGACATCATCATCAACCACCTGCGACGCATCGAGGATGCCGAGGACGCTTCCTTCCTCGCGCCCGAGCGGCTGCAGCGCATGATGAATGAAACGTCTCAGCGCGGCTATGCAATCCGCAACGAGGGCGAGTTCAATCCGAAGACGTCATCGATCGCGGTGCCGATCGTGCGGGGCGACGTCGTGTTCGGCTGCATGTCGATCATCTGGATCCGCTCCGCCATGACCCTGGAGGAGGCTGTCGCCCAGTACGCGGCGCCATTGCGCGACGCCGCAGCCGCGATCCCCGTCCAGGCCTGAGCGTCCGCTGGGCGGACAGTTCGTGACCGCGCCTTGAAGGTGCGAGGCGGTTGCGGAACAGATGCGACCATGAGCAACATGGCCGCACACTCCGGAAGCTTCGACGTCGTCATCGTCGGTCGCGGGCCCGTCGGCTCGACGCTCGCCAACCTGCTCGGCCTGTGCGGCATCCGCACCCTGGTCCTGGAGCGCGAAGCCAAGGCTTATCACTTGCCGCGCGCAGTGCATTTCGATGACGAATGCATGCGCGTGTTCCAGACCATCGGTCTCGCCGACGCCATCCTGCCCCACATCACTTTAAGTCCCGGGATGCGCTTCGTCGATGCGGAGGGACGGTTGCTGCTGGACTGGCCGCGCCCCAGCGCGCCGACAGCGATGGGCTGGAATCTGAGCTACCGCTTTCACCAGCCCGATCTCGAAGCCGTGCTCAACAATGGCCTGGAGCGCTGGCCTCATGTCGAGCTGCGCACGCGCTGCGATGTGTTCGCGCTGGAGCAGAACCAGGACGGCGCCCGCGTTCGCTATGAGGATCTCGCCACGGGCCAGCTGGTCGATATCTCCTGCGCTTATGTGGTCGGCTGCGACGGAGCACGCTCGCTCGTGCGGCGCTTCATCGGCTCGGCGCTGGACGATCTCGGCTTTCACGAGCGCTGGCTGGTCTGCGACGTGCTGCTCAGGCAAGAGCGGACCGATCTCGGCGATTTCAGCGTCCAGCACTGCAACAAGCAGCGTCCCGCGACCTACATTCGCGGCACCGGCAACCGCCGACGCTGGGAAATTACGGTTCAGCCTGACGAAGACGCCGCCGAGATCACGCGGCCGGCGCGCGTGTGGGAGCTGCTCTCGCCCTGGCTCCGGCCCGCAGAGGCCGAGATCGAACGCGCCGCTGTCTACACCTTCCACTCAGCGGTGGCGCAGCAATGGCGTAGCGGACGGTTGCTGCTCGCAGGTGATTCCGCGCATCAGACCCCGCCGTTCCTTGGCCAAGGCATGTGTGCCGGCATTCGCGATGCAGCCAACCTCGCGTGGAAGCTGGCCCATGTGATCGCCGGCAAGGCAACGCCTGATCTTCTCGACACCTATCAAAGCGAGCGCGCGCCGCATGTACGCGAGTTCATCGAGCTCGCGATCCGGCTGGGCGGACTCATCAACACCAAGGCGGTCGAGTCGGCGCTCGCGACCGGCACGGCACAGGGCGACGGCCAGCTCAAGCTCGACGTGCAGAAGCCGCTGCTCGGCCCGGGCCTGGCCTGTGGCGATCGCAGCATGACCGGAAAGCTGGCGCCGCAATTCCGCAGCCGCGATCTCGGCCGCAGCGACGACCGCATCGGTTATCGCTTCGCGCTGTTGTGCCGGTCAGGACTCGGTGCCGCAGTGATCGAGCAGCATCATGCCCGCCTGACGGCCGCTGACGTCGCCGTCATCTGCGGCGAGGAAGCTGGCGGCCTCGACGGCTGGCTCGATCAGCACGGCTTCGACGCCGTGCTGATGCGCCCCGACCGCTACATCCTGGGCGCTGTCCGCACGGGCGAAGATCCCGCGGTGCTGTTGTCAGGCCTCGCCTTCCTCGCACCGCTGCCGAACGCGGCCTGAGCGTTTCCGTTCCTTTTGAGAGGGTTCACGTATGAAGCTGGTTTCCTTTGTCATCGACGGTCGTGCGGGCTACGGCGTAGTGAAAGGCGATGGTGTCGTCGACCTCGGCCGGCGGCTGTCGTCGAAGAGCCTGCGCGCGCTGCTTGAGGCCCATGCGCTCGGCGACGCCGCCGCGCTGCTCGCCTCCGAACCGGCCGACTATCCGCTCGACGCGATCGCCTTCGCGCCCGTCATTCCCGATCCCGGCAAGATCATCTGCGTCGGCCTGAACTATCGCGACCACGTCGCCGAGACCGGGCGAACCGTCACCGAGAAGCCGGCGCTGTTCGCGCGCTTTCCGACCAGCCAGGTGGGACATCTGCAACCGATCGTTCGCCCTGCTGTCTCCGATCATTTCGACTACGAGGGCGAGCTCGCGCTCGTGATCGGGAAAGCCGGCCGGCATGTCCGGCGCGAGGACGCGCTCACGCACATCGCCGGCTATTCCTGCTACAATGAAGGCAGCATCCGCGACTGGCAGCGCCATACGTCGCAATTCCTGTCGGGCAAGACCTTCGATCAGTCCGGCGCGTTCGGCCCCTGGCTCGTCACCGCCGACGAAATTCCCGACCCGTCCAGGCTGACGCTGCAGACCCGCCTCAATGGCGAGACCGTGCAGCGGACCACCACGGACCTGCTCATCACCGACGTGCCTGATCTGATCGTCTATTGCTCGGAGATCATGACCTTGCTGCCGGGCGACGTGATCGTCACCGGCACGCCGGGAGGCGTCGGCTTCAAGCGCACTCCGCCACTGTTCATGAAGCCCGGCGATACGGTCGATGTCGAGATCTCGGGCATCGGCGTCCTGCGCAATCCCGTGGCCGCCGAACCGGCGGCCTGACGTCTCCGCCTCGCGGAGCCGCGCGGCGCACCAACCAAACACGACATAACAAACAAAGTCGTTGAATCCGGGGAGGATCATCATGTCGCGACGTCTCACAGCGGGCATCGCCGCGCTGTTGCTGCTTGCAGGCTCATCCGCGCAGGCGGACATCAAAGGGAAAGCCATCCGGATTGGCGTGCTCACCGACATGACCGGCATCTTTGCGACCGCGATGGGGCCCGGCTCGGTGGAAGCGGCACGGATGGCCGCAGAGGAATTCGGCGGCAACATCAACGGCAGGCCGATCGAGATCCTTCAGGCGGACCACCAGAACAAGCCGGATATCGCGGTCGCGATCGCCCGGCGCTGGTTCGAACAGGACGGCGTGCAGGCGATCGCGGACGGCGGCAGCTCCGGCGCGGCGCTCGGCGTCCAGGAGCTGGTGCGCAGCAACGGCAGGATCTTCCTCGTCTCGGGGGCCGGCGCCAACCAGCTCACCGACGAGGCGTGCGCGCCGACCTCGGTGCAATGGACGCACGACGCCTATTCGACCGCCACCGCCGTCGTCTCGGGCATCATGCAGACCAGCAAGGAGCCGTGGTTCTTCATCACCGGCGACTATGCGTTCGGCCATTCGGTCGAGGCGACCGCGCGCGCCCGCATCGCCGAGCTCGGCGGCACGGTCGCCGGCAGCGTCAAGGCGCAGCTCGGCACGCCGGATTACGGCTCGTTCCTGTTGCAGGCCCAGGCCTCCAGCGCCAAGATCCTGGCGCTCAACGTCGCCGGCGACAATGCCACCGCCATCAAGCAGGCCGAGGAATTCGGGCTTGCGGCCCAGGGGATGAAGATCGTGCCGATGTCGTTCCAGAACGTCGACATCGAAGCCATCGGCCTCAGGGCGACGCAGGGCGATCTCATCGTCACCAGCTTCTTCGAGGACGCCTCCCCCGCCGCGCGCCGCTTCTCCGACGCGTTCTACGCGCGCCGCAAGGCGATGCCGTCACAGATCCAGGCCGGGGTTTATTCGGCCGTGCGGCACTATCTGCAGGCGGTGAAGGATGCGGACAGCGACGACGGCGCAACGGTGATGGCGAAGATGAAATCCACACCGGTCTCGGACGCCTATGCGGACCACGGTCAGATCCGCGACGACCAGCGCATGGTGCACGACCTGTACCTCGTCCAGGTCAAGACTCCCGCCGAATCGAAGGGCCCCTGGGACTTCGTCAAGCTGGTGACGAAGATCGCCCCCGATCAGGCGTTTCGTCCGCTCGACCGCAGCAAGTGCGGCCTGGTCGGCAAGTGAGCACATGAGCGACCACACATGATTCCGGACGATCAGCGCGCCGTCATCATCACCGCCGCGGGCGGCCCGGAGGTCCTGTCGGAACGACAGGACTGGCCGGTCCCGCGGCTCGGCCCCGACGACGTCCTGATCGAGGTCGCCGCCGCCGGCATCAACCGTCACGACTGCAACCAGCGCGCTGCCGGGCCGTCGCGGGAGCCCAATCCCATACCGGGATTGGAAGCCTCGGGGCGCATCGTGGCCTGCGGCGCCGACGTTTCCCCGGAACGGCTGGGTCAAGCGGTGATGGCGCTGACCGACGGCGGCTCCTACGCGCAATACGTCGCCACCGATCAGCATCTTGCGCTGGACCTGCCGAGCAGCCTCGACTGGATCCAGGGCGCCGCCCTGCCCGAGGCGCTGTTCACGACCTGGTTCAACTTCTTCGAGCTGATGCGCATGGCGCCCGGCGAGACCGCCCTGATTCACGGCGGCAGCAGCGGCGTCGGCACGATCGCGATCCAGCTGCTGCGCGCGCTGGGACATCCCGTCATGGCCACCGCCGGCACCGCGGAGAAGCGCGCCCTGGCACTCAGGCTCGGCTGCAGCGCCGTGTTCGACTATGCCGATCCCGATCTCGCCGAGCAGATCCGCGCGGCGACGGGGACGCGCGGGGTCGACTGCATCCTCGACACCTCCGCCGGCGCTCACATCGCCCAGGACCTTGCGGCGCTCGCGATGGGCGGACGGATCGCCCAGCTCTCGGCTGGACAGGGCAAGGAGCTGGCGGTGCCGCTGCGCAGCCTGATGGTGCGCCGGGCCAGCATCACCGGCGCGTTCCTGCGGTCGACGTCGCTCGATCTCAAGCGGCGCATCGCGACCGAGCTGCGGCAGCGGATCTGGCCTCTTCTCGGAACGGCCATTCGGCCGCACATCGACAGCACCTATCGCCTGTCCGAGGCGGCCGCTGCGCATGCCCGCATGGAGACGGGCCGGCACATCGGGAAGATCGTGCTTTGCGTCCGCGAATGAGCGACGATCCACGTCGCTGCGCCCATCACGCGCAACGAGCGCCCGCCTACTGCTTCACGCCCGGGATCAGGGCCTTCAGCTTGGCCATGTCCTTGACGTTCATCTTCATGCCGCCGGGCATCACGATGTCCCCGGGCTTCTGGTCGGGCTTGCAGGCGCCGAGCCACTTGGCCTCGATCGTCATCGCGGTGTCCTTCACCCCGGTGCCGGCGGCGCCGCCCGTGACGCGCGACATCGTCTTCACCGTATAGGCCGAGTTGAAATCGCCCGTGATGTCGGCATGCGACGTCGTATTGATGCCGCCGAAATTGCAGACCGAATCGGAGACGTAGCCGGTCGCGGTCTTCTGGATGTCCTGCTTGGAGCAGACCTGCTGCGCCATCGGAGAGGCGAAGTTGTTCATCTCCTTGTCGGTGGCCGCGTCGGTGCAGTGCTGAATCGTCGCCTCCGGCAGCTGACCACCGGATCTGATCATCTTCAGCTCCCACAGGCCGGCCTTGCGCACCGGCAGGTCGACGGCCCGAGCCTCATGGCTCGCGGTCACGCCCAGAAGGCAGCAGGCCAACAGCCCGATTGCGATGCGTGTGCAGGTCATGTGCCCCCGTTCCGGCTCGTTGATCGATGCCAGAGCGAATGCCGCCAAAAGATGGCAATTAGGAGAACGGTGTTGATGGAAGGTCAGTAGAGCGTCCGCAGCGGCCGCTGCGCCGAGCCGTACGGTACCCAGCGGCAGGAGAACGAGACGTAGCCGCCGTAGCGCGCATCGACGGCGCTGAACTTCGCGACCTTGCCGTAGGAGGCGCAATGGTCGACCGCGAGCTGGCGCGCATCGGTGGTCTGGGCCAGCTGATAGGCGATGATGCCGCCGGTGTCGTTGCCCTTGAAGGGCGGCACCACGTCGGCCTGGGCGGACGCGGCAACCAGAACCATCCCAGCGGCCACGAGGCCTGCAGTCTTCACGAATCCGGCCATCAGCGTCCGCATTGCATTCTCCTCGATCTGGCCTGCCATTCTAAAGGTCCCGTGCGGTCAAGAAAAGAACACCGGCCCCGGGTTAACAGGACTAATCGTGGAGTGTTGCCGCGTTGCACTTGACCTCCTGTGGCCACCGCGGCACGGTCCACGCTCCCGGATCAGCCTTGCGGACGGCCCATGCGCGACTTCAGCTCAGCTTTCAAGACGTTCGGTGCCGCATGCGGCGCGCTGCTCGCGGTCGCGACCGCGCCGGTCCAGGCGGCCAACCCGCTCGAGATGAACTTCTGGCTGTCCGGTCCGAAATATGACGGCCGGGTCGCGCCTTGCGAGGCGGCCATTCCGACCATCGTCTCGCGATTCCAGGACAAGGAGAGCACCTTCTGGAATTCCTCGCTGACGATTACCGGCGTCGCCAATGTCCATGAGATCGCCTTCCGGCCCTGGCAGTCCGACAACATCCCGCGCCGCTTCTGCACCGGCAGCGTGATGATCAGCGACGGCAAGGCGCGCACCGTCAACTTCTCGATCATCGAGGATGGCGGCTTCGCCGGCTATGACCAGGGCGTCGAGTTCTGCGTCGTCGGCCTCGATCGCAACTGGGCCTTCAATCCGGCCTGCCGCGCCGCCAAGCCCTGATTCGCCTTTCCCGGCGCATCGCCCGCTCGCGCGAGCGGCCGGCTGACCAATGGCTGCCTCGGGGCAGCCATTTTTGTTCTTGAAATGTTCCCGCGCACTGGTAGGCTCCTGGCATTGTCCGGGGAGTATGCCATGTTCGATTGCCTGCGCCGACCTGCCGTCCTGTTGTCCAGAACGATCGCCTGCTTTGCCCTCTTGCTCGGGGTGCTCGCGGCTGGCTCAGCCGCGGCGCAGGACCGGCGCCAGAACGCGCCGGGCGCGTTCGACTTCTACGTTCTCTCGTTGTCGTGGTCGCCCTCGTACTGTGCCGAGGCCGAGGAGCGCGGCGGCCGCGGCAGCCGGTCCCAACAGTGCAGCGGCCGACCCTACTCGTTTGTCGTGCACGGGCTGTGGCCGCAATACGAGAACGGCTACCCTGAATATTGCGAGCAGCCGGCGCCGCGCCTGCCGCGCAACATCATGACCTCGATGCTCGACCTGATGCCGGCGCCGGGCCTGATCTACAACGAGTGGGACAAGCACGGCACCTGCGCCGGCATGTCGGCGAAGGCCTATTTCGAAGCCATCCGCAAGGCGCGGGCCGCCATCAAGATCCCGCCGGAATTTCTCGATCTCGCGGAAGCCAAGACAGTGGCGCCGGCGGCGGTTGAGGAAGCCTTCATCAAGGCCAACCCCAAGCTCACGACATCGGGCATTGCCGTCACCTGCAATCGCACCCGGCTGAGCGAGGTCCGGATCTGCCTGTCGAAGGACCTCGAGTTTCGCAATTGCGACGAGATCGACCGGCAGGCCTGCCGGCGCGACGAGGTCAACATGCCGCCGGTCCGCGGCGGCTAGCGACGGCGAATCGGGCGACCGCAGCGCGTCGGCCTGCGGCGCCTGTTGCGGCGGCGATGATCCGCGGCTCTCCGAAAGGGCATGCGGCGCATCGACGGGGTACCCTTTTGACGCGGAACGGCGTAACCGGGACGGCATGAACTACCGACACGCCTTTCACGCCGGCGGCTTCGCCGACGTCATCAAGCACATCGTGCTGACGCGCATCCTGGTCTACCTCCAGGAGAAGCCCGCTGCGTTCCGGGTGATCGACACCCATGCCGGCGCTGGCCTGTACGATCTCACCGGCGACGAGGCGACCCGCAGCGGCGAGTTCCTCACCGGCATTGCCCGCCTGCTGCAGGCGCGGCTGTCGGATCAGGTCTATGCGCTGGTCCAGCCCTATCTGGATATCGTCCGATCGTTCAATCCGACGGCCGAGCTCGTCGCCTATCCCGGCTCGCCGCTGATCGCGCGCGCGCTGCTGCGGCCGCAGGACCGCATGACCCTGTGCGAGCTGGCGCCGATCCCCCGCAAGCAGCTGATCGATCAGTTGCGCCGCGACACCCAGGCCCGCGTCGTCGATCTCGACGGCTGGGTCGCCCTGCCCGCCTTCGTGCCGCCGAACGAGCGCCGGGGCGTAGTGCTGATCGATCCGGCGTTCGAGGCGAAGGATGAGTTCGAGCGGCTCGCCGACCGCTTTGCCGCGGCCTTCGCGAAATGGACCACTGGTATCTACGTGCTGTGGTACCCCGCCAAGAGCCGGCGCGCCACCGAAGAGCTGAGCGATCGCATCGCGGCGCTCGCGGCCGCGGCCAAGCCACCCGGCAAGGTGCTGCGGATCGAGTTCAGTGTTGCGCCGCAAATCGAAGGCGAGGCGCTGACCTCGACCGGACTGCTGATCGTCAACCCGCCCTGGACATTGCATGACGAGCTGAAGCTCATCCTGCAGGAACTGCAGAAGCCGCTCGGCCAGGGCGGCGCGGCGCGCTTCCGAATCGAATTCCCCAAAGCTTGAAACGGCTACTGGTCGAAAAGCCGTAGTCAATCGGCGCGGAACCGTATTATTGTGTCCGATTGTAAGACTGGCTTTACGTTCCGCTTCCGCGAATGGTTGCGGCGGGGTGATCAAGGCCTAACAAGATCCGGCGATCCGGCGCGGCGAGCGCTGGGCGTTAAGGTGGCCAACGCTTTCCGATCAAAGTGATGTCCGGTCGGACGCTGCGCAGGGCGCGCAGTGGAGGAAGCATTGCGGGGGAGGAGTTTCCCGATGGCCATGACTGGGACGGTCAAGTTCTTCAACGGTGAACGCGGCTACGGCTTCATCAAGCCGGACGACGGTGGACGCGACGTGTTCGTGCACATCACGGCGGTGGAGCGCGCGGGCCTGAAGGACCTGACCGAAGGACAGCGGATCAGCTTCGAGGTCGAGCCGGACAAGAAGGGCAAGGGCCCGAAAGCGGTGAACCTGGTGCTATCGTCTTAGGACGAGCCCGCCTGGCGGTCGTTCACGCGCCGGCGTGAGTGCAACCGGACGCGCCTCGACGCCAACTCTTCGTTGGTTTGGAAGCTGTCGGCAGCGCCTGTGTGCGTGCACAGCATTGCCGGCTCGTACGTGCAGGCCGCGCGCGATGATGCACGATTGCACGGAGCGCTCCGACAAAAAAATCCCGGCCGCGCGAGCGGCCGGGAGGTTGTCGTTGGACGTTTCTTCTTCCTATTCCCTCGTTGCCATCAGAAGTGGAAGTTGATGCCTGCGCGCACAATTCCAAACCGATAGTCGTTCTTCGCCCCCGTGATCACGAAATTGCTGCTGTCGAGATCGACGTAGAGATACTCGATCTTGGCGGTCCAGTTCTGCGCCAGGCCGAACTCGGTGCCGGCGCCGAGCGTCCAGCCCACCGTGGTGTGCGATTCCGAAAGACCGAAGGTCTCGGCGCGCAGGCCGCCAAAGGCGAGGCCGCCGGTGCCGTAGAACAGGATGTTGTTGAAGGCGTAGCCGGCGCGGCCGCGCAAGGTGCCGAACCACGGGTTGGAGAACTTCCACGGCGCGAAGGTGTCGTTGGCGCCGGTCAGGTTGATGTCGCCCTCGGCGCCGAACACCCACGGGCCGTTCTGCCAATTGTAGCCCGCGGTCAGGCCGCCGGTGAGACCGGACGGCTTGGTCGGGTTGTTGCCGACGGTGCCCCACTCATAGCCCAGCGTGCCGCCGAGATAGGGGCCGGCCCAGCTGTAGGCGTTGAGGGGCTGGTTGACGGTGTAGGGCGCGCCGCGCCCGTAGCCGAGGTCCGCCGCCTGCGCCGAGACCGATCCGAGAGCCGCCGCGCCCAAGCCCGCCGCGGCGGCAGCACCGACCAAGAACCTGTTCATCGCTCACTCCACGCCACTCGCCGTCACCCGCCGGAGCATGCGCCGCGCGACTGTGCTGCGCGGGCCGGCGTGGTTACGGAACTCTCGCTTCTTTCGTGAGCATTTATCGAGAGTTTTAGGTTAAGCCGTTGTTAAGCCGGGTTACCCGGCCATTAACGTGCTTAACGGAGCGTTACCGCCCTGCCCTGTGCATGGCGCGATCGCAAGCTGGCGAGACGGCGCGGCAGCGCTTAATTTGCGGACATGACCACCCACAGCTCCGATCCACCCAAGGCGCCGACGCCCCCGAGCCGGCGTGGCGCCGCGGCCGACCTGCCGCCCGAGGCCATCGACACGCCCGATCTCGACCCCGCCGCCCCGGCCGCGGACGAGGACGATGACGGCCGGCTGCCGGAGCTGGCCGAGGAGAGCCTGGAGGCGGTCGGGGAAGGCCCGCTCGCGATCGGCCACGCGGCGATCGAGAACGCGGTGCGGCTGGCGCCGACCTCGCCCGGCGTCTACCGCATGCTCAACGCGGCGCATGACGTGCTCTATGTCGGCAAGGCCAAGAACGTCAAAAAGCGCCTGTCGTCCTATGCGCGTGCCAACGCGCCGCTGCCGGCGCGCATCCTGCGCATGATCGCAGCCACGGTGACCGTCGAGATCGTCTCCACCACCACGGAGACCGAGGCGCTGCTGCTCGAAGCCAATCTGATCAAGCAGCTCAAGCCGCGCTTCAACGTGCAGCTGCGCGACGACAAATCGTTCCCTTACATCCTCATCACCGGCGACCATTGGGCGCCGCAGATCCTCAAGCACCGCGGCGCGCAGTCCAGGCCGGGGCGCTATTTCGGTCCGTTCGCCTCGGCCGGCGCGGTCAACCGCACCATCACCGCGCTGCAGCGCGCCTTCCTGATCCGCTCCTGCACCGATTCGTTCTTCGAGAGCCGCACCCGCCCCTGCCTGCTGCACCAGATCCGCCGCTGCGCGGGTCCATGCACCCAGGAGATCGATTTCCCCGGCTATACCGAATTGGTGCGCGAGGCGACCGACTTCCTGTCCGGACGCAGCCAGGCGGTGAAGGCGCTGCTGGCGAGCGAGATGGAGAAGGCGTCGAGCGAGCTCGAATTCGAGACCGCGGCCGTCTATCGCGACCGTCTCGCCGCACTGTCGGCGATCTCCTCCCAGCAGGGCATCAACCCGCGCACGGTCGAGGAAGCCGATGTGTTCGCCATCCACCAGGAAGGCGGCTATTCCTGCGTCGAGGTGTTCTTCTTCCGCACGGGCCAGAACTGGGGCAACCGCGCCTATTTCCCGCGCGCCGAGAAGACGTTCACACAAGAGGAGGTGCTGTCCGCGTTCCTGTCGCAGTTCTACGACGACAAGCCGCCGCCGAAGCTGATCCTGCTGTCGCGTGAGATCGAGGAGGCCGAGCTGCTCGCCGAGGCGCTGTGCGTCAAGGCCGGCCACAAGGTCGAGGTGTCCTGTCCGAAGCGCGGCGAGAAGAAGGACCTGGTCACACACGCGCTGACCAATGCGCGCGAGGCGCTCGGCCGCAAGCTCGCGGATACCGCGACCCAGAGCCGCCTGCTGGAGGCGATGACGACCACGCTCGGCCTGCCGCAGGTGCCGAAGCGCATCGAGGTCTACGACAACAGCCACATCCAGGGCACCAACGCGGTCGGCGCGATGATCGTCGCCGGCCCCGACGGCTTCATGAAGAACCAGTACCGCAAGTTCAACATCAAGTCGGAAGGGCTGACGCCCGGCGACGACTACGCGATGATGAAGGAGGTGCTCCAGCGCCGCTTCAAGCGGCTGGTGTCACCGTCGGAGAAGGATGTCGCCCGCGCGGCCAAGGAGGACGACGTGCCGCAATGGCCGGATCTCGTCATCATCGATGGCGGCCGCGGCCAGCTCAATGCCGTCCGCGAGATCTTCACCGAGCTCGGCGTCACCAATGTCGCGCTGATGTCGGTCGCCAAGGGCCCCGATCGCGACGCCGGCCGCGAGACCTTATTCATCCCGGAGCGGGAGGCGATCAAGCTCGAGCCGCGCGACCCCGTGCTGTATTTCATCCAGCGGCTGCGCGACGAGGCCCATCGCTTCGTCATCGGCTCGCACCGCAAGCTGCGCAAGAAGGACATCCGCGAGGCCGGCCTGCAGGAGATCCCCGGCATCGGCCCATCGCGCAAGCGCGCGCTGCTGCACCATTTCGGCACCCTGAAGGAGATCGAGCGCGCCTCGATCGCCGACCTCGGCAAGGTGCCGGGGGTTTCGGCGGAAAGCGCACGGAAGATCTTTGAGTATTTTCACAGCAACGCGAGCTAGTTAATCGCGCCGTCAGACGTTCTTTGTGTAGATGGGGAGGCTTCATGGCGAAGCGAACGAAGCTGCCTACGATCGTAATGGGCCGCTCCATGTGGGGCGGCCCATCGATGGATGATGACTCCAAGGTCACGTTTGAACTTGAGGCCGAAACGGGCGAGATCTTCGAGGCCAGCTTCTCGCTGCGCGGCATCCTAAGCACTGTTGTGATGGCCCACAGCTGGCCGCCTCTGAAGGACGAGCTCGCGCAGATCGAGCCGCCCATCAAGGTTTAACCTCGTGCTACAGGGGCCGACGACATCGTCGCTGTTCCTGTGGAGCTCAGAACGGCTTGACGACCACGAGCACGGCGATCGCAGCAGCGCTGCCGACGATCAGCGGCGGCGCATGAGAGAACCAGCGCGGCGCCGGCGACTCGGACCGTGCAAGCCGTCGCAGCGTTCCCGCGAGCACGCCGTGCAGCGCGGACAGCGCGACCACGATGCCGAGCTTGATCGTCAGCCAAAGCGAGCCGAACCATTGGCCCTGCATGGCGAGTGCGAGGCCCGCGCCCCACACGACGAGCATGGCCGGCGTCGTGACACGCCGGTCCCAGCGGCTGACGATCTCGACCATGGTGGCGGCACCAGCCGCTTCTGCCTTGGTCGCAGCCGCCGCGATGGTGATCGCTGCGGCCAGCAACCCGCCGCTCCAGCACAGTACGGCGGCGACGTGCAGCGCCTTGAGCCACTCGACCATCATGGCGCCGCCAGCAGCATCTCGCGTCGCGCCAGGACGCGGGCATTGACGAAGCCGCCGAACGGCACGAACGCAGCCATTGTCATCCGGACGATCTCCGTTCTCGACCAGCCGCCGCCGGCTGCGAGCTGGATGAGCATCCAGATGTAGCCCATGAAAGCGAGGCCGTGGACAGGACCCATGATCCTGGTGGCGACGGCGAAGCCGGCAAAGTGCTTCAGCGGCACCGCCACCAGCACCAGCAGCAGCAATGTGCTGCCTTCGACGAGCGAGACTGCGCGCATCCGCTTCAACAGCGACAGCTCCTCGGCCTGATGCTGAGTGGTCATCATTCGACCTCCTTCAGCACCTTTTCGACCTGGGTGAGCCGCAGCTCGATCTGCCCCAGACTGCCCTTGAGGGCGGCGAGCAGATCTGCACTCGTCTCCTGCGCTCGAACGGCTCGCTCGGTCAGCGCGCGGAAGCCCTCCTCCGTCGCGACCTGCCGTCCGGCCTGCCGGACCGCCGCAAAATACTTCATCGCAAACACCAGGATGATGGTGACAAGGACGAGGATCGTGACGAGCAGGAAGATGGCGGCTTTGTCAGCCATGTTGGTCTCCTTCCGGTTTGATGGAGGATGGAACGACGGACAGCGTCTCCGCTGCTTTGGCGATCGAGGACGGCGTCAGGGCGATCTCGAAGGGAGCAACCTCGAAGTAGTTCAGCGCCTTGCCGTCGGCGGAGAGCTCCAACCGGCTGGTGACCAGCCCCGCCTCTTCGAGCTTGCGCAAATGAAGGTGCAGCAATGGCCGGCTGATGCCGAGCTCGCGGGCCAACTGGCTGACATAGGTGCGCCCCCGGGCCTGCAAAGCAGCCACCACCCGCAACCGATGCGGATTGGCCAACGCTGCCAGCCTGTCCAGCAGTTGATCGCCTTCAGTGGGCATACGTCGCGGCTCTCCACCTGTAAGGATATTATTACAGGTGAGGTCCGCCCCCGTCAACTTTACGATACACCTGTCAGGAAAAAATTTCGATTTCCATATATTTACCCGGACAAAAATAAGCTCTACATGAGCTGAGCCACCTCACTTTGGAGCGACACCTCATGACCCCCGATCAGCGCAAGGCGGCGGTCGCCGCCTACAAGGAGCGCAAGAGCCCTGCCGGCATCTTTGCGGTCACCTGCGCCGCCACCGGCGCGCGCTGGATCGGCTGCGCGCCGGACCTCGACAAGATCCAGAACCGTCTGTGGTTCACCCTGCGCCAGGGCGGCCATCGCCGCGGCGGGCTGCAGGCGGCCTGGGCCGCCCATGGCGAAGGGTCGTTCAGCCTGGAGGTGATCGAGACCTTCGACGACGAAGCGCTGGCCTATGTGCGCGATCGCGTGTTCGCGGAACGGCAGGCGCATTGGTGCGCGGTTCACGGGGCCGAGGCGATCTGATCACGGGCGGCATTCGCGCCGCTGTCATTGCACCGCAATAAGACCGATCGGCGCGCCCACCGCGGCACGCCGATCTCCCTACTGGCGCGACCGCGTGCGGTTGCTTAAGGAAGCGTTACCGCTCTTTGTATCGGAGCGGGAGAGTTCCTATCTCCGCAAGACTTCGTTGCGAACAGCGTCATATCTGCGTCATCCTGCCGAAGCGGCTCGGCTCGGAGGTTGACGTCCGAACGGCGGCAGTATTGGTACACCGGATGAATATTGCGACCACACGCGTGCCCAGCAAGACGTCGACGTCCCTGCCGAACATCCTGACCTATACGCGCATCGCCGCGATACCGGTCGTGGTCGGCTGCATCTACGCGCAGTCGGTCTGGATGTATCCTTTGTGGCTCCGCTGGGTCGCCGTCGCGGTGTTTATTGCGGCTGGGATCACCGACTATCTCGACGGTCATTTCGCACGGATCTGGAACCAGCAATCGGCATTCGGCCGTATGCTCGACCCGATCGCGGACAAGCTTCTGGTCGCCTCCTGCCTGCTGATGCTGGCCGCCGACAGCACCATCCAGAACTGGTCGCTGTGGGCGGCCATTGTGATCCTGTGCCGCGAGATCCTGGTGTCGGGCCTGCGCGAATATCTCGCCGCGCTGCGCGTCTCGGTGCCGGTGACCAAGGTCGCCAAATGGAAGACCACGATGCAGTTGGTGGCGATCGGCTTCCTGCTCGCGGGCGAGGCCGGCGATGCGGCGGTCGCCCAGATCTCGACGGCCGTGGGTCCGATCGTGAGCGGGATCGGAATCTGGCTGCTCGGTTTGTCGGCGGTCTTCACCATCTACACCGGCTACGACTATTTCCGCGCCGGCATCCACCACCTCATCGAGGCAGACTCGCGATGAAGGTGAAGTATTTCGCCTGGGTGCGTGAGCGCGTCGGCAAGGCCGAGGAGACGATCGAGCCGCCGGCGGACGTGCGCACGGTCAGCGAGCTGATCGCCTGGCTCACCACGCGCGGCGAGGGCTACGCCTATGCGTTCGAGAAGCCGAAGGTGATCCGCACCGCGATCGACCAGACCCATGTGCAGCCGGATACGGCCATCGCCGGCGCCCGCGAGATCGCGTTCTTCCCGCCGATGACCGGCGGCTGACGCAACGGAAGATCCGTCCATGACCGCGATCGTCACCGTCCGGGTGCAGCAAGAGGATTTCGACACCGCGGCCGAGATCGCAGCCCTCAGCCATGGCCGCACCGACATCGGCGCCGTCGTCAGCTTCTCCGGCCTGTGCCGCGGCAACGACCATGACACGCCGATCACCGCGCTGACGCTCGAGCATTACCCGGGCATGGCGGAGGCCGAGATCATGCGGCACGCCGAGCAGGCGATGGCGCGCTGGCCGCTGCAGGGCCTGACCGTGATCCACCGCTTCGGCCGGATACGGCCGGGCGAGAACATCGTGCTGGTGGTGACCGCCTCCAGCCACCGTCAGGCGGCGTTCGAGGCTGCTGAGTTCCTGATGGATTATCTCAAGACCAACGCGCCGTTCTGGAAGCGCGAGGAAACCAATGATGGCGGCAGCTGGGTCGAGGCCAAGAGCCACGACGATGCCGCCGCGGCGCGCTGGAAGTCGTGATGGCGAAGAAGGTCAAGACGGCAGCGCCGCGCAAGGCGGCGGCGCCGAAGCTGCCGAAGGTCAATGCGGGCGAGCTGGTCAGCCTGCTCGACTATCTGCGCTACGCGGTGAGCTGCTTCCAGGACGCCGATCTGGTGTTTGCGCACGGCACCACCGATCCGGTGTCGGAGGCCGCCTTCCTGATCGGCGAGGCGCTGCATCTGCGCCCCGATCAGTTCGAGAGCTTCGTCACGGCCCGGGTCACCGCGGCCGAAGGCAAGATGATCCTCGACCTGATCACGGCCCGAATCACCACGCGAAAGCCGGCGGCCTATCTGGTCAACAAGGTCTACATGCGCGGCCTGCCGTTCTACGTCGACGAGCGCGTCATCGTGCCGCGCTCGTTCATCGGCGAGCTGCTGGAGACGCATTTCGGCGGCGCCGAGGCCGATGGCACCTCGCTGATCGATGATCCGCTGGCCGTGGACAGCGTGCTGGACCTCTGCACCGGCTCTGGCTGTCTGGCGATCCTGGCCAGCCGCCACTTCCCCAATGCGGTGATCGACGCCGTCGACATCTCCAAGGACGCGCTCGCGGTCGCCGCGAAGAACGTCGCCGACTACGACCTCGGCGAGCGCATCTCGCTGCACCGCGGTGACCTGTTCGCACCGCTCAGCCAGCGCCGCTACGATTTGATCATCACCAACCCGCCCTATGTCGACGCCGAGGGCATGGCCGGCCTGCCCCGGGAATGCCGCGCCGAGCCGGCGCTGGCCTTCGACGGCGGCACCGACGGGCTCGACATCATCCATCGCATTCTCAGCCAGGCCCGCGACCATCTGACTGCGGAGGGCGGATTGTTGTGCGAGGTCGGGCGCGACCGTCCGCAGATCGAGGCGGCCTATCCCGACCTGCCGCTGCTCTGGCTCGACACCGAGGACTCCGAGGGCGAGGTGTTCTGGATCACCGCGCGCGATCTCGTGTGACGCGCGACCCATTCACCTCCCCCCTTCGAAAACCGTCGGGGAGATGTGAACCTCCGCTGCCGCGCGAATCGAACCCCATCCACCAGTCAATTCAGGCTATTGGCCGGTGGACACGGTGCCCGTGTGACGCGGATTTGCCGCGGACCGTGCCGCTTGCGGCGCAAGCATGCAGCTGATCGAGCCCACGGTGTTGCCGCCATACTGGACAAAGCCCGCGGGGGTCGGCGGCGAATGCGGCGCGCTGATCGGCAGGTAGATGTAGCAGACGGTGCCGTCGGCCGGATCGCGCCAGCGCTGCACGATGGTGTCCTGCAGCGGGCCTGCGAACTGCCGCTCGAGCTGCATCCGCGGCATCGTCGCCCATTGTGACGATTGCTGCGGCTGCGCCTGAGGCGGCGGCGGGAATTGCGGCTGCTGCGGTTGTTGTTGCTGTTGGACTTGCTGCGGCGGCTGAGCCGCTGGTGGCCGTTGCGGCTGCGAGGCCTGCTGCGCCTCGGCGGCGCGCGTCCCCAGTCCGACAAGCAGCGCGAACCCTGCGATCAGCAGCGCACGGAACAGCGATCGATCTACCATGCGATCTGCATCCCGACCCGTCCGCCGAACTGGCTCGTATCAGTCCGCATGCCGTAGCTGGCCGAGCCGGAGACGACGATGTTGTCGCTCACCCGCGCCAGCGCGGTCATCGCCACCGCGCTCTGGCCGGCGAAGGTGCCGTAATTGGCGGCCACCGCAAACCGTTTGTTGTCCGGCAGGAAGCCGCCGCCCATCGCCATGGCCATCGCGATCCCCGAATTGACGTGGGTGATCTGGGTCTGCAACCCGCTGACCTGCGACTGCAATCCACCGATCTGCGCCTGCAACGCCCCGATCTGCGACTGGACGCCGCTCGCAACGCTGCTCAGCTGCGAGACGTTGACCGCATCGGTCGGCGAGATGCCGGCGGCGACATTGGTCAGCCGCCGCTCGTTGCCGGCGGAGCCGAACGACACGGTGTTGGGCGCGCTCGCCACCGAGTTCTGGCCGATCGCGACGGAGTTCGCCGCAACGGCATTGGCGCCGCTGCCGATCGCGACGTTGCCTGCGGCCCCGACCTGGGCGCCCGCGCCGTACACGGCAGCATTGGCGTAGTTGTTGTCGGTGGCGTTGGGGCCGACCACCACGGAGTTCGGCGCTGAGATCGCATTGGTGCCGATCGCGACCGCATTCACGCCGTTCGCCTGCGCACCGTTGCCGAGTGCGACAGCGCTCGTCCCATTCGCGGTGCTGGCGACGCCGACGGCCACGCTGTTGTCGCCGATGGCCTGGCTGTTGACGCCGGTCGCGGTGCTGAGTACTCCGGATGCCGTGCTGAAGGCGCCACTCGCCGTGCTGAAGGCACCGCTGGCCTTGCTGGAGGCACCGGTCGCCGTGCCGTGGTCGCCGCTCGCCGTACTGAACGCCCCGCTCGCGGTACCGGAATCGCCACTCGCGTTGCTCAGAACCCCGAGTGCCGTCCCATTCATTCCGGCCGCGTTGCTAAACACGCCGAGCGCGACGGCGTTGCTTGCGCTTGCCGTGCTGCTACGGCCGATCGCGATCGCCGAAACCCCCGTCACCGTCGTGCCATTGCCGATGGCCACTGCATCGGTCGCATTGACCGTCCCGCCATTGCCGAGCACGGCGGAGCCGGCGGCGCTCGCCGTGGCGGCGATGGCGTTGTTCGAGCCCACCACGTTGACGTTATCGCCCCAGCCGGCTGTACCGGCGCCGGCATTGGTCGCCGTATTCACATTGTTGTTGTTGCCGAGCACGAAGGTGCCATTACCGTTGATCGTGCTGGGATCGCCGATCGCAAAGCTGCCGGTGCCGACCACATTCTGCCCGGTGCCGATCGCGCCGCTCTTCGCTCCGAGCACCGTGTTCGATGCGCCGACCGCTATGCTGCCATCGCCGGTGACCGCACTGGAATAGCCAATCGCAAGCCCACTCTGGCCCAGCACCTGCGCATTGAAGCCGAGTGCGGTGGCGTTGCCGCTATCGGCGCCAATGAGGGCTTGGCTGCCGATTGCAATGCTGTTGGCAGAGTTGGCATCGACGAACGCCGCCAAGGTCCTCGTGCCGGTGATGTTACCTCCGCCGATCGCGATGGAGTTCGCGGAGGTCGCCGCCGCATAGGTCCCTATAGCGGCCGAGAACGTACCGGACGCAAAGCTCTGAGCGCCAAAGACGGTGCTGGAGTTGCCTACGGCTCTTGCGGAATAGCCCACTGCGGTGGCGTAGCCGTTCGAAATTGTCGCGTAGCCGATCGCCATCGCCCCGTCGCCTGCCGCTTGGCTGATAGCGCCGACGGCGAGGGTGCCATAGCCGCCCGCGATGGCTGACGGACCGATTGCCGTGCTGAAGGCGCCGTCGGCCGTAGCCTGCGGTTTAGGAACGGGACCGAAGGTTGCCTCGCCACAGGCAAAGGAAAAAGCGCCGTTGGCGATACCGGCGTTCGGCGCGCATGCAAAATTTTGCGCTTGCGCGGACCGCGCCGCCAACAGGGCCGATGCTAGCAAAAGGGCGATCGCAACGCCGCTGGACTGCACCGACCGGATCCCGATGCGCCGCGGCCGCGACGCGGCACGAAAGGCGCTCGACATCAGGCCACCCTTGGCTGCCGCAACTGCACAGGCTGCAGCACGCCTCGACGGACCAGCCCCAGCGACTGCAATCCTTGAAATTACGGGACGCATTCAGCACGACTCCACAACGATCCGGACCGACGAAACGCAGGGAGTGACGCGATGGCTGGGAGCGCGTGCCTCGGCCGCCTCCTCACCCACAACGATTACGCACGTCAATGTCACCGATCCCTCTGCAAAACATTCGAGAACGGCACCAGAAGCTGCTTTTGGTGCCGCAATCACGGATCGCGCGACAACGATGTCCAACACCTCGTTGCGAAGGCAGCGCTCCCGTGCTGGCTCAGCTAACAGGGTTGGATCGGAGAGGTCTCGGCAGATGACCCACTCTTAGGCAAGCGGCACACTCGCGCGATCTCGATCCCGTTTATTCCTGCTGACCGTTGTGCGCTAACAACACGAGCTTCCGATGGCCTCTCCCGTCCCCTGGGTGCAGTGCCATCGCATATGGTTGCAATGCCCCGGCGGCCTCGAGACGGCCTTACTGGCTCCGCATCCAGATTTCATGGTCGGTCGATCCTCGACCGACCCGATAGGCGAGCGCGTGCCACTCCATTGCAATCTCCGACCAAGCGGCTTTCAGAGCCGGATCGGTCGCTTGTTCAGAGGCGCTTTCGCACGCCAAGGCCTTGATGCGGTATCTTTCTGACAGACCAATCATCGGATCTACGTTCGACATGCAGCGCGCTGCTCGGCCGCCCTTCTCGCTCAATTCAGCGTCATCGACGCACCGCCGGCCACGCCATATTCGTTGATCTACGGCGAGGCCGTGAACGAGGCGTGCACCCGCACCCAGTTGTTGACCGCATAGCCGATGCCGGCGGCGAGCCCCGATCAACTGTCACATTCGCCAAAATCACATCGATCCCCTGCATAACCTTCGAGAACATCGCCAGAGGTTGCTCCGAAAAGAGCAACCAGCAATTGCACCACGAACAACTTCCCGAGAACGCATCACGCCGAAAGCGCGCCGCCTCCGTCTCGGCTAGCAGAATGCGATCGGGCGGGTCTCGGCAGGGAGCGCACTGTTATGCAATCCGCACATTGTGGCCGCATTCTTTGAAATCTTCCGAAGTAACAGTTGTCGATTTGCAACGAAGTGTGTCTCATCAGCTCATCGCTTCCTTCAACTGCGACGCCGGATCGGCCATGGAATCCAGCTCAACACGACAGATCTCGCTCGAGTGCAGTCCCGACCACGGCCCCGACAGCCATCGCGAGTGGCAGAGGAAGATCGAGGAGATCACCGGCGGCATCCGGATCAATTTCGCCGATCTCAAGCCGTTGAGCGAGGGACCGGCCCGGATCCAGATGGGCGCCGTGACGATCGGCGGACTCAACATCAACAGGTGGTCATTGTCCCCGCTGCTGCTCGATCGCACACAGAAGCATCTGGCCAAGGCCCAGGACGTGTTTTCGATTCCGATCCCACGCTCGGGACGGCTGCTGCTGACCCAGCGTCGGCAGGAGGACGACTGTGCCAGGGAGGAGACGCGCTTCCTCAGGCTGAGCGAGCGACTCCGCTTTCACGCGCCGGAAGGCCTCGAGCTGACGGGCTTCACCATCCCCGCCGCGATGTTGTTGAAACGGCTTCCCGCGGCCGACGATCTGATTCTCCGGCGCATCAGCATGCGTGATCCGGCATTTGGTCTGCTGGCCGACTATCTCGGCTTCGCCGAAAAGGAGGCCGCACGAGCAAATCCGACATTGAAGCAACTGATGGCCGATCAGCTCATCGAGCTGACCGTTCATCTGCTGGCGCCCAGCAACGATACGATGGAGGTCGTTCGCAATGGTGCGCTCAAGGATCTGCGCCGGGAAAAGGTGCTGAGGCAGATCAGAGAGCATTTCGCCAATCCGGATTTCTCGCTGTCGTCGGCCGCCGAGGCATCGGGCCTGTCGCGCAGCTACATCCAGAAGCTATTCGACGAGGCCGGCACCAGCTTTTCCGAGACGCTGCGGAAGATGCGCGTCGAGAAGGCGGTCGAGCGGTTGAGATCTCCGGCGCACTCGGCGCTGAGCGTCGCCGAGATCGCGATGGATACCGGCTTTGCCGACCTGTCCACGTTCAACCGCACGTTTCGCCGCTTCTACGGCGAGACGCCGACCGCGATGCGCCTGGCGACGGACGACGTCGCCGGAGCGGAGCCGGCGCCACCCGTGAGCGCAACGGCGGCGCACACACGCGCCGATCGATGAGAGCACGATGCGATCAGGCCGGTCTGGCTCCGCCCGATCCGCAGCGAAGATCTACGGCGATTAGTTGATCAGAACTCGACGGCGAAGCCGGCGCTGCCGACATGCTCGCTGCCGCCGCCGTTCGAGTAGCGGCCAAAGACCACGGTCGGGACGCTGAGATTCAGCCGGTGCGAGATGCCGATTCCGGCCCCGGTCTGACCGCGATAAAAGCCGGTGTTGACGGCGACCGTAGTCTTGCCGGGTGCCGACGGCATCACGACCGGCGGGGCGGACACCGCTGCGGCAATGCCGCGGCGCGCCTCGGTCTGGTTGACGTTGATCTGGTTCTGCAGTCCGCCGAGTTGGGTTTGAAAGCCGGCCGCGATGCCGTTCAGCTGCGAGACATTGACGGCGTCGGTCTGCGAGATGCCGGCGGCAACGTTGGTCAGCCGCCTTTCATTGCCGGCAGCGCCGAATGACACGGTGTTCGGCGCCGTGGCCACCGAATTCTGCCCGATGGCGACGGAGTTGGCGGCAACCGCGTTGGCGCCGTTGCCGAGCGCGACGTTGCCGGCGGCGCCGACCTGCGCGCCGGCCCCATAGACCGCAGCATTGGCGAAGTTGTTGTCCGTGGCATTGGGACCGATCACGACGGAGTTCGGCGCCGAGACGGCATTGGTCCCGATGGCAATGGCGTTGTCGCCGTTCGCCTGCGCAGTGTTGCCGAACGCAAGGCTGTTTGCGCCGTTGGCCTTGCTGGAGCCGACCGCCACGCTGTTATCCCCGCCCGCGAAGCTGCCGCTGCCATAGGCCGCACCGAATGCGCCATTCGCCGTGCTGAAAGCGCCGGTCGCCGTACTGAATCTGCCACTTGCCTGGCTGGAGGTCCCGGTTGAGGTGCTGTGGTCGCCGGCCGCGTTGCTGAACGAGCCGGTCGCGGTGCTCAGATCGCCCGTCGCCATGCTGGCATTGCCCAGCGCGACACCATACGTTCCGGTCGCGACGCTGTTGACGCCCGTCGCCACGCTGCTGAGGCCAGCCGCCTTGCTGTTGAAGCCGAGCGCGATCGCACCGATCGCAGTGGCCTGCGCCGTCGCACCGAGCACGGTCGCGTTCATCGCTATGGCCCGGCTGGCCTGACCGACGGCGGTCGTGCCGTCGCCCTGGGCAACGCTGTTTTGGCCGAACGCGCTCGCGGTCGCACCGACTGCCTGGCTGGACTGGCCCATCGCCGTGGCGCTTGCGCCGTTGGCGTTGGCCGACGACCCTGTCGCGGTGGCCTGATCGCCGCCGGCAAAGGCGGCGTTGCCCGAGGCGGTCGCCGCCAGGCCGGTGGCGATGGCGGCAATGCCTATCGCGGTGGTGAAGGCTCCATTGGCGCTGCTACCATAACCGTATGCCGCCGCGCCGGCACCGGTCGCAGTGCTGTTCCCGCCGGTCGCCGTAGCGGCTATCCCAGCCGCAACAGCCCCCGCGCCGCTCGCATAGGCGCCGATGCCGCCGACCGCCGTGCCGCCGTTCAGGGATTGTTGGGCGTTGGCATCGCCTGCGCCTGCCGCCATGCAGATCAAAAGGACCGTCGAAGCGAGCCAGGCGCCTCGGCTCAGCGTTCCGGTGCCAGGGCTCAAGACTGGATCACGACCAATCGTCACATCCCTCGATTTCACGTGAACACCTGCCCCCTCGAAAACGACATCAGGATCTCCGCTAGCAGAGGAGGATCCTGAGGGTCTCGGCAAAGGGCCCACTGTTTTGCAAACCGCACAACGGCAGCGCATCACCGCGCTCATCCGGTCGAGGAGTTGTATGTCTGCAACATTGGGTGGTTTCTGGCGGCCCCAGGCTTCCATCGCGGAGGAACGGATTCCTCGCACCAGTCCTTACGTGGCCACCGGAACAGCGGCTCTTTACCGTGTCGCAAAAAGACACAGGGACTTCCAGATATCGGGACTTTCGCGCTGCGCTGTGCAGAAACCGCTCACCAGAGCAGCAGGAACGCCGGTCGTTTGACATTCCCGTCCGGCCGCGAAGCTGATACGTTGCGACCGGCCTTGGTCGCGGCTGATGCGAACAGCATTCCGTTCAGGTCCCTGAAGCACGAACCGTCTGTAAAACCGGCTTGTCACCTTTCCAGGGCAGGCCGTCGCCCTATTTGCCTTGAACGTCCGAGAGGTCCCCATGCTGGACAAGAGCCCCCGCCCCGCCGTCACCGTTCCGAATGATCTTGCCGCGCATTGGATGCCGTTCACCGCGAACCGCGCCTTCAAGAAGAACCCGCGCCTGCTCGCCGGTGCCAAGGACATGCACTACATCACCGTCGATGGCCGCAAGATCATCGACGCCGCCGCCGGCATGTGGTGCTGCAACGCCGGCCACGGCCGCAGCCAGATCGCCGAGGCGATCGGCCAGCAGGCCGCGGCGCTCGACTACGCACCGCCGTTCCAATTCGGCATTCCCCAGGCGTTCGAGCTCGCCAACCGCATCGCCGATCTCGCGCCCGCCGGCCTCGACCACGTGTTCTTCTGCAACTCCGGCTCGGAGGCGGCCGACACCGCGCTGAAGATGGCGCTCGCCTATCACCAGATCAACGGCCAGGGCAGCCGCACCCGCCTGATCGGCCGCGTCCGCGGCTATCACGGCGTTGGCTTCGGCGGCACTTCGGTCGGCGGCATCGTCAACAACCGCAAGCTGTTCGGCACCTTGCTGACCGGCGTCGACCACATCCCCGCGACCTATGACCGCGAGAAGCAGGCCTTTACCAAGGGCGAGCCGGAATACGGCGCGCACTTCGCCGATGAGCTGGAAAACCTCGTCAACCTGCACGGCGCCAACACCATCGCCGCCGTCATCGTCGAGCCGATGGCCGGCTCGACCGGCGTGATCCCGGCGCCGAAGGGCTACCTCAAGCGGCTGCGCGAGATCACCCAGAAGCACGGCATCCTGCTGATCTTCGACGAGGTCATCACCGGCTTCGGCCGCCTCGGCTACGCCTTCGCCGCCGAGCGCTACGGCGTGACGCCTGACCTTCTGACCTTCGCCAAGGGCGTCACCAATGGCGCGGCCCCGATGGGCGGCGTGCTGGTGCGCGACACCATCCACGACGCCTTCATGAGCGGCCCCGAGCACATGGTGGAGTTCACCCACGGCTACACTTACTCGGCGCATCCGATCGCCTGCGCCGCCGGCCTCGCCACGCTCGACATCTACCGCGACGACAAGCTGTTCGAGCACGCCCGCGCCATAGAGCCGAAATTCGCCGACGCCGTGATGTCGCTGAAGGGCCTGCCCAACGTGCTCGACATCCGCACCGTGGGTCTCACCGCCGGCATCGACCTTGCGCCGCTACCCGACGCGGCTGGCAAGCGCGGCTACTCCGCGATGGAGACCGCCTTCCACAACAACGACCTGATGCTGCGCATCGCCGGTGACACGCTGGCGCTGACCCCGCCGCTGATCATCAGCGAGGATCAGGTCGGCGAGATCATCGAGAAGGTCGGCAAGGTCATCAAGGCCGTGGCGTAAGCCATTCGGCGACCAATCGGCCATGATCGGCCAGGAGCAGAATTGGCGGCCCGCGTGGCCGCCATTTTTGTTTCTACGATCCCCAAGAACGGTCATTGCGGCTTTCCACATGTCGCATGCCGGCCGACAATAGCCTCGCGCGTGCGCAGGGAACCTTCGCAAATCCTCCACGTTCATGTCGCGAGCCGGCGGTTCGCGCGCGGCGATGGATCATCGGAGGACGCGCATGCTTGCACCGCCAGGAGAGCTGCTGCGATTGGGGCTCGAGCAGAGACTCAACCGCGTCAGGCGCGCCACCCAGGCCTACATGCGCGATCGCGCCCGGCAGGCCACCGGAACGGTGACGTCCTACGCCGTCGCCGCCGGGCTGTTCGCCACCGCGGGCATCTTCCTGATCGCCGCCTGCATCGTCGGATTGACCGCGCTGTTCCGCTGGGTGGAAATGACCTACGGCCTGTTCACCGCATTCGCTGTGGTCGGCGGCATCCTGGTCGCGCTGGCGGTGATCTGCGCGATCATCGCGGCGGTGAAGTTGCGCAGTCCGACGCCGCACTATCCTTC
Source organism: Bradyrhizobium sp. HKCCYLRH2060 (assembly GCF_051168135.1). Lineage (NCBI taxonomy): Bacteria > Pseudomonadati > Pseudomonadota > Alphaproteobacteria > Hyphomicrobiales > Nitrobacteraceae > Bradyrhizobium > Bradyrhizobium sp. HKCCYLRH2060. The sequence goes on from NZ_JBNPUK010000018.1 coordinate 73,095, forward strand.
ACTCTCCAGCCGGCTGCGCGTGGCGATCGCAGCGCCCGTGGCCCGGGAACCCGACGCGGACGAGATCGATCCCGACACCATCCCCCTGGCACCGTCATCGACCTCCACGAATCACGGGAGCGGAGCTGCGGGTGCACTCGGCCGGGTCAACGTGCCCGTTGGTGTCGCCGTTGCGGCACTGCTGCTCGGTGTGGCGGCCTTGCGCCGGCGTCACCGCAGCGCGTAAGCCTGCCCCGACAGCGACAGGCGCGGTTCGACGGACATCGAAGAATCACCGGCTCGGTTGAGTTGATCAGCAACACCCGTTGATCAGCTCATGGGCATCGCGCGCATGTCTCAATGTGTCTGGAGTCCGCGTGGCGCTTTCCCCGGTGTTCTACGGGTCGGCGACACTACGATGACACTCCGCTTTCCCCGGTGAACTTGCGTAAATGACACGCAGACGGGAAATCATCGGCCTCTCCCGGTATTTGAATCCCGCCGACTATCCTCGCGAATCAACAGAAGTGCTAAGGTTGCATTCGGTTGGGAGCGTCGCGCAGCATGATCCGTATCTCCACGATTTTCATTGCCATTTGTATGGTTCTGGTCGCAGCCTCGCTCGGCCTGATCCTGTATTCGGTGGCCGGCATCAGTGGCTCGGAATCCGCGATCGTCGCGCTCGCCGCACTGACGTTCCTGATTCTCTACAACGCCGTGTCGATGCGGCTGCGCGACCGCACCGATATCGGCAGCCAGATCGCCGATCTGTCGCGCGGCACCGCCGACCTCGCGCGCCAGGTCGCCGAGTTCGGCCGACGCCTGTCGGCGGTCGAGGGACGCATCGTGTCGTCGAGTTCGGTCAGCGCCGATCGCCTGCAGGGCGTGATCGGCGAGATCAACGAGCTCGGCGGACTGATGAAGCAGCTCGCCGTCACCGTGGCCCAGCATGAAGACCTGATCGCGGCGATCCCGCCGGCACCACCGCCGGGAGCTGCTGCCGGCATGGTTCGCGAGGCCGATCATCCGCTCCCGGCGGCCGCTTCCTCCAGCGGCGCGCGCGAGATGACCGCGCTGCCGCCGAGCGACATCGAGCAGAGGATGCCCGAGACCCCCGGGACGTTCAGCGCGGCATCGGGTGCCGCCCCCCTGCCGCCCAAACCGCAGGCCCCGGCGGTCACTGCCGTACCAGTAGCCTCCAAGATCACGACGCCGGCTCCGTCGGCGCCGGTTGCCCCCGCCGTGCCGCGCAGCCAGCCGCAGATCCTCGCCGCGGTCAAAGGCGCGATCGAGGACAACCGCCTCGACATCTACCTGCAGCCGCTGGTGACGCTGCCGCAGCGCAAGGTGCGCTTCTACGAGGCGGTGACGAGGCTTCGCGACGAGCGCGACCAGGTGGTCGCGGCCGAGGACTTCATCGGCATCGCGGAAGCCGCCGGCCTGGTCGGGCGCATCGACCACATGGTTCTGCTTCGCTGCGTCCAGGTGCTGCGCCGCCTGATGGTTCGCAACAAGGACGTCGGCATCTTCTGCAACATCTCCGCGGCGACCCTCAGCAGCCCCGCCAACTTTTCACAATGCCTCGATTTCCTCGAAGCGAATCGCGCCCTGGCGCCGTCCTTCGTGCTCGAATTCAAGCAGTCGACCTTGCGCAGCCTCGGCCCGACCGGGGCCGAGCATCTCGCGGCCCTGGCCCAGCGCGGCTACCGCTTCTCGATCGACCATGTCACCGACCTCCGGTTCGAGCCGCGCGAGCTCGCCGATCGCGGTGTCCGCTTCATCAAGGTCCCGGCCGCGCTGCTGCTCGACCCCAAGCAGAGCTCGGCCTCCGACATTCACCCGACCGATCTCTCCGATCTGCTGGGCCGTTTCGGCATCGACCTGATCGCCGAGCGGATCGAAGGCGAGAACAGCGTCGTCGACCTGCTCGACTACGACGTCCGCTTCGGCCAGGGCTTCCTGTTCGCGCCGCCCCGCCCATTGCGACCCGAGGGCGCATCTGCTACCGGCGAGGCCGCCGCCGGCCCATCGGGCGGGCAGGATATCAAGATTCAGGACCCCAATGCCGCCGGCACCACCTCTCTGGACGCGTCACACACCAATGCTTCGACGCGCAGCGGCAATGCCGCCCTCGCCCGCCGTGCCGCCGGGACCCTCTGAAATCAGCCGGCTGCCATGACCGTTCTCCGCTTCGAAGAGCGGCTGCGCGATCTGGTCGGCCGCAAGCAGGTGCTGCTGAGCGACATCTGGGGCGTGGTCCATAACGGGCTGGAGTCCTTCCCCGACGCCTGCGACGCGCTGCACCACTTTCGCCGCCAGGGCGGTACGGTGATCCTGATTACCAACGCGCCCCGGCCGGCCGATTCGGTCCAGCGCCAGTTGCGCAAGCTCGGCGTCGCCGACGAGGTCTACAGCGCCATCGTCTCCTCCGGCGACCTGACCCGCCACTACGTGGCCGATCATCCCGGCGGCAAGGTGTTCTGGCTCGGCCCCGAGCGCGACAATTCCATTCATCGCGGTCTCGACCTGGCGCTGTCGCCGCTCGAAGAAGCGTCCTACATCATCTGCACCGGCCTCTACGACGACGAGACCGAGACCGCCGAGGACTACCGGCCGATGCTGCTGCGCGCGCGCGAGCGCAAGCTGCCGCTGATCTGCGCCAATCCGGACATCGTGGTCGAGCGCGGCGACCGGCTGATCTATTGCGCCGGCGCCATCGCCGAGCTCTACCGCGAGCTCGGCGGCGAGGTGATCTTCTACGGCAAGCCGCACCGGCCGATCTACGAGCGCGCCATGATGCTCGCCGAGCAGCACGCCGGCCGGAAGGTCGCGCGCGAGGAGGTGCTGGCGATCGGCGATTCCGTCCGCACCGATCTCGCCGGCGCGCACGGCTTCGGCATCGACTGCCTGTTCGTCACCCGCGGCATCCATTCCGAGGAGTTCGCCGGCGTCGAGCAGCTCGACCCGGCGTCGGTCAAGGAGCTGTTCGGCCACCCGCCGCGCGCCCTGATGCGCGAGCTGAAATGGTGAGCGGATCTTGAAACGAAAAACGCCCGGCCGGGTGCCGGGCGTCTTTCATTTGAGAGCGGATCAGGCGGGCGTCAGGCCGTCGCCATGTCCGGGAATACCGCGTCGATCTTGGTCTTCAGGGTCGCGGCGTTGAACGGCTTGACGATGTAGTTGTTCACGCCGGCCTTCTTGGCCGCGATCACGTTCTCGGTCTTGGATTCCGCCGTGATCATGATGAACGGCGTGGTCGCCAGGTTCGGATCGGCGCGGACCTCGCGGAGCAGGTCGTAGCCGGTCATCGGCTCCATGTTCCAGTCGGAGATCACGAGGCCGTATTTCTTGGCGCGCATCTTGTTGAGGGCCATCGAGCCGTCGCTGGCATCGTCGATGTCCTCGAACCCGATCTGCTTGAGAAGATTCCTGATGATACGGATCATGGTGCTGTAATCGTCGACGACGAGCACCGGCATCGTCAAATCAACCGCCATCTTGACTCCCCCAGACGCGAACACAACGCGCAGACTGTTACAAAAACGCTCTTGCGGCACGGGTCGTAACCGACCCCGCCATCCGCTCTGAGCAGTAGCATCAGCCGTTAAACAGCGCGTTAACTGCGCTGCGGCTGCATGTCGCTATTGCTGCGCTGCATGAGCGGAGGAACCCCTTCGGCTTGACTTCGCGGGGCCGGCCGCCCACCGTCAGGGCAATCCCCGCCCGCCGGCGGCCCACCGAAATCTGCGAGATATTTCCGTCACATGCCCGATTTCAAGGTCATCCGCGATTCCACCCCGCCGTCGGACATCCTCAAGGGCGCGGTGGTGGCGATGGGCAATTTCGACGGCGTCCATCTCGGTCACCGGGCCGTGATCGAGGCGGCCATCGAGATGGGCAAGGCGAAGGGGCGCCCGGCGCTGGCACTGACCTTCGAGCCGCATCCGCGGCGCTTCTTCAGCCCCAACACCCCGCAGTTCCGCCTGACCGACGAGGCCGCCAAGCTGCGGCTGCTGGCCGGAACCGGGCTTGCCGGCGCCGTGGTCATGACCTTCGACAAGGGCCGCGCCCAGACCTCGGCGCAGGACTTCATTCACCATGACCTGATCGGGCGGCTCGGAGTCGCCGGGATCGCGGTCGGCTACGACTTTCATTTCGGCAAGGGCCGCGTCGGCTCGCCCAGCCTGCTCGCCAACGAGGCGCCCAAGCTCGGCATCGAGGTCGACATCCAGGCCCATGTCGACATCGACGAGCGGCCGGTGTCCTCCACCGCGATCCGCGAAGCGCTGGCGGAGGGTCAGGTCAGCGAGGCGACCGCGATGCTCGGCGGCCCCTGGTTCGTGAGCTCCGAGGTCATCCACGGCGAGAAGCGCGGCCGCGACCTCGGCTACCCCACCGCCAACATGCGGCTCGATCGCGATTGCGGGCTGCGCCACGGCATCTATGCCGTCCGGGTCGGCCGCGGCCGCGGCGCGAACCGGGTGCTGATCGACGGCGTCGCCAATTTCGGCCGCCGGCCGACCTTCGACAACGGCGCGCCGCTGCTCGAGACCTTCCTGTTCGATTTCAAGGACAGCCTCTACGGCGAGGTCCTGGACGTCGCCTTCATCGGCTTCATCCGCGAGGAGGCCAAATTCACCTCGATCGAGGCCCTGATCCGGCAGATGGACGACGACAGCGCGCGGGCGCGCGCCCTGCTGGCGGCCGCCCCCGGCCTCTTCCCCCGGCTCGGCGAGATCGGCTGACCGCCTCCCCGCGAACTGCGCTTTGCGATTTCGCGGCGCGGCTGCTATGAGGGAGCCCCATGTTGATACGGCGCATCATCGGCATTAGCGGCCCGGCTTCCGCCTGAGCTTCGAGCTCGGCGCAAGACCGGGATGTCTCTGCTCGTTCCGCCGCCCGCGATCGAAATCGCGTCTCAGCGCCCTCTTAAAGCTCAGCCAGCCAGATCACGATGTCCGAAAAGCCGCAAAAGCCCGACGCCCAAAAATCCGACGCCAAGGACTATTCCAAGACCCTGTATCTGCCGCAGACGGAATTCCCGATGCGCGCCGGCCTGCCGCAGCGCGAGCCGGAGATCCTGAAGTACTGGAACGATATCGACCTCTACGGCAAGCTGCGCGAGACCGCCAAGGGACGGCCGAAATTCGTCCTGCACGACGGCCCGCCCTATGCCAACGGCAACATCCACATCGGGCACGCGCTGAACAAGATCCTCAAGGACGTCGTGACCAAGAGCCAGCAGATGCTCGGCCACGACTCCAACTACGTGCCCGGCTGGGACTGCCACGGCCTGCCGATCGAGTGGAAGATCGAGGAGGAGAACTACCGCAAGAAGGGCAAGACCAAGCCCGACTTCCGCGACTCCGCCGCCATGGTTGCATTCCGCCGGGAGTGCCGCGCCTACGCCGATCACTGGCTCAACGTGCAGCGCGAGGAGTTCAAGCGTCTCGGCGTGATCGGCGACTGGGATCATCCCTACGCCACCATGACCTATCCGGCGGAGGCGCAGATCGCCCGCGAGCTGATGAAGTTCGCCGCCAACGGCACGCTGTATCGCGGCTCCAAGCCCGTGATGTGGAGCGTGGTCGAGAAGACCGCGCTCGCCGAGGCCGAGGTCGAGTACGAGGACTATCAGTCCGATACGGTGTGGGTGAAGTTTCCGGTGACCTCGCCGGCGCATGGCACGCTCGCCGGCGCCGCGGTGGTGATCTGGACCACCACACCCTGGACCCTGCCCGGCAACCGCGCCATCTCGTTCTCGCCGAAGATCGCCTATGGCCTCTACGAGGTCACCGACGCGCCGGCTGACAACTGGGCCAAGACCGGCGACAAGCTGATCCTGGCCGATGCGCTGGCCGACGGCGTGTTCAAGCAGGCGCGCGTCACGAGCTACAACAGGCTGCGCGACGTCCCCGGCGACGCGCTCGACGCCGTCGAATGCGCCCATCCGCTGAAGGGCCTCGCCGGCGGCTACGGCTTCACAGTGCCGCTGCTGCCCGGCGACCACGTCACCGACGACACCGGCACCGGCTTCGTGCACACCGCGCCCGGCCACGGCCGCGAGGATTTTGACGTCTGGATGGCGCATGGGCGCGAGCTCGACGGCAGGGGCATTGCGACCACCATCCCCTACACCGTCGACGAGAACGGCGCGCTGACCGACCATGCGCCGGGCTTCACGGGAAAACGCGTCATCAACGACAAGGGCGAGAAGGGCGACGCCAACGAGGCCGTCATCAAGGCGCTGACCGAGGCGGGCATGCTGCTCGCGCGCGGCCGGCTGAAGCATCAGTACCCGCATTCCTGGCGCTCCAAGAAGCCGGTGATCTTCCGCAACACGCCGCAATGGTTCATCGCGATGGACAAGGACATCGCGGACGACGGCAAGGCGAATTCCGGCGATACCTTGCGCGCCCGCGCACTGCGCGCGATCTCGGTCACGCAGTGGGTGCCGGCCGCCGGCCAGAACCGCATCAACGGCATGATCGCCAACCGCCCGGACTGGGTGATCTCGCGCCAGCGCGCCTGGGGCGTGCCGATCGCGGTATTCGTGCGCGAGACCGGCGACGGCTCCGCCGAGATCCTGCAGGACGAGACCGTCAACACCCGCATCGCAGACGCCTTCGCCAAGGAAGGCGCCGACGCCTGGTACGCCGACGGCGCGCGCGAGCGCTTCCTCGGCTCACGCGCCAACGAGGACTGGAAGAAGGTCGACGACATCTGCGACGTCTGGTTCGACTCCGGCTCGACCCATGCCTTCGTGCTCGAAGACCCCGTGCACTTCCCCGGCCTCGCCGGCATCAAGCGCAAAGTCGACGGCGGCCGGGACACCGTGATGTACCTGGAAGGCTCCGACCAGCATCGCGGCTGGTTCCACTCGTCGCTCCTGGAAAGCTGCGGCACCCGCGGCCGCGCGCCGTATGACGTGGTGCTGACGCACGGCTTCACGCTCGACGAGAACGGCCGCAAGATGTCGAAGTCGCTCGGCAACACCGTCGAGCCGCAGAAGGTGATCAAGGACTCCGGCGCCGACATCCTGCGCCTATGGGTCTGCGCCACAGACTATGCCGACGACCAGCGCATCGGCCCGGAGATCCTCAAGAACACCATCGAGACCTACCGCAAGCTGCGCAACAGCATCCGCTGGATGCTCGGCACCCTGCACCACTACAAGCGCGGCGATGCGGTCGCGTTCGCGGATATGCCGGAGCTGGAGCGGCTGATGCTGCATCAGCTCTCGCAGCAGGCCGAGACCATCACCCGCGCCTACGCCGCGTTCGACTACAAGACCGTGATCGCGAGCCTGGCAGCGTTCATGAACACCGAGCTGTCGGCGTTCTATTTCGACATCCGCAAGGACACGCTGTATTGCGATCCGCCGTCGTCGGTGGCGCGCAAGGCGGCGCTGACCGCGATCGACCTGATCTGCGATGCCGTCCTGAAATGGCTGGCGCCGGTGCTGTCCTTCACCACCGACGAGGCGTGGCGCATGTACAGGCCGGACGCCGAGCCGTCGGTGCATCTGACGCTGTTCCCGGAGGCGATGGACGGCTATCGCGACGACGCGCTCGCGACGAAGTGGGAGACCATCCGCAACGTCAGGCGCGTCGTCACCGGCGCGCTGGAGCTCGCCCGCGCCGCCAAGACCATCGGCTCCTCGCTCGAGGCCTCGCCGATCATCTACGTCGCCGACCGCGCGCTGCTCGGCACCTTGTTCGATACGGATCTGGCCGAGGTCTGCATCACCTCGAACTACGAGGTCCGCGAGGGCGACGCGCCGGCCGATGCGTTCCGGCTCGATGCGGTGCCGGGCGTGGCGGTGGTCGTCGAGAAGGCCGTGGGCAAGAAGTGCGCCCGCTCCTGGAAGATCCTGGAGAGCGTCGGCGACGACAAGGACTATCCCGACGTGTCCCCGCGCGACGCGCAGGCGCTGCGCGAATGGAAGGCGCTGGGGGTGGGCGTGTGATGCGCGATCGCGCGTCACACTCCGCCGTCGTCCCCGCGCACGCGGGGACCCATAACCACCGGCCGTCTTGGTAGGCAAAGACTGATGACTCCGAGTCCTTTTCACCAATCGGCTGTCCGCGGTATGGGTCCCGGCGTTCGCCGGGACGACAGCTGTGTTTGCGGCCGGCTTGGTGGTCAACTCACCGGCTTGCAATGACCCCTCGCCTCCGTCTCGGCCTCATCGCCGGCTTCGCCACCCTGGTCATCGACCAGGCCTCCAAGCTGTGGCTGCTGTACGTGTTCGACCTGCCCAACCGCGGCACCGTCAAGATCACCCCGTTCTTCGACCTCTACCTCGCCTGGAACATCGGCATCAGCTTCGGCTGGCTGCAGAGCGAGAGCGCGCTGGCGCAATATGGGCTGATGGCGGTGAAGGCCGTCGCGGTGGTCGCCCTCGGCATCTGGATGGCGCGTGCGGAAAGCAAGCTGGCGACGGCGGCGCTCGGCCTGATCATCGGCGGCGCCATCGGCAACGGCATCGACCGGCTGGCCTATGGCGCGGTGGTCGATTTCGCGCTGTTCCACATCCAGATCGGCGGCACGGTCTACAACTGGTACATCTTCAACATGGCGGACGTGGCCATCGTTGCCGGGGTGGCGGGCCTGCTGTATGACTCCTTCTTCGGGGCTCATGCCGCAAAAGCGCCCTGATCGGGGTCGATACCGGCCGGTGCTGTCCCGGAGCCAAGAGCCTGAGGTTCTTCACGTTTTCGGGACTGGCGCGGTGACCGGACCAGCCGCCTGCGGCGAGCGTCCAAATCGGTGGATTCGCGGCCGGTTCGTCGGAGCCCGAGCACTGCACAAGCGAGGACGGGAAAAGCCATGCGCAAGACCGAAGTCAGCGGCCGGATCGTGACCCACGCGGCCATTCGCGCCCTGCGGCTGTCCGCCGTCGCGCTCGGCATCGGCCTCGTCATGGCCGCCGGCGCCGCCCGTGCCCAGGACGACGAGGAAGACGACAAGACCTTCGAAGAGAAGATCATCGATAATCTGATGCGCGGCCTCGGCGGCACCAACATGGAGACGCCCTCCATCGAATACCGCGAGCGGTCGCCGCTGGTGGTGCCGCCCAAGCTCGATCTGCCGCCGCCGGCCGCCGCGGCGCAGGCGACCGCGCCGAACTGGCCGAAGGACCCCGACGAGCAGCAACGCCGTGCCGCGGCCGCCGCGCGCAAGAAGGAAAACAAGGATCCGGTCAATGCGGCCCGCCCGCTGACCCCGGCCGAGATGAAGATGGGGCGGACGGCCGCCGCCAAGTCGACTGAGCCGATTCAGCCCGGCGTCGCCAACAACCCGATGATGAGCCCCTCACAGTTGGGCTTCAAAGGCGGCCTGTTCGGCATGTTCAAGGGCAGCGACAGCGAGACCAAGCCGTTCACCAGCGAGCCGCAGCGTGAGAGCCTGACCCAGCCGCCGCCCGGCTATCAGACGCCGTCGCCGAGCTATGCCTACGGCACCGGCAAGCAGGAGCCGATCGGCGGCAAGCAGATGGACATCATGACCGGCAAGGAACGGTGACGGCGGCACCGCCCCGTTCGCCCGGAGATGCCGGCTTCGCTGGCGTTAGCGAAATTTAATGTCTCGCGGCGGCACGATGTCGCCGTTTTGTGACGTCGGGCGCCGTCCGGCGCGATGTAGCATGCTGCGCTCAAACCCGATCGCCCCTCCCTGCGGGCCTCCAGAAGGATCATGATGTCCTCGCACCGGTTCAAATCCGTCGCCGCCGCGCTCGTCTCCCTCATCGCGTTCACGGCCGGCGCTTCGGCGCAAACGACGTTCGCCTCCGAGCCCCCCACCAGCTTCACCCTCCCCAACGGCCTGCAGGTCGTCGTCATCCAGGATCACCGCACCCCGGTCGTGACGCAGATGATCTGGTACAAGGTCGGCTCCGCCGACGAGACGCCCGGCAAGTCAGGCCTGGCGCACTTTCTCGAACATCTGATGTTCAAGGGCACCGAGAAGCATCCCGCCGGCGAGTTCTCCAAGACGGTCCTGAAGATCGGCGGCAATGAGAACGCCTTCACCTCGGTCGACTACACCGGCTACTTCCAGCGCGTGCCGCGCGATCAATTGCCGAAGATGATGGAGTTCGAGGCCGACCGCATGACCGGTCTCGTGCTGAAGGACGAGAACGTGCTGCCCGAGCGCGACGTGGTGCTCGAAGAGTACAACATGCGCGTCGCCAACTCGCCGGAAGCCCGTCTCAACGAGCAGATCATGGCGGCGCTCTACGTCAACCACCCCTATGGCCGCCCGGTGATCGGCTGGCGGCCGGAGATCGAGAAGCTCGGCCGTGAGGATGCGCTGGCGTTCTATCGCCGCTTCTACGCGCCCAACAATGCCATCCTGGTGATCGCCGGCGACACCGACGCCAAGGAAGTGCGCCCGCTCGTGGAGCAGACCTTCGCCAAGATTCCCGCGCAACCCGACATCCCCGCGCGCCGGTTGCGGCCGCAGGAGCCCGAGCCGGTGGCGCCGCGCACGGTCACGCTGGCCGACCCGCACGTCGAGCAGCCGTCGATGCGCCGCTTCTATCTGGTGCCCTCGGCCACCACGGCGGCCCCCGGCCAGTCGGCCGCGCTGGACGTGCTGGCGCAACTGATGGGCAGCGGCAGCAACTCCTATCTCTACCGTGCGCTGGTCGTCGACAAGCCGCTCGCGGTCAATGCCAGCGCGTCCTATCAGGGCACGTCGCTCGATCCGAGCCAGTTCTCGATCGCGGTCGCGCCGCGTCCGGGCGTCGATTTCGCCCAGGTCGAGGCTGTCGTCGACAGCGTCATCGCGGAGATCGCGCAAAACCCGGTCCGCGCCGAGGATCTCGAACGCGTCAAGACGCAGCTCATCGCCGAGGCGATCTACGCCAATGACAACCAGGCGACCATGGCACGCTGGTATGGCGGCGGCCTCACCACAGGTCTCAGCATCGAGGACATCAGGAGCTGGCCCGACCGCATCCGGGCCGTGACCGCCGAGCAGGTCCGCGCCGCCGCGCAGACCTGGCTGCAGAAGAAGCGCTCGGTCACCGGCTATCTGATCAAGGACAATGCGGCCAAGCGCGAGGAGAAGCGGTCGTGATGAACACAATGACCTTCGCCCGCCGCTTCGCCTGCGCGCTCGCCGTCGGCGCCGCCGCGCTCACGATCGCTCCTGCCGCCCATGCGGCGACCAAGATCCAGCACCTGGTGTCGCCCGGCGGCATCGAAGCCTGGTTCGTGCAGGACGCCACCGTGCCGCTGATCGCGATGGAATATGCGTTCCAGGGCGGCGCCTCGCAGGACCCCGTCGGCAAGCCCGGCGTCGGCAATCTCGTGGCCGACCTGCTCGACGAAGGCTCCGGCGATCTCGACTCCAAGACCTTCCACGAGCGGCTCGACCGCCGCGCCATCGAGCTCTCCTTCCAGATCTCGCGCGATCAATTCCGCGGCTCGCTGCGCATGCTGCGCGACAACAAGGACGAGGCGTTCGAGCTGCTGCGGACGGCGCTGACGTCGCCGCATTTCGACAGCGCCGACGTCGAGCGCATCCGCTCGCAGGTGATCTCCGGCCTGCGCCGCGAGACCACCAATCCGAGCTCGCTGGCGGGCCGCAAGTTCCTCGAGCTTGCCTTCCCCAACCACCCCTACGGCCGTCCGGCCAACGGCACGCTGGACAGCGTGCCGACCATCACCGTCGACGATCTCAAGGCCTATGTCGGCCGCGTGCTCGCCAAGGACACGCTCAAGGTCGCGGTTGTCGGCGACGTCGACCCGGCCACGCTCGGCAAGCTGCTCGACCAGACGTTTGGCAGCCTGCCCGCCAAGGCCACTTTGACGCCAGTGCCCGACGTCGTCGCCACCAGGCCGCCGCAGCGTGCGCTGGTGCCGCTCGACGTGCCGCAGACGGTGATCACCTTCGGCGGTCCCGGCATCCGCCGCCACGACCCGAACTTCATGGCGGCCTATGTGGTCAACCACATCCTCGGCGGCGGCGGCCTGTCGTCGCGGCTCTACAAGGAGGTGCGCGAGAAGCGCGGCCTCGCCTACTCCGTCTACGACGCGCTGCTGTGGATGGATCATTCGGCGCTGTTCATCGGCAACACCGCCACCCGCTTTGACCGCGCCGGCGAGACCATCGCGGCCGTCGAGCAGGAGATCCGCCGCATGGCGGAGGAAGGCCCGACCCAGCAGGAGCTCGACGAGGCCAAGTCCTACATCAACGGCTCGCAGATGCTCGCGCTCGACACCTCCTCCAAGCTGGCGCAGGCGATGCTGCAATACCAGCTCGACAAGATGCCGATCGACTACATCGAGAAGCGCAGCGAGATCGTGAATGCGGTGACGCTCGATGACGCCAAGAAGGCGGCCAAGCAGCTCTGGAGCCAGGGCCTGCTGACCGCGGTCGTCGGCCGCACGCCGCAGGCGGCCGCCGAACCGGCGCAAGCCCCAGTCACGGCTCCGGTGACGAAGACGAACTGAGCTTGCGAAGGCGCGCTCGCCTGCAACGACGCAGAATAACTATCAATGGCGACGTCATGCCCGGGCTTGTCCCGGGCATCCACGTTTTGGGGCAATTGACGCAGGTGGATGGCCGAGCCTTCGCCACTCCAAAGCGACTTCAGCCGCGCAGGCTGCACAAGCCCGGCCATGACGGCTGCTCGTGGCTTCCCACCGCGGCATCGACAAAAATGGTGTCGTCCCGGCCTTGAGCCGGGACCCATACCCCCAGGGAGGTGTTTGGGGCAGGCTGGTGTTGGGCATCTCGCGCCTCACATCTGCTGCGGCGTATGGGTCCCGGGTCGGCGCCATCGACGCCGCTTCGCGGCGCCGACGGCTTGCCCGGGACGACAGCGGGGCCAACACACCGACGTCACATACGAATAATTATCTTGCTATTTTTCCGAATTCATGATCAACTCTCCTTATCCCGCCTCACCGCAGAGGGGCGCATCGCGATCGTCACGACACGCGAGGCGGGGATGCGATGGCCGCGAGAGATCGCAGCGTCTTCTGAGCGAAGGCGCGGACGAACGATCTGTCGCGGACGTGAAGTCGCGTGGTCCTGGCATCCCGACGCTGATGCCAAGCTCGCCGGTGATGATGATCCGGCGGGCGACGGTGGCCAACAAGCCCGGTGCACCGAGGAGAGCGCGTATAAGCGTGAAGACCGTCGCGCGGGGAATGCCGGGATGCCTCGGCTGAACCTGTGGTACCTGCCGCCTGCATTTTTTTCGCAGGCGGGCCATGGGTGCGGCCAGCGCCCGGCATTCCCCGCGCCCTCTGCATTCTCAGCGAGGGCCACGACGATGCAAGCCTCGGGCAGGCATGCCGCGAGAGCGCGAAGCCGTGTCCTAGCTGATCGTCCCCGCTGTTTGAACCGTGAAGTCCGCCACACCAACCGCTGTCGTCCCGGACAAGCGCGCAAGGCGCGCGCAGATCCGGGACCCATACGCCGCAGCCGAAATGATGGGGACGAGATGTCAATGACCCGCCTGCCCCAAACTGCTCCCTGGGGTATGGATCCCGGCGTTCGCCGGGATGACAGCGGAGATTGTGATGACTGTCCCGGGTCAACGGTGCCGTCGACGCGAACCCGCGCACGCCGCCCCTAAAACCGCTATGGTGCACGCGAAAGCCTCGATTCCCCCTGGTGCTCCATGCTGCGGATTTCCCGCGACCTTGCCATCGACGAGAACGACATCGAGATCTCGTTCGTCCGCGCCTCCGGCCCTGGCGGCCAGAACGTCAACAAGCTGTCGACGTCGGCGCAACTGCGCTTCGACACCAGCCGCATCACGTTGCCGGAGGATGCTGCGGCACGTTTGGCGCGGCTGGCCGGCCAGCGCATGACCAAGAACGGCGTCATCGTGATCCAGGCCGAGCGCTTCCGTACCCAGGAGCGCAACAAGGCCGATGCGATCGAGCGGCTGGTCACGCTGCTGCGCGAAGCGATGGTGCGGCCGAAGGTGCGGCGCCCGACCAAGCCGACCTTCGGCTCCAAGCAGCGCCGGCTCGAGGGCAAGAAGCTCCGCAGCGACGTCAAGGCGGGGCGCGGGGCGCGCCGTTTCGACGATTAGTCCGTAACGCTGACATTCCTGCGGCGCGCACGACTGCTGCGCACGCTTTGTTCCCGCTGAAACAGCCGGCTACTACCACGGCGCGCCACCTGCGACCTACGCTCCGGAAAAATTGCGAGCGAGGAACGATGGCGGGACGGCGTGCGGCGCAAGATGCGCTTCTTCTGTGCGGGGCATTCATTGGCGCGGTGCTGAGCACCACGATCGCGTCGGCGCAGATGACGCTGCCCGCGCCGAAGCCCGTCGACGGCGCCACCCTGTTCAAGCAGCAATGCGGCGTCTGCCATACGCTGAGCAGCGCCGAGCCGATGCGGCAGGGGCCGCCGCTGTCGAAGATCGTCGGCCGCCGCGCCGGCTCGATCGAAGGTTTCCGCTATTCGGCCGGCTTCGCCAAGGCCGATTTCACCTGGGACGAGGCCAAGCTCGACGCCTGGCTGACCAATCCGCAAGAGCTGATCCCCGGCGCCGTGATGGCCTATCGCCAGGCCAAGCCCGACGTGCGCGCCACGATCATCAACTATTTGAAGGACAATTGAGATGGCCAAGCCCGTACACTCCATGATCCGCGTCTTCGACGAAGCGAAAGCGCTCGACTTCTACAAGCGCGCCTTCGGCCTGGAGATCGCCGACAACCTCCGCTTCGACGGCTTCGCGCTGATCTATCTGCGCCATCCCTCCTCGCCGTTCGAGGTCGAGCTCACCGTCAACTACGACCGCAAGGAGCCGTACACGCTCGGCGACGGCTACGGCCATCTCGCCGTCGTCGTCGACGATCTCGACGCCGAGCACGCCCGCTTCGAGCGCGAGAAGCTGGCGCCGGGCCCGTTGCGCGATTTCAAGCACAATGGGGCGACGCTGGCGCGGTTCTTCTTCGTCAGCGACCCCGACGGCTACAAGATCGAGGTCATCCAGCGCGGCGGCCGCTTCGGCTAGCCGCAGAACGACGCAAATACATAAGCAAAAAACCCACGGAGGATACCCATGAGAGAAGTCGATCGCCGCAACAAATACGACCGCCGCGTTTTTCTCAAGGGCGCGGCCTCGACCGTGCCGGCCGCCGCTGTCGCCTCCGCCACCGGGCTGGGGATCACCGATGCCTGGGCCGAGGATGCCAAGGCGCTGACGCCGGCGACGCTGAAGACGCTGGTGAAGGTCGCGCGCGACATCTACCCGCACGACTTCCTCGCCGACCGCTACTACATCACCGCGGTCAAGCCGTGGGACGGCAAGGCGGCGGAAGATGCCGCGGTCAAGGCGATGATCAATGACGGCGTCGCCCGGCTCGATCAGGACGCGAAGGATCGCCACAAGGTGCCCTATGCGCAGGTGCCGTGGGAGGCCGACCGCGTCGCGCTGCTCCAGGGCATCGAGCAGACCATGTTCTTCAAGACCCTGCGCGGCGACCTCGTGGTGTCGCTCTACAATCAGAAAGAGCTCTGGCCAAAGTTCGGCTACGAGGGCTCCTCCGCCGAGCATGGCGGCTACATCAACCGTGGCTTCTCCGACATCGACTGGCTGCCGAAAGCCTGACGCCGGCGAACAACGAAGAGAACACGGAGGACACCACCATGGCAAAATTCGACCAGAACGATTCGAGCGTCGTCGTCATCATCGGCTCGGGGGCCGGCGGCGGCACGCTCGGGAACGAGCTCGCCCAGAAGGGCATCAAGGTCGTCATACTGGAGGCCGGCAATCGCTACGAGATTCCGGACTTCATCAATGACGAATGGGAGAGCTTCACCCAGCTCGCCTGGACCGACATGCGCACGACCTCGGGCACTTGGCGTGTCGCCAAGGACTTCGCCAATTTGCCGGCCTGGATTGTCAAGGCGGTCGGCGGCTCGACCGTGCACTGGGCCGGCGCCTCGCTGCGCTTCGACGAGCACGAGTTCAAGGCCCGCACCACCTATGGCGGCGTCCCCGGCTCGAGCCTCATGGACTGGCCGGTGACGCTCGCCGAGATGGAGCCGTGGTACGCCAAGGCCGAGTTCAAGATGGGCGTGACCCGCACCAACGACATTCCCGGCCTGCCCGGCAACAACAATTTCAAGGTGCTCGAAGCCGGCGCCCGCAAGCTCGGCTACAAGACCGTGCACACCGGCAACATGGCGATCAACTCGCAGCCGCGCGACGGCCGCGGCTCGTGCCAGCAGATCGGCTTCTGCTTCCAGGGCTGCAAGTCCGGTGCGAAATGGTCGACGCTCTACACGGAGATTCCGAAGGGCGAGGCCACCGGCAATCTCGAAGTGCGATCCGGCAGCATGGCGATCAAGATCGAGCATGACGCCTCCGGCAAGGTGACCGGCGTGGTCTATGCCGACAGCCAGGGCAAGATGCAGCTGCAGAAGGCCCGCATCGTCGCGGTCGCCGGCAATTCGATCGAGAGCCCGCGCCTCCTGCTCAACAGCGCCTCGAACATGTTCCCGGATGGCCTCGCCAACTCCTCCGGCCAGGTCGGGCGCAACTACATGCGGCACATGACCGGCAGCGTCTATGCGACGTTCGAAAACCCGGTGCACATGTATCGCGGCACCACGATGGCTGGCATCGTGCGCGACGAGGCGGCGTTCAATCCGAAGCGCGGCTTCGTCGGCGGCTATGAGATGGAGACGCTGTCGCTCGGCCTGCCGTTCATGGCGGCGTTCCTCAACCCCGGCGCCTGGGGCCGCAGCTTCACCGCGGCGATGGAGACCTATCCGCGCATGGCCGGCATGTGGCTGGTCGGCGAGGACATGCCGCAGGAGACCAACCGCATCACGCTCGATCCGGTCGCCAAGGACAAGTTCGGCATGCCCGTGGCGTCGGTGCATTTCGACGACCACCCCAACGACGTCGCGATGCGCGCCCACGCCTACAAGCAAGGCTCGGCGATCTACGAAGCGGTCGGCGCCACCGTGACCTACCCGACCACGCCCTATCCCTCGACGCACAATCTCGGCACCAACCGGATGAGCGAGAAGGCCAAGGACGGCGTCGTCAACAAGTTCGGCCAGACCCACGACATCAAGAACCTGTTCGTGTCGGACGGCAGTCAGTTCACGACCGGTGCGGCGTGCAATCCGACGCTGACCATCGTGGCGCTGGCGATCCGCCAGGCCGACTACATCGCCGGAGCGATGCAGAAGAAGGAGATCTGATTAGCAACGCGTGATGGGTGCGCACCTCACCCGCCGCGAATGCAGTCAGCGCCTCCCCCGCTTGCGGGGGAGGTCGCATCGCATCGAAGATGCGATGCGGGTGGGGGAACGCTCCACAAAGACTGCCCATGAAGCGCGCGCAGGAAAGACTGCCCGTGTGGCGCCCCCACCCCCGCCCTCCCCGCAGGCGGGGGAGGGAGACGAGACAGCAGACGCGTGGCTACTCCGCCGCGTCCATGATCGCCGCCGGCGCGCGAAAATCCGGCACCGCGGCGGTCGCCTTCGCCCGATAGATCAGGCAGGAGCAGCGCAGCAGCGAGGCGAAATTCCTCACCTCGCCGTGGTGGTCGAGCACCTCGGCGTACAGCGTGGTCACGAACTTCGCGAGGCTCATGCCTTCCTTGGCGGCGATCTCCTCGAGCGTGTCCCAGAACGCCATTTCGAGCCGGATCGACGTGCTATGGCCGCCGATCCGCAAACTACGGGTCTGCGACTCATAATCGCGCTGAGGCTGGTGTGCGAACAGATGGCACATGGTCTTCCTCCGGCTGATCGTTATTTTTGCGAAACGATATACTGGCCCCGCCCGCCTCACAATCCCGTTGGAGAAGGTTGCTTTTCTCTGCCGCAGCGCATGAAAAAAGCTATTCTCGTCCCACATTTGCAGCGTGGCCGCCGCAGCGCCGCGCGCCTTCAAGATCCAAGCCAGCCAGCTTTCAAGTTCGTTCGCACCATGCCCGTCCGCCAGCTCCCCGAACAGATCGTCAACCGCATCGCCGCCGGCGAGGTGGTCGAGCGGCCGGCGAGCGTGGTCAAGGAGCTGGTCGAGAACGCCATCGATGCCGGCGCCAGCCGCATCGACATCTTCACCGACGGCGGCGGGCGGCGGAAGATCGCCATATCAGACGATGGTGGCGGCATGACTGCGGCCGATCTCGCGCTCGCGGTCGAGCGCCACGCCACCTCCAAGCTCGACGACGAGGATCTGCTGCAGATCCGCACGCTCGGCTTTCGCGGCGAGGCGCTGCCCTCGATCGGCTCGGTGGCGCGGCTGTCGATCACGACGCGACACAAAAGCGAGCCGCACGCCTGGGCGCTTCAAGTCGATTGCGGCGACAAGTCCCCGATCGTGCCGGCCGCGCTGAACCAAGGCACCCGCGTCGAGGTCACCGACCTCTTCCACGCCACGCCGGCGCGGCTGAAGTTCCTCAAGACCGACCGCACCGAGGCCGAGGCGATCCGCGAGGTGGTGCGGCGGCTGGCGATGGCGCGGCCCGACATCGCCTTCACCCTCGCCGGCGAGGAGCGCGCGCCGGTGACCTGGGCCGCCGCGCTGCCCGGCCCGCCGGGCCAATTGACGCGGCTCGGCGACATCCTCGGCGCCGACTTCCGCAGCCATGCGATCGCGGTGCGCAGCGAGCGCGATCACGTTGTCGTCGAAGGCTTCGCCGCGGCGCCGGCGCTGACGCGCGCCAATGCGCTCGGCCAGTATCTGTTCGTCAATGGCCGCCCGGTGCGCGACAAGCTGATCCTCGGCGCGGTGCGCGCCGCCTATGCCGACTATCTGCCGCGTGACCGGCATCCGTTGGTGGCGCTGTTTGTGACGCTCGATCCGCGCGAGGTCGACGCCAACGTGCATCCGGCCAAGACCGAGGTGCGCTTCCGCAATGCCGGCCTGGTGCGCGCGCTGATCATCCACGCGCTGAAGGAAGGTCTCGCCCGCGAAGGCCGCCGCACCGCGGCCAATGACGGCGGCGCGACCATCGCCGCATTCCGCCCGGCGTTCGCGCCGCCGCGACCCAACGTCGGTCCGATGAACTGGGACTGG
This sequence comes from Bradyrhizobium sp. HKCCYLRH2060, assembly GCF_051168135.1. NCBI lineage: Bacteria > Pseudomonadati > Pseudomonadota > Alphaproteobacteria > Hyphomicrobiales > Nitrobacteraceae > Bradyrhizobium > Bradyrhizobium sp. HKCCYLRH2060. The sequence continues at coordinate 92,101 of NZ_JBNPUK010000018.1, forward strand.
CAGCGCTCGCCGTCGGCGCCGGTGATGCCGCATTTCGGCGGCTCCTTCCCTGCGGCGGCGCCCTCACCAGATCTCGGGTCGTTCGGGCTTGCGGAATCCTCTCAAGCGGCGTTCGACGTCGGCGGCCCGCGCGCCGACGTTCGGCTGCACGAGCAGCCGGCGACGCCTGACCTGCTCGACCGTCCGCTCGGCGCCGCGCGCACCCAGATCCATGACACCTACATCGTTGCACAGACCCGGGACGGCCTCGTCATCGTCGACCAGCACGCCGCGCATGAGCGCATCGTCTATGAGCGGCTCAAGGCCTCGCTGGCGGCGCATGGCGTGCAGCGGCAGATCCTGCTGATCCCGGACATCGTCGAGCTCGACGAAGCCACCGTCGAGTCACTGCTCGCGCGCACCGATGAGCTGGCCTCGTTCGGCCTCGCGATCGAGTCCTTCGGCCCCGGCGCCGTCGCCGTGCGCGAGACGCCATCGCTGCTCGGCAAGATCAATGCCGCAGGCTTGCTGCGCGACCTCGCCGAGCACATGGAGGAATGGGGCGAGGCGCTGCCGCTGGAGCGCCGCCTGATGCACGTCGCAGCCACCATGGCCTGCCACGGCTCGGTCCGCGCCGGCCGCCGCCTCAAGCCAGAAGAGATGAATGCGCTGCTCCGCGAGATGGAGGACACGCCGAACTCGGGCCAGTGCAATCACGGCCGCCCGACCTATGTCGAGCTGAAGCTCGCGGATGTCGAGAAGCTGTTTGGGAGGAGATAGCGGCTACGATTGAGGCCACGACGATAGCTACAAATCCGGTGTCGTCCCGGACAAGCCACCGGCGGCGCGTAGCGCCGTCCGGCGGCGCCGATCCGGGACCCATACGCCGCAGCAGCAGTCAGGGACATGAACGACGTTACGAGCAGCCAGCCTCCCAACGCAATCCTGTGGCTATGGGCCTCTGCGTTCGCAGGGGCGACAGCGAGCGAGGATCAGGACCGGCGCAGGAACACGAACTCCGTGTCGTCGTAAGCGCGGCGCTCGAGCTCTTCGAACCCCTCGGGCGCCTTGAACGCGGCAGCCTTGGACTCCTCGACCACGAGCAGCGCCGATGGCACGAGCCAGCCGCCGTCGCGCAGCGAGGCCAGCGCCTTCTCGGCCAAGCCCTTGCCATAGGGCGGATCGAGGAACACCAGCGAGAACGGCTCGACCGGATGCGCCGGTCCGAGATCGGTGGCGTCGCGGCGGTAGACCTTGGTGACGCCGCCGAGCCCGAGCGATTCGACATTGTTGCGCAGCAGCGCCCTTGCCTCGGCGCCGTTGTCGACGAACAGCGTGAACGCCGCGCCGCGCGAGGTCGCCTCGATGCCGAGCGCGCCGGTGCCGGCAAACAAATCGAGCACGCGTGCGCCCTCGATCGGATCCTCGTAGGCGTGGACGAGGATGTTGAACAGCGCCTCGCGCAGCCGGTCCTGCGTCGGCCGGATGTCACGCGACGCAGGCGAAGCGATGTTGCGGCCCTTCAGCCGTCCACCGACGACACGCATCGCAACACCCTACTCGTCATCCTGCGGCGTGATATCGCGCTTGCCGTGATAGCCGCGCTTCGGCCGCCGCGGCGGACCGGGGGAACGCGCCTCGGCTTCGTGGCGCTCGCGCGCTTCCTCGCTGCCGGTACGCTGGACGAGCACGCGGCGGCCCTTGCGGTCGGCGACGACCTCGCGCTTCGGCTTGGGCTTCGGGTCCGGCAACGGCTCGCGATTGCCCTTGCCCGCAGGACCGAGATCAGCACCCGACTGCGCAATGACCTTCTCGCCGAGCTGCTCGCGCAGCACCCGCGTCTTGACTTCCTGCACCTCGCCCTCGGGCAGCTCCAGCAGCTGGAACGGACCGTAGGAGACGCGGATCAGGCGATTCACTTCGAGGCCGAGATGCGCGAGCACGTTGCGAACCTCGCGGTTCTTGCCCTCGCGGATCGCGACGACGAGCCAGACATTGGCGCCCTGATCGCGCTCCAAGGTCGCTTCGATCGGGCCGTATTTGACGCCGTCAACCTCGACGCCCGCGGCGAGCTGATCGAGCTGCGCCTGTGTGATCTCGCCATGGGCGCGGACGCGATAGCGCCGCGTCCAGCCGGTGTCCGGCAATTCCAGCACGCGCGCGAGGCCGCCGTCATTGGTGAGCAGCAAGAGCCCTTCGGTGTTGAAGTCGAGTCGGCCGATCGAGATCAGCCGTGGCAGGCCCTCGGGCAGATTGTCGAACACCGTCGGCCGCCCCTCGGGGTCGCTGTGCGTCGTCATCAGCCCGCGCGGCTTGTGATACAGAAACAGCCGCGTGCGCTCGCGCTCCGGCAGCGGCGCGCCGTCGACCTGGATCACGTCATTCTCGGTGACATCGAGCGCGGGGGAGTTGATGACGCGGCCGTTCACCGTCACGCGGCCCTGCGTGACCATCTCCTCGGCGTCGCGGCGCGAGGCGAGGCCGGCGCGGGCCAGCACCTTGGCGATGCGCTCGCCGGCCTTCTTCGGTGCGGCCGGCTCGGCGGCAACGCGGGCGCTGCGCTTGTCGGTCTCGGGCTTGCGCTCGCGATAGGCGCCGCGGCCGCCGAACGCCGGACGCTTGGCGAAGACCTTGCTGTCGTCTTCATTGTCGCGGCGCGGCCGCTCGGAGAAGCCGTCGCGGCCACGGCGTTCGCTGCGCGGATGCTCCTGCCAGTCGGTGCGCCCCTCGGGACGGCGCGGCCGGTCGAAGCTGCGCTCCTCGCCCCGATCCCGCGGGCGGTCGAACTTCGGCTTGTCGAATTTGGGCCTGTCGAATTTCGGACGATCCTCGCTGCTGCGCTGGGTGCGCGGGCGATCGAAGCTGCGGCCGCCTTCGCGCGGCGGACGCGGGCTGCGTTCCGGGCGATCGCCATCCGCGCCGCGCTTCTGCCACGGCTTGCTCTCGCCGCGCGAGGGACGGTCGCCAAACTCCTTGCGCGGCCCGCGCGCGCCGGCACCGAACTTGCGCTCGCCCCGATCGCCTTCAGCGCCGCGAGAGAACTTGCGCTCTCCGCCAAACTTGCGCTCAGGGCGATCGCCGGTCCGCGGCGGACGGTCGCCGAAGCTGCGCTCGGTGGGCGGCCGGTCGCCGCGATCACGCGCGCCCTCGCCGCGTGGCGTATAGGGGCGTTTCTCACCATCGCGCTCCCGCGGAGCGTAGGGCTTGCGCTCGCCGAACTTGCGCTCGGACGATCGCCCCGCCGGACGAGCCTCGTCGCGACCGGCGCGCGGCGTATAGGGACGCTTCTCGCCGCCCCGCTCGTCGCGATCGAATTTCGGCCGGTCGCCACGCGGCTTGAAGGCGCGCTTCTCGCCATCGCCCGACCGCGCCGGGCGAGCGGCATAGGGCCGATCGCCGCGCGGCCGCTCATCGCGGTTGAAGCGCGGCTTGTCGCCAAAGGATTTGCGCGGCGCATCGCCGTCGTCGCGGCGGCGCGGGGCGCGGCCCTCGTCGAAGGAGCGCTTGCCCCGGCCACCCGCTTCCTTGTCGCCGAAGCCGCGCTTGGCGAACTTCTTTTCCGGCCCACGTGCGGCGCCCGAGCGTCCTTTGCCGCCCTCGGACCGCCCCCGCGGGGCGCCGCCACGGCGGCCGCGGGAATCGTTGTCTTTGTCGGTGGTGCGGGGCATGAAGGTCTCACTTCGAGGTGCAGGACGACGCGTGAACCGCGCGCTTCTGAAGCAGCGCATGTCACGCAGGAAATCGGGGTCCGGTTGTGCTGAAGGGCGATCCAGTAGCAGACTTGGGCGGGCGTGACGAGCCATGAACAGCCCTTCTTTCATGGATTTGGCGCTGAAAGCGGCCGAATCGGCCGCAATTTCCGGCGAGGTGCCGATCGGCTGCGTCGTTGTCCGTGACAACGCGGTCATCGCCACCGCCGCCAACCGCACTTTGACCGACCACGATCCGACCGCGCATGCCGAGATCCTGGCACTGCGGCAGGCGGCCCAGGTCGTCGGCAGCGAGCGGCTGGTCGAGTGCGACCTCTACGTCACGCTCGAGCCGTGCACGATGTGCGCTGGCGCGATCTCCTTCGCGCGCATCCGACGGCTGTATTACGGGGCCGCCGATCCGAAGGGCGGTGCGGTCGAGTCGGGTGTGCGCTTTTTCACGGCGCCGACCTGCCATCACGCCCCGGAGGTCTATTCGGCGGTGGGCGAGCAGCAGGCGGCGCAGATGCTGAAGGAGTTCTTCAAGGCGCGGCGGTGAGGCCTATGCAGCCGCCTCCTTGCGCAGCGCGCGAAAGCTCATGCGAACCGGGAGGCTGGAGACGCCGCTCATGAAGGGCGACCGCACCCGGCGCACCCGCCCGGCGAGTTCGATCCGTTCGGTCCGGCGCAGCAGCTCCGCAAATAGCGCCCGCATCTGCATCCGCGCCAGCTGCAGTCCCATGCAGATGTGCGGACCACGGCCGAAGGCGATGTGCGGGTTCGGACTGCGATCGATCCGGAACGCGCCGGCGTCGTCGAACACGGTCTCGTCGCGATTGGCCGAATGGAAGAACAAGGCCAGCGCATCGCCTTCGCGAATGCGTTGCCCCCCGACCTCGGTGTCGCAGACCGCGGTGCGCATGAAGTGCCGCACCGGCGAGGTCCAGCGCAGGATTTCCTCGATCGCCGGATCGAGCAGCTCGGGTTCGGCCCGCAGCCGCACCATCTGCTCGGGCGCCGCGAGCAGCGCCGCCAGGCCGCCCGCCAATGCGAGCGCCGTCGTATCGTGGCCCGCCGTGACCAGCAGGATGAAGTAGGAGATCAGCTCGTAATGCGGCATTGCCGCGCCATGCGGCGCGGCATGCGCAATCAGGCTGGCGAGATCGTCGCGCGGTCGGGCGCGCCGGTCGGCCACGACGGCTTCGAAATAATCGCGCAGCGCCAGCATGGCCATCCGCATCGTATCGCCCGGCGCCTCGGCGAGACGGCGCCGCGGATCCTCGGCGCCCACGAAGGCCTGGGCGAGCCGCGCAAGCCGGGCATCGTCGGCCTCCGGCGTGCCCAGCATGCGGCCGATCACCCGGAAGGTGAAGGGCAGCGCCACGTCGCCTGCGAAGTCGCAACTGGCGCCGCGCGCGGAAACCCGGTCGATGATCTCGGCGGCCCATTGCGACAGCCATGTCTCCATCTCGCGCAAGACCGGCGGCGCAAAGGCGCCTTGGATGATGCCGCGATAAACGCCGTGATCCGGCGGATCCATCTCGGTCAGGCTGCGCACGAGTTGCGGCTTGCCGGTGACACGCTGCAGCACGGCCTCGGAGGTCTCGCTGGCGAGATAGGTGCGCGGGCCCGCGGCAAACTCATTGCTCCGTGTCTCGATCGAGACAATGTCGGTATAGCGCGTGACCGCCCGGAACGGACGAACGCCCGAGCGTTCAACCCAATGCAGCGGCGCGCGCTGGCGCAGCAGCGCACAGGCGCGTTCCAGCCGCGTTGGATCGGCGTGACCTCGCGAGGAGATCAGCACGTCCACAGCACGCTCGACGGCGGCGCTGCGGCGATCTGTCTGCGAGGATAGCGACGGAACAGCCGACATCAGTGCGAGAGCCCTGCTTGCGATGGGGCGGCATGAGTCAGGCGGCGCACCAGGAGCGTGAACTCCTTCATCCCGTAGTTGCCGATGACCTCGACGGCCGCCGCAAACTCCTGCTCGCAGTGGGTGGCCCAAACGTCCGGCGTAGTGCGATACAGGCGCGCCTTGGCGGGATCGCCGTCCTGCTCCTCATCAGCGGCCGCTCGCATGAAATTGACGGCAAAGCCGCGCCGGCTGGTCGCGAACATGCGCTGCAACATGGCTTTGATGTAGCCTTCCCAGGCGTCGCGCGAATAGCCGACGTTGACGTTCATGATGCCCGAGGCGACCGAATAGTCGGCGATGCGCGGGCTCTCCGACGCGACGACGAAGCGCCGCAAGGGGGCGGCAAAGCGGCGCCGCGCCCGGCTGATCATGGCGCGGGACAGGTCGATGCCGAGATAGTCAATCTCACAGGACGCAAAACGCGATTCAAGAAACGGCACCAGCGCGCCATAGCCGCAACCGATGTCATTGAGGCTGAACGGCGCCGACACGTCGCACAGCTTCATCAGTTGCACGAAGCGCAGGCCCTGCGTCGCCTCGCACGACCAGTCAACGCCGCGCGGCGTTGCGCCGTGACGCGCAACGCAGGCAGAGTAATAGGCATCGACGTCCGCCTGGATCAAGCCGAGGCTCGGAACGTCCTTCGCCGTGCGTGTGGCAGATCTGGCGCTCACTGCATGCTGAGCTCTCGAGCGCGCCGCTCCCGCACCGTCTTTGCAATCTGCTGTCGCACGACGCGGCCGGGCGTCGTCGGAATCGACACGATGACGTGCACGTCGGACGCGAAGACGACAGGCCGTCCACGAGAGACAGTGACGCGCGGATCATCGGCGGCCGAATGACAGACGAGCGAGATCGGCAACGGCGCGCCCGATTCCAGATCCTCCTTGAAAGCCTCGACGACTCGATCGTGACCATTTACGCCGTCGCGGTCCGAAGGATAGGTCTTGAGATGATCCAGGAATTTGTACCAGCGACGGCGCTCATTCCAGTCGGCAGGCACGATGCCAAGCAAGGTGAACGAGCGCTGCAGGCCATGCTCGGCAGAAAAGATCCCGAACTCGCGCTGCAACTCGGCCATCTCCGGCACCGCGTCAGCCTCGAACCGCTTGTTGAACTGAACCACGACGTCGAGCGTCGTGCTGTCCTTCATCATCGCTCCCATAACGGCTTCCTCCCGATAGCGCAGAATGCACCGGTGTCATGGTGCCTTCTTTTCTCCGGACCATCAAGGACGATCTGCCGCCAAAGGGGACAGCGAAGCTGAACGGCGCAAGGCAGCGCTCAGCTTCGCACGCACACCAGCACCGAACCGGGTCGGTGATCGCTCGAGACGGCGCGGCGCGATAGACATCGACGTCAGAACAGGGGAATCGAGCAAAGAGCCTCGTCTCCGAAGACGACCCTCGTGGTCGCCTCACTTCTTGCGTTTTTCGACCCGCCTCGCCCGTGCGGTCTCAGCGGCCTGCTTGCGTGCCTCACGACCGGGCGTCGTCGGGATAGAGATAATGACGTGCTTGTCGAGGGAGAAAACGATCGGACGTCCTTCCGACACGGTGACACGGGGATCCTCTGCCGCAGAGTGACAGACGATCGAGACCGGCAGCGGCTTTTCGCACTCCAGATCATCCTTGAACGCCTGGATCACACGATCATGGCCGTTCACGCTGGCGATGTCCGATGGATACGTCTTCAGAAACTCGAGAAACTTGTACCAGCGCCGCCGCTCGGACCAGTCGGCAGGCACGATTCCGAGCAAAGCAAAGGACTGCTGTAGACTATGCCTCAGCGAGAAGACCCCGAACTCCCGTTGCAGCTCGACCATTTCGGGCAAGGCATCTGCATCGAACCGTTTGTTGAGCTGCACGATAATATCAAGGGTAGTACTGTCTTTAATCATTACCCCCATTGTAACCCCCAAATCTGAAAAAGCCGGAATTCAACGAATCGACAATGCATGCATCATTGCATTGCTTCAAGATGCAATTGCAGTTTCTGAACTAATGAACGCAGACAGAACGCACCGGAGACATTCATGAGATGTCCTATCTGCTCAAGAAGTCCCGCAGCCTGCTCGTTCCTGCCGGCTCCGGCAAGAGCAAGGCCCAGAACGGTCGTCGCGTAACACTCCGCCACTCGATCCGTCTTTCGCTTGGCTACAAGGATCGCCTGTTTGCTGGCCTCGATGGCGGCATCGAAGTCGTCACTCCGGTAAAGCAGATCGGCATTTATGGCGGCCATGCGCGCCTCGAGCTCGAGCCCCGTCCTTGCGGCCCGAGCGGCTTCGATCGCGCCAACCATCTCATTCGTCGCGTCGGCGAATCGACCGGTCAAAGCCTGTTCGAGGCTTGCGCAGAGCAAGGTGAGCACGCGGATGTAGGGAATGCCGGATGTTTCAGCGAGATCGGAAACTCGCCTTGCGTGCTCGCGCGCAAGGCTCTGGTCTTCGACCATCCATGCCAGCTCCACGAGGTTGAAGTGCGGGACGAACTGGAGCACCGGTGCGACCTCGGATGAAGGCTGCTGCACCAACTCGAGAAGCTCGCTGCGAGCATCCTCGATCTGGCCGAGATGAGCCATTGCGCGCGCCCTGATGCATCTCACCCAATAGCTGACGTCAAAGCCGAGAATCTGGTTCGGGTTCAAACCAAGCGTGACGTGACTGTCGAAGCCGGCCTGGCTTGCCATTGCAGCGATGGCTGTATTGGCCGCCGAGAGCGCCTCGTTCATCCGTCCCGAATGTGTGTATGCCTGCGCCAGCATGGCGTTGACGGTCGCGTAGCGGCCAACATCCCCCTCGCCCGAGGTCAGCTTGATGGCGTTCTGCGCCAGGTCGACGTAGTCATCGGCCGCTCCCGTCGAAGCGAGCACGCGGCCATAAGCGCCGATCAACAACGGCTCATGCGCCTTGTCGGAGGAGCGGGCAAATCTCAACGCTTCTTCAGCAAAAGGCTTGACCTCTTCGGCCGAGATGCCTTCGCGCCAGCCGAAGTTCAGGATCTGGCCGCTGGCCAGCGCACGCAGGCGGTCGACGCGCTCCGATTGCGGCAGCGCCTGCAGCAGGGAGCGGATCTTCTTCCACAGCCGCAGCGCCTCCGCCGTGTTGGTGCGGCCGATCCAGCGCGCCGCGCGCTGCAGATGCTCGACCGCCTGCATGGTCTGGCCGGCGAACTCATAGTGCGAGGCGATCAGGGCGGCGAATTCGTCCTGCGTCCCCCAATCGAGCGCCTCGATCGCCTTGGCCACGGCAGCGTGGATCGTGCTCAGCCGGGACCGCAGCTGCATCGCATAGGCGACCTCCTGGATCAGCGGATGGCGAAAGGCGAGCACGCCCATGTCGAACGGCGGCAGATCGTAGAGAAGATCGGCCTGCCTGAGCTGAGCGAGCGCATCGAACAGCTCTGCGTCATCGATGCCGGTTACGGGCTTGAGCACCGCCAGCGCGACCGATCGGCCGATCACGGCCGCTGCTTCCAGCACGTTCTTGGCAGATTCGCCGAGACGATCGATGCGCGCGGCCACGACCGCATGCACGGTCGGCGGCAGTGGAATCGGTCCGATGCCACCCTTGAGACGGTAGGCGCCGCGCTCACCCTCGAAGCCGCCGCTTTCGGAAACGGCGCTGGCAAGCTCCTCGAGGAAGAACGGATTGCCCTGCGCGCGCTCGACGATGTCGCGCGCCAGCACCTCGAGCGAAGGATCGTCACCGAACACCCCGCGTAGCAGCTCGCTTGCCTCCTCGGAGGCAAGCGGGACGATGTGCAGTTCGTGAAATGGGGCCTGCTGCATGAAGGAGGCGGCGAAACCCGGCCTGTAGTTCACGACCAGCAGTGTCTTGGTCCCGACCGTGGCCTCCGCGAGCGCCTCGACGAATTCCTCGCTGGCCTCGTCGACCCAATGCAGGTCCTCGATCGTGATCACCATGGCGCCGTCGGCGGGCGCCGCACGGAACAGCGTCTTGAACACGTTCAGCAGACGGGTCTTGAACACGCCGGGATCGAGCCGGAGCGCCGGCCGTGCCGGATCGGCGAGATTCATGAAGTCCAGGAGCAGGACCAGCGCCGTGTCGGGCATGGCAATGGCTTCGAGCCGGTCGACCACGCGCTGGCGCGACACCTCCACCGGCTCCTTCGGCCGGATGCCGAAGAAGTCGCGCAGCAATTCGAGCACCGGCTGGAACGGGGTGGCGCGGCCATGTGCCAGCACGCGCGCCTCGTAGACGCGAATGCCCTGGCGGCGACAGTGCTCGGCGAACTCGAAGCACAGCCGGCTCTTGCCGATGCCGGCCTCACCCACAATGCCGACGACAGCGCCGCGGGCGGCCAGGACGTCGTCGAGCTCGCGCTCGAGCACCGCGAGCTGAGCATTGCGCCCGATCAGCGGCAACAGGCGCTGGCCGCTGCGGAAGACGTCGCTCGCCGGCGCACTGAGGCGGCCGATCAGCTTGTAGATCGACACCGGCGAGGCAATGCCGCGCAGCGCGTGGGTGCCGAGCGGCTCGGCTTCGACGAACTGCCTGGCGCCGGTGTAGGTCTCCTTGCTGATTAGGATGGTGCCGGCCTCGGCCATGTGCTCCAGACGATTGGCGAGATGGACGTTGGCGCCGGCCGCGTCGTAGGTCTGGTACATGCTGTTCTCGACGACCTGGACGATCACCTCGCCGGTGTGCAGCCCGACCCGGACCTGCAAATGCGGGTCGGCGAGGCGCGCGATGGAGTCCTGCATCGCCAGCGCGCCGAGGCAGCCGCGAACCGCATGATCCTCATGCGGCACCGGCGCTCCGAACAGGGCCATGACGCCGTCGCCCTGCGTCTTGTTGACGACGCCGTCATAGCGGTGGACCGCCTCCTTCATGAGGTTGAGCACCGGATCGAGCCGCTGCATCGCGAGCTCGGGATCGCCGAGGCTGTCGATCAGCTGGGTGGAATCGCGGATGTCGGCGAACAGGATGGTGAGACGCTTGCGTTCTCCACCCTTGCTGCTCAGGGTCCTCAGGACGCGCTGCGCCGCCTGGTCGGGCGGAGCCAGCCGGCCGGGCAACGGCGCGCCGCATTGGCCGCAGAAGCGATTCGACGGACTGTTGGTCTGGTTGCACGCCTCACATCTGAGGCTGAGCGGCTCGCCGCACCGGTCGCACGAGGCTCTCCCTGGCTGATTCTGCCTGCCGCACCGCGCGCATTCCATGGCCCCTCCGTTCCACGGCGGAACTGATTCATCCCATCAAGGCATGAGTCTATGGAACTGCCACAATTCGCACGGGAAAAATAGCCTTGCGGGGCCGACTGCGGCGATCACGATGCTCAGCCCTGACCGCTTTCCTGCGCCACCGCCTGCCAGGCAATGTCGCGCCGGCAGAAGCCGTCGGCCCATTTGATGCGGTCGACGGCCTGATAGGCCCGCGCCTGAGCCTCGGTGACGGTCTTGCCCGACGCGCAGACATTGAGGACGCGCCCGCCATTGGCGAGAATGGCGCCGTCCTTTGTCACCGTACCGGCGTGGAAGATCTCGACGCCCTCGATCCTCGCGGCGTCGTCGAGCCCCTCGATGACACCGCCCTTGGCGTAGTCGCCGGGATAGCCCTTCGCGGCCATGACAACGGTGACGGCAGCCTCGGGAAACCAGCGCAGGTCGAAATTCTTCAACTGCCCGTCGCAGGCGGCCAGCATGGCGGGCACGAGATCCGACATCATCCGCAGCATCAGCACCTGACATTCCGGATCGCCAAAGCGGACATTGTATTCGAACAGCTTCGGCCCCTGGGCCGTCAGCATCAGGCCGGCATAGAGAATGCCCTTGAAGGGTGTGCCCCGGGCATTCATCCCGGCAATGGTCGGCTGAATGATCTGATTCATGATCTTGTCATGAATCTCCTGCGTCACGAACGGCGTCGGCGAATACGCGCCCATGCCGCCGGTGTTCGGTCCCTGGTCGTGATCGAACACCCGCTTGTGGTCCTGGGCGGAGGCGAGCGGAATCGCGGTCTCACCGTCGCACAACGCGAAGAACGACACCTCCCGACCTTCGAGAAACTCCTCGATGACGACCTCGGTGCCGGCAACGCCAAAGCCGCCCTCGAACATCATCTTGATGGCGTCCTCGGCCTCGGCAACCGTCTTGGCGACGACGACGCCCTTGCCGGCCGCCAACCCGTCCGCCTTGACGACGATCGGAGCGCCGTGCTCGCGGACGTAGGCGAGCGCCTCCGGAGCGTTGTCGAAGCGGGAATAGGCGCCGGTCGGGATATCGTATTCGGCGCAGAGATCCTTGGTGTATCCCTTGGAGCCCTCGAGCTTGGCGGCGAGCCTCGACGGGCCGAACGCCTTGATGCCCGCCGCCTCGAGATCATCGACGATTCCGGCGGCGAGCGGCGTCTCGGGGCCGACCACCACCAGGTCCACCTTGTTCGCCCGGCAGAAGGCGATCACCGCCGCATGATCGGCGACGTCGAGCGCGACACATTCGGCCTCCTTGGCGATCCCGGCATTGCCGGGCGCGCACCACAGCTTGGTGAGCAGCGGCGAGCCGGCGATCTTCCAGGCGAGCGCGTGCTCGCGGCCGCCGGAACCAAGGAGCAGAATGTTCATCGTCGATGCCGTCGCAGAGGGGTGGGCCAATTTGGACGCCCCAATTGCCCGGCCCTCGCAACGGAGTCAAATCATGGCTCAGGCGGCTTCGCGGCGGCCCCGGCAATGATGCCCTGCAGGTTCGCGACATAGCGGGCGAAGGCCGCACGGCCGGCCGCGGTCGCCGTCACCGTGGTCTGCGGCTTCTTGCCGACGAAGGCCTTGTCCACGGCGACGTAGCCGGCGCGCGCCAGCGTGTCGATGTGAGCGCCGAGATTACCGTCGGTGGCGCCGGTCAGCTTCTTCAGCCGGACGAATTCCAGCCCGGCCCCGGCCGGCAGGGCATTCAGCGCCGCCATGATCCTCAGCCGCAGCGGCTGGTGGATGATCTCGTCGAGCTCCGCCAAGCCGTCAGCTCCGCCGCATCCATAGGCCGCCGAGAACCAGGCCGCCGCCATTGACGAACGCCATCCACAACGGGAAAGCCGCGCCGATGAAGAGATAGCCGACCAGGGTCAACGCGGTCACACAGAGACCGAAGATCGTGAACACGATGCCGAACCACAATCCGGCCAGGCCATAGAACAGCATGAAATAGACCGGCCAGAACGCGCCCATCTCGCGCGGTCCGAAATGGCCGATCGCCTCGACGAAGAAACCGAAGGCGAAGAACATGACGAAGGCGAGCACCGCCCTGACATCGAAGCTGCGCACGCCGGAGCGCGCTTTCTCCGCCGCGCCCAACACCACCGATCCGGCGAGGCCGAGGACATAGACCGTCAGCCAAGCCTTGGCCGCGTGGACCGGCGTGAGATAGGTCACGAGATTGCCGACGAAGACGAGAACGCCCCAGAGCATCATCAGCAGGCTCGACAGCCGATAGATCTGCGACTGCCGCACGCGCTTCATCACATCCTCGATGTCGCCGAGCGCCCGCGCGGCTTCCAGGCTGTCGATCATGCGGTTTGAACCTCTAGCGCTTAGCCACGTCTTCGGCGATCGCGCTCACCGCCTGCGGCGCCGACACGATCTCCATGTGATTGACGCCCGCGATCAGCTTCACGTCAACGCCGCGCGCGACGGCGTGCACCGCATCTGCATATTTGTCGGCGAGCATCAGCTCGTCATCGGCGCCGGCGATAACGGTCACCGGGTGCTTCGCCGCGGCGAGATCGACCTTGTAGCCCCGGGTCGCGAAATTTCGGAACAGCCGGTAGCTGTAGGTCGGCGCCAGGAATTTCTCCGAGTTCGGCCTGACAGCAAAGGCCAGCACGGGCAGTGCCTCGCAACACGGCATACCGATGCGCCTGAGCATGCCGAGCGCCAGGATGCGCGGAATGTCGGGACCGGCCCAGCCGCCCGAATTCTCACGGTTGGTCGGCGCATCGTAGCCGAGATAGGGCGACAGCAGCACGGTGCGCGTGAACAGGTCCTGGATCCGGGCGCTCGCCGCGCGCAGCGCAAAGCCGCCGCCTGCGGAATGGCCGAGCAGGACGATCGGCTCGGTCGGGATCGACCTCCTGAGCTCGGCGACGAGGTCGGCCAGATCGTCTTCGAGCTGTCCGAGATAGCCGATGTCGCCGCGGGTGCCGGAGCCGCCATGGCCGCGAATGTCGGGCGCGAAGGTCTCGATGCCGCGCGCCGCCAAAGCATCGGCGAGGGCATGCACGGCGACGCTGGAGCCGGAGGAGCCGTGGACGACGATCGCGACCTTGCCGACAGCCGCCCCGCTCGCCGGGTAATGGCGATAGGCCAGCTCGGTGCCATCGCGGGCACTGAAGCGCTGCAGCCCTGGCATGGTGCTGCGGTCGACCCGTCCGGCCGTCTCCGAGATCGACTTGAGCTCGGGCGGGCGCGCAAGCGGCGTCGCGATCATCGCGGCCAGAACCAAAGCGAGCACGCCGACGAGGCAGAGCGCTCCTCCTAGGGCCCGAAACAGGACCTTCGCACCGCGTCGCATGCTCTCCTCCACTCACCCAATTTATAGAGTACTCTATATAACAGAGTTATCGAAAAGACAACGGCTTGATTGGCGGCGGACGCGGAAAGCCCCTACCTTGGCTGCTGCTCCCCGAACCGAATCAGCCAGCGATGCCGCCTGCGGAAGCCTTGCCCAACGCGCCCGAATTCACCGTCACCGAGCTGTCCTCGGCGCTGAAGCGCACGGTCGAGGACCAGTTCGGCCATGTCCGGGTGCGCGGCGAAATCACCGGCTTTCGCGGGCCGCATTCCTCGGGGCATTGCTATTTCGCGCTCAAGGACGAGAGCGCCAAGATCGAGGCGGTGATCTGGAAGGGCGTGCATGGCCGCATGCGCTTCAAGCCCCAGGAAGGGCTCGAGGTGATCGCCACCGGCAAGCTCACCACCTATCCCAACTCATCGAAGTACCAGATCGTCATCGAGGCGCTGGAGCCGGCCGGGATCGGCGCGCTGATGGCGCTGATGGAGGAGCGCAAGCGGAAGCTCGGGGCCGAGGGGCTGTTCGATCCCGCGCGCAAGCAATTGCTGCCGTGGCTTCCCGAGGTGATCGGCGTCGTCACCTCGCCGACCGGCGCCGTCATCCGCGACATCCTGCACCGGCTCGAGGACCGCTTTCCCCGGCGCGTGCTGGTCTGGCCCGTGAAGGTACAGGGCGAGGGCTCGGCCGAGCAGGTCGCCGCCGCGATCCACGGCTTCAACGCCTTGCCCGAGGGCGGTCCGATCCCGCGGCCCGACGTGCTGATCGTCGCGCGCGGTGGCGGCTCGCTGGAGGACCTGTGGTCGTTCAACGAGGAGATCGTGGTCCGCGCCGCGGCCGAGAGCATGATCCCGCTGATCTCGGCGGTCGGCCACGAGACCGACGTGACCTTGATCGATTTCGCCGCGGACAAACGTGCGCCGACTCCGACAGCAGCCGCGGAAATGGCGGTGCCGGTGCGCAGCGAGCTGATGCAGGAGGTCGCAAGCCTCGCGCGCCGTGTCAGCGTCTGCTGGCAGCGTGGCCAGGAGAGCCGCCGCAACGAGCTGCGCGCCGCCGCGCGCGCTCTGCCCGGCGCCGGAGATCTGCTCGCCATTCCCAGGCAGCGGCTGGATTCGGCGGCCGCCAGCCTGCCGCGCGCGCTGAAGACCAACACGCATGTGCACTTCCGCCAGTTCGCGGCGGCGAGCGCCAAGCTCACTCTGCGCGTGCTGCACGCGCAGATCGCGCAATCGCGCCATCGCCTGATCGCGTCGTCCGAACGGCTGTCGCTGTCGTCGCGCGGCCAGTTGCACCGGCGGCGCGAGCGGTTCGAGGCGCTCGATGCCCGCTTCAAGGCCTCTCGGCAGGCCTATGCGCAGGCCAAGCGCCAGGCCATCGGTCGCGAGCGCGACCGAACCGAACGTCTGGCCGAGCGGGCCCGGCGCGCGTTGCTGACCCAGCTTCAGCGCCTGTCGGCCCGCGTCGGCCAGAACGAAAAGCTCCTCACCGCCCTGTCCTATCGCAGCGTGCTGGCGCGTGGCTTTGCGCTGGTGCGTGACGAGGCCGGCCACCCGCTGCACCATGCCGCGAGCATCGGTCCCGGCGCCGCGCTCTCGATCGAATTTGCGGACGGCAAGGTCGCGGCCACGGCGGGCGCGGACCGCCCGCTTCCGCCGGCAGCGCCGTCATCGCCGAAACCTGCGCGCGAGGCCAAGCCTTCGGCAGCGAAGCGCATGCCCGATCCCGCCGATCAAGGCAGCCTGTTCTGATCGGTTCTCAGCGCGCCAGCCACTCGGCCACGAGCTTCTGCGCATCGGCGCGCGCCTCGGGATCGGAGCCGACATGGCCGCGCTCGGGCGCCCCGGCATCCGAGCCGGCAACCTGATGCAGCGGCAGGTTCACACGATCGAAATCGTGATAGGCGCCGGGATAGATCACGATGCGGGTCAGCGCGCTGCGGCCGCGCGCACCATCGATCATCTGTCGGCATGCGGGCGGCGAATAGACGTCGTCCAGCCCGCCGATCAGCACCAATGTCGGGACGCGCGTGCTCCAGCCGAGGCCGGACGAGGCACGGCAATCCGGGTAGAACGCCACCGCCGAGCGGAAATCGGGCGAGACATGCTGGGGCAATTGCGGGCGTACCGCCCATAACAGCGCGCTCGCACCGCTGGCCCAGCCGACCAGACTGACCCGGTCGGGCATCGCCCAGGCTTGCTTGGCCAGCCATTTCTGCGCGATCACGATGTCCGCGACACGCTCGCGCCGGCCGCTGATACGACGCTCCTTGACGCGGCATTGCGGGCCCAGCCCGCGCGAGCCGTAGCTGTCCGGCAGCAGGACGGCCTTGCCGTCCCCGACCAGTTCCTCCGCCCAGTCGCGATAACGCGGCAGCACGGGCTCGGAGCGGCCGGAAAGCCCACCGCAGCCGTGCAGGGCAACGACGACCGGAAATGGGCCGGCCCCCTTCGGCCGGTAGAGCTGGGCGCGCAGCACATAGCTTCCCGAGGGAATCTCGACCGCGACGGGCGCCGGCAACGGCTCAGCCAAGGCTGAAAACGCCGTGGCGCAAAGCATTGAGACAACGATGGCGACGAGGGAGCGCATCAAACCAGCCGGGCGGGACAAGCGGCGGATATTGAAACCTAGCTAGCACGGAGTTTCGTGCAGAAGCATCACAAATCAGTGGGTTTGCGCGGGGGGACAGCGTCCCCCATCTATGCTAGGACATCATCGAAAATCGGCCTGTCGTGTGCGTGCGGCGCTCGCGGAGGGACTTCACGGCAAGGAATTGGAGATCGCGGACGTGCTCAACAAGTTTGGTCCCTCGGGCCAGGGCGAGGCGCAGGTGCAGTATCTGGATGGCGATTTCCGGGTGATCTCACCGGGAAGCTATGTGCGCTGCGCGGTCACCGATGTGCGGATTCCGCTGGACGAGCTGAAGTATTGGAGTGTCGATCTGCAGGAAGCCTACGCCGTGCCGACCGCCGTGCTGCAGCGGCATTATCCGGGCGCATTGAAGGCCAACGGCTGACCTTTACGCTTCGCTGCCAGTCGTTGCACAACCAGCGCGCGCAACGCGGCGAGATCGTCGAACTGCAGCGTGACCGGGAATGCCATGACATCGGGCGCGGCCTCATGGCCGCGGAACCGCACGAGATCTTTTTCCGTGGTCACCAGGGCAAATCCATCACGCCTCGCTTCGTTGGCGAGGGCTGCGACGTCGCCTGTCGTGAATGGGTGGTGATCCGGAAAGGCCCGCTCGCGCCTGACGTCGAGACCCGCGCCGCGAAGGGTGCGGAAGAAGCGGGCGGGATCGCCGATCCCGGCAAACGCCAGCAGCGGCCTGCCCTGCAACGCCGCAACGACCTTTGCATCGGGCTGCAACGCGGCCGAGAACACCGGCTTGCCGGCCGCCGAGACACGCGCAGCGACCAGATCGCTGGCTCGGCCGCCGCCGATCACGACCAACGCGTCGGTGCGCGCCAGTTGCGGCGGCAGCGGCGCGCGCAACGGTCCGGCGGGAAACACCTCGGCATTGCCGAGGCCGCGCGCGCCGTCGATCACGATCAGCGCGAGATCCTTGGTGATCGACGGATTCTGGAAGCCATCGTCCATCAGGATGACCGAGGCGCCCTGCGCCTTGACGAGGCCGATGCCGTCGGCGCGGTCGCGCGAGACGACGACCGGCACCCGCGCGGCCATCATCAGCGGCTCGTCACCGACATCGGCCGCCTGATGGATAGCGGGATCGACGGCCACGGGACCGTGCAGCCGGCCGCCATAGCCACGGCTCAGCACCACCGGCCGCTCGCCGAGGTCACGCAGCATGTCGGTCAGCGCCAGCACGGTCGGCGTCTTGCCGGCGCCGCCGACATGGAAATTGCCGACGCAGATCACCGGCAGGCCTGCATCGACTCCGACTTGCGCCATGCGGCGTGCGGCAATGGCACCGTAGAGTGTCGAGAGCGGGGACAGCAGACGCGATTGCCAGGAGGGCGGCCGATGCCAGAAGGCCGGCTCACGCATCGCCGGCGGCCCCCATCTCGAGCCTGACCTGCAACAGATACGGCTCGAGCGCCGACAGCGTCCGCTCCAGCGCGCCACCGAGCTGATCGACGACGCGCGTGCCTGCCGCAACCAGGCTGTTGCCGGCTGCGGGATCGGCGAGCAGCTGCCGGAGCTGCCGGATCAGCGCCTCCTGATCGTGGGCGAGCCGGGCTCCCCCGGCCTTGTCCAGCGCCTCGTAGACGTCGGTGAAATTGAACACGTGCGGGCCATGCACGATCGCCGCGCCGAGCTTGACCGCCTCGATCGGGTTCTGGCCGCCATGCTCGACCAGCGACCCGCCCATGAACACGACCGGCGCCAGCCGGTAGAACAGGCCGAGCTCACCCATGGTATCGGCGACGTAGATGTCGGTGCCGGCGAGCGGCTGGTCCTCGCGCGACCGCAAGGCGCCCTGCAGGCCGGCGCTTGCGACGAGCTCCGCGACCGCCGGGCCGCGATGCGGATGGCGCGGCACGATCACGGTGAGCAGCGACGGATAGGCCGCAGACAAGGCCTTATGGGCCGCGATCAGGATCTCGTCCTCGCCGGGATGCGTGGAGGCGGCGACGACGACCGGACGGCCGCGCGTCATCGCCGTGAGCCGATCGAGCTTCGCCGGATCGGCGGGCGGCGCCGGCACGTCGAGCTTGAGATTGCCGGTGGTGATGACGTTGCGCGCGCCGAGCGCGGAGAACCGGTCGGCATCCGCCTGCGACTGCGTCAGGAAGAGATCAAAGCGTCCCAGCAAAGCGGAGATGGTGCCGGACATGCGGCGCCAGCGCGGGAACGAGCGCGGCGACATGCGGCCGTTGATCACCACCATCGGCACCCGCCGCGAGGCACCGGCCAGGATCAGGTTGGGCCAGAGATCGGACTCGATGAACAGCCCGAGCGAGGGACGCCAATGATCGAGAAACCGCTCGACGAAGCGCGGCGTGTCATAGGGCACGTATTGGTGGATCACGTCGGGTGGGAAACGCTTGGCCACGATCGCGGCCGAGGTCACGGTGCCGGACGTGATGAGGATGCGGATGTTGAGCTCACGCAGCCGCTCGATCAGTGCCGCCGCCGCGAGCACCTCGCCGACGCTGGCGCCGTGAATCCAGACCAGCGGACCCAGCGGGCGGGTGTCGTGGCTCAGGCCGCGACGCTCGTCGGTCCGCTCCGGATCCTCCTTGCCATGCTTGAGCCGCTGCCTGATCAGGGCCGGCGCAAGCGGCGATGCCGCCGAGGACAACCCGCGGTAGACACGCAGGGCCATCGGCAGCGGGCTAGGCACTCGATGCTCCCGACGCGACCGGCGGGGGACAGGCCTCGGGACGGCCGACGATCTCATAGGCGCGGCGCATGCATTGGTTCAGCGTCGCCTCGAGGTCGAGACGCGCCTCTTCCATCATCGCGGCGTCGGCATCGCGCGGCACGTTGATTTCCTTGATTCCCACCAATGCGCCGCGGCCGAATGGCAAATTGATGGTGGTGCTGTCCCAGTTCTTCAGGCGGATGAAGCGGCTCGTGACCATTGCGAACGGCATGATCGGACGTCCTGTTTCACGCGCGAGCATGATGATGCCGAGACCCGCAATCCGCGCGCGCTTCGGCACATCGGCGGTCGATGCAACATTATAGTTGTCTTCGAGCGCCCGCACCATCTCCTTGAAAGCTCCTACTCCGCCTTTCCGGTGGAAGGAAGAGCCGTGATCGCCGGAGCCGCGGATGGTTCCGATGCCGAGCCGCTCCGCCGCGATCGCGTTGAACTCGCCGTCGCGATGGCGGGAGATCAGCACCTTGGCGCGATAGCTCGGCTTGTTCTTGATGAAGGGGGTCAGCAGATGCTGGCCGTGCCAGAACGCGAAGATCGCCGGCATCTGCGGCTCGACGATATCGTAGACCTCGGGCGGCTCATAGGTGAAGCGGTTGGTCAGCCACACCAGACGCAGGTACTCGGCGGCGAGGAACCCGACGGCGCGCTGGAACCAGCCGCTGCGCAGCGTATTGCGAACCAGATGTTTCAAGTGACGAGCTTTGCGTCTTACTTCGCGTCCTGACCGGGATCGAGCAGCCGGTGCAGGTGAACGATGAAATAGCGCATATGGGCGTTGTCGACCGTCATCTGCGCCTTGGCTCGCCAGGCGGCGTGGGCCGCCGCGTAGTTCGGATAGACACCGACGATGTCGACCTTGTCGAGATCCTTGAATTCGTTCTTGTCGAGGTTGATGAGCTCGCCGCCGATCACGAGGTGAAGGAGCTGCTGCGAGGCGCTATCTGTCATCGGTATCGTTTCCTAATCAGCGCCTTGCAGGCGAAATGGAGGGTGCGATCCAGGGGCGTCAGTCCGGCGGTAACCTGCGATACTGAGCGACGATGTCAGCATGTCGGTCGCGGCCCGCTGCCACCAGCACCCCGTGCACCACTTCCGGACGATTATAGAGGATCGCCTCGCCGGACAACGCGGTCATTTTACCACCCGCTTCCTGCACGATCAAATGAGCCGCCGCAAGGTCCCAATCGCGGCTTTGTCCGCCTGCAAAAGCGGCATCGAGCCCGCCATGCGCGACACGGCAAAGGCGCAGCGCCAGCGAGCCGATTCGCGGATGCAGCTCAATCCGCGCCGCGTCCGGAGCCAGCCGCTCAACCAGCGGTTTCGGGCCGGCCACGCGCGAGAAATCGAGCTCGCGTCCGGGTGCAGCCCGAACCGGCTGTTCGTTCAACGTGGTGCCGCTACCGCGCGCGGCGAAGAAGAACTCCTCGCTGACCGGGACATGCACGGCGGCGAGTATCGGCGCACCGTGCTCGACCAGCGCAACGCTCACGCACCAGTCGTTGCGGCCGCCGAGATAGGACCGCGTGCCGTCGATCGGATCGACGATCCAGACCCGCGATCGACCAAGTCTCGCCCGATCATCCGCGCTCTCCTCGGACAGCCAGCCGTAATCCGGCGTTGCGGATCGCAGCCTGCGTTCGAGCAGCGCATTGACCGCCATGTCGGCTTCGGAAACGGGCGACGACGCCCCCTTGGTCCATTTGCGCAGCTCCGTTCCGAACATCGAACGTGCGAGCTCGCCGGCTTCGCGCACCGCGTCTTTGAGGAGCCCGGCGTCCGCCGCCAGGCTCGTGTCGTCCGGTTTCCCGATCTCACCGTCCGCCAAGCGTCAACCCTTCGATGCGCACCGTCGGCGCATTGACGCCATAGCGGAATTCCAGATCGCTGGCGGGCGTCATCGACTTGAAGATCTCGAACAGATGCCCGGCGATCGTCACTTCGCTCACGGCATAGCCGATCTCGCCATTCTCGATCCAGAAGCCGGACGCGCCACGGCTGTAGTCGCCGGTGACGCCGTTGACGCCCGAGCCGATCAGGTCGGTGACGTAGAAGCCCTGCTTGATGTCCGAGATCAGCTCCTTGGCTGTCACGACGCCGGCTTCGAGATGCAGATTGAACGGACCGGGCGAAGGCGACGACGACACGCCGCGATGGGCATGCCCGGTCGTCACCATGCCGAGCTCGCGCGCGGTGCCCGAATCGAGGAGCCACGTCGTCAGCACGCCATCGTCGACCAGCGCGGTCTGCTTCACCTTCACGCCCTCGGCGTCGAACGGCTGCGACCGCAAGCCCCGCTTGCGCAGCGGATCATCGATGATGCGGATGCCCTTGGCGAACAGCTGCGCGCCGAGCTTGTCCTTGAGGAAGCTGGTCTTGCGCGCGATCGAGGCACCATTGATGGCGCCGACCAGATGTCCGACCAGCGAGCCGGACACGCGGGGATCGAACACCACCGGCACCTGGCACGTCGCAACCTTGCGCGGATTGGCGCGCGCCACCGCGCGTTCGCCGGCGCTGCGCCCGACGGCCGCGGGCGCCAGCAGGTCAGCGCCGTGCGGAGCCGCCGTGTAGTCGTAGTCGCGCTCCATTCCGGTGCCCTCACCGGAAATGGCGGTCGTCGAGATGCTCTGGCTCGAGCGCAGATAGGCGCCGTGAAAACCGTCGCTCGTGACCAGCACCATGCCGCCGATGCCGGTCGAGGCGGACGCACCACCGGACTTCGTCACGCCCTTCACGCCGAGCGCGGCGGCCTCCGCCTCCTGGGCACGGCGCTCCAGCTCTGCGGTCGAGGGAATCTGCGGATCGAGCAGATCGAGTTCGGGAATGTCGCGCGCCAGCAGCGCGGGATCGGCGAGGCCGACATATTGATCGTCGGGCGCCACCCGCGCCATCGCCACCGCCCGCTCGGCCAGCCGCGCGACACCGTCGCCGCTGACATCGTTGGTCGACACCACGGCCTGGCGCTTGCCGACCAGCACGCGCAGGCCGACATCGTCGCCCTCGGAGCGCTCGGATTCCTCGACACGGCCGTCACGGACCTCGACGCCTAGCGAGATGCCGCGCACCGCGATGGCGTCGGCGGCATCGGCGCCGGCCTTCCTCGCGGCTTCCACCAGCCGCTCGGCGAGCGTTCGCAGGGCGGACTGGTCGAGCAGATCTGATTGGGCGGAGGTCGACGATGAGGCTGGGGAAGAGGTCACGAACACGATCCGATCGATGTCAGGTGGGCGAAGACGGCTCAATCCAAACGAAATGTGGCCTGTTCACGCCGACTTCAAGCAGGACGGCAGACGGCACATCGGATTGTCGGCAAATCGGCAAGATCTCGTCAATCATGCGGGGCAAGCGCTTGTCAATCATGACGGTAAGAGGATCATGCGTGAGATCTGATTAACCAGGCTTGTTAAGCCGATACGGGCGATCTGCGTGGCAAGGTCACACGCATCGACCGGGAGCATAATCCCGGCGGGGAGACCAAGCCGTGAGGCGTCAAACAGCAACAGGCGGAAGCAATTCCGCTGGGTCGGGCCGCGTCCTGCGGCTCGACCCTCTTTCCCTGCCCGTCTCGTACAGCGCGCACGATACCCGTGCCGATGGCGGGATCCGGCAGATCGAACTGCACCGGGAGCGCGTGGTCCTGCGTCGTGCCGTCAGCGGCATGCGCATGGCCCTGAACCTCCGCGTCAGCGACTTCCTCGGCATCGGCGTGCGCGACATCGACGCCACGCAGGTGATGCTGGTGCTCGTCCACCGCGACCCTTCCCTGACCATCCCGCTCTGCGTCAGCGACGACCAGACCGAGATCGTTGCTGCGTGGGCGATGTGGAGCGAGACGTTCGCGCTGCCCCAGTTGCAGGACACGCGCCGCGAGGCCACGCCGCGCCGCCGCCGCCGCAACGCGATCCGCTCGCGCCGCCCGCGCTTCCTGATGCGACGCCGTGTCGGCTATCAGCTCAATCCCGCCTCGATCCATCGCGGCGAGCGCGAGATCATCGCGCGCAACTGATCAGCTTGCACGCAGCACGGCGTCGACCAGCAGTCCGGCGAACAGCAGCAGTCCGGCATCGCGGTTCGATTTGAAGATGCGCAGGCACAGCGCCGGATCGGCGATATCCAGACGCCGGATCTGCCAGCCGAGATGGGCGGCAAAGCCCGCGAGCCCGAGCCACGCCGCGACATGCACGTGGGCCGTCGCGAACGCGGCGCCAATCAGCATGACGGCCAGACCGTAGAAGATGACCAGCGCCAGATGCGTGCGCTCGGCAAACAGGCGCGCGGTCGACTTGATGCCGATCAGCGCGTCATCCTCGGCGTCCTGATGCGCGTAGATCGTGTCATAGGCGATCACCCACGCGATCGACCCGGCGTAGAGCAGCAGCGCGGTTGCATCGATGCGGCCGAACGCGACCGCAAATCCCATCAGCGCTCCCCACGAGAAGGCGAGACCCAGCACGACCTGCGGCCACCAGGTGACGCGCTTCATGAACGGATAGATCGCAACGATCAGCAGCGAGGCGATGCCGGTGGCGATCGCGAACCGGTTGAATTGCAGCAGCACCGCCAAGCCGATCAGGGCCTGGACCACCAGGAAGGCGAGCGCCTGCTTCACGCCGACCTGGCCGGCGGGAATCGGGCGCGAACGGGTGCGCTCCACCTTGGCGTCGAGATCGCGGTCGGTGATGTCGTTCCAGGTGCAGCCGGCGCCGCGCATGACGAACGCGCCGACGAAATAGAGCGCGATCCACGCCGGCAGCATGGACAGATTCCCGCCGATCCCGGCCGCGAGGGCGGCCGACCACCAGCACGGCATCAGCAGCAGCCACGATCCGATCGGGCGATCGAAGCGGGCGAGCCGCAGGTAAGGCCGGCTCCACACCGGCGCCAGCGTGTCGACCCAGTTGCCGGTCGCGTCAGCAACGCGGACGGCGGTGGTGCTCATCGGGTGAGGACGTTGCCGGTCATGGTGTCGAAGGCGGAACCGCCCTTCTTCGTCGCGTTGGCTTCAGGCAGCGCGGCCGACGAGCCCAGCACGTCGCTGAGGCTCGGAGCCGCGGGCCTTCCAGCCCCCGACTGCATCTGCGCCGCCACGGCACAGACCTTCTTTTCCAGCGCGTCGGTGTTCTTGTGACCGGCCTTCAGCTGGTCGGCGATCTGCTGGGGAATGCCGCAGCTCGCCGAATGCGCCTCGACATATTTGATCATCTTGACTTCGGCCTTGCCGAAATTCGCGATCAGCTTGCAGGCCTCGTCGGGCGAGGCCTTGCGGTCGCTCGCCGCCTTGATCAGCTTGCCGCGACGCTCGGCTTCCTCGCGCAGCGGCAGAAACTCCTTCATGCAGCTTTCGGGCGGACCGCCCTGCGGCGCAGCCCCCATCGGCGGAGGCGCAAAGCCACCGCCGCCGCCACCGAACGCGGAGCCGCCGGGGCTCGGAAACGGGCTCGACGGAGCCGCAGCCCGCATTGGCGCCGCGCCGTTGATGGGCGGAAACGGCGAGTTGCTGGTCTGGGCCTGGCCGGGCATCGGCGCGGGAAACGAGCTCTGCGCGACGACCTGCCCTGTGGAGAGCACCAGGGCGGCAATGGCGAGCGGCATGAAAGACTGGCGGACGATCAAGGCTGGTTCTCCGGTAAGACCAAGAATCCTCAACACTTCCGGATGAAAGCACGATCCGATTCGGGGCTTTTACGATTCTCGTCCGTCCAGCACAACCGCGGATTTGATCACATCCGCGGCGGAGGGACGCAGCCGGGTTCCAGACCGGCATGCAATCCCGTCCACGGACGTCAGGCCCGGGCATCGGGTTCGGTCTGCGCCCTGCACGCCCGATGAACGGAATAGCCAGTCGGCGGCGGGCGGCGACCTGCCCGCCGCGAAGGATCACGTCGCCGTGCACACCTTGCGCATCACGGTCAGGGTGTTTTCGTGATTCGCCTTCAACTGATCGGTGATCTTGGCCGGGATCCCGCAGAGCGAGGCATGCGCGACGGCGTAGTCGATCATCTTGGTCTGGGCGAGCTCGTAGTCATGCACCAGCTGACAGGCCTCGCCGGGCGCAAAGCGCCGCTCGGTCGCCGCCTTGAGCAGCTTGGCCCGGCGCGCGGTCTCGTCCCGCAGCGGGGTGAACTCCTTCAGACAGGTTTCGGGCGGGCGAAAGCCAGCCACGCCGGCGCCGCCCTGAACCGCGGGCGCCGCCCGCTGCGGCGGCGCGGCGACCGCCTTGTCGTCGGCCCGGGACGGCGCAGCGACCATCACGGCGATGGTCGCGGCAAGCGCCCAGATCGCAAGCGCCGAAGTCGAATGTCTCAAGATCAAGGCCGTTCTCCGCATCGAGGCTCACGGAATCGTCGGATGTCCGTCCCAAGGGACGACCCGCGGGATCGAAGCGGTAAAATCTGTCGACAGCACGGCCGAAAGGCGCCATCGCCAGTACCTGAGACAACACCCCGTGACGGCTCCGCCTGCTTTGCGGCCGGCGCGGGGTCCGGTAAGCAACGTCCGTCATAGCCATCGCTTCGCTCCATGCCCGCATACGACTTCACCGCCCCGCGCCTGTTCGTCGACGCCCCCCTGCAGGAGGGCGGCTCGGTCGCGCTCGACCGCAACCAGGGCAATTATCTCGGCAACGTCCTGCGCCTCGGCGCCGGCGATCACGTGCTGGTCTTCAACGGCCGCGACGGCGAATGGCGGGCCGTGATCGAGGGCCGCAAGCGCGCGGACGCCCTGACGATCCAGCAGCAGAGCCGGCCGCAGGATCACCTGCCGGACATCGCCTATGTCTTCGCGCCGCTCAAGCACGCGAGGCTGGACTACATGGTGCAGAAGGCGGTCGAGATGGGCGCCGCGCGCCTGGAGCCGGTCATCACCCGGCACACCCAGGTGTCGCGCGTGAATGGCGAGCGCATGCGCGCCAACGTGATCGAGGCCGCCGAGCAATGCGGCATCCTCAGCCTCGCCGAGGTCAGGGACCCGGTGCCGCTGGAGCGCTTCCTCGCGCAGCGGCGACCCGAGCGGCTGCTGGTGTTCTGCGATGAGGCGGCCGAGCTGGCCGATCCGCTGCAGGCGCTGCGCGGAACCAAGGCTGCGGCCGGCATCGACCTGCTGATCGGACCGGAGGGCGGTTTTGCCGAGGATGAACGGACGCTGCTGCTGCGCCAGCCGCGCGTGCTCAGGCTGGCGCTGGGTCCGCGCATCCTGCGCGCGGATACGGCCGGCGTTGCCGCCCTCGCCGTGATCCAGGCCACCCTCGGGGACTGGACCGGAGCCCGCGGTTAAGGTCTTCCGGCCAATTGTGGCGCGCCGGGGCCATTCGCAGTCGAAACCGTCAAACGGCCATGCTAAGGGGCAGCCGCCGCTCCCAGCGGGCGCCCAATCCACTTTGGAACTCGAATCGCCATGACCGGACCCGCTCCGACCGGACCCGCCGCGTGGGCGGACACGCTGCTGCAATCCTTCGCCCAGGCCGGCTATCAGCGGGCCGAGCCGGCGATCCTGCAGCCGGCCGAGCCGTTCCTGGACCTGTCCGGGGAGGACATCCGCAAGAGCCTCTACCTGACCGGCGACGCCGCCGGCGAAGAGCTCTGCCTGCGCCCCGACCTGACCATTCCCGTCGCCCGGGACTACCTCGCCTCGGCCCGCGCCGGGCAGCCGGCCGGCTTCAGCTATCTCGGTCCAGTATTCCGTTACCGCGAGGGCCGCCCGAGCGAGTTCCTGCAGGCCGGCATCGAATCGTTCGGCCGCCAGGACCGGCCCGCCGCCGATGCCGAGATGCTGGCGCTGGCGATCGAGGCGACCGCCACTGCCGGCCTTGCCGCGGTGGAGATCCGCACCGGCGACGTCGCGCTGTTCACGGCCCTCATCGACGCGCTCGACCTCTATCCGGTCTGGCGGCGGCGGCTGATCAAGGACTTCAACCGCAAGCGCACCCTGGCGCAGGACCTCGAGCGGCTGGCGATCGCCTCGGTGGCGCCGCGCAACGAGTATGAGGGCGTGCTCGCCGCTCTGGCCGGCTCCGACCGCAAGGCGGCGCTCGCCCTGGTCACCGACCTGATGTCGATTGCCGGCGCCACCGCCGTCGGCGGCCGCACGGTGGCGGAGATCGCCGACCGCTTCCTCGAGCAGTCCACCCTGAAGAGCGGCGCGCTGCCACGTGACGCGCTGGACCGTATCAAGCGCTTCCTCGCCATCAGCGGCAGCCCGACCGAGGCCGTCGAGCAGCTTCGCGCCCTCGCCGCCGATGCCAGGCTCGACATCTCGGCGGCGATCGATGCGCTGGAGGCGCGCGCCGGCTTCATGGCCCAGCGCGGCATCGACATCGCCAAGGTGCGCTTCGCCACCTCGTTCGGCCGCGGCCTCGACTACTACACCGGCTTCGAGTTCGAGCTGCACCACCCAGGCAATGGCGACGAGCCGCTGGTCGCCGGCGGCCGTTATGACGGCCTGCTGAGCCAGCTCGGCGCCGCCTCGTCGATTCCGGCCGTCGGCTTCTCGATCTGGATCGAGCGGCTGGCCCAGAGCAGCGCCGCGGGCAAGGCCGCGCGCGGGAGAGCATCATGAGCGGCCCCCTCGTCCTCGCCGTTCCCTCCAAGGGACGTCTGCAGGAGAATGCCGAAGCCTTCTTCGGACGGGCCGGGCTGAACCTGTCCAAGCCCGGCGGCGCGCGCGACTATCGCGGCACCATCGCAGGTCTCGACAATGTCGAGATCGCCTATCTCTCTGCGAGTGAGATCGCCTCGCAACTGGCGCGCGGGACCGTGCATCTCGGCGTCACCGGCGAGGATCTCGTGCGCGAGAGCATCACCGATGCCGACAAGCGCGTGCTGCTGATCGACACGCTCGGCTTCGGCGGCGCCAACGTCGTCGTCGCGGTGCCGCAGGCCTGGATCGACGTCCGCACCATGGCCGATCTCGACGACGTCACCACCGGTTTTCGCGCCCAGCACAATCGCCGCATGCGCGTCGCCACCAAGTACATCAACCTGACGCGCAGCTTCTTCGCGGCCCACGGCATCGTCGATTACCGCATCGTCGAGAGCGCCGGCGCCACCGAGGGCGCGCCCGCGGTCGGCACCGCCGAGCTGATCGTCGACATCACCAGCACCGGCTCGACGCTGGTGGCCAACGGGCTGAAGGTGCTCGACGACGGCGTGATCCTGCGCAGCCAGGCCAATCTCGTCGCCTCGCGCGACGCCGACTGGTCGGAGGGTCCGCGCGAGAGCGCCCGGATCATTCTCGACCACATCCATGCCCGCGCCCGCGCCAGCAAATACCGCGAGGTCCGCACCCGCTTCAAAGGGTGCGACGCAGCAATGCTGACCGAAGCGCACAACCGCTTCGGCGTGGTGGCGCCGTTCGGCGGCCCGACCTCGTCCGGCATGCTGACCCTGCACTGCCCGCCGGCGCAGATCTACGCGCTCGGCAGCTTTCTGCGCGCACATGGCGCCGAGACCGTCTCGGTCGCCTCGCTGGACTACGTGCTCGACCGCGAGAATCCGCTGTTTGCCCGCCTCGAGGCCTTCCTGCGATCATAAATCGCCGTTCATCGTAGCGACAGGTGAGCGCGACTACCATATGTTGGTAGGAGAACGAGGACTCTGAGCGATGCTGGGAACTGACGTGTCCGACCTGACCACGACCGCGGCCGACGCCGCGTCGCAGGGACTGTCGATCGTTATCCCCGTCTATAACGAGGGCGCGGGACTGACGGCGCTGCACGAGCGGCTGAACAATCTTGCACGCACCCTGCGTCAGCGCTTCGGTCTCGCCTGTGAGCTCGTCTATGTCGACGATGGCAGCCGCGACAACACGCTCGCGATTGCCCGCACGCTGCAGGCCGATGCGCTCGATGTGCAGGTCGTGTCGCTGTCGCGCAATTTCGGCAAGGAGGCCGCGCTGATGGCCGGCCTCGATCATGCCCGGCGCGGCGCGGTGATGTTCATGGACGGCGACGGCCAGCATCCGCCGGCCCTGATCGAGCAACTCGTCACGCACTGGATCAAGGACGGCTACGACGTCGTCTATACCGCCAAGGCGCATCGCGACAACGAGCCGTTCCTGCGCCGGGTCGCCGTTCACGGCTTCTACGCGCTCATCAACTGGGGGGCGCGGCAGAAGATTCCGGAGGATGCCGGCGACTTCCGCCTGCTGTCGCCGCGCGCGGTGGCCGCGCTGCGGCAGCTCCCTGAACGCAACCGCTTCTTCAAGGGCCTCGCGAGCTGGATCGGCTTCCGCCAAATCCGCGTCGACTATGAGCCCGCGGCGCGCGCCCACGGCGTGACGACCTTCAACCTGACGAGCCTGCTCGGCCTGTCGATTGAAGGGCTGACCTCGTTCTCGGTCGCCCCGCTGCGCTTCGCCAGCCTGCTCGGAATCCTGCTGGCCTCTGCGGCCTTCCTGTTCGGGCTCTCCATCCTCTGGGAGACCGTCGTCAGCGGCAAATCGGTGCCGGGCTATCCCTCGCTGATGGTCGGCCTGATGACGATCGGCGGCGTGCAACTGATCATGATCGGCATCATGGGCGAGTATATCGGCAAGATCCTGTCCGAGCTGAAGGCGCGTCCGATCTACTTCGTCGCCGAGCACAGCGAGAAGCGTGCAGCGCTCGATGCACGGAGCGACGGCGCCGAGAGGAACGCCGCCGAATGAGCGCGACGCCGCACCGGCGCATCTGGCTGTGCGCCGACGACTATGGCATCAGCCCCGGGGTCAACAGCGCCATCCGGGACCTGATCGCGCGCGGCCGGCTGAACGCCACCTCGGTGATGACGGTGGGCGCCGCGATCGGGCGCGACGAGGTTGCGGAGCTGACCAGGGTCGCGTCCGACAGCCCGCGTTGCGCCATCGGCCTGCACGTCACGCTGACCGCGCCGTTCCGCCCCCTCACCATGCACTTCCGCCCGTCGGAAGGCGGCATGTTCCTGCCCTTTCCCAAGCTGCTGCGCGCCGGAATGTCCCGCCGGCTCGATCCCGAGCTGATCCGCGCCGAGGTGCTGGTCCAGCTTGCGGCGTTCGGCGAGCTGTTCGGCCGCGCCCCGGATTTCGTCGACGGCCATCAGCATGCCCAGCTCTATCCGCAGGTGCGCGAGGGCTTCCTCGCCGCGGTCAAGGAAGCCGCGCCAGCGGCCTGGGTGCGTCAGGGCGGGCGGAACGTGCCGCTGATGCAGCGGCTGACGGCACCGAAGGCGCTGCTGCTGGACGTCCTGAGCGCGCAATTCCGCCGTCATGCCAAGCGGGCCGAGATCGCTTTCAATCCCGCTTTCGCCGGCGCCTATGATTTCAGCAAGACCTCGGATTTCGCCACGTTGATGGACGGCTTTCTGGACGAGCTGCCGGAGGACGGGCTGGTGATGTGCCATCCCGGCTTCGTCGACGACGTCCTGATCGAGCTCGATCCTTTGACCGTCCAGCGCGAGCACGAGCACGCCTATCTCGCCGGCGAGCATTTTCCAGCGCTGCTCGACCGCCGCCGGATGACGCTGGCCTGAACGGATCTTGCGGGCCTGCGACGAACAAAAAGCCGCTCGGCAGCGTTCCTCCTCCTGAGCCGAAGGCAGCATGGAGGTCCGAAGCGCTGCGCAAGCCCGAGAGACGCTGTGTCGCATACCGAAATTTAATCCGCGCCCCGGCTGGCCGGGCCACAAAGTCCCCCTAAATCTTGGCCGCGCTTCGCCGGAACAAGGCAAGCGGCAGGAGAACGACATGACACCGCAAGAACGCCAACTCATCGACGATCTGTTCGACCGGCTTGCCAAGTTGGAGAGTGCTCCGCGTGATCCGGAGGCCGCCGCCGCCATCGCCCAGGCGCTGCAGCGGGCTCCCAATGCCGTCTACGCGCTGGTGCAGACGGTACTGGTGCAGGACGAAGCCTTGAAGCGCGCCAATGCCCGCATCGAGGAGCTGCAGCACGCCCAGGCCCCGCAGCAGGCCCCGTCGGGCGGCTTCCTCGATTCGATGCGCGACAGCATCTTCGGCGCGAGCAGCCGCGGTTCGGTCCCCAACGTGCCGCCGCCGTCGCCAAGCCGGCCGGTCTGGAACAGCGGCCAGGCGATGCCCCCGGGCTACCAGGGCCAGCCCGGCTATCCCGGTCAGCAAGGCCCTTACGATCAGGGCGGCTTCGGCCAGCCGCGCGGCGGCATGTTCGGCGGTGGAGGCGGCTCGTTCCTCGGCACCGCGGCCGCCGCTGCGGCCGGCATGGTCGGCGGCTCGCTGCTGCTCGGCGGCATCCGCTCGATGATGGGCGGCGGACAGCATCAGGCGTTCGGTGACACCACGATCATCGAGGAGCGCGGCGGTGGTGCCAGCCCGTGGAGCGGCGACCAGTCCGGCGGCTCGCTGGCGCACGACGCCGGTCTCGACGACATCGGCCGCTCGGGCGGCGACGGCGGCCGCGCCGGCCTGTTCGACCAGGCGAACTATGACGACAGCGGCAATGACAACGACGCGGCCGATTTCGATGCCGATGACGGCTATGGCGACGACGACGGTGGCAGCGACTACGCCTGATGCACGCGGTTTGCAGCAACTGCAGAATGCGAAAGGCCGCCCCACGGGCGGCCTTTTTTCAGTTGCGGATGTCGTGCAGCGGCGGTCGTCAGAGCACGATGACCCGGGCACCGACGTTCACGCGCCCATAGAGGTCGATGACATCCTCGTTGCGCATCCGGATACAGCCTGACGAGACGTTGGTGCCGATTGTCCATGGCTCGTTCGAGCCGTGGATCCGATACAGCGACGAGCCGAGATACATCGCGCGTGCGCCGAGCGGGTTCTGCGGTCCGCCCTCCATGTGCCGCGGCAGGTCGGGCCGGCGCGCGAGCATTTCCGGCGGCGGCGTCCAGTCCGGCCATTCACGCTTGGCCGAGATCGTCTTCACGCCGGACCAGGTGAAGCCGGGCCGGCCGACGCCGATGCCATAGCGCAGCGCCCTGCCCTCGCCCTGGACCAGATAGAGGAACTTGTTCGGCGTATCGATCACGATCGTACCCGGCCGTTCTTTGCCGTCATAGTCAACGATCTGTTTCTCGTATTTCGGATCGAGCGGCCGCTGCGTCTGCTCATAGGCCTCCTCGTCCGGTACTCCCTGCTGCGGGACCATGCCAGGCGCCAGCTGCTGCGGCTCGTAATAGGACGGCTGCTGCTGATACATCGGCTGTCCCGGCGGAGGCGCGCCGCGGCCGCCTTGCGGATCCCCGAACAGGAATTCGATGAAGCCGCCACCCATGCGCGAGCGTTCGACATAGGCGGTGCGCACCGGCGCGGACTGCTGCGGCGGCCCGCTGTAGATCACGGTCGGCTGCTGAAACCCCTGGGCCGCCGCCCGATCAAGACCTGAATAGAATGCGCATGCGCCGGCCAGCAGCGCTGTGGAGAATGATTTGAACATCGACGTACTCTGTACTGTTTCGTCTGGAGACCGTTCGTCGCGCGAGGCGGCAACGCCGCCGCGTATCGTCAATAAAGAGCAAAACCCGATCGCTTTGGTAAACGCGGGAGGCGCCGGGATTCACCATCGCTGCACCGGTTGGCGGTTTTGGTAGCTAGCGTTTATTTTGCGTGAAGGCCGGCGGAGCATGGTTAATAGTTGACGCACGATGCACGCCGGCGTCGCGCGACGGCGGTTCCTGGCGTGAACGCGATGTTAAATAGCCTCTGCGTAGAACTGATCCGAGCAAAAGGTCAGGGATACTATCATGGCTGTTCGCAAGCGTTTCCGTATCGAAGAAGCAATCGTCGGCCATATGCCGGAGCCTGAATTCGTTGGCGGCGAGATCGGCCCCAACCACAAGGAAATCATGGACGAGCTCCGCGCGATCCGCTCCCAGATGGCCAATGCGATCCGCAGCGGCGGCAACAATACGGCCAACGCCGCCATCGAAGAGTCCGCCGCACGCGAGGTCGCCGAGGCGCGCGCGCTGCTCGAGACCTATCGTGCCCAGATCGAGCAGTGCGAAAAGCTCAAGGTCGAGCTCGACCTGATCCACGACGCGATCAACCGCACCAAGGGCGAGATCGCGACCCTCCATGCCAAGAGCTTCAACGGCGAGGAGATGGCCAAGGTCAACGGCGAGCTCGGCGCGGTCGTCGGCGGCACCGAGCAGGCGACGCAGCAGATCCTCGAAGCCGCGGAGGCGATCGACCAGGCCGCCAGCGCGCTGTCCAAGGTGGACTCGGCCGACCAGCAGAAGATCCTGAGCGAA
This sequence comes from Bradyrhizobium sp. HKCCYLRH2060, assembly GCF_051168135.1. Classification (NCBI taxonomy): domain Bacteria; kingdom Pseudomonadati; phylum Pseudomonadota; class Alphaproteobacteria; order Hyphomicrobiales; family Nitrobacteraceae; genus Bradyrhizobium; species Bradyrhizobium sp. HKCCYLRH2060. The sequence continues at coordinate 125,752 of NZ_JBNPUK010000018.1, forward strand.
GAGATCCAGGAGCGCGTGGTCTCGATCTTCGAGGCCTGCAACTTCCAGGACCTGACCGGCCAGCGCATCAACAAGGTCATGACCACGATGAAGTTCATCGAGCACCACATCGTGGTGATGATGGACATCTGGGGCGGCGTCGACGCCATCAAGGCGCATGTGCCGCCGATCGTCGACACCCGCGAGGGCGATGCCCGGCTGCTGAACGGCCCGAAGGCGGCGGGCGAGGTCGGCCACGCCTCGCAGGACGACATCGACGCGATGTTCAACTGACCTCGTCGGCCAGTCCCAGCGACCGCTCCAGGCAACGTCACCATACAGAACGCCGGCGCTGTCGCCGGCGTTTTACGTTCGACTCTCGACCTTTGCAGGGACGTTCGCCCGGATCTCAGGCGCGCGGCCCGCAGCGGACGTAGACCATCGTCTGGTAACGGGTCGCCGCATCCTTGTCGACGAAGCGGGTGATCAGCACACGGCCGTCGAAGGAGACGACCTCGCGGTCCTGCTCGCCGCCGGGCGGTCCGGCCGGGCCGATGTAGTTCTTGCCGCTGGCCGACCCCTTCAGGCGCAGTTCCTGGGGAGTCGCCTGGTCGGCCAGATGCATCACGACACCGCCGGACGTGCCTGCCCCGATGACGTAAGGCTGTTTGCACTGCGCCAGAGCCATCTTCTCGGTGCGCGCGCGGTCATTCGGATTGTTGTAGGCGGCGAGGCCCCATTTGCCCACGAGATCCTCGGGGCGGATCGTCGCCGGAACCTCGGGCTCGACCGGCGCCTCGGTCTGCATGGGGGGCGACGGCGACAGGCTGAAGCCCGTGCACGCTCCCAGAAGCATCGTGAGCGCCGACGCGATCGCGAGATTGGCAACCGGCCGCGCGCACCGTGAACTCGTCATGGCATCCCCTTAGGAACAGAATCGTGGCTGCCCCGTCCGGCAACCAAGCGCAAAACGCTCGTCAGAGCAATGACGTCGGATGACGACGCCGCTCCACTAACATGTCTGGCCCCGGACAACATCCCCCTAACAGCCTCAAGAACGGCTTAACGGCTGGCCGTTGCTTGACAGGAACAGCCGCAAGCCATATTTCCCCGAGCGGTCTTTAGCACTCGGAGGGCGCGATTGCTAAGGCTGCGAGCCAGTTGGCGCCAAGTGGGCGTCAAATGTGGTCGCATTCAGATTTCCTCCGACAGCAACACTTATCCAAGCACCCCAAAAGGGATCCGTCATGGCCAAATCGAAGTTTCGTCCCCTGCACGACCGCGTCGTGGTTAAGCGCATCGACGCCGAAGAGAAGACCAAGGGCGGCATCATCATTCCCGACAGCGCCAAGGAAAAGCCCTCGCAGGGCGAAGTCGTCGCCGTCGGCCCCGGCGGCCGCGACGAGAGCGGCAAGCTGATCCCGATCGACGTCAAGGTCGGCGACCGCGTGCTGTTCGGCAAGTGGTCCGGCACCGAGGTCAAGCTGGACGGCGAGGAGCTCCTGATCATGAAGGAGTCCGACATCATGGGCGTCGTCGCCTGATCCCGACCTGTCGGGGGCGGCGATCAGCCGCCCCGGGCGAAAATGCTCTGCAACCTCGTTCCAGCGACAGACGGGCGATCACGCCCCTCGCCGTCGAGGTCTACTCCAGGAGAATTTTGAAATGGCAGCCAAGGACGTCAAATTCGCCGGCGACGCACGCGACCGCATGCTGCGCGGCGTCGACATTCTCGCCAACGCCGTCAAGGTGACGCTCGGCCCGAAGGGCCGCAATGTCGTCATCGAGAAGAGCTTCGGCGCTCCGCGCATCACCAAGGACGGCGTCACCGTCGCCAAGGAGATCGAGCTGGAGGACAAGTTCGAGAACATGGGCGCGCAGATGCTGCGCGAGGTCGCCTCCAAGACCAACGACACCGCCGGTGACGGCACCACCACCGCGACCGTGCTGGCCCAGGCCATCGTGCGCGAGGGCGCCAAGGCCGTTGCCGCCGGCATGAACCCGATGGACCTCAAGCGCGGCATCGACATCGCGGTGGCCGCCGTGATCAAGGACATCGAGAAGCGCGCCAAGCCGGTCGCTGCGTCCTCCGAGGTCGCCCAGGTCGGCACCATCTCCGCCAATGGCGACGCCGCGATCGGCAAGATGATCGCCCAGGCGATGCAGAAGGTCGGCAACGAGGGCGTCATCACGGTCGAGGAGAACAAGTCGCTCGACACCGAGGTGGACATCGTCGAAGGCATGAAGTTCGACCGCGGCTATCTCTCGCCCTACTTCGTCACCAATGCCGAGAAGATGACCGCCGAGCTCGACGACGTCTACGTGCTGCTGCACGAGAAGAAGCTGTCGGGCCTGCAGGCCATGCTGCCGGTGCTCGAAGCCGTGGTGCAGTCGGGCCGTCCGCTCCTGATCATCGCCGAGGACGTCGAGGGCGAGGCGCTCGCCACGCTGGTCGTCAACCGCCTGCGCGGCGGCCTCAAGGTCGCGGCCGTCAAGGCGCCGGGCTTCGGTGACCGCCGCAAGGCCATGCTCGAGGACATCGCGATCCTGACCGGCGGTCAGCTGATCTCGGAAGATCTCGGCATGAAGCTCGAGAACGTCACGGTGAAGATGCTCGGCCGCGCCAAGAAGGTCGTGATCGACAAGGAGAACACCACGATCGTCAACGGTGCCGGCAAGAAGGCCGATATCGAGGCACGCGTCGGCCAGATCAAGGCGCAGATCGAGGAGACCACCTCGGACTACGACCGTGAGAAGCTGCAGGAGCGTCTCGCCAAGCTCGCGGGCGGCGTCGCGGTGATCCGCGTCGGCGGCGCGACCGAGATCGAGGTCAAGGAGAAGAAGGACCGCGTCGAGGACGCCCTCAACGCGACCCGCGCTGCGGTGCAGGAAGGCATCGTCCCCGGCGGCGGCGTGGCGCTGCTGCGCGCCAAGAAGGCGGTCGGCCGCATCACTAACGCCAACTCGGACGTCCAGGCCGGCATCAACATCGTGCTGAAGGCGCTCGAGGCTCCGATTCGCCAGATCTCCGAGAACGCCGGCGTCGAAGGCTCGATCGTGGTCGGCAAGATCCTGGACGAGAAGTCCGAGACCTTCGGCTTCGACGCGCAGACCGAGGACTATGTCGATATGGTTGCCAAGGGCATCATCGACCCGGCCAAGGTGGTCCGCACCGCGCTGCAGGACGCCTCGTCGGTCGCCGGTCTCCTGGTCACCACCGAGGCCATGGTCGCCGAGCTGCCGAAGGATGCGGCTCCCGCGATGCCGGCCGGCGGCGGCATGGGTGGCATGGGCGGCATGGGCTTCTGAGCCCTGTTTTCGACATCTCACATTCAGGAAGGCCGCCTCCGGGCGGCCTTCTTTTTGGCCGAGTGTCCGCGCCGGGGGTGCAGCGACCGCAAATCGGCGCTACAGCTTAAGGCCGATTCTGCCCCCACAAGGATTTTCAGATGCGCGCGATTTTGCTTGCGCTGGCCGTGATTGTAGCGGCCGCGCCGGAACTCGGTTGGGCCCAGAGCAAGAGCGGGACCAAGGCCCCCGCCAACGAGACGCGGTATTTCACCGCGATCGACGGTCTGATGGACGGCAATGCCGACGTGATCCTGAAGGAGACGCGCCAGGGCAAGACCGTCACCGCCGCAACGCTCGACGTCTGCTATCCCGTCGCAAAGAATTCGGATCGCAAGGACCGCTTCGTGGTCAGCCTCACGGTCAACGGCCAGACCTTGACCGGCGCGACCCAGAGCAACGGCGCCAAGGAGCCGGTCACGGTGAAGCTGAACCGCAAGCCGACCGGCGACACGTTCGAGTTCCGCGGCCAGATCACGATCGGCAAGAGCGTCACCGAGGTGGCGTCGACCGACAACTCCGACGTCAGCGAGAAGGAGTTCCAGGAGAGCCAGTCGAGCGACGACGGCATCAGCGCCCAGCCGAAGGACTTCACCGACGTGTCGCCCGAGGCGGTCTCGGTCCGGCTCAAGCTCGACGCCATGACCGACTTCCTCAAGAGCCTGAAGGGCGAGAACGTCGAAGTTTCGCTGTCGAGCCTGATCGTGAGCTGCGATGCCTTGCGCGCGGGCGAGCAGACCATCAGCATGACGGTCGACCCCGACCGCGCCGGCGCGTTGATCGCGAAGGCGCGGGCCATGAACGGCGTGGTGACGGCCGGCTGGACCGCCGGCACCGTCGAGATGGACCGCACCATCCGCTTCGCGGCCGCCGACTGGCGCGACGGCGACAAGATCAACAAGGACAAGCTGGCTGGCGCGATCTCCGACGTCCTGGCCAGGACCTACAATGCCAAGCCGACGAGCGCGGCGTGGAATCCGGTCAGCGGCAAGCTGAAGCTGACGTTGAAGCGGCCGAGCCAGCTGATGCCGGCCCTGGAGCTCACCGACGTCATCGAGGTCACCGGCCTCGTCTCGGCGGACAAGCCGGGCGGCGCGGACGCGCTGATGCTGTGGATCAGCAGCCCGACCACGACGACGATCGACGAGAGCTCCGCCGCCAAGCTGATCCTGTCGGACGAATCATCCGGCGACGAGGAGGGCGACACCCGTGACGATGGCGGCGCTATCGACGAGCTGGCGAAGGCCTTCAAGGCCAAGCGCTGGGACGCGGACAACTCGGTCTGGAAGTGAAAGAGCGGCGGGCGCGCAGTCGACCGATGCGCGCCCCCTTTCTTCAATTGGCACGGCGCATATGGCAACCCGTTGTGCGCTCACGTCTCTCTCCAGGTCGTCATGGCCGGGCTTGTCCCGGCCATCCACGCCGATCGGCATCTGGGACGGACGTGGATGCCCGGGCCTTCGCCGCGCCGAAGCGGCTTCGGCCGCGCAGGCGGGACGAGCCCGGGCATGACGGAGTAACTGACCAGCAGGGTTGCTGGTCTCAGCAGCTTTTCATCTTCATAGGCGACCGCCCTGCCTCAGTTCGTATTGAGTCGGAAGCGCAGCGTCTTCGGCCCGATGAAGATGATCAGGTCGCCCTGACGCTTCCAGTTGGTCGCCGCGCTCAGCGCCGCGATCAGTTCGTCGTCGGCCTGGGCGCGCGCCGCCGGGCAGTTGCGGTCCTCGATCTTGCTGGCGATGAACACAATGGTGTTGCCGGCAACTGAGAACTGGCCCTTGCCGCCCTTGCACCACAGCTCCAGCACGGTGTCACCGTTATCGCCGATGTCGAGATCCGGCACCCGCTTCGAGCCGGGCTGCGGCAGCGCATCGAGCGTCATCTCCATGCCGAAGGGAAATTCCTCCGCCGAGGCGGCGGCGAGCGCCAGCCCCGACATCGACAACGCCACCGTCGCCACGGCGCAGCCACGCTTCAACACTTGCATCGTTCCCCTTCACACCAGTCACGCGCAGGGCTCGCCTTCCAGGCGATGGCCGTGACCACCGCCAGCACGGCTCCCGCACAAATGTGTTCCAAACATAGCAAGCCCCGCGCCGCAGCTGCGGCGCGGGGCTTTTGTCGCAGACGGTGTTGCTACTTCAGCACCATCGCCGTGAACGGATAGACATAGGCCTGCAAGGTGACGAACAGGCCGACAAGACAGGCCAGCACGATCGAATGCAGGAAGACGTAGCGCAGGATCGAGCTCTCGTGGCCGTACCAGTTGGTGGCGGTCGAGGCGACGACGATCGACTGCGCATCGATCATCTTGCCCATGACACCACCGGAGGAGTTGGCGGCTGCCATCAGGACAGGGGACAGGCCGAGCTGCTCGGAGGTGATCTTCTGCAGGTTTCCGAACAGCACGTTCGAGGCCGTATCCGATCCCGTCAGCGCCACGCCCAACCAGCCGAGCAAGGTGCCGAAGAACGGATAGAGCACGCCTGTCGCGGCGAAGGCCAGACCGAGCGTGGCATCGACGCCGGACAGCCGGGTCAGCGTGCCGATCGCCAGCATCGCCGAGATCGTGATCAGCGAGATCGCGCAGAGACGGATGGTGCGGCCATATTCCGCGATCAGCTTGCCCGGTCCGACACCCATCAGGAAGCCGGAGATGATCGCGGCGATCAGCATGCCGGTGCCGGTGAAGGTCAAGTAGGTGAACGAGAACACCGCGCCTTCCGGCGTCGGCTTCGCAGCCACCGGCGGCATCTTGTTGATCAGCTTGTCGAGCTCGGGCACCGGATAGTTCCAGGTGAAGATCGAGTTCGCCCAGGCCTTGAAGGCGCCGTTGCCCCAGATCAGCATGATGATGCAGACGATGATCCAGGGCAGCAGCGCGCCCCAGAGCTCGGCTTGCGTCAGCGGCGTGCGGTCCAGCGGCTTCGCCGCCGTCATCGTGGCGGCCGATTCGTCACGCCCGCGCAACGCCGGCGACAGCCACAGCTGCCTCGGCTGCCAGACCTTCAGGAACAGGATCAGCGCGCCCATCGAGATCAGCGAGGCGCCGATGTCGACGATCCACGGGTTGACGTAGTTCGAGATCAGGAATTGCGGCACCGCGAACGAGACGGCGGTGACCAGGATCGCCGGCCACACGTCCTTCATGCCCTTCCAGCCCGCGAACGCCCAGATCACCCAGAACGGCACGATCAGCGAGAACACCGGCAGCTGCCGGCCGACCATGGCGCCGAGAATGTAGGGGTCGAGACCGGTGACCGAGGCGAGGCCCTGGATCGGCGTGCCCAGCGCGCCATAGGCGACCGGGGCGGTGTTGGCGATCAGCGACAGGCCGGAGGCCGCGAGCGGCGAGAAGCCGAGGCCGATCAGCACGGCACCGGTGATCGCCACCGGGGTTCCGAAGCCGGATGCGCCCTCGAAGAACGCGCCGAACGAGAAGGCGACCAGCAGCAGTTGCAGGCGCCGATCTTCCGTGACGCCGCCGATGGCGCGCTTCAGAAGCTCGAACCGTCCAGTGGAGACCGTGACCTGATAGAGGAAGATGACGTTCAGGACGATCCAGCCGATCGGAAAGAACCCGGTGATGACGCCCAGAAACGTCGCGCGCAGCGACATGTTGGCGGGCATCGTGAACACGAAGATCGTGATCAGGTTGGTCAGGATCACGGCGATGATCGCCGCGATGTGTGCCTTGACCTTGCCACTGGCGATCAGCACCAGCAGCGTCACTACCGGGACGGCGGCGGCCAGCGTCGACAGCGCCGGGCTCCCCAACGGGTCGTAGATTTGATTCCACATCGTGACTTCTCCCCCCACGTTCTTGTCATTGGACCCCGTCCGGCGGGACGGATCAGGTCTGCTCGCCAGGCCCCCAAGCCTGGCAAAGGTCGGAAAGGCGATCACAAAACCGGCAACGCCCAACTCTGCTCAAATTCTCGCGAAATCTGGCGGCGGTCGCAGTCCCTCTCCCCTGCCCCATGCTACGGTTTGTCACACGCGACCGACAAGCCGGCGGCCCCCCGCCAGATTACGACTTTAGTCTAGGCAGGTGGCGACACCAGCGATTTTCTCGTTTTTCGTCAGCCTGTTAAGACCTTTTCTCAGGAGCAGCCCGTCTGTGAACAATCTGCGCTCGACCGTCGCCACCGTCTGGCGGATCGCCATTCCCTACTTCCGCTCCGAGGACAAGGTCGCCGGCCGCATCCTTCTCGCCGCCGTCATTGCGATCGAACTGTCGCTGGTTGCGATCCAGGTGCTGGTGAACCAGTGGCAGAACAGGTTCTTCAACGCGCTGCAGCAGTATGATTGGAACAGCTTCATCTGGGAAATCGGCGTGTTCGCCGTACTGGCGACCATCTTCATCATCCTGGCCGTCTACCAGCTCTATCTCAATCAATGGCTGCAGATCCGCTGGCGGCGGTGGATGACCGACGTCTATCTGCGCCGCTGGCTGGACAACGCCACGCACTATCGCATGCAGCTCAAGGGCGACATCGCCGACAACCCGGACCAGCGCATTGCCGACGACGTGCAGCTGTTCGTCGACAAGACACTGAACATCACCATCGGCCTGCTCAGCTCGGTCGTCTCGCTCGCATCGTTCATGGTGGTGCTCTGGGGGCTGTCGACCGATGCCCCGCTGCAGCTGTTCGGCACCAACATCGCGATCCCCGGCTACCTGGTCTGGATCGCGCTGATCTATGCGATCTTCGGGACCCTCCTGACGCATTGGATCGGATCGCCGCTCGTCAATCTCAACTTCGAGCAGCAGCGCTACGAGGCCGACTTCCGCTTCAACCTGGTGCGGGTGCGCGAAAGCTCCGAGCAGATCGCGCTGCTGCGCGGCGAAGGCGCCGAGCAAGGTCAGCTCGGCACCCGCTTCGGCCGGGTCGTCCAGAACTGGTACCAGATCATGAGCCGGACCAAGCGGCTGACGGCCTTCACGGCGGGCTATTCGCAGGCGGCCGTGATCTTTCCCTATGTGCTGGTTGCGCCTGCCTACTTCGCCAAGTCGATCCAGATGGGCGGCATCATGCAGACGGCGTCCGCCTTCTCGACCGTGCAGGGTGCGCTGTCGTTCTTCGTGACGACCTATCGGACGCTCGCCGACTGGCGCTCGACCGTCGCCCGCCTCGACGGCTTCGACATGTCCATCGAGAGCGCCGCCAAGCTCTCGGCCGAGCCGCAGACGATCGATGTCGCCAGCCATGCCGGCGACAGCATCGAGCTCGCCCAGTTGCTGCTGAAGCTGCCGAACGGCCTGCCGCTGATCGCGGCCGACGGCTTCAGCCTCGAGAGCAGCGAACGCACGCTGCTCACCGGGCCGTCCGGCGCCGGCAAGTCGACGCTGTTCCGCGCCATCGCCGGGATCTGGCCGTTCGGCAGCGGCGCGATCAGCGTGCCCGCGCATGCCAAGCTGATGATGCTGCCGCAGCGGCCCTACTTCCCGATCGGCGCGCTCAAGGCAGCGATCGTCTATCCCGCGGCAGCCGATGCGTTCAGTGCCGAGCAGGTCAAGGAGACGCTGGTGGCCGTCGGCCTGCCGCAACTGGCGGACCGGCTGGACGAGGACCAGCACTGGAACCGGATGCTGTCGCTCGGCGAGCAGCAGCGGCTCGGCATCGCCCGCGCGCTGCTGCATGCGCCGCAATATCTGTTCCTCGACGAGGCCACGGCCTCATTGGACGAGCCGAGCGAAGCCCGGCTCTATCGGGTCATCGCCGAGCGGCTGCCGCAGACCACCGTCGTCTCGATCGGCCACCGCTCGACCCTGCACGATTTCCACGACCGCAAGGTCGAGCTGATTCGCGACGGCGACCGGTTCTCGCTGCGGCAAGCCGGACAGGCGGCCGACGCGACCGCGGGTGGAGGCAGCTGAGGCGCGCGCGCCGCGGTGCCCACGCAAGGCGACTAGGAAAGGCGGCAAGACGTCCGAGCGACAGCCGGCCCCCGTCACCAAAAAGCAGAAGGGCGGCAGATTGCTCTGCCGCCCTTCGTGATCAGTCCGATCCGCCTTGGCGGGTGATTACTTCAGATTGCTCATCGCCGTCAGGTCGACCGAGAGCTTGGCGATGCCGGTCGCACCGCACCACTTCGAGCCCAGGCCAGCCGGGTTAATCGGCGTGACGTTGGTGGTGCCGCTGGCGGTGAAGTCGCTGGTGAAGGCGTTGCAATCACCCTTCGACATGTCGGTGTCGGAGTAGCGCAGGTCCAGCGTGAACACCTTGTAGGTGAAGCCGACGCCGATGTTCCAGGTGTTGTAGTCGGCATACTTGATGCCGTTCGGGAAGGCGGGAACGCCGTAGAAGGAGTCCGACGTGCCGAACCACTGACGGCCGAACTCACCCGACACGTACATGCCGACGCCGCTGGAGCCGAAGGTCGTGCTCGGGGCGGTGAACTTGCCGGTGACCGAGGCGTAGTTGCCCCAGGCGCCGGTGTTCAGGAAGTTCGGCGAGTAGAACTCGGTGACGCCGAACGTCCACATGTCGTTCACGGTGTAGTTCATCTTGCCGTAGACTTCGAAGAACGAGACGTCCTTCTTCATCACGTTCAGGTTGGTCAGCGTGTTGGCCTGACACTCGGCGCTCAGCGCCTGACCCGCGAAATCCGTCACGGCGCCGCCGCCGTAGTAGCAGGTGCCGCCCGGATACAGATAGCCCCAGACGCCGATGTCGAAGGCGAACGCGCCGAAGGTCGGGCGGATACCGCCGTAGATGTCGATCTCGGCAGCAGCGCGGTTCGCGAACGAGATGCTCTCGCCGGCGACGCCGACGTAGAGCTGCAGGTCCTTGTTGACGTTGTAGCGCGGCTCGAAATAGGCGGCGACCGACGCCTTGTGGTTCGACTGGGTGACGCCGCGGAACACGTAGTCGTTCATGATCGCCGCGCCGAACGCGATGTCCCACGGCTCGAACGCGACCGGAGGCGGAGCCTTATAGGCCTTGACCGCCATGTCCGCCGCCGAAGCCGATCCCGAAACCATTGCCAGCGCCGTTGCCAGCAAAGCCCACTTTTTCATGACGATCCCCATCACCCTAAATTCTTCCGAACGAGCCTGCCCCACATTGGCCCCCCAGGGCGCAAACAAGACCGGCTGCGTCATCCGGACGCAATTTGCGACAGGGTCTCGCCGCAGGTGAAGCAAAAAAGCGTGGCATCTGCCGCCTTTTTGGGCGATTTGACAAATCTACGGCAGGTAGTCGGCGCGTGTTGCATTTGAACAACAAATTTCCGTGTCTCAAAGCACGCTAGGACGCACATTCGGTTGTGCCGGCGCGCTGGAATCGTGGTGCCGCAAGCAAAACCACACGGCGCACCGAGGTCGGATTCGCCCGGCCGTAGATCTGCGGGGCGACGGCTCCGACGACCATATCGATCGACAACAAGGGCAGCGGACGCAGACGACAGATGCCGGCAACGAACGAGCCGGCAGCAAACGAAAAGGCCGCAAGCGTAGCCGCCGCGGCCTTCCGATGTGAATTCGTCTGGTGGTGAGAACGATCCGGTCCGGAAAGATCAGTTGCCGGACGCCGTGCCCTCGCCGTCCTCGTGCTCCTCCGGCGCCGCGCTCGGCATCGCCCAGCTGGTCTCAGCAGCCGATTCGGTCTCGTGCATTTCGGGGGTCTCGACCAGCGGAGCCATCTTGGGAGCCCGCTTCTTGGCGGCCTTCTTCTTCGGCGCAGCCGGAGCCTTCGCAGCCGACGCCTTGGCCTTCTTGGCGGGAGCCTTCTTGGCCGGCGCCTTGGCCGCCTTCTTCGCCGCGGCCTTCACGGTCTTCTTCGCCTTCTTGGCCGGCGCCTTGACAGTTTTCTTGGCAGCCTTCTTGGCGGCCTTCTTCGCGGACTTCGGTGCAGACTTCTTTGCAGCCTTCTTGGCGGACGTCTTCGTCGCCTTCTTGGCGGCCTTGGCCTGAGCCATCAGCTTCTTCTTTTCTTTCTTGTCCTTCTTCGCCTTCTTGTCCTTCGCCATCAGAAACCCTCCAGTTGCCGCCGTTCGATCAGCTCGTCCGGCGGGACGGGCCGGCCATCAGCGCGCGCCCATCCGTCAAATCATTCCTGGCCGCGGACCGCCCGTCGCCCAGTCGAGAAGCTCAACGGTGTGCACGACGGGGACGGAGGTGCCGCTGGCAATCTGCATCATGCAGCCGATATTGCCTGCCGCGATCACATTCGGCTTGACGGTCGCGATGTTGGCGACCTTGCGATCGCGCAGCTTCATCGCGATGTCAGGCTGGAGAATGTTGTAGGTCCCCGCCGAACCGCAACACAAATGACTCTCCGGTATATCTTTCACCACGAATCCGGACTTGGAAAGCAATTCTTTCGGAATGCTCGTGATTTTCTGCCCATGTTGCAGCGAGCAGGCCGAGTGATAGGCCACGACGACGTCGTCATGCTGAGTTGCAGGGGCCAGATCGAGACCGGCGAGATACTCGGTGATGTCCTTCGCGATCGCCGACACGGCGGCCGCGGGCGCTGCATATCGCGGGTCTTCGCGCAGCATGTGTCCGTAGTCCTTGATGACGGTGCCGCAGCCCGAGGTCGTCACCAGGATGGCGTCGAGACCGCCACGCTTCGCCTCCGCGGTCCAGGCGTCGACATTGCCGCGCGCCCGCGCCAGCGCGTCGGAATCCTGCCCCATGTGATGGGTCAGCGCACCGCAGCATTGCTCGTCCTTGACCAAGACGACCTCGATGCCGTGCCGGGTCAGGACGTTGATCGCAGCCTGGTTGATGCGCGGCGCCAGGGCCGCCTGTGCGCAGCCCTGCAGCAGCGCGACGCGGCCGCGCCGCGCGCCCTGCGCGGCAAACACGCTGCCATCAGCCGGCCCCGGCGGCGGCAGCGCGGCGGCGGGCGCCAGATCGAGCATCGCCCTGACGCGCCGCAGCAGGCTGGGCGCAGGTGCGCGCGAGGCGGAGGATGCCGGCAGCAACGCCTTGAACGGCCGGCCGAGCCGCGCCAGGGTCATCGCCAGCCGAAACTCGCGCGGCCGCGGCAGCACATAGGCGAGCGCGGCGCGCAGCCACCGGTCGGTCAGCGGGCGCTCGTAGCGCTGCTCGATTCGCACCCGCGCCTGATCGACCAGATGCATGTAGTGCACGCCCGACGGGCAGGTCGTCATGCAGGACAGGCACGACAGGCAGCGGTCGATATGCTTGACCACGTCGGCCGTCGGCGCCTGGTCCTTCTCCAGCATCTGCTTGATCAGGTAGATCCGCCCGCGCGGGCTGTCGAGCTCGTCGCCGAGCAGCACGTAGGTCGGACAGGTCGCGGTGCAGAAGCCGCAATGCACGCAGGCGCGCAGGATCTTGTCGGCGACCGCGATGTCGGGATCGGCGAGCTGCGCCAGGGTGAACTCGGTCTTCATGACGCAACGCTCCGACGCAGACGGCCGCGGTTGAGAATGGTCTTGGGATCGAAGGAGACGCGAACGCGCTCCTCCAGCGCGGCGACGCCTGAGGGCTGCGGGTGGAACACGTCGACCGCGAGCCGCATCTCGTCCCACGCGCGCAGCAGGGTCGCGTGGCCGCCGGCGGCCTCGACATGCTTGCGCACCAGCCCCGCCGACGCATCGGGCTGCGGCGGCAGCGCGGCCCAGATCAGGCCCCCGCCCCAGTCATAGATCACCTCGCCGCCGGTCTGGCGCGTCAGGGCCTGCCCGATCGCGCCGCCCGACACCGGCGGACAGACGATCCGCCACACCGTCCAGGCGCCGAGCGGCCCATGGGCGGCGAACGGCAGCACGTCGCGGATGGCGCTCCAGACATCGGCCGAGGCGTCGTCCGCAATGATCTCAGCCGGACCGAAGGTGGCGAGCTGGCGGGCGAGCGACGCCGCCCGATGCGCCGCGGAGGCCGTGATGCCCTCCAGCCGGATCACCGTGACCGCCTCGCGCGGCGAGCCGAGCGGGCTCAAGCCCGTGACCTCCGGCCGCAGCGTCGAGGCCGGCAGATGCGCGGCTCCGGAGACGTCGAACGGCGAGCCGAGCGCCGCCGTCATCGCCCGGTTGGCCTTGAGGTCGTCGAGCCCGCGCAGCACCAGCGTGCGTTCGGCCTCCGGCCGCGGCATCACCTTCAGGGTCGCCTCGGTCATCACAGCAAGCGTGCCCCAGGAGCCCGCCAGCAGCTTGCAGAGGTCGTAGCCGGTGACGTTCTTCACCACCTTGCCGCCGGTCTTGAAGCTCTCGCCGAAGCCGGAGACGGCATGCGCCCCGAGCAGATGATCGCGCACCCCGCCGGCCCTGATACGCCGCGGGCCGGCCAGCCCCGCCGCGATCATCCCGCCCAGCGTTCCGCGGCCCGTCGTCCCCAACAGCGGCCCGGTATCCATCGGCTCGAACGCGAATTGCTGGCTCTTCGAATCGATCAGCGACAAGAGGTCGGCGAGCGGCGCCCCCGCCTGTGCCGTGATGATCAGCTCGTTCGGCTCGTAGGAGACGACCGCGCTCAGCGCCGACAGGTCGAGCACGGCGTTGGTCGTCGTGATCTGGCCGATCTGGCGCTTCGAGCCGTGCCCGATGATGTCGAGCGGCTGCTCGCTGGCGATGGCGGCGCGAACCACCTCCTCCACATCGGCTGCGTTGCGTACTTTGAGGGCGTCCACCACTGCTGGCCTTGCTGGTTGATGATGACGATGGTCGAGCGCAACGCGCGGCCATCAGCGCTGGAGCCTTTCTAAAGCGTTGCGAGCCGGACACAAGGGCGGGCAGGACTGAACGCTCACAGGCGATCCGCATGGCGCCCCGCCGGCTACAGTTCCCTCGCGTGGCGCGCTGGGTGGCCCAACTACGAGCCCGGAAGACAGTGCCCTCCCTCTCCCCGTTCTTACGGGGAGAGGGTCGGGGTGAGGGGCAGCGGCACGGGAAGTGCCGCGTGGTTTCCCCCCCGAATTGCATCTCCGATGCAACCCGATCTCTCCCCACCAGCAGCCCGCCAAGCCCCGGCGAAACATCCATCCTTCGTCCGCCATCGAAGGATCGGATGCCGAAACCGCGGTATCGATTCCCCTGCACGACATCAACGAAAGGAACGATCGCAATGACCGGATATGCCAACGAGACCAGAACCGTGAGCGAGGCCGTCAGCGGCGGCGGCCTGCTGGTGGTGGCGCAATGGGAGGCCAGGGACGGCGAGGCCGACCGCGTCGCCGAGATCCTGTCGCGCTTCCTCCCCGAGGCGCAGCGCGAGCCCGGCGCAAAACTGTTCCTGATCTCCCGCGCCAAGGACAACCCGGCGCAGTTCCTGTTCTACGAGCTGTTCCGCGACGAAGCCGCGTTCAAGGCCCACCAGGAGAGCAATCACTTCAAGACCTACATCGCCGGCCAGGCCCTGCCGCTGCTCGCCCGGCGCGAGCGGATGCAGTACGGGCTGATGTAGCACGATCGCGCGCGGCAAAGATCCAAGCAGTTATCTGCCTCAGTCATTCCGGGACGCTCGCACAAGCGAGCGAACCCGGAATCTCGAAATTGGCTTGCGCTGACTGACGCCGAGATTCCGGGTTCAAGGCCTGCGGCCTTGCCCCGGAATGACGGCGGTTGTGACAGCAGGCAACCGCTGTCTTGACATCGGCCCTCGTGGCTGGGTTGATCTCTCGCCATTCCAAACGCAGCCCGTAGGGCGGGTTAGCGAAGCGTAACCCGCCGACCCTTCGAGACACATGGCGGATTACGCCTTCGGCTAATCCGCCCTACGCCCTCCGTTCACTCCTTTACGGCTTCTAAGTCACCCTCGCCTATCGTCGATCTCCGATCTTCTCTTCGTGCGAGATCGCCCTGCTCATGCTAGGGTTCTGTCATGGCACCAAAGAAACCTTCGTCAAAAAACACCAAAGCCGGTGGCTTTGTGATTGGCAGCGCCCGGTTTCGCAAAATAAGCGCCGTCGAGGGGATCGAGTATTCTCCCAAGATGAAGGGCGCTTCGTCGTCGTCGGGCAAGACCCTATCCCCCGAGGAACGTCGGAAATCGATCATCGAAGCCTACCGCAAGGCTTAGGCCGCAATGTACGACGCGGTCGCCGACGAGTATTGCTATCCCGGCACGACCGTCTTGAAGAACAAGCTCGACATCCGGGACGCCGACGAACTGGCCGCTTTCGAGGCTGAGGTCAGCGATGCCAGGGCGGACGAGGAAATCCCGGCCGGCAATCTCGATTTTGAGCATTTCAAGGCTGTCCACCACCATCTCTTTCAAGATGTCTATGACTGAGCGGGAGAACCGCGCACGGTCCGAATTTCAAAAGGCGAGAGCACCTTCTGCTGCCCCGAGAATATCGAGAGAGAGGCGAAGCGGCTCTTCATGAAACTCGCGAACGACAACTTCCTGCAGGACCTTTCGCCGGAGGAGTTTGCAGAGAAGTCGGCAGAGTTTCTCGCAACCCTCAACGTGATCCATGCCTTCAGGGAAGGCAACGGCCGCACGCAGCTCTCGTTCTTTCTTCTGCTGGCAGATCAGGCCGGGTACGCCATCGATCTCGAAGCACTCGATCCGGACGCCCTTCTGCGGCCATGATTGCGAGCTTCGACGGGGATGAGGCGCCTCTCACCGCGGCCATTCAAGGGCTCATTGACGATGAGGACCCGCAAGACTTGGCGTAGCCCGGCATTGCGGCGCATTAGCATTACGGTGACAGTCCTGGACTGCACCCCTCAAGTGAGACACGATAATCTCAGTGACAATGGGTAAAGTCATCGCAT
>NZ_JBNPUK010000019.1:0-133701 GCF_051168135.1 Bradyrhizobium sp. HKCCYLRH2060
ACTCGACCGAGGAATCATCCATTTCCGGCAGCAAAATGGTAAGTTAGCGCCAATGAGAGATACCCCTCACCCGACCGAGATTTCTGCTCCGTCCTGCATGCCCTCTCCCGCAAGGGGAGAGGGCGCATTCACGAACACTGCGCTCGCAATGACGAAGCTTGTGGCAACTACTTCGCCACGATCTCCGGAATTTTCGTCGCCGGCGGCGTGTTGCGGCTGCGCTGGGTGCGGACGATGCCGTCGATGATGGTCATGCCGATGCCCGGGAGATCGCCGAGCTGGACGCTGTCGAGCAGGGTCTTGGCCGGCGAGTGCTGCGCCTTGTCCATGATGACGAAGTCGGCGGAGCGGCCGACCTCGATCAGGCCGCAATCGAGCTCGCGCATCCGCGCGGTGTTGCCGGTGGCGAAGCAGAACGCGATCTCGGCCGGGACATCGCCGAGCGAGGACAAGAGCGAGACCATGCGCAGGATCCCGAGCGGCTGCACGCCGGAGCCGGCCGGCGCGTCGGTGCCGAGGATGACGCGGTGGAGATCGTTCATCTCGCGCGCGGTGCGCAAGGTGAACAGCGCCGAGCGCTCGTTGCCGTTGTGCACCAGCTCGAGCCCCGCCTTGCAGCCCTCGCAGATGCAGCGGATCTGATCGTCGGGCAGCGCGGTGTGGCCGCCATTGATGTGTCCGATGACGTCGGTGCCGGCCTCCAGCACGACGTCCTTGTCGATCAGGCCGGAGCCGGGGATCGACGGACCGCCGGTGTGAATGGTGCTCTGGATGCCGTATTTGCGCGCCCAGCCGACCATCTTGCGCGCGGTCGGGCCGTCCTTGACGCCGCCGAGGCCGACCTCGCCGAGCAGCTTGACGCCGGCGGCGGCGAGCTCCTTGAAGTCGTCCTCGACCATCTCGCATTCGATCACCGGCGCGCCGGCATGCACCTTCACGCCGCCGGGACGGAGCGTCCAGAATGCGCGCTGCGCGAAGATCGCCATCGCCTTCAGGCCGACGACGTCGCGCGGCCGGCCGGGCATGTGCACCTCGCCGGCGGAGATCATCGTGGTGACGCCACCATGCAGATAGGAATCGATCCAGTTGCTCTGGTTCTGCCGCGGCGTCCAGTCGCCGGCGACCGGATGAACATGGCTGTCGATCAGGCCTGGCGCCACCGTCGTGCCATGGGCATCGACGATGGTCGTCGCGCCTTCGGTGTCGACGTCCTTGAAGCGGCCGATTCCCGTGATCTTGCCGTTCTCGGCGACGATCGTGTCGGCATCCAGGATGGGCCGTTCCAGGGCACCGGACAGCATGAGGCCGATGTTGCGGATGACCAGCTTGCTGGGACCGGTTGCTTGCGGCGCGTCATGGGCCATCGGGATATCCTTCT
Organism: Bradyrhizobium sp. HKCCYLRH2060; assembly: GCF_051168135.1. NCBI lineage: Bacteria > Pseudomonadati > Pseudomonadota > Alphaproteobacteria > Hyphomicrobiales > Nitrobacteraceae > Bradyrhizobium > Bradyrhizobium sp. HKCCYLRH2060. The sequence continues at coordinate 1,379 of NZ_JBNPUK010000019.1, forward strand.
CTCCTGGCAAAGCATTTGCGGCAGTTTGCGCCTGCACGCGGCGCAGCATCAAGCCGGTTTCGGTCATTCGTACACGAATGATCAGGTCCGGCAAGCGGCGGCCTGCACGAAGATTTGGCGCGGGTTGCCTACCCTTCGGACACCGCGCGGGCCCTATGAACGCGGCGATATCCTCGGCTTCGGCCGCGTGTTCGACATCCCCGTCCCCTGTGCTTGTGGCGGTGGTCTCCGCGCTGGTGATGAACCGCACCCTGGACGTTGCTGCCGCGATCCGGCATCACCTCGTGTGATCTCTTTGCGACGAGGGTGACGGCAGATGAGCGACGACCTTCACACGATCGGCGCGGGCGGCATCACCGCCTCGGTCAAGGCTGATGGCGCCGAGCTGTGCTCGCTGAAGACGGCCGGGGGCCTGGAGTTGCTCTGGCAGGCCGGAGGCGCCTGGCCGCGCCATGCGCCATGGCTGTTTCCAATCGTCGGCCGACTCAAGAATGACCAGCTCCACCACCGCGGCCAGACCTATCCGATGACCCAGCACGGCTTCGCCCGCGACCTGCGTTTCACCTGGCTGGAGCGCGGGGCCGAGTCGTGCGTGTTGCAACTGACCGACGACGAGACGACGCGGGTGCGCTATCCGTTCGCCTTCCGTCTCACGGTGAGCTACCGGATCGCCGTTGACGCGCTGGACGTGGCGGTCGAGATCGCCAACCCCGGTGCGGAGATGCTGCCCGCCTCGTTCGGCGGCCATCCCGCCTTCAACTGGCCGCTGCTCCCCGGCCAGCCGAAGGAGAGCTATCGGCTGATTTTTGCAGAGCCTGAGCTGGCGCCGATCCGCCGTCTGACCGGCGGTTTGCTGCGCGAGCGGCCGGAGCCCTCACCGATCGAGGGGCGCGTTCTCCCGTTGAGCGAACGCCTGTTCGACGATGATGCCGTGATCCTCGATCAGCCGGCCAGCCGTTCGGTTCGCCTCGTCGGAACCAGGGGACCGGCGCTTGAGTTAGCCTGGGATAATTTTCGTCAGCTTGGAATCTGGTCGAAGCCCGGCGGCGTGCCGTTCCTGTGCATCGAGCCGTGGCGCGGTTTCGCTAGTCCGCTCAATTTCGACGGCGAGTTCGCGGCCAAGCCCGGCGTCATGCATATCGCGCCGGGCGTCGCCGAGAGGCTACGCTGCCGCATCAGAATCGATTCCTCGAATTAGTATGACTTATCTCGCGAGCGCCCGTTTGCGTGCACAGCGGTAACCGTGATCAACAGTTTTGGGCCTGGAAATGACGGCGCCGTGACCTACATGAGAGACGAGCGCGGAACTTTGGCTATGATGCGTCGAACGACCGGCGGTTGGCGGGCGCTTTCTCCGAACTGATAACGGTCGATCATCGAACATGATGCGTGGCGCGAACTCAGGCGCTCGCAGCCGGTTCTTGCAGCCGTGCGCCTTTGCCGTCAGCGGGCGCGCGGAGATCTCATGGCAGGGGCGCGCGTAAGTGGGCGTTACGCGGGGGAACGGGAGGATGGGATGGTGTTGAGAGCTGTTGTCGGCGCGATTACATGCGCCGTGTTGCTCGCAGCGACCGATGCTGTGGCAGGGGCCTATCAGCCGGGTGACTTCCTCAAGCTCGATTTGTCGAAGGCCGTGTTGTCGCCGGAGCCGCTCGGCCCCGAGGCGCATTTCGAACCTGTGCCCATCGAAGCCAAAACAGACCGACCTGCGGTCGCGGTCCGTTCTGCTGTTGACCCCGACGTCAGTTCCGGCATCCCGCGCGCCGTCGCCACCCGGCGGACTCATGGCACGAGGACGGCCGAGCGGCCCCGCGGCGCCGCCCGCACCAAGCTCGTCCATCGGCGCGGCAATCCGCTCGACGCGCAGGCGATGGATACGCGCATTCAGACCTGGCCGTGCCGGCCTGGCAGCGGCGGCATCTGCAACTGGCGCTGATCGGCGGGGTCTACCCCGCGCCCCCATCGCGTTCAGGAACCTCGCTCCCGACATCTTGATTGAGGCGGATGCCGGCTCGCTTGAACTCGCAAGCGGAGCAAAGGCAAGCTGAGCGCTTCCCGCCAAGGTCTTGATGTTTCGAGGCTGCTGCCGGCGCTCGCTGGCGAGCGGCTCGCGCGATTCCAGGAGATTTCATGAACGCCATCGACACCCAGGGTATCCGTCTGCCCAAGCTCGGGCTCGGCACCTTTCGCATGCAGGGCACCGTCTGCCGCGAGGCCGTCGAGAGCGCGCTTGCGCTCGGGTACCGCCATATCGACACCGCCGAGATGTACGCCAATGAGGATGCGATCGGCGCTGCACTTGCGGCGATCGATCTGCCGCGCGCCGAATTGCATGTCACCACCAAGGTCTGGCCGGAGAACCTCGCGCCGGAAGCGATCCGCCGTGCGTTCGACACGAGCCTCAAGAAGCTCCGGCTGGAGTTCGTCGATCTCTATCTCATCCACTGGCCGGCCAAGGGGATGAACCTGCCCGCCGCCCTGGAGACGCTGCTGAAGCTGAAGGAGGAGGGGCGCACGCGCGCGATCGGCGTCGCAAACTTCACCGTCGCGCTTCTGAAGCAGGCGGTGGAGGACGTCGAGGCACCTGTCGCCTGCAATCAGGTCGAATATCATGTGATGCTCGACCAGTCGAAGCTGATGGCCTACATGGCGGGCCGCTCGATTCCCCTGGTGGCCTATTGCCCGCTGGCGCAGGGACGGGCCGCCGCCGACGAGACGCTTGGGGCCATCGGCAGGAAGCATGGCGCCAGCGCCGCCCAGGTCGCGCTGAAATGGCTGTTGGACCAGGATGGGGTGGCGGCGATCCCCAAGGCAGCGCGCCCGGAAAGTCAGCGTGCGAACTGGGATGCGATGAAGCTTCAACTCGACGATGAGGATCGCGCCACCATCGCGTCCCTCCCGAAGGACAAGCGCTTCGTCAATCCGGCCTTTGCGCCGGACTGGGACCGCTGACGACCACGCGAAGCCCTGCAAGAACGGGCGTCAGAACGAACGCCACAGAAATGGCCCCTTGCGGGGCCATTGCTGTGTCGAAGTTGCAGATCAGTCGCGCCGGATGATCACGGTGCGATCGTGATGGCGGTGGAACGGCCGGACATAACGATGAGGCCGGTACTCACGATGCATGCGGTATTCGGCGCGGGACCGATCCCAGCCGTGGTGGTAGTGATGGCCGCCACGCTTGATGACCACGGTCTCGGCATTGGCGATCGACGGTGCCGCGAGCGCGACGACCGCCAGGGAAGCGAGCGCGAGAGCGATTTTCTTCATGTTGTCCTCCAGAATGAAAGTGCGGGATCAACTTGAAGTGTGAAAGAACGTTCCGCAGGAACTTCCACGAAGTTGCTGAATGCACGTTCAGGTTTGGTCTTCAAGCTCGCGGGCGAATCGCGGCGCCCCCTCGAGCCCACCGCGTCAGTCGCATTTCCTGAGCGCTGGCGTCGGCTTGCCGTTGGCAACGAAGCGGCCGTCACGAATGGTGTAGCTGTCGTCCTCGCCGCGATTGAACACGGAGCGGATGTCGCCGTCGGCGGTCCGGGTGATCCCGTTCTCTCGCGTCTGGCGCGCTTTGGGCAGCACGATCGAGAGCACCAGCGTCTGGTCCGCCTCGACGCGTGCGCTCGCCACCTGGTTGACGTCGGACGGATCGTGGTCACGACGATAGATCAGGTGACGATCGTCAGTGACTTCGTAGGAGATGATGGCGCCGCGGCCCTTGACCGGCGGTGCGCTGCAGTCGGCGGCCCAGGTTCCGATCAGGCCCCAGGTCCGGGCGACCTCGACGGTGTCGTCGGCCCGGGCGGCAGACGCTGATGATGCGCAGAGGACGATTGCGATGAGAGGGCGGGAGATCGAAATCATGCGGTCTCGCGGGGATGACTGCCGTGACATCTTAATGCACTGCGTCAACGGCGCAACGACAGACCTGCGCCGAGATCGTTGGCACAAAGTCTCATTCTTTCCGGGCCGGCCTTGATGGCGAGGGGGACAAGGCGCATGCTCCCCGCAACTACAAACAAGCGTGGGGAGGCTGACCATGTCTGCGCTGTCGCGCCGCAAATTCCTGCTGTCGTCCGGAGCGGCCGCCATGGCCGCGCTATCGGGTCCCGCCGGCGCCGCGATGGGGCCGGCCGACAAGCTCGATCTGGTGATCAAGGGCGGCGACGTGATCGATCCCAGCCAGTCGCTCCGAGGCAGGCGCGACATCGGGATCCGCTGGGGCGTCGTCGAAGCGGTCGAGCCCGAGATACCGGCCGAGCGGGCGCTGCGGTCGATCGACGCCAACGGCCGGCTGGTGACGCCGGGCCTGATCGATCTCCACAGTCACGTCTACCCCTATGGTTCGGCGATCGGGATTCCCCCGGACGAACTGGTGCAATTCCAGGGCACCACGACGGTCGTCTCGGCCGGCGACGCCGGTGTGAACAATCTGGCGGCGCTGCGCCGCTTCATCACCGCCCAGTCGCGGGCACGCATCTACGCCTTCGTCCACATCGCCAACAACGGCCTGTCGGCGTTCCCGGTGGCCGAGCTCTACAACATCGACAACGCGCAGGTCGACGCCTGCGCCATGGCGCTGGCGGAGAACCCGGACTTCCTGCTCGGGGTCAAGGTGCGGATGTCGGAGAACGTGATCTTCAAGCACGGGATCGAGCCGCTGAAGCGTGCCATCAAGGCCTGCGAGCTGTGCGGCTGGCCGGCGCGGATGATGGTGCATATCGGTGGCGTCGAGACCGGCGAGCTGATGTCACAGATCCTGGACCTGCTGCGCCCCGGCGACATCCTGACCCATGCCTATTCCGGCGCGCCGAATATGGGCGGCGCCTTCACCAACATCGTCCAGGACGGCAAGCTGCTGCCCGCGGCGCTCGCCGCCAAGCAGCGCGGCGTGCTGTTCGATGTCGGCCACGGCGGCGGCAGCTTCGATTTCACCGTGGCCGAAGTCGCAATCCCCGGCGGCTGCGGCCCGGACACGATCTCCTCCGACATCCATGTGTTCTCCGGCAACAGTCCGGGCATGCCGTTCCTGCCCAACGTGATGGCGAAATTCATCGCGATGGGATTTTCGTTGGAGCAGGTGGTGAGCATGGCCACCTCTGTGCCGGCCAAGATCATCAACCGTGCGCCGAAGATCGGCACGTTGCAGGTCGGCGCGCCGGCCGACGTTGCAATCATGGACCTGGTCGAGGGGCCCGTCAGCTTCGTCGATACCCGCGGCAACAAGCGCGACGGCAAGCTGCAGCTCAAGCCGGTGCAGACGGTGATCAATGGCGTGCCGTTCGGGCGGCCCTATCACTCGCCCTTTTCGGTGCGGTGAGCGGCGCGCAAATCACTCGATCGCGCGCGTCCGCTCTACATTGGACGAGCGGAGCGGCACGCCGAACTCCTCCCGGCAGACATCGGCGAGCACTGCGATGCCCTCGCGGATCTCCTGATGCGAGGGGCTGGCGAAGCACAGCCGCAGGCGGCTCCGCGCATGCGCGGCGTCGGTGGACCATTCCGGTCCCGGATTGATCGAGACGCCGCGTTTGAGCGCTGCCTGTGACAGCTTCATCGCGTCAACCTGATCCGGCAGCTTGACCCAGAGGAAGATCCCGCCCTTGGGTGGCGCGAACTCGGCGGAGGTGCCGAACTCCGCGTTGAGCGCCTCGATCAGGGTGTCCAGCTTGGCGCGCAGGCCCCGCACCAACTGCGGCACGTGGGTCGCGAAATGCGGCCTGCAATATTCCGCCAGCACCATCTGTTCCAGCGCGCCCGAGCCGGCATCGGTCTTGAGGGCCAGCAGCACCGACATGATCTCCCAGGGCGCGACCAGGAAGCCGACCCGCAGCGCGGGCGCGACCGATTTCGAGAATGAGCCGAGGTGGATCACACCGCCATGATCGGACATGCCGTGGATCGCGCGGGGCCGTTTGCCCTCCCAGATCAGGTCGGCGTAGCAGTCGTCCTCGAACAGCGGCACGCCATAGGCGCGCGACAGCCACAGCAGCTCGGCCCGCCGGCTTTCCGGCATGATGGTGCCGGTCGGGTTCTGCACCGTCGGAATGGTATAGATGTATTTCGGCCGGATGCCGCGGTCCTTGAGATCGGCCAGCACCGTCGCCAGCGCATCGGTTCGCATGCCGTCCTGGTCGAGCGGGATGCCGATGACCTTGACGCCCAGTCGCGCCAGCCGCGCCAGCGTGCCCTGGTAATTGTCCTGCTCGACCAGCACGGTGTCGCCGCGCGTGAGCAGCGCCTGGTTGACGAGGTCGAGGCCCTGCAGCGAGCCGGACAGGATCATGATGTCGTCGGCGCGCGCCGACATGCCCGCGTCCCGCGTCAGCTTGGCGGCAAGAAAGTCCCGCAGCGGCCGGTAGCCTTGAGGCCCATGCGCGAGGCCGTAGGTGGCGAGCGCGCGTCCCTCGCGGGCGAGCACGGCGTCGGCAGCCGCGCGCAAGCCCTCCACGGGCACGGCGTCGGCGTCGTTGTTGCCACCGACGAAGCTGTATTTTGCGAGTCCCGTCCAGCGCGCGGCCGGCGCGGGCAGGCCGGGGCTGAGGAGGGGTGCAAAATCGAATGCGGCCATGAGGCGCGGCTCCCTTGTTCTCGATTTGAGGCGACTTTAAACAGATACCAGGGCGCTTGTCCTGGCAGGGCAGGTCCTTTTCCCGGGGAAGGCGACCTTCGCGCGGCGATTCCGCCGCTCTGGCGCGCGCCTGCGATCCCGGCTAAAGCAGCCCGGAAAAGCAGCGAGACTTGCAATGGCCGACTCGATCCAGGAAGTTCTGTATGCCTTCGCCAAGGGCGAGATGGTCGTCGTGACCGATGACGACGACCGCGAGGGCGAGGGCGATCTCATTGTCGCCGCCTCGCTCTGCACGCCCGACAAGATGGCGTTCATCATTCGCCATACCTCCGGCATCGTCTGCGCGCCGATCACGGCCGACGACGCGCGGCGGCTGCGGCTCGACCCGATGGTCGCGCACAATGATTCCAATCACACCACGGCGTTCACCGTCTCGATCGACTACAAGCCGGACGGTGGCACCGGAATCTCGGCCGAGGAGCGTGCCTCCTGCTGTCGCGCGCTCGCCAATCCCAATGCCGGCGCCAATGATTTTGCGCGGCCCGGCCATATCTTCCCGCTGATCGCGCGCGACGGCGGCGTGCTGCTGCGCTCGGGCCACACCGAGGCGGCGGTCGATCTCTGCAAGCTCTCGGGGCTGCCGCCGGTCGGCGTCATCTCCGAGTTGATGAACGATGACGGCACGGTCATGAAGGGCGAGCAGGTCGTTCGTTTCGCCGCGGCCCACAATCTCAAGCATGTCACCATCGCCGATCTCATCTCCTACCGGCAGGCGCGCGAGAAGCTGATCGAGCGGGTGTCGACGTTCACGACCGACAGCCCGATCGGGCCGCTGCAGGGCTTCGCCTACCGCTCGCCGTTCGATCCGATCACCCACGCCGCGTTCGTCTACAACGGCATCGGCGACGGCAGGAACGTGCTGACGCGGCTTCACAAGCCCAACATCGTGAAGGATCTGATCGCCGGTCCGCAGCGTATTCAAGCCGTGCTGCAGCACTTCAAGAAGGCCGGCCGCGGCGTGCTGATCTATCTGCGGGACGGTGCGGCCGGCGTTCCGGTCGAGCCGGTCGCGGAGCCACATACCGCGGAAGCCGATCGCCATCGGCAGTGGCGCGAAGTCGGCGTCGGTGCGCAGATCCTGCGGGATCTCGGCGTGACGTCGATCCGGAACCTGACCTCGTCGGTCCATGACTACAAAGGCTTGTCGGGTTTCGGCATCGAGATCGTCGCCAACGAACGGCTTGAAGGCTGAACTTCCAGGATTTAACTTCACAGGGCTGCGTTCCGTGCGCAGCAAGACGCGAAAGGACCATTCATGAGCGCGCGCCCTCAGGCAAAGGACAAGCCGGCCCAGTCGAGCTTCCAGTGGGACGATCCCTTCCTGCTGGACGAGCAACTGACCGAGGACGAGCGCATGGTGCGTGACACCGCGCGCGCCTATGCCCAGGACAAGCTGCTGCCGCGCGTGACCAAGGCCTATCTCGAGGAGAAGACCGATCGCGAGATCTTCAACGAGATGGGCGAACTCGGCCTGATCGGCATCACCTTGCCGGAGGAATATGGCTGCGCCAATGCGAGCTACGTCGCCTATGGCCTCGTGGCACGCGAGATCGAGCGCGTCGATTCCGGCTATCGCTCGATGAACTCGGTGCAGTCCTCGCTGGTGATGTATCCGATCTACGCCTATGGCGACGAGAGCCAGCGCAAGAAGTACCTGCCGAAGCTCGCCAGCGGCGAATGGGTCGGCTGTTTCGGCCTCACCGAGCCGGATGCCGGCTCCGATCCGGCCGGCATGAAGACCCGCGCCGAGAAGGTCGCCGACGGCTACCGCCTGACCGGCAGCAAGATGTGGATCTCGAACGCGCCGATCGCCGACGTGTTCGTGGTGTGGGCGAAGTCGGCCGCGCATGACAACCAGATCCGTGGCTTCATCCTCGAGAAGGGCATGAAGGGCCTGTCGGCGCCGAAGATCGGCGGCAAGCTCTCGTTGCGTGCCTCGATCACCGGCGAGGTCGTGATGGACGGCGTGGTGGTGCCGGAGAGCGCGCTGCTGCCCAACGTGTCCGGCCTGAAAGGGCCGTTCGGCTGCCTCAATCGCGCCCGCTACGGCATCTCCTGGGGCGTGCTCGGCGCCGCCGAGGACTGCATGCATCGCGCCCGCCAGTATACGCTGGACCGCAAGCAGTTCGGTCGTCCGCTTGCCGCCACGCAACTGGTGCAGAAGAAGCTTGCGGACATGGAGACGGAGATCGCGCTTGGCCTGCAGGCAAGCTTGCGCGTCGGCCGGCTGATGGACGAGGGCAAGATGGCCCCGGAGATGATCTCGATCGTCAAGCGCAACAATTGCGGCAAGGCGCTCGACATCGCCCGCGTCGCGCGCGACATGCACGGCGGCAACGGCATTTCGATCGAGTATCAGGTGATGCGCCACGTCGCCAACCTCGAGACGGTCAATACCTACGAGGGCACGCACGACGTCCACGCGCTGATCCTCGGCCGCGCCATCACCGGCATCCAGGCGTTCTTCTAATCAGGCGTTCTTCTAATTCGCCTGGTCGATCTTGGGGACGGGCCCTGAGTCCTCAACTGTCATCGTCCGCGCAAGCGGACGATCCAGTATGCCGAGACGAGAGTGATCAGCCGATATGCCAGGGCGTACCGGATGCCCCGCCTGCGCGGGGCATGACGCCGGAGGAAGCGGGCCATTCAAGCGCCCGCGCAGAGTTAAGGGCAGCAGATGGCCGAGGAAGACGTCCCATTCAACCGCAACTTCCCGCTTGCAGCTGGAGTCGTCGAGGAGGTGCGTCCGGGCATTCGCCGCGTCCTCTGCAACAATCCGAGCCCGTTCACCTTCACCGGTACCGTCAGCTACATCGTGGGCACCGGTAACGTCGCGATCATCGATCCGGGTCCGGACAACGAGGCCCATGCGCAGGCGCTGCTCGATGCCGTCAGAGGCGAGACCGTCACGCACATCCTGGTGACGCACACCCACCGCGATCACTCGCCGAACACCGGCCGGCTCAAGGCCGCGACCGGCGCCACCGTCTATGCCGAGGGCCCGCATCGCGCGTCGCGGCCGCGCTACGAGAGCGAGAAGCACAGCCCGGAATCCGGCGTCGATCGGGACTTCGCGCCCGATGTCACCGTTGCCGATGGTGACGTGATCGAGGGGCAGGGCTGGCAGCTCGAGGCGCTGGCGACACCCGGTCATACCGCCAACCATCTCGCCTTCGCCTGGGGCGCGCGTAGCACCACCTTCGTCGGCGATCACGTGATGGGCTGGGCGACGTCGATCGTGGCGCCGCCCGACGGCTCGATGGTCGACTACATGGCCTCGCTGGCGCGGCTCGCCGCGCGGCCCGAGGAGCTGTATTTCTCAGGCCACGGACCGGAAATTCCGGAGGGACCGCGCTACACGCGCTTCCTGATGCGCCATCGCCAGGCGCGCGAAGCCTCGATCCTGCATCGCCTCGCCAAGGGCGAGGCCGACATCCCGACCATGGTGCGCGCGATCTATATCGGCATCGATCCACGGCTCACCACCGCGGCCGGCTACTCCGTGCTGGCCCACCTGGAAGACCTCGTCGCCCGCGGCGTGGTCGCAACGGAAGGTGATCCGGTGATCGGCGGGACGTATCGGATGAAGTAGCGAATGGCGAATAGGGAGTAGCGAATAGGGAAGAGGGGCGGTCGAATCGCGTCAGTCGCTATTCGCTATTCGCTACTCCCTACTTGCCATTCGCCCATTTCACTTCTTCACCGTCTTCGCATTCCCCTTCGCTGCCATGGGCGGCGGCGTCACCTTCTTCACCGGCTTCTGCGCCTCGGCTTCGCCGGCGCTGGAGAGATCCTCGATCAGCTTGGTCACGCGCGCGGCGTTGCTGCCGATATCTGACTCGAAATAGCGCGAGGCGGAGCGGACGTCGACGCGGGAATCCTCGCCGTCGGGCTGGATCCGGATCGAGATGTCCTCGCGAAAGCCCATGATCGGCGTGCGTGCGACCGCCTCGATGCGGCCGACGCGGCGCGGCGGCTGCGGCGCGCGCTCGTCGACCACGAACCATTTGCGCCGGTTGACCAGCTTCAGCGCGATCGCATAGGCACGATCGGGCGGCAGCTCGATCTGCACCGGCTCGATGTCCGGATAGAATTTCTGCTGCTGCTCGGCTGAATACAGCCCGGCATACACGGCCGTGTTGGTGCCGTCGCCGTTGCGCAGCGGCGCCAAGGCCTCGAAGCGCGGCGGATCGATCGGGTCGGTGGTGATGTCGTAGATCTTCGGCAGCTTGCGGTACTGGAGCGCGAGGTAGGCCGGATAGGCCAGCACCACGGCATCGATCATGAAGGCGAGCAGGATCCGGCTCATGCCGCGGCTGCCGTTGCGCCAGATCGCGACGAAGGCCGCGAGCCCGAGCAGGATCGACAGGACGGCAAGCCCCAGCGCTCCGAAGAACGTCGCCAGCGCCGGCTTCATCTCCAGAAAATCGAAGCGCAGGATCAGGATCGAGACCAGCACGGCGACGACCGAGAACACCGCCAGATTGCGGGTCCAGGTCGCGAGGCTGGAGATGGGCTCCGACAGATAGGGGGCGTGAAACCTGCGTGCCATCGTGTCAGGAACTGCCGGGTTGGGCCGCTGCCTGCGTTGCGCCGGGCGGCCGGGTCATCCGTGTGAGACCACGCGGAGGGGCTAAATTCAAGAGGGGTCTGGCCCGGAGAGGGCGGTTGATCCGTCGACTGTGTCAGACGCTTGGGGTGGGGCGCGCGCGCAAGGCCGTCAGCATCAACAGGATGGTTGCGACGGAGAATGCCGCGCCGGTCGCGAACGTCGCCTGCGACCCATAGGCTTGCCACAGCCATCCCGCCAGCAGGCTCGCGACCAGCAGCGCAGCGCCGGTCACAAGGTTGAACAGGCCGAACGCGGTGCCGCGCAGGTCCTGCGGGGCGGTATCGGCGACCATTGCCGACAGCAGCCCCTGCGACAGCCCGAGGTAGAAGCCCCACAGCGCGACGCCGATCGCGGTGCCGATCAGGCCGGGCACGAAGGCCAGCGTCAGGTCGGCGGCTGTCAGCACCACGAGGCCGCAGGTCAGCACGTTGTTGCGGCCGATGCGGTCGGAGAGGATGCCGGCCGGCATGGCGACGCCGGCATAGATCAGGTTCATCAGCACGTAGACCAACGGGATGAGGGAGAGAGCGAGGCCGTCGGCCTGCGCCTTGAGCACCAGGAACGCCTCGCTGAAGCGGGCCAACGCGAACACCGCGCCGATGGCGACCACGATCCAATAGGCTGATGGCAGCCGTCGCAGTTCGCGCGTATGGACCGGCCAGCCGGGGTGCGGCGCAGGCGCTGTCTCCACCGGCTCGCGCACGCCGAACAGGATCAGCAGCACGGCGAGCGCGGCCGGCAGCGCCGACCACCAGAACACCGCCCGGAAGTCGTTGGCATAGAGCGCCATCAGCGCCACCGCGAGGAGGGGACCGGCAAAGGCGCCGATCGTGTCGAGCGCCTGGCGCAAGCCGTAGCTCGCGCCGCGGATGCCTTCCGGCGTGACGTCGGCGATCAGTGCGTCGCGCGGCGCCTCGCGGATGCCCTTGCCGATGCGGTCGACGAAGCGCGCGGCGAGGATCTGCCAGGATGTGCCGGCGAGCGGAAACACTGGCTTGGTCAGGGCCGCCAGCCCATAGCCGATTGCGACCAGCAGCTTGCGCTTGCCGATGCGGTCGGACAGTGCGCCGGAGAATACCTTGGTGATTGCGGCGGTCGCCTCGGACACGCCTTCGATCAGGCCGATCGTCACCGTGGACGCGCCGACCACGGTCGCGAGGAAGATCGGCAGCAGCGCGTGGATCAGCTCCGAGGAGATGTCCATCAGCAGCGACACCAGCCCGAGCGTCAGCACCGTCGACGGTACGTCGCGCCATGTCGTGGAAGCCGGGACGCGCGCTCTTGAACCCATGCCCCTCTTCTAGATGCGGCCGTGCCTGCCGTCTTGCGCCACGTCAAAGCCGCAGCGGCACAAACGCCACGGCCCCGCCGAAAGGGAGGGGCCGCGGCTTCCTTGGTCAGGCTGCGCCGGATGCTCAGTGCCCATGCACCAGCGGGCAGGCCGAGTCGGCGAGCTTGCCGAACGCCTCCTCGCCCGACATCGTCTGGATCAGCTTGTAGTAGTCCCAGGGGTGCTTCGACTCCTCCGGCTTCTTGACCTGCATGATGTACATCTCGTGCTCCATCAGGCCGTCGGCGCGGATCTTGCCGTTCGACGTGAACATGTCGTCGATCTTCATCTTGCGCAGCTGGTCCATGACCTTGTCGGAGTCGGTGGTGCCGGCCGCCTTCACGGCATTGAGGTAGGTCGTCGTCGCCGAGTAGTAGGCGGCCTGGTTCATGGTCGGCTCGCGCTTGGTCTTTTCGAAGTAGCGCTTGGCGAAGGCGCGGGTCTTGTCGTTGAGGTCCCAATACCAGCCGGTGGTGAGATAGAGACCCTGCGCGGTCTTCAGGCCGAGACTGTGGATGTCGCTGACGAAGGCGAGCAGCGCCGCCGGCTTCATCGTCTTGGCGATGCCGAATTCATCCGCGGCCTTGATCGAGTTCGTGAAGTCGTTGCCGGCATTGGCGAGGCCCAGAACCTGCGCGCCCGAGCCTTGCGCCTGCAGCAGATAGCTGGAGAAATCCGAGGTCGAGAGCGGCACGCGGACCGCTCCGACCACCTTGCCGCCATTGGCCTCGACCACCTTGGACGCGGCCTCCTGCAACTGGGTGCCGAAGGCGTAGTCGGCGGTCAGGAAGAACCAGCTCTTGCCGCCCTGGCTGACCATGGTCTTGGCGGTGCCGTTGGCGAGCGAGGTCGTATCGTAGGCGTAGTGGACGGTGTAGGGCGTGCAGTCCTTGCCCGTCAGCGAGGCGCCGGCGGCACCGATCGCAATGAACGGTATTTTCTTCTCCTTGGCGGCGGTGGCCATCGCGAGGCTGACCCCCGTGTTGGAGCCGCCGAGGATCATGGTGACGCCGTCGCGATCGGCCCACTCGCGCAATTTCTGGGCGCCGACGTCCGGCTTGTTCTGATGATCGCTCTCCATGAACTCGATCTTGTTGCCGAGCACGCTGCCGCCGAAATCCTCGATCGCCATCTTTGCAGCCTCGACGCCGCCCGGCCCGATCACGTCGGCATAGAGCCCGGACATGTCGTCGATGTCGCCGATCACGACCTTGTTGCCGGCGGCATGAGCGGCCGTGGCGACCAGTGATGCTCCCAGCAGCCAGGGCAGCAGGCGGATTGATTTTCGCATGGTGGCGTTCCCTCGTTTTTTATGGTGCCGGACCTTAGGAACCCGCCCATGGGCTTCCTATTCGCCTTTGGTCGAGGCGAGGGCGATGGAACTTTTTGCGCGGAACGCAAACGGCCCCCGCGGGGGCGCAGGGGCCGTGAGTCTCGCGCGGAACGGGAGTTGTTGCTAAGCTGCGGCGTTGGGGAAGCGGTAGCTCTTGAACTGGTCGCGCAGCGCGGTCTTCAGGATCTTGCCCGTTGCCGTGTGCGGAATGCCGTCGACGAAGGCGACGTCATCGGGCATCCACCATTTGGCGATCTTGCCCTCCATGTATTTCAGGATGTCCTCGCGCGTCGTCGTCTGGCCGGGCTTCAATTGCACGATCAGCAGCGGGCGCTCATCCCATTTCGGATGATAGACGCCGATGACGGCAGCCTCGGCGACCGCGGGATGGCCGACCGCGAGATTCTCCAGGTCGATCGAGGAGATCCATTCGCCGCCGGACTTGATGACGTCCTTGGAGCGGTCGGTGATGCGCATGTAGCCATGCTCGTCGACGGTTGCGACGTCGCCGGTGTCGAAGAAGCCTTCATCGTCGAGGATGTTGCTGTCGACCTTGTAGTAGGCCTTCGACACCGCGGGCCCGGACACCTTGAGCCGGCCGAAGGTCTTGCCGTCCCACGGCAACTCGGTGCCGGCATCGTCGGTGATCTTCATCTCGACGCCGAACGGCGGGAAGCCCTGGGTCTGCAGCACGTCGAGCTTGGCGTCGCCGTCGGCGGCGAGGAACGGCGGCTTCAGGGTAGCGAGCGTGCCGATCGGGCTCATCTCGGTCATGCCCCAGGCATGGCGCACGCCGATACCCATGTCGAGGAAGGCCTGGATCATCGAGCGCGGCATCGCCGAGCCGCCGCACACCACCATCTTCAGATGCGGCAGTTTGAGGTTATGCGCCTGCATGTGCTGCAGCAGCATCAGCCACACCGTCGGCACGCCGGCGGTGTAGGTCACCTTCTCGGTGTCGAGCAGCTCGTAGACGGACGCGCCGTCGAGCTTGGGGCCGGGCATCACCAGCTTGGTGCCCATCGACGGAGCGGAGAAGGCAATGCCCCAGCTGTTGGCATGGAACAGCGGAACCACCGGAAGCATTGTGTCTGCTGCGGACGTACCGAGTGAATCCCGGCTATTGGCCATCAACGCATGCAGCACGTTGGACCGATGCGAATACAGCACACCTTTCGGATCGCCCGTGGTGCCGGACGTGTAGCACATCGCGGCCGCGGTGTTCTCGTCGAAGGTGCCCCAGGCGAAGTCGCCGTCGGCCTCGCCGATCCACGATTCGTAGGCGACGGCGTTCTTGAGCGTCGTCTGCGGCATGTGCGCGGCGTCGGTCAGCACGATGTAGCGCTCGACGCTCGGCAGCTTGTCGGCGAGCTTCTCGAGGATTGGCACGAACGTCAGATCGGTGATGACGATGCGGTCCTGGGCATGGTTGATGATCCAGCCGATCTGCTCGGGAAACAGGCGCGGATTGACCGTGTGACAGATCGCGCCGATTCCCATGATGCCGTACCAGACCTCGAGATGACGGCCGGTATTCCAGGCGATGGTGGCGACGCGGTCGCCCAGCTTGATGCCGTCGCGCGTCAGCTTCTGCGAGACCTTGAGAGCGCGGTCGTGGATTTGCCGATAGGTGGTGCGAACGATGGGGCCCTCGACCGAGCGGGTCACGACCTCCTGGGAGCCGTGGATTGTCGCCGCATGCTCGATGATCCGGTGACAAAGCAGGGGCCAGTCTTGCATCAAACCAAGCATCAGGTCGTTCCTCCGGTATTCGCTTGCAGCGAGGGTCTTTTGGTCTCTTTGGTCAATTTTAGCGCGCGCCGCACCCGACGCAAATGGGCTTGTGATGGCCACGACGTCGCGCCGGGCGTGATGGTTAGCGCTGTGGCCGTGGCGATCGCATTGAGCTGGCTCATGGCGGCGCCGGCGGCGGCCGCGAAATCGGCGCACCGCAGCCCGCCCACGGCCGCCGAGCCCGCAGCGAAGCTGGCCGACGGTGTTGCCAAGGTGCCGCTTCCGCAGCCGCGGCCTGCCGATGCGCCGGCGCGGGAGGCGGCCAAGGGGGAGGATGCCGCTCCGCGCGACGCGGCCAGCGCCGGTGCAAAGGTGGATGCCCAAGCCCCGCCGCCGCCTTCGGCCTGCAGGCTGGCCCTGACCGAAGAGGTCGCGATCGCGCCGTCGATTCCGCCGATCAAGGGGCCCGGGGGCTGCGGCGGCGAGGACCTGGTGCGGCTGGAGGCGGTGGTGCTGCCTGACAAGCGCAGGGTGGCGCTGACGCCCGCGGCGACCATGCGTTGTCCGATGGCGACCGCGGTCGTCAACTGGGTGCGCAACGATGTGGCGCCGCTGGCCGAACGGCTCGGCAGCGCGGTCACTGCGCTCGACAATTTCGATTCCTATCAGTGCCGCGGCCGCAACAATGTCAGCGGCGCGCAGCTATCGGAGCACGGCCGTGCCAATGCGCTGGACGTCCACGGCTTCAAGCTGGCCGACGGCCGCATGATCGATCTCACCGACCGAAATCAGCCGCGCGATTTGCGCGAGTCCGTGCTGCACGCGGTCTGCACCCATTTCTCCACGGTGCTCGGCCCCGATTCGGATTGGTACCACGAGGATCACATTCATCTCGACCTGATCGAACGCCGCAACAACTACCGCATCTGCCAATGGGACGTGCTCGACCCGCTGCCGAAGGTCGCGCCCCTGATGCCCGCCGCCAGGCCCGACGACGCGCCGTCACGCGAGACCGCGCAGGCTGGCACCGAAAATGTCCGGAAGACCGCGAGCACCGACGCCGAACACAACAGCAGCGGTCGCGCCGGTACCGACGAGAAGGCCGAGCCGCCGGCCACCGCGCAGAGCCCTTCTGCTGACGACCGCTCCGGACGGGCCGATACGGAAGCGCAGCCTCCGGCCGCAAAGCCCGCCGGAACGGTCCGCAATCGGCAGACCGCGTCGAAGTCTGCGCCTGAACAGCAAAAGTCCGGACGCGTCGCCGCAGAGACGCGCGCGCCGACCGTAGCGTCCGACAAGGCACGGAATACAGCCGGGCGGGACCAGCGCGCCCTGAACAGCTCAAGTGGGGAACGGGCTTCGCCATCGAAGCCGGCTCCACGGAAGCGCCATCACGGCCGGCGTGGCTGGGATCCGTTCCGCGGATTGTTCTAGCCCCAAACAAAAAGGCGCCGGGTGACCGGCGCCTTGGAAAGGCTGCTAAACGCGCTTCTCGGCTTTTGAATATCGTACCGGCTTCAGCCGGGGCTCACTGCATCGCAGCGAAGGTGCCGCCGCCCTGCAGCGCCATCTGCGGCTTGTAGGGCGAATCACCCTTCTTCGGATCCAGCACCACGACGATGGTGCCGACCTTCACCCGGTTATAGAGGTCGATCGCATCTTCGTTCGTCAGGCGAATGCAGCCCGAGGAGATCGAGGCGCCGATATATTCCGGCTGGTTGGTGCCGTGGATGCGGAACAGCGTGTCCTTGCCGTTGGCATAGAGGTACATCGCGCGCGAGCCCATCGGATTGTCGGGACCCGGCGCGACGAAGGTCGGAACGCCCAGGCGCTCGATCTCGCCCTTGGTCGGATGCCAGGCCGGCCATTCGGTCATGGCGCCGACCTTCGCGATGCCCGACCACGCCATCGCCTCTTCGCCGACGGTGATGCCGTAGCGAATCGCCTTGCCGCCATCGAGGACGTAATAGAGGTAGTGGCTGTCGGAATCGACGACGATCGAGCCCGGGGCTTCCTTGCGGTGATACTCGACGATCGCGCGCCGATAGGGCTCGGCCACCGGCGTGTTGGTGTAGCGGATCTTCGCGAGAAGCTCCTTGTCCTTCGGCTTGAAGGCCTGCGTGTTGGTCGCCTCGTACGTCGTGGCCTGCATGCAGCCCGACAGCATCAGGCCGGCGGCCAGGAGTCCGAGTTTCACCTTCAGCGACATGTCACCAATTCCAATTGACAGCTGACGTTGCAATGGTACGGCCGCGCCACTGCAGCGCGATTCCACATGTCCCATTATCGTCAAAATCGTTCTCAATTCCAGCCGATACACGCACAGGTCACGCTGCAGCGCCGCGATTGTTGCTTTTTTGCCGCAAAAATGCGGGCAGTCATCCACAGCTGTGCTCCGAATGGCACGATCGTCTCTCCGCCGGGGCGTTACCCTTGAGACCATGGCCTTCGCGAGAAAGCCCATGGACCGGGCCGGCAAGCTGCGTCACAAGGCGGCAGCATCCCGCCGCTAAGTCCCCGAAAATTCACGTTTCGCGATTCGGAGTTTTGTCCATGTTCTCGGTGTTCGTTCCGTCCGAAGCCGCGCTGAAGAAGCTGGCGATCACCGATCCCGCGGCTCTGCCCGACAATGCGGTCTGGGTCGACCTCGTGAACCCGAGCAGCGCCGAGGACCGGGCCGTGGAAAAGCTGGCCGGGATCGCGGTGCCGACCCGCGAGGACATGCAGGAGATCGAGATCTCGAGCCGTCTCTACATCGAGAACGGGGCCCGCTACATGACGGCCACGCTGATGTGTCACTCGGACTCCGATATGCCGAGGACCACGGCAGTCACCTTCATCCTGGCGGGCCACCGCCTGGTGACGGTGCGTTACGACCAGCCGCGCCCGTTCGCGGTGGTGGAGGCCAAGCTCGCCCGCAACTGTGCGCCCGGGATCACCGGCGAGATGGTGCTGATGGAGCTGCTCGACGCCGTGATCGACCGCTGCGCCGACATTCTCGAGAAGGTCGGGGCTGATATCGATCAGGTCAGCCACGAGATCTTCGAGCCGAACAATGAGCGTCACGGACACGCCAAGCAATATTCGCAGATTCTGATCGCGATCGGGCGCAAGGGCGACCTGACCTCGAAGGTGCGTGAGAGCCTGGTGTCGATCGGCCGCCTCGTCACCTTCCTGTCTGCGGTGGTCGAAGGCGTGAAGTGGTCGAAGGACATGCGCGAGCAGCTCAAGACCATGCAGCGCGACGTCGCCTCGCTGACCGACCACGCGTCCTACCTCGCGAGCAAGATCACCTTCGTGCTGGATGCGATGCTCGGCGTCGTCAACCTCGAGCAGAACAACATCATCAAGCTGTTCTCGGTGATGGCGGTGGTCCTGATGCCGCCGACCTTGATCGCATCGATCTACGGCATGAACTTCAAGATGATGCCGGAGCTCGAATGGGTGCACGGCTATCCGATGGCGTTGGTGCTGATGCTGATCTGTGCGATCGTGCCGTACTACATCTTCAAATTGAAGAAGTGGCTGTAGCGCAGCCGAGCTGGAATCGCCGGCCGCCCCAGGCCGCTCGCCCGCGCGAAGGCTGCGGCAAAGCGCCATCCGCAGCGCCTCATTCGTGCCCCGTTGTTAGCTGCGTGGGCGACATGTTCGTTGGTCGCGTGCCGCCGACTGATAGTCGCTATGCACTGCAAGTGTCACAAGCGGCAACGTGCAACGCATAACAGAAATACTTGTTAGGCCAGCCGCAACGCCGCTGCAAAGCCGCCCCAATTCCTCAGGTAAAATTTGACGGGAACCCTGAACGTTTGATCGAAACTTCTCTGCGATAAATCTGCTCGTGAGCATGACCGACTACGAGCGTCTCGGCGCGTGGCATGCAAGGCAGAGCTCGAGGGCGCGTTCATCGCGCCTTATCCAAGAGGCGGCAATGGTTGAGAAACGCATAACGGCATCGAACAACGTGATCGAGCTGGCCAACTATCAACGCAGCCGCGCCGACATCGTCGTGGCCCATGCGCTGTCGCCGCGCACCTGCCGCTATTGCGGCGCCGAGCTCGATGACGACGAGCGCGAGGATGATTGCTCCAGCGCCCTCAACGTCGAGTCCGACCGCCTGCGCTGGCGCGCCGCGCAGATCCTTCGTGGCCTGGGGTGCGAAGGCTGAACGACTGTTCTCGGCCGAGCGGTATCCCGGCAATGCCGCCCGAAAGTCCACGATCGGAAATTCAGCAGCCGATGTCATCCCTTGAACAGCGCTCCCTCCGGGAGCGCTGTTTTGTTTGTGGCGGCCGAATCGATCTTCGGAAACGGTGTTAATCGCCGCTTCGCACGGCCATCTGGAACTTGCCGCGCGCGGCAATCCGCCGTGAACCAAACCGGAGACGGGCAGGCCCCTCCGCGGCGACGGTCTCAGACGTGCTGGCCGCCGTTGATGTGGATCTCGGCGCCGTTCACGTAGGAGCTGGTCTCCGTGCACAGCACATAGATGATCTTGGCGACCTCGTCGGGGGTGCCGAGGCGCTGCATCGGGATCTGCTCCTGCACGATCTTCTCGGTGCCCGGCGACAGGATCGAGGTGTCGATCTCGCCCGGCGCGATCGAGTTGACGCGGACGCCGACGCGGCCGAAATCCGACGCCATCTCGCGGGTCAGCGCGGCCAGCGCCGCCTTGGAGGTCGCGTAGGCCGCGCCGGCGAAGGGATGCACGCGCGAGCCGGCGATCGAGGTGACGTTGACGACGGAGCCCTTGGCCGCCTTCAGCTCCTTGATCAGGCCGCGCGCCATCATGATCGGCGCGAAGAAGTTGACGCGGAAGACGTGATTCCAGGTGTCGAGGTCGGTGTCGACGGTGCCGAGCCGGGCGCCGCCGGCGCCCTTCGGCGAGATCGCGGCGTTGTTCACCAGCGCATGCAGCTCGCCACTGTCCATGCGCTGTTTGACCTCCTCGATCGCCCGCAGCGTGTCCTCGGGATCGGCAAGGTCGACCTGGATGTGGTCTTCGGGACCTGCGCCCCACGGACATTCCTCGGGGAAGGGATGCCGCGAGCAGGTGATGACGCGCCAGCCGGCGGAGGAGAATCGGATGACGGTGGCATGACCGATGCCGCGGCTGGCGCCGGTCAGCAGCATCGTGCGCCGCGGCTGGTTCGAAGGAGTCGGCATGAACTGGGTCTCTCACGATCCCGGACGGATCAACTTACCACAATGGTTGCAGGTGCGACGCTCGATTCACGCACGCGCGGGCGATTCGTCCGACAAGGCATCAGACGCCGGCAGCCGGGCGCTGGCGCGCTCGGCGATGTCTCACGGATACATCCGCACCTTGGTCCACGGCTGGTCGGCGGCGTCGCGGCGGAATTCGATGCGGTCGTGCAGGCGGAACGGCCGGTCGTGCCAGAACTCCATGCTGATGGGCGCGATGCGCCAGCCGCTCCATCCCGGCGGCCGCGGCACCTCGCCGATGATGTATTGCGTGGCGACCTTGGCGATCGCCTGCTCGAACGCGAACCGGCTCTCCAGCGGCTGCGACTGCTTGCTGGCCCAGGCGCCGAGCTGCGCCTGCTTCGGCCGGGTCGCGAAATAGGCGTCGGCCTCCTCGTCGCTCACCGGCGTCACGAGGCCGCGGATGCGGACCTGGCGGCGCAGCGACTTCCAGTGAAACAGCAGCGCGGCCTTCGGATTGGCGGCGAGCTCACGGCCCTTCTGGCTGGCCTTGTGGCTGTAGAAGACGAAGCCGTCCTGGTCATAGCCCTTCATCAGCACCATGCGCACGTCGGGCAACCCGCTATCGTCGACCGTCGCCAGCGCCATCGCATTCGGATCGTTGGGCTCGCTCTTGCTGGCCTCCGCAAACCAGTCGGCAAACAGCGCAAACGGCTCGCCGGCCTGGGTAAAATCGGCCGATGTACCGGATGTTAAGGTTGTCTGGTGTTTGATGCTCGTGGGGTCGGTCATGTCTTTGGGGAGTCCGAGTTTTGCGTTCACCCGCGGCCAAGCGCGCGCAAGTCCATCCGGGTCCGGTCCTATATAGGGCATCGGTCCGACTTGGCCTATCCGCGATCGGTCATGCCGGCACCGCTTTGACACTCATTCTAATCGGCCTGTCCGGCGGCGGCTGCAGCCTGTCTCGCCCTGAAACGGCCTTTGCCAAGATGGACGATGCGGAGATCACCGGCGCGGTCAGCCCGCCGCCCGAGCGCGAGCCGACCGAAGCCGATCTCGCTTTTGCCCGCAACGCCGCGTCGGACGTGCTGACCAGGGGGAGCAAGGATTCCAGCCAGCCCTGGCAGAATCCGCAGACCGGCGCTCGCGGCTCGGTGACGCCGATCGCCAAGTCCTACACGGCCGACAACGGCCGCACGTGCCGCGATTTCCTCGCGAGCTACGTCAACGGCAAGACGGAGCGCTGGCTGCAGGGCTCGGCGTGCCGTATCGAGCGTGGGCGCTGGGACATCCAGACGCTCAAACCCTGGCAGCAAAGCTAGCCGGGACCATCAGGAACCCGTTGCAAAAATACAACGGACTCCCCAGATGAAATGCAAAGCGGGCGGGGAGCCCATAGGTTAGTATCTGACTTTCTGTAAGGAGACGTGACGGATGCGCGACCCCTATGAGGTCTTGGGGGTGCCGCGAAGCGCCAGCGCTGCGGCCATCAAGAGCGCCTATCGCAAGCTCGCCAAGAAGCACCACCCCGACAGCAACAAGGATGATCCGAAGGCATCGGCGCGGTTTGCCGAGATCAATTCGGCCAACGAGATCCTGGGCGACGAGGAGAAGCGCAAGCAGTTCGATCGCGGCGAGATCGATGCCGAAGGCAAGCCGCGCTTCCAGGGCTTCCCTGGCGGCGGCGCCGGCCGCGGCGGGCCGGGGGGCGGCTTCGAGAATTATACCTTCCGCAGCGGCGGCGGGCCGGGTGGCGGCTTTGGCGGTGGCGGCTTCGAGGACATCCTGAACAGCATGTTCGGCGGCGCTGGCCCGCGCGGTGCACGTGGCGGCGGCGGCTCGTTCGAGTTCGACACCGGCGGTGTCGGCCTCGACCTCGATCTGAAGGTTGCGATGTCGGTCTCGCTCGAGGAGTCCGTGAAGGGCGGCGAGAAGCGCGTTCGGCTGCCGTCGGGCAAGGAGCTCAACGTCAAGGTCCCCGCTGGCGTCACCGCCGGCCAGCAGATCAGGCTGAAGGGGCAGGGCGAGAGCGCGCCCGGACACCGGCCAGGTGATCTCCTGATCACGATCCAGATCGCGCCGCATCCGTTCTTCAAGGTCGAGGGCAGCGACCTCAGGCTCGATCTGCCGATCACGCTTTACGAGGCGGTCCTGGGCGCCAAGGTGAGGGCGCCGACGCTCGGCAGCGCGGTCGAGCTGTCGATCCCGAAGAACACCTCCAGCGGCCGCACCTTCCGGCTCAAGGGCAAGGGCCTGCCCAAGAGCGATGGCTCGGTCGGCGATCTGTTCGTCACCACCCGGATCGTGCTGCCCGACGGCAACGATGCCGAGCTCGAAGCCCTGATGACCAAATGGCGCGACCGCCATCCCTACAATCCGCGCAGCAACCTCTCCTGAGGTTGCGCGTTGTAGGCCACTCGGCTTAAAGTTGAGGGGGCGAGCTGGAAAGCTGAGAGAAAAAGTGCGGCCTCGAAAGGGGGACCAGCGCGGTACAAAACCCCGATCGAGGCCGCTTCCGTGTCGATCGGCGGATCGAACACTCCTCATTTTTTCGTGAACATTTGGCGCTATATTGAGACGTGCCGGTGACCTGATTCCAGATTTCCGGTGACCGAATTGCGGCGCCGACCTTGGCGTGTCTCCCGCCCGGGCGAGGCGGGGATCGGTACGCTTTCGCGCAGCGTTTGCGGCCATCCTGCAAACGCTTCTGATCACGGCCGTAATCGCGCCGAGGCCGGCACCTCGCGAAATCGGGCAATGGTCCGCCGCTAGCCGCCCGCCCGTTCGGACTGGTCATAAACAAGGCGCGCGACCTGGGTGAGACGCGTCCGGTCGCTGCTGCCACTGACGACGTAGCTGACGCCGCGCTCCGCCCAGGACAGTGCAGCGGTGTTGCCCTGCGCCGTATAGCGCATCTCGGCCGCCTCGATCCCGACCTTGGTCGCATACACCGTGAAGCGCTCGCCGGAGGTGCTCTCGTACATCAGGAAGGACGCCGGACCGGTCGGCCCCGGCAGCAGCCGGCCGCCGACGAGCTTCAGTCCGGTGGTTTCCAGCTCCGGCGCCTGCACGGTGCGGCCGCAGCGCCGCGTCAGCCATTGCTGCAGATGGGCCTTCTCGTCGCCGGGGACCTCAACCGGATGGCGCACCTCCACGACGTAGAGTCGGTGCGCATCGAGCGCCTCGCCGGCGAGGGCCTGCAGCGGCGACGGCGAGGACGCAGCGCCACGCGCGACCCAGCCGACCGCGCCGCCGGCCGCGAAGGCCGCCACGCTTGCCGCCATGGCCGCGACGACCCAGCGCCGCGGCCGGCGCTCCAGACCGTCGAGGTCGAGCCGCGGCGGCACCGGCTCGTTGACGATGGAATCGTAGCGGGCATGGAGCGCCTCAGCCATGCTGCGCCAGAATTGCACGCGCTCGGCGTCCGCCGGATGCGCGGCCAGCCAGCGCTCGACGTCGCTGCGGCGCTCGGCCGGCAGCTCGTTGTCGACGTAGGCGTGCAGCTCGTCTTCGGTGACGGGAATGGTCGGCTCGGTCATCATCGGGATCTCGTTGCAATCGAGCGGCTGCGGCGATGCGCGGTCGCTGCAGGCTTGGGCAGCCGAACATGGCAGGGCGGCTTTTGTGCAGTGGTCATTTCACCCTCCGCAGCGCCGGCCGCTCGCCCTCGAGCACGGCACGGACATGGGCGCGGGCGCGGGCGAGGCGGGACATCACGGTGCCGATCGGGACACCCTGGATGTCGGCGACCTCGCGGTAGCTCATGCCTTCGAGCACGACGAGGAGAAGCGCCGCGCGCTGCTCCTCCACCAGGGTCGCCAGCGCGCGCTCGATGTCCCGGCCCTCGGCCTCAGTGCCGCTGGCGTCGGCATTGTCGTCCTGGAGCGGCATGAAGTGAGGTCGCCGTGCCAGGGAGCGCCGGCGGTTCTTGTTCAGATTGGTCAGGATCGTGTACAGCCAGCTCCTGATGTCGCCGCCCAGGAACAGCCGTTCCGAGCGCAGCGCCCGCACCAGCGTGTCCTGGACCAGCTCGTCGGCCGCGTCCATGTCGCGCGCCAACGCCCGGGCATAACGGCGCAGTGCCGGAATCATGGTCTCGACGCTCTGGCGGAACGCATTCATGGACTGCCCTGCGGCTGTTCGCTGCGATGACAAGGGCGCAGGCCGCAGCCGGCGCCTTGCAAAGATCATAACCCCGCGATCTCAGGCCTATTCCAGCCGGGCAAGCTGGCTGGGCGTTTGCCACAGAGCGGGCGGAATGGGGCTGTACCGGGCCAGACCGGTGGTGTACGTCCAGTCCTCAGAGCATGATGCGCTTCCACGGAAACGCATGATGCTCATCTCCTTGTTTGAGCATGATCTTTCGGAAAACCGGTTTCCACTTTTCCGGATCATGCTCTCATAATCAGTTCGATGGGAAGCCGCATGGCGCAGATTTCAGGTTTGATGCAGGGCAAGCGCGGGGTGGTCCTCGGCGTGGCCAACAACCGCTCGATCGCCTGGGGCATTGCCAAGGCCGCGCGCGCGGCCGGCGCGGAGATCGCGTTGACCTACCAGGGCGACGCGCTGAAGAAGCGCGTCGAGCCGCTGGCGGCTGAGCTCGGCGGCCTCGTGCTCGGCCATTGCGACGTCACCGATCCATCGACCATCGATGCCGTGTTCGACGTGCTCAAGGAGAAGTGGGGCAAGATCGACTTCGTCGTCCACGCCATCGCCTTCTCCGACAAGGACCAGCTCGACGGCCGCTACATCGAGACCACGCAGGACAATTTCTCCAAGAGCATGCTGATCAGCTGCTACTCGCTGACCGCGATCGCGCAGCGCGCCGAGAAGCTGATGACCGACGGCGGCTCGATCATCACCCTGACCTATTACGGCGCCGAGAAGTGGATGCCGCACTACAATGTGATGGGCGTCGCCAAGGCCGCGCTGGAAGCCAGCGTGCGCTATCTCGCCGCCGATCTCGGCGAGAAGAGCATCCGCGTCAACGCGATCTCGGCCGGCCCGATCAAGACGCTGGCCGCGTCGGGCATCGGCGACTTCCGCTATATCCTGAAGTGGAACGAATACAACGCGCCGCTGCGGCGGACCGTGACCATCGAAGAGGTCGGCGACAGCGCGCTGTATCTCTTGTCCGACCTGTCGCGTGGTGTCACCGGCGAGGTGCATCACGTCGATTCCGGCTATCATGTCGTCGGCATGAAGCGGCCCGAGGCGCCCGACATCTCGCTCAGCAACTCCGTCGGCGCCAAGGACTAACGTCAACACGCAATGCCACGGCCCACGATCTACTACATCCGCCACGGCGAGACGGAATGGAATGCGCTCGGCCGGCTGCAGGGCACGCAGGACATTCCGCTGAACGCGCTCGGGCGGGTGCAGGCGGTGCAGGCCGGCAACCTCCTGGCCGAGCTTGCTGCGCGCAACGGCCATGATGCGGCGCGCCTGCCCTACGTCGCGAGCCCGCTCAGCCGCGCCCGCGCGACCATGGAGCTGGTGCGTGAGACCCTGAGGCTGCCAGCCGAGGGCTATGCGCTCGATGCCCGGCTGCGCGAGATCGGCTACGGCAAATGGGAAGGGGCGACGCTGCCGGAAATGCAGGCGGCCGATCCCGCCTTCTATGCCCGGCGGCTGACCGACAAATGGTCGCTGGCGCCCGAGGGCGGCGAGACCTATGCCGACGTCGAGCGCCGCGTGCGCGACTGGTACGATGGGCTGTCTGGCGATATCGTGGCGGTCGCCCATGGCGGCACGGCGCGGGCGCTGATGGTCGCGCTGGGCTTCGAGACGCCGCACGGCGCCGTCGACCTGCCGATCCAGCAGGGCGCGGTCTATGTGTTCGGCGAGAACGGCTTCGAGAAGTACAGTTAGTTTGTCCCCGTCATTCCGGGGCGCGTCGTGAGAGGCGAAACCGGAATCTCGAGAGTCCGGGTCTGGTCCTTCGGACCGTCCCGGAATGACGGTTTTTCCGATTGGGTGATCAGCTCATGTCCTTCAACACCTTCGGCCACATGTTCCGCGTCACCACCTTCGGCGAGAGCCATGGCGTGGCCATCGGCTGCGTGGTCGACGGCTGTCCGCCGCGGATCCCGCTGCAAGCGGAGGAGATCCAGCGTGATCTCGACCGCCGCCGTCCCGGCCAGTCGCGCTTCACCACCCAGCGCCAGGAGCCGGACCAGGTGAAGATCCTGTCCGGCGTGATGGCCGATCCAGACACGGGAGCGCAGGTCACCACCGGCACGCCGATCGCGCTCCTGATCGAGAACACCGATCAGCGCTCCAAGGACTATTCCGAGATCAAGGACAAGTTTCGTCCCGGCCATGCCGACTTCACCTACGAGGCCAAATACGGCCTGCGCGACTATCGCGGCGGCGGCCGGTCCTCCGCGCGCGAGACCGCGACGCGCGTTGCGGCCGGCGCGATCGCGCGCAAGGTCCTGCCCGACGTGAAGGTGCGCGGCGCGCTGGTGCAGATGGGGCCGCACAAGATCGACCGCGGCAACTGGGACTGGGACGAGGTCGCGCGCAATCCCTTCTTCTGCCCCGACAAGGACAAGGCGGCGTTCTTCGAGGACTATCTCGACGGCATCAGGAAGTCCGGCTCGTCGATCGGCGCCGTGCTCGAGATCGTCGCCGAGGGCGTGCCGGCGGGACTTGGCGCGCCGCTCTACGGCAAGCTCGATGCCGATCTCGCCGCGGCGATGATGAGCATCAACGCCGTGAAGGGGGTCGAGATCGGCGCCGGCTTCGGTGCGGCCGAGCTGACCGGCGAGGAGAATGCCGACGAGATGCGCTCGGCCAATGACGGCACGCGCTTCCTCTCCAACAATGCCGGCGGCATTCTCGGCGGCATCGCCACGGGACAGCCGATCGTGCTGCGCTTCGCGGTCAAGCCGACCTCGTCGATCCTCACCCCGCGCCAGACCGTCGACCGCTCAGGCCAGGAGACCGAGATCCTGACCAAGGGCCGTCACGACCCCTGCGTCGGCATCCGCGCGGTTCCCGTCGGCGAGGCGATGATGGCTTGCGTGCTCGCCGATCACCTGCTGCGCCATCGCGGCCAGGTGGGGTAGCTTAGTCGTTCTCGCCGTACACATACGACGCCTTCAGCCCGAAGGTCACGATCGAGAGCGTGACCCACAGCCGCAGCATCGCGAACGAGAAGATGAACACGAAGAACACCAGGTTCTTGGTGAACTGACTGGCCTCGGTCTGCCCGAACGTCCAGATCAGGCCACGGACGGCATTCTGGCCGTGGCCCAGTCCGATGTTGACCAGGCCCAGCACCAGCACGGCTGTCCCGAGCCATAGCCCGCGCCGGGCGAACTCACCGAGTGCGGGGAAGAACGCGGTCCGGCCATTGTTGCGCTCGGCCTGCAGGATCATCAGCAGCACCAGCGCTGCGATGAATGCGCTCCAGAACCGGCCGAGATGCGTGAACTGGTCGAAGGCCATGCCATCCAGTCCGGCCATCAGATGGGGGCTCTGTCCCGCATAGGGCGTGAACACCAGGGCTAGCGCAGCCGCGATCATCAGCAAGGCGATCCGCCATAGCACGGCCAGGGACAATCGAAGCTGGTCGGTGACGCTCAGCTCGCCGAGGTTCGTCTGGCCGCCGCTTGCCTCGATACAGCGCTGCGCCGTGACGATGAAGGCGTGCAGCACGGCGACCGCGGCCACGACCAGAGCGGGCAGGCTGGCCGGTCCGCCGGCAAACGCGATCACCCGCATTGCCGCGGCGAGGATGAGCCATGGCAGCGCCGGCAGTAGCCGCAACGGTCCGAACGAGGTCTGAGGAACAATGGTGGATGATACGCTGCGGAGGGTCTCTCTCATCGTGTCAGGATACCGCGCGGAGCTGAACGGCCTTCCTCGCAAATGGCTAAAATTGCCGCCACGCCGCGTGCGTCTCGCTGTCTCCATGAGCTGTCACGAAGAGCCTCACCAAGGGCCATCACGACCCCTGCGTCGGCAATCCGCACGGGCCCGGTGGGCGAGGCGATGATGGCCTGCGTGCTCGCCGATCATCTGCTGCGCCATCGCGGCCAGGTCGGTTGGTCGCGCACGGAGTACCTGTTTACTGTTGTCACGTCCGTCGCTTAATCTCAGCCCATGGACACTTCCAAGCTGCGGGACATCAAGGACTGGCTGGTCGATGGTGCGCGCTCCGCGGCGACGCCGAGCCAGATGATGTCCGAATGCTGCGAGCGCCTGGTCGGGCTCGGCATCCCGTTGTGGCGCGTCGGCGTGTTCGTCCGCACCCTTCATCCCGATATCGCCGGCCGCAGCTTCATCTGGCGCCAGGGCGCCGAGGTCGAGATGGGCACGGTCGATTTCGGTTTCGAGAGCACCCCGGCCTACACGGACAGTCCGCTCGCGCTCGTGTTCGAGCATGGCAGGGAGTTCGGGGCCGATCCTCGCCATCCGCAGGCGGAGCGTTTTCCGATCCTGATGGATCTGCGTGCCGAGGGCGTGACCGACTATCTCGCCTTGCCGATGACCTTCATCGATCGCGCGGTCCATGCCTCGAGCTGGACCACCAAATCTCCAAGAGGCTTCACCGACGCGCAGCTGAACGCGATCCGGTCGCTGATGCCTGCGCTCGCACGCTACACCGAGATCGTCACGCTGCGCCGGACCGCCTCGATGCTGCTCGACACCTATGTCGGCAACAGCGCCGGCGAGCGCATCCTCGGCGGCCAGATCCGCCGCGGCCACACCGATACGCTCGATGCGGCGATCTGGTTGTCGGATCTGCGCGGCTTCACGCCGCTGTCGGACCGGCTGCCGGCCGAGAACGTCGTCGACATCCTCAACCAGTACTTCGACTGCCAGGTGGATCCGATCCGCGAGCAGGGCGGCGAGGTGCTCAAGTTCATGGGCGACGGCCTGCTCGCGGTGTTCCCCATTCGCGCGCAGGGCGGCGATCCGAGCGAGGTCTGCGGCCGCGTGCTCACCGCGGCGCGGGCGTCGCGCGCCCGCGTCGACGCGCTGGAATATGCGGTCGGCGACATCGGGGAGCGGTTTCGTTTCGGCGTGGCGCTGCATGTCGGACGGTTGCTCTATGGCAATATCGGCGGCGGCAACCGGCTCGACTTCACCTGCATCGGCCCCGCCGTCAATCTCGCCGCAAGGCTGGAGAAGATGGCCGCGCAGCTGAAGCGCACGGTGGTCGCGTCCGAGGCCTTTGCCGGCGCCTGTCCCGAGCCGCTGACCGATCTCTGGACCGATCTCGGCGAATTTCCGATCGCTGGCCTCGCGACCGCGCAACGCGTGTTCGGGCTGCGCGAGGAAGGGAATTAGTTCGCCGGCTCAGGTCTCCGGCTCGGTGGTGAACAGCAGCGGATATCCCTTGGCGCGGCCGGCATCGGTCGCGCGCGTCGCCTTGGTCTCGGCGACGTCCTTTGTGAACACCGCCACCACGCAGACGCCGAGCTTATGGGCCGTGATCATGACCTTGTAGGCCTGGTCCTCGGTCATGCGGAATTCCGCCTTCAGGATCATCACCACGAAATCGCGCGGCGTGAAATCGTCGTTGACGAGGATCACCTTGTAGAGCCGCGGACGCTCGGTCTTGGTGCGTACCTTCGTCTTGGGCTTGGTGACGGCATCGTTCATTTGAAGGGCGCGCCTGTGTTCCTGATGCGGCAGTCACGCCACGATACAGGCTTCGAACGCTCCGGGAAACCACGGGCTGCATGCCTTGCGCGATGGGCGCACGCGGCTGCCTGACATCCGGGCAATCCAGGGGACTAACCGGAATGTGAATGGATGTGTGCGTTCCCGCTTTGCGCTCTGCGGATTGCATGTCACCATCATCAGACGCGATTGGAGGGCAGCTCATGCGCTGGTGGATCTCGATCGGGGTGGCGTGTCTGGCGGGCGCCTTGGCTGGCGGCGACGTCGCCAGCGTCGTGGCCGCGCCGAGGACCCAGCCGGCGCAGCAACTGAGCGAGAAGGAAGCCTCCGTCGACGTTGAGCTCATCCTCGCCGTCGACGTGTCCTACTCGATGGATCTGGACGAGCTGGCGATCCAGCGCGAAGGCTACGCCCAGGCGCTCAGCTCGCGCGAGTTCCTGCAGGCGCTGAAGAACGGCGTGCACGGCCGCATCGCCGTGACCTATTTCGAATGGGCGGCCTCGAGCGACCAGAAGATCATCATTCCATGGCGCCTGATCGACGGACCGGAAAGTGCCGACGCCGTCGCCGCCGAGATCATGAAGACGCCGATCCGCCGGGCGTCGCGCACCTCGATCTCGGGCGCGATCTACTTCGCCATGCCGTTGTTCGATGAGAACCCCTATCGCGGGCTGCGCCGCGTCATCGACATCTCCGGCGACGGGCCCAACAACAACGGTCCCTCGCCGGTGACGATCGCGCGCGACGAGGCCGTCAACAAGGGCATCACGATCAACGGCCTGCCGATCATGGTCAAGGAGCCGTCCTACTCGACCATGGATATCGAGAACCTCGATCTCTACTACAAGGATTGCGTCACCGGCGGCCACGGCTCGTTCGTGGTCACGATCAAGAGCCGCGAGGAGTTCAAGGAGGCCATCCGCACCAAGCTGCTGATGGAGGTCGCCGGACGGGCACCGCCGCCGCGCATCGTGCCGGTCGCCGATGACGCCGACAAGGAGCCGCGCGTGTCCTGCACGATCGGCGAGAAGATCTGGCAGGATCGCTGGGGCCGGTGACCCGGGCTGCGCCACACCGGCGCCCCTGATCCGCCATCGACCGGCGCGCAGCGCTTCACACCGCCTGTCCTGGTCGGAGGCGTGCACTGCGCACCCATCGGACGCGTGTCGGGTGCAAGGATTGGTATCCCGATCTCGTGTGGAAAAACCCCGTCCTGTTGCCGATCCGGCGAACCTGTGACCTCACAGCCACACATGATCTGAAAACCAGGGGTTGCATGGCGCCAAAATTCTCTTTGCCACTGTGCCGCCGCGATTGGGCCGCGACCATGAGCGGGTTGAGGCGGAGGCGCACAGAACATGCGTATCATCGACCGGACAGCAGGTCCCTCGTCAGTCGTCCATGGCCCGGGTGCAGGGCTCGCATCCCAACTTCTGAGGCCAGCGCTGCTGTGTGCGGCGGCGGCTTCGCTCGCCGCCTGCGCGCAATCGTCGGCGGTCCGGCAGGCGCGCTGGGCGGCGCCGACGAAGCAAGCTGCCGCCGAATTCCGGCCGCAGGTGCAGCGTGCGGAGACGGCGCCGGAGTCGGTGGTGCGCGTCCAGCAGGCCGAGCTCAGCCCGCCTCCAGCCCACGCCACCTCGTCGGGCCTCGCCAGCTACTACTCGGAAGGCCGCAAGACCGCGAGCGGCGAACGCTTCGATCCCTCCGAGCTGACGGCCGCCCATCGCAGCCTGCCGTTCGGCACCCGTTTGCAGGTCACCAACGTCAAGACCGGCCGCTCGGTGGTGGTGCGTGTCAACGACCGTGGACCGTTCGTGCAGGGCCGGGTGGTGGATGTGTCCTACTCCGCCGCCCAGGCGCTCGGCATGATCCACACCGGCGTCGCCCCGGTGAAGGTCAGCGTGGTGCGGTAGCAGTCATAGACACGGCAGCGCCGCTGCTTGACCTCTCGTGTTTCTTGAGTGGCCGGGATCTCGCAGCGGCGGCAGTGCACCTCGCCCCGCTTGCGGGGAGAGGTCGGATTGCATCGAAGATGCAATCCGGGTGAGGGGGACAGGTCTATCCACGCACACACCCGGTGCGTTTGCCCCTGCTGACACTTCCCGTGCGGCTGCCTCTCACCCCAACCCTCTCCCCGTAAGAACGGGGAGAGGGTGCGCACCGTTCGTGCCGAGCAAGCTCTGCGCTCAACTAATAGGCATCCCGCATCACCGCCTCACCGCACCAGCCGCGCCACCAACTCCACATGCGGCGTGTGGCGGAACTGGTCGACGGGGACGACCGTCTCGAGCTTGTAGCCGCCGTCGATCAGCATGCGGACGTCGCGGGCGAAGGTGGTGACGTTGCAGGACACCGCGACGATCACCGGCGCCTTGCTGGCCGCGAGCTGCCTGGCCTGGGCCTGCGCGCCCTGGCGCGGCGGGTCGAACACGACGGCATCGATGTCGCGCAATTCCGGCGGCATCAGCGGGCGGCGGAACAGGTCGCGCGCCTCGGCCTTGATCGGCTTGAGGCCGGGCGTCCCGGCCGCCTTCTGCAGCGCCGCGATCGCGCCGGCATCATTGTCCATGGCGGTGACGCGCGCCCACGTGGCGAGCCGCAGCGCGAACGGGCCGACGCCGCAGAACAGGTCGGCGACGTGCCTGGCCTTGGCCGTGCGCTCCATCACGAGCTGCGCCAGCGTCTCCTCGCCTTGCACGGTGGCCTGCAGGAACGAGCCGGGCGGCAGCGTCACCTGCGCCGTGCCCATCGTGACAACTGGCGCATTGCGCATCAGCACCAGCTCGCCATGGCGCGTCAGCCGCGCCAGCCGGTGCTGTTCAGCGAGGTGGGACAGGGCCGCGATGCGCGGCGGCGGCAGCGGGCCGGAGCCGCGGATGTCGATGTCGAGGCCGTTGCTGGTCGCGGTCGCCTGGATGTCGAGCGGCTTGCCGGTCGGCTTCAGCGCCTCAGCCAGGGCCCATGCGGCTTCCAGCGCACCGTCCAGAGCAGGATCGAGGATCGGGCAGCGGTCGATCGGCACGATATCGTGGCTGTTCGCGGCCGAGAATCCGACCCTGAGAACGTCGTGCGTGCCCATCCGGGCGTGGAAGGTGGCGCGGCGCCGGCCGGCGCCGTGGGCATCGATCAGATCGGCCACGTCGCAGTCGACCTTGGCGGCCCGTAGCGTCTCGACGATGATGTTGCGCTTCCATTGCTGATACGGCCCGGGCATCCAGTGCTGGATGGCGCAGCCGCCGCACACGCCGAAATGCGCGCAGAACGGCGCGATCCGCTCGGGACTCGCCGTCTCCACCGCGAGCAGCTTGCGGCGATCGGGATGGCCGGGCACGACGGCCGTCTCCACGGTCTCGCCGGCCAGCGTGTAGGGCACGTACAGCGCCTCGCCCGATGACAGCGACACGCCATCGCCGCGATGGCCGACCTGGTCGATGACGAGACGTTCAACCATGGCGGCGCGCTCCCAGGAAGAATTCGGCGTTGCCGTCGCCGCCCTTGATCGATGACGGAAAGATCGCGATGTCGCTGCAGCCGAGCGAGGCGGCGAAGGCGGCGATGTCGTCGCAGACGGCTTGATGCACGGTTGCATCCTTGATGATGCCGCCCTTGCCGTGCTTTCCCTGCGCCTCGAATTGCGGCTTGATCAGCGCCAGCAGGCTCATCGGCGAGGCGGCGAGCGATAGCGCGACCGGCAGCACCGCCTTGAGCGAGATGAAGCTGCAGTCGATCACGACGATGTCGGGGCGCTGCGCCAGCCGCTTGCCGTCGTAGCTGCGGATGTCGGTCTGCTCCATCGAGATGATCTTCGGGTGATTGCGCAATGACGGGTGCAACTGGTCGCGGCCGACGTCGATCGCGAACACGAGCGCCGCGCCATTCGCCAGCAGCACCTCGGTGAAGCCGCCGGTGGAGGCGCCGACATCGAGGCAGACATGGTCCTCGACCTCGATGCCGTAGTGCTCCAGCGCCGCCGCCAGCTTGACGCCGCCACGCGACACCCAGGGATGCGCCGGCTCGGCCTGCAGGACGGCGTCGGCGGGAATGCTCTCCGAGGCTTTGCCGACCTGCTTGTCGTTGGCGAACACGAGCCCCGCCTCGATCGCCGCCTGCGCCCGCGCGCGGCTCTCGAACAGGCCGCGTTCGACGAGGAGGATGTCAGCGCGTTTGCGGGCAGGGGTCATGGGCGGTGTGATGAATGGTCATGAGTTGTGGAGTGGTCATCAGTTGTGGAGGTCGCGCAACCATTCCGGTGTCGTCCCGGGCAAGCACCAGCGCGCATCGCGCGTCGGTGCGCCGACCCGGGACCCATAACCACAGGACGTAGTTTGTAGGAAGATGGCAACTACGTGTCTGCCCAACACACCGTCCTGTGGTTATGGGTCCCGGCTTTCGCAGGGACGACATGGGAGTTCGTGTCATCGATCGTGCCACCACGCGACCCTCGTAGGGTGGGCAAAGGCGCGTGCACCGGTGTTTCCGCAAGCTCGTATCGCAATTGACGCGCCGTGCCCACCATCTCGATTGCAGAGCGTGGATGGACGGTGGGCACGCTGCACCTGGCGGCGCCGCTTTGCCCACCCTACGAGACCGTGGCCAGCCGCTCCGCCGCTAGCTTCACGCACAGCTCGAACGCCGAGAGATCGTTCCAGACATTCGCCGGCCGCTCGCGCGGCAGCACCAGTGGATGGCCGCGCAGCTCGAGCGCGTGGATCATCATGAGATTGTCGGGCAGGCCGAAATCCTCGACCGTCAGGCCTTCGCCATCGACCAGGCGGCCGTCCTGCTCCGTCACCGCCGTGAAGCGCCGGGCTCGATCGGCGTAGATGGCCGGGTCGTTGCAGTAGCCGAGACACAGCTTGCCGGATCCGGCCATGTAGCCGAACTCATAGACCGTGCCGGCATCGGCGCCGGGGCCGCGGAACGGCGTGAGATTGGCGATGATGGCATCGGCGTCGTCCATCATCGCCTCGTTGCCATGGAAGATCTGGCGCGAGGCGTCGGAGGAGGCGAGGTCGATGCTGTTGTCGAGGGGGTAGAGGCCGATCAGGCCGTGGCGGTCGCAGATCGCGGCCTTCCGCCGGCCGATTTCAATGGCATCCGGCAGGAACACGTCGGGACCTGCCAGATAGATCTTCATGGCTCACCACTGCGGGACGCAAGCCCGCCCTCAGGCGAGCTTGACCGACTCGGTCGCGTAGTCCTTGCCGAGCGCCTCGAACACCTTGCGGACGATGCCCTTGGCGTCCAGCCCGGCGCGGGCGTACATCGCCGCCGGCGTGTCGTGGTCCTGGAACTCGTCGGGCAGCACCATCGAACGCATCTTCAGGCCGCCGTCCAGCATGCCCTGGTCGGACAGATACTGCATCACGTGCGAGCCGAAGCCGCCGATCGAGCCTTCCTCGATCGTGATCAGGATGTCGTGCTCGCGGGCGAGCTTCATCACCAGCTCCTCGTCGAGCGGCTTCATGAAGCGCGCATCGGCGATCGAGGCGGACAGGCCATGGGCGGCGAGCTCGTCGGCCGCCTTCTCGCACTCGGCCAACCGGGTGCCGAACGAGAGCAGGGCGACCTGCTTGCCCTGGCGGATCATGCGGCCCTTGCCGATCGGCAAGGGAACGCCAACCTCGGGCATTTCCACGCCGCGGCCTTCGCCGCGCGGATAGCGCACCGAGCTCGGCCGGTCGTTGATCGCGACCTGGGTCGCCACCATGTGTACCAGCTCGGCCTCGTCGGAGGCCGCCATGATCACCATGTTCGGCAGGCAGCCGAGATAGGCGTTGTCGAACGAGCCGGCATGGGTGGCGCCGTCGGCGCCGACCAGGCCGGCGCGGTCGATCGCGAAGCGCACCGGCAGGCTCTGGATGCAGACGTCGTGGACGATCTGGTCGTAGCCGCGCTGCAGGAAGGTCGAGTAGATCGCGCAGAACGGCTTGTAGCCTTCCGCCGCGAGGCCGGCGGCGAAGGTCACCGCATGCTGCTCGGCGATGCCGACGTCGAAGGTGCGCTTCGGGAACGCCTTGGCGAAGATGTCGATGCCGGTGCCCGAGGGCATCGCGGCCGTGATGCCGACGATCTTGTCGTCCTTCTCGGCTTCCTTGACCAGGCTCTGGCCGAACACGTTCTGATAGGCCGGCGCGTTCGGCTTGGCCTTGGCCTGGGTGCCGGTGGCGATGTCGAACTTGGCCACCGCGTGATATTTGTCGGCCGCCGCTTCCGCGGGCGAGTAGCCCTTGCCCTTCTGGGTCACGACGTGGACCAGGATCGGGCCGGTCTCCATGTCGCGGACGTTCTTCAGCACGGGGAGCAGATGGTCGAGGTTGTGGCCGTCGATCGGGCCGACGTAGTAGAAGCCGAGCTCCTCGAACAGCGTGCCGCCGTCCATCATGAAGCCGCGCGAATATTCCTCGACGCGGCTGGCGCGGTTGGCAATCACCTTGGGCAGATGCTGGCCGAGCTGCTTGGCGGCATCGCGCAGGGTACGGTAGGTCTTGCCCGAGTAGAGGCGGGACAGATAGGCCGACATCGCGCCGACCGGCGGCGCGATCGACATGTCGTTGTCGTTGAGGATCACGATAAGGCGGGAGTTCATCGCGCCGGCATTGTTCATCGCCTCATAGGCCATGCCGGCGGACATCGCACCGTCGCCGATCACGGCGATCACGTTGTTCTTGCCGCCCGACAGGTCGCGCGCCACGGCCATGCCGAGGCCGGCGGAAATCGAGGTCGACGAGTGCGCAGCGCCAAACGGATCGTAGTCGCTCTCGGCGCGCTTGGTGAACCCGGACAGGCCGCCGCCGGTGCGCAAGGTGCGGATGCGGTCGCGGCGTCCGGTCAGGATCTTGTGCGGATAGGCCTGGTGGCCGACGTCCCAGATCAGGCGGTCGCGCGGGGTGTCGAATACGTAATGGATGGCCGTGGTCAGCTCGACCACGCCGAGACCCGCGCCGAAATGGCCGCCGGTCACCGAGACCGCGTCGATGGTCTCCTGGCGCAATTCGTCGGCGACCTGCCGGACCTGCTCGACCTTCAGCCGGCGCAGATCTTCCGGGGTCTTGATGGTGTCGAGAAGCGGCGTCTTACTAAATGTGGTCACGGTGACATTCCAATTTTGCAGGTCGGGTTCAAGGGCCGACATCTGAGAGGTTCATCGTAACGGGCGGCGAAACCTGAGGTCTTGAAGGTCACATCCGCGCGGATCGAAGCCGCAGTCCGAAGACTAGCCGGGTTTGGGATCGATCTATGTGATGTAAGTCACTCTTGGTGGCCTTGCCGTCCTCGTTAGTCGCCCAAGATCGCCAAGTCGTTCAGCCAAGTGAGTTTTGCTAGCTCTTGCAAGCGCTTAGATTCCTCTCTCTGGAGAGGATGGACACTTCCAAAAACCCGCAGTTGCGAGAAGCTTTACACCAAAGTGCGTCTTAAAGCCAACCCGGCGGGCGTTGGCAAGCCCGCAAACGGTACCTTTGCGCCACGTCTCAACCGCGGCGGCGTGCCGGAGGTTCCAGTGCGCTGCTCAAATCGACGGCAGCCAGCGCTCCGCAATAGACCGGGGACGCGAGCTCGGTCCAGGCTTTTTCCCGCGGCACAGAATCCGCCGATGCGGCGATTGCGCGCGCCGCGGCGCGGTGAGCCATGCGTTCGCGTAAGGGGATCGGTCCGCGGACGATCATGAAGAAGTCGCCGGCGTGCGGCCTTTCGTGGGCCGTCACGAAGCGGACGCGGAAGGCCTATGAGCGCAGCACGTTGTCATGATCGGGCCCGGACGCTTGCAGCCGTGGACCGGCGCGATCATGGGATCGGGGACGCCATGGTCGAACTGCCAGGATCCAATCGTGTCGCATGGTAAACGAAGCACGTAGCGGCGGCTCTCGATCGGTGAACGCGGGGCAGAGACTTCGCCAGGGGGCACTTGGCGGCCAAGCCCGTCGACAATGCAGCTGCTCCGATGTGCGGCCGAATTGCACGATTGAGAGGCGCTCCGACCTCGCGTGAAAGTCGCGCCGGACGGCAGCGAAATAAATCCGGACTGTTGCCCGGAGAGGCCCGCCGCTAGCCGCTATTGCACGTCGAGCGGTACGGTTCCCGCCGCATGGCCGCTGGCGTCGGTCGTGATCTTCTCGACCCGGGCCTCGGCCTGGCGCAGCAGTTCCTCGCAGCGCCGCTTCAGCGCCTCGCCGCGCTCATAGATCGTCACCGACTCCTCGAGCGGCACCTTGCCGTCCTCGAGCCGCTTCACGATCGTTTCCAGCTCCTCGATCGCGCGCTCGAACGACAGCTTCTTGACGTCGGTTACGGTGTTGTCCGCCATGCGGGTTCCCTGCAGCTCACTCAACTCCGGGGCCGTGCTTTTACACCCCGCTCGCGGCCCTGTCAGGCCCTGCCGGGGTGGATCGGCCGGAACCTGGGGATTACGCCCCGGTCAGCGCCGCGACGTGGGCCGCGACGGATTCCTTAAGCCCCTGAAGGTCATAGCCGCCCTCCAGGACCGAGACGACCCGGCCGCCGGCGGTCTTGTCAGCCAGATCCATCAGCTTGCGGGTGACCCAGCCGAAATCCTCGGCCCGCAGGTTGAGCGACGCCAGCGGATCGCGATAGTGGGCGTCGAAGCCGGCCGAGATGATCACGAGCTCCGGGCTGAACTTAGTGAGCTGCGGCAGGATCAGGTTCTCGAAGGCGGAGCGGAACTCGAGGCTGCCGTCCTCGGAGGCCAGCGGCGCGTTGACGATGGTGTCGTGCTCGCCGCGCTCGCCGCGGGCGCCGGTGCCCGGGAACAGCGGCATCTGGTGGGTCGAGCAGTACATCACGCTCTTGTCGGCCCAGAAGATGTCCTGGGTGCCGTTGCCATGGTGGACGTCGAAATCGACGATGGCGGCGCGCGCGATGCCGAAGGTGCGCTGGGCGTAGCGCGCGGCGATCGCGACATTGTCGAAGAAGCAGAAGCCCATCGGCTTGGCGATCTCGGCATGGTGCCCGGGCGGGCGCACCGCGACGAAGGCGTTGCGGTGGCGGCCGGACATCACCGACTCGGTCGCCGCGACCGCGCCGCCGACGCCGCGCATCACCGCTTCCCAGGTGCCCGGCGACATCGAGGTATCGCCGTCGAGATAGATGATCCCCGAGGTCGGGGCCATATGGCGCAGCTCGGTGACGTAGTGCTCGTTGTGGCAGAGCAGGGCGAGCTCGATGTCCGCCTCCGGGGCCTCGTCGCGATCGAGCAGGGCGAAGCGCTCCTCGGTCAGCGCCTCCTCGACGGCGCGCAGCCGGTCGGCGCGCTCGGGGTGGCCGGACGGCGTGGCGTGATCGAGGCAGGCTTCATGAGAGAGATACAGCGTCGACATTAGGGCTCTGCCACTCGCGCGTTGCGGGAGTGCCCAATCTATGCGCTGAACGCAGCCTCGGAAAGAGCCCCGCGGGCGATATGACCGGCTTTCCGCCCAGCGTGCGGGGCGTCACGAGGCCTTGTTGACGATGCGGCCGCGCGGCGGCGGCGCCAGCGGGCCGTTGGCCTTGAGATAGGCGAACAGCGCCTCGTCGTCATAGGGGCCGGTGATCGGATCGCGGCCGCTCTTGAACGCGGTGAAGCCGTCGCCGCCGAGCGCGAGGTAGTTGTTGATGGTGACCCGGTAGGACGCGGCGGGATCGATGGCCTTGCCGTCGAGCATCATGCTGGCGGCATCGATCCGGGCGCCGGCAGATTGTTTGGCATCGAAGGCATAGGAGAAGCCGTTCGAGACCTGCAGGATGCGCGGCCGCGCCGGGTCGAGCCATTGCTGCTCCAGCGCGGCCTTGATCTCGGCGCCGGTCAGGGTGACCGTCATCAGCTGGTTGCGAAACGGCTGGCTCGCGAACACGTCGGCATAGGTCACGGCGCCGTCGTCGCGGCGGACGAGATCGGTGCGGATGCCGCCGGGATTGGTCATCGCGATCACCGCGGCGCCCTTGTCGGCCGCCCGCGTCGCCGCGAGCTGGGCATCGGCGACGACGTCGCCCAGCACGCTCTCGCCGGACGCATCGGGCATCCGCGACAGCGTTGCGCTGAGCACGCCGGCGGGCCGGTTGGCGTAGGGCGCGGCGAGCTTCTCATAGGCGTCGATCAGCGCGGTCTGTGCCGGATCCTTCGGCAGTGTGGTGTCGACGACGATGTTGGTGGCGGTCGCGCTGATCACGTCGCGCGTGGTGCGGTCGAGCTTGACGTCGATCGCGGTCACCAGCGTGCCGAACTTGTCGCCCGAGGTGACGAGCCGCTTGTCGATGGTGCAGACATAGGCCTGGTGGGTGTGGCCGGAGATCACGATGTCGACCGCGCTGTCGAGGTCCTTGACGATGTCGACGATCGGCCCCGACAGCCCGGGACATTCGTTCATGCCGCCGGACGGCCAGCCGCCCTCGTGGATCAGCACGACGATCGCCTGCACGCCCTTGGCCTTCAATTCCGGGATCAGCGCGTTGACGCTCTCGGCCTCGTTGCGGAAGTCGAGGCCGGCCGCGCTCGCCGGCGAGATGATGCCCGCGGTCCCCTTCAACGTCAGCCCGATGAAGGCGACCGGGATGTCCTCGAAGGTGCGGATCTCGTAGGGCGGAAACACCGTCTTGTCGGTGCCGGCGAGGAACGTCGACGCCGCGAGATAATGGAATTTGGCGCCGGTGAACGGCTGCGGCCCGCGGCAGCCGTCGGTCGGATGACAGCCGCCGTTCTGCATCCGCAGCAGCTCGGCCTTGCCCTCGTCGAACTCGTGGTTGCCGACCGCCGACAGCGCGAGCCCCATCTGCGACATCGATTCGATGGTCGGCTCGTCGTGGAACATCGCCGACAGGAACGGGCTCGCGCCGATCAGGTCGCCGGCGGCGACGAAGATCGTGTTGGGCTGGCCGTCGGCGAGCAGCTTGACGAGGCTCGCCATGTGCTCGGCGCCGCCGGCTGGAACCACGGTGGTCTTGGTCGGGTCGGCGGGATCGGCGACGCGGATGCCGGAGGAGGGCGGCTTCAGATTGCCGTGGAAGTCGTTGATGGCGAGGATGCGCAACGCCACCGGCTCGTCCTCGGCCGAGGCGGGCGGGCCGGCGATGCTTGCAACGGCGGCGCCGGTCAGCAGGCAGGCAAGCGCAAAGCGGGACAGACGGCTCATGGCAGGGTCACGTGTGGTGCAGGTCCGACGGACGAAGCGCGATTGCCCCGCCGCGGTCGCAATGACATAAAAAGATTGCATAACAACAATACATCGGGAGGCCGGAATGAAAAGAATGATGCTGCTCGCGGCGACTTTGTCGCTTGCCGCCGGCTCCGCTGCAGCGCAATCGCTGCCGGACCTGATGAAGCAGATGGTCGCGGCGTGGAATAAGCCGACCGAGCCGTTCAAGGTGATCGACAACGTCTACTACGTCGGCACCAACGGGCTGGCCTCCTACCTGATCACGACACCGCAGGGCCATATCCTGATCGATACCGTGATGCCGGAATCGACCGCGCAGATCGAGGCCAGCATCGGCAAGCTCGGCTTCAAGGTCGCCGACATCAAGTACATCCTCAACACCCACGCCCATATCGACCATACCGGCGGGCTCGCGCAGATCAAGCAGGAGACCGGGGCGCAGATGGTGGCGGGCGCCAAGGACGTGCCGCTGCTCGAAGGCGGCTTCTATCCGGGCCGCGAGGAGGAGCGCTATCTCGGCTTCCCGCCGGTCAAGGTCGACCGCGCCGTGCGCGAGGGCGACACCGTCACGCTCGGCGGCGTGACGTTGACGGCGCACGAGACGCCGGGCCATTCGCCGGGCTGCACCAGCTGGACGACCGACGTGAAGGACGGCGACGCCACCCGCAGCCTGATCTTCTTCTGCAGCGCCACCGTGGCGCTGAACCGGCTGGTCGGCCGTCCCACCTATCCGGGCATCGTCGACGACTACAAGAAGACCTTCGCCTGGGCCAAGACGGCGCATCCCGACATCCTGCTGGCGCCCCATCCGGAGATGTACGACATGGCCGGCAAGCGGGCGAAGATCGCGGAAGGCGCGGCCAACCCGTTCGTCAAGCCGGGCGAGTTCAACGCCTATCTCGACAAGCTGGAGACGCAGTTCAACGAGGGGCTAGCCAAGCAGACGGCGGCGCTGCAGTCCGGCAAGTAGTCAGGCCGGATCGGCGGCGGCCAGCCGGTCCAGCGTGAAGCCGGAGAGATCGACCCTCGGTGTCT
Organism: Bradyrhizobium sp. HKCCYLRH2060; assembly: GCF_051168135.1. Taxonomy (NCBI): domain Bacteria; kingdom Pseudomonadati; phylum Pseudomonadota; class Alphaproteobacteria; order Hyphomicrobiales; family Nitrobacteraceae; genus Bradyrhizobium; species Bradyrhizobium sp. HKCCYLRH2060. The sequence goes on from NZ_JBNPUK010000019.1 coordinate 44,000, forward strand.
CGCCCCGGGCCATCGCGGCGAGCGCCTCGCCGACCGCCGGCGAATGCTTGAAGCCATGGCCGGAGCAGGCCGAGGCGTAGATCACGTCCGCATCGCCGGGATCGCGGTCGATGATAAAGCGGCCGCCCGGCGCGTTGGTATAGAGGCAGACCTCGCTGCGCAGGCAGCGCGGGCCGAGATCCGGCACGAAGGGGCGGACATAGGTCTCATAGGTCGCGGCGATTTCGTCCGGCGTGACCTCGCGCGCGACGTCGTCCGGATCGGTCTCGCCGGTCAGCACTTCGTTGGCGATCTTGACGCCATTGTCAGGCGAGCCCAGCCACGGAAAGCCGTAGATGTCGGAGGCCGCGCGGTCGCGGCCGGTGACGTCCCAGATGAAGACCGGCGCATCCGGACCGAAGCGCTCCGGATGGGACAGCACCTCGAACCAGTACAGCACCTGGCGGGTGACATTGACGCGGCGGCGCAGCGGCGCGATCAGCTCGGTGATCCACGGCCCGGTGGTGACGATCAATGTGTCCGCCGAGGCCGTCGCGCCGTCGTCCAGGGTCACGACGAGGGCGCCCGCGGCACGGCGAAACGCCGCCACGCGCCGGCCGGTCACGAGCTCCGCGCCATGGCGCGCGGCCACCGCAAGCTCGGCGCGCACGCAGTCCTCGACCATGAGATAGCCGCCCTCGCGATCGAGGAAGGCGCGGTCGTTCGCCGCGGTGGCAAACGCCGGAAAGGCGGCGCGCAATTGCTCTGACGACAGCGTCTCGCCGTCGACGCCGTGCAGCCGCGCCGCGGTTTCGATGTTGGCGAAGAACTGCGCGCTGCTGACGCCGTGGACCTCGCCGCCATCCTGGCTCGGGATGAACAGGCAGCCGCATTGTTCGAACAGCCGTGCGCCGGTCTCGCGCTCCAGCTCCCGCCACAGCACGTGCGAGCGCTGCGCCAGCGGCGTGTAGTCGACGCCTTCGCCGATCGCCGCGCGGGTGATGCGGGTCTCCCCATGGGTCGAGCCGAATTTGTGCGGCGGCTGGAAGCGGTCGATGCCGAGCACGTGCTTGCCCGCCTTGGCGAGATGCAGCAATGCGGCGCTGCCGACGGCGCCGCAGCCGATCACGATGACATCAAACTGCGCCATGCGCGCCCGCCGCGGCTCCGCTCATTTCTTCTTCTTGCGCGACAGGAACGCCTTGAACGCGCCGACCGCCTCCTCGGAGGTCATGCGCTCGGCGAACAGATAGGCCTCCTGGTCGATGCGGCGGGTCAGCTCGTCCGGCGCGGTGCGGATCAGCCTGCGCCCGATCGCGACCGCCTCGGCCGGCAGCCGGCAGATGTCGCGTGCCACCTTGTGCGCCTCGACCTCGGTATGGCCCGGCGCCACCACCGTATTGACGAAGCCCGCGATCTGCGCATCCTCCGCGGTCATGGTGCGCCCCATGACCAGCATCGCGAACGCGCGCTGATAGCCCATGGTCTGCGGCATCAGCAGGCTCGAGGCGCCCTCCGGCACCAGGCCGAGATGGATGAAGGGCGTCGAGAACGTCGCCGTGGTCGACGCCAGCACGTAGTCGCAATGGAACAGCATCGTCGTGCCGATGCCGATCGCGACGCCGTCGACCGCGGCGATGATCGGCTTGACGTTATGCGCCAGCGAATACAGGAACTTGGTCGCCGCCGACGTGCGCGCGGCGTCGCTGCCGGCATTGCCGGCATGCAGGAAATCCTCCAGATCATTGCCGGCCGTGAACACGCCGGAGCCGCCGGTGATGATGATGCATCGCACCAGCGGGTTGTTCTGCGCGGTGTCGATCGCATCGCTCATGCCGAGATACATGGCCTGGGTGATGGCGTTCTTCTTCTCCGGCCGCCGGAGCTTGATCGTCCGGGTCTCGCCCTCGTCGGTGACGATCAGATGGTCGGTCATGGGCCCCTCATGCGTGTGCGCCGGCCGCTGCGTTGCCGCCGGCCATTTGTCCAGTCCTGCATCTCACCGCAGCCTACATCATCCGCTGGTCGCGCCAAGGGCTGAAGCGGTCATTGGTCGCGAAGGGAATGCGGGCGTGACCGCAGGCGAGCGTACGCCATGAGTCTCGCCGTGGTTTACGACTGGTTTGCAACAGTATCGGCGTCCGCTATCGTCCCGCGCAGAACTGCGATGTTTTGCAAGGCAATTCGATGACCAAGCTCTTTTCAGTACTGCTGTCGCTGCCGCTGCTCTGTCAGGTCTTCCCGGGGATCGCTGAGGCTGCCGCCACCGACCGCGCGCTGCTGTCGCTGTTCTGCGCGCCCGGCGCGATCGCGGGCACCACCTGCAAGCGCGCCAGATACTATCCCGACTCCGAGGGGCGCCGCTGTGACGTCACCCTGAAGCCGGAGCGGCAGCAGGGACGTTTCCTGGCCTCCAGCAATCCGCTGCTGCTCGTGAGCTATGGCAGCGGCTGCGAGCCGCACGCGACCGATTTCGGCGGCGCGGTCGTGTTCGAGCAGGTCGGCGGCGCCTACAAATTTCGCGGCTTCCAGCCGGGCATGCAGGTGGATGAATGCGTCATCTCCACCACCAGGAACGAAGCGCAGGACGTGCTCGTCTGCCTGACCGGGCATATGGGGCAGGGGGTGGTCGAGACGGGCGTGGCGCGCGTCGGCTTCGCCAATGCCAGCGGCGGGTCCATCGAGATGTCCTATGATTTTCTGCTGCAGGCCGAGGACACGACGGGAGCCTACCTGACCAACATCGTTACCTGTTCGGAGCAGCTCAAATATTTCGATCTGTCGAAGCTCGCGGCCGGGCCGAGCCCCGGAACGGTCGTTGCGGACGTGAGCTACGCCGACCGCGAGACGATCGAGACAGCCTGTGGCAAAGGCTTTCCGAAGCCGAAGGATGCGGAAGACATGCGCGAGCCCGCGGCGGGCGAGGGCTCGGTGCCGCAGGGTTACGCCAAGACCGGCAGCGTTGTCATCGACATCGCGAGCCGCGCGGCCAGGCTGCGCTGAGGGCCGACGGCGACGCCAAGCGCACCGTCTCACGCGGCGATGCGGCCGCCGCTGAGCGTTCCCCGGGCGGTGTAGGTCTGCAGCCCCGTGCTCGGCGGCGCTGTGGAGACCGTCACCCCGGTTGTGCCGTCCGAATAGGTGGTCGTGGTGATGATCTCGCCGGCGACCGTGATCGAGACCTGGCTGATCACGATCCTGCTCGCCGTCGGGACGCCGGCCGTGCTGACCGCGGAGCGCGATCCCGTTCGCGCCAGGGCGGTCGCCGCCGGGGCTGCTGACGTCGTGGTGACGGAGCCGATGGCATTGATGGGCATGGCTCGCCTCGCTCGGATGTGAGGCCGATGCGGGCTGCGGATCCGGTGCTGACGTCCGCACCCTGCGACGGGACTGTCGTCGCCTTTGGCCTCGTGCGTGAGGTCCGCCGCGAGGCTCGCGCCGCCGGGTTAACAATGTCTCTACGCGCCTCGCGGCGTTTGGGCGCGCCGCGGGGCCCGCGGGCGTCGGGCTGCCCCGTCGTGGCGCGACCGGCCGCACGCGATCGATCCGCCTCTGCCGCCTATTTGGCGCCGTCGGACCGGGGGACGGGCGCTGCGCGCGAGGCAGCGGCCGGAGCCTGCTGCCGCACGACCTCGCGCCGCAGGGCCTGCTCCAGCACCACCAGCCGCGTCGCCATCCGCGTCAGTTCGTCATGGACCGAGCCCTGAACGCCCTGCACGGCGTGCTGCACTTCGCGCAGTGCGTCGCGCTGGGTCTCGGCCTTGAGCACCCTGAACTCGGCCTCGATCGAGGTCAGGCGCTGGTTCACCGCCCGGATCGCCTCGGCGATCTCCTTCTGGCCGTCCTGCAGCGCGCGCACGTGATCGACCAGCCGCAGATGATCGGTCAGCTCCTCGACCGTCTTGCCGATGTTGCTGCGGCCCCACATCCTACTTCACCGACCTCAGCAGGTTCCTGATCGTCGCCAGATGATCCTCCGGCGATCCGAGTCGCGCCGAGATCGCGCTCATCAGATCCTTGCGCAGCTCCGACAGCTCGTCCTCCGGCACGATCCGCTCGGCTGGCTCATCATAGGGCATCCGCCGCGGCTCGACCTCGACGGGGCGCGGCGCGACGTCGAAATAAGGCGGCCGCTCGTAGACCGGGATGTGCGGCGCCTGACGCGATGAGGTGATGCGCGCCAGACCTGGAAATCGCGGCGGCGGCGTCCGCGCGGGACGTTCGATCTGGTCGATCAGCGCCGCCAGCGCGACATCCATGTTGCTGTCGTCAGGCTCCTCTTCGACGACGTAGGAGGGCTTCCGCACTGTCGCCCCATTCGCGGGCGATGATAGCGCAAACGACGATGCGTGGTCGCGGAGTCGCTCGATGACCCGGCGGACTCGCTCGCCGAGACCTGGCTTCTCCCTGGCCGGTGTTCGCATCAACATGTCACTCTCCAGCGGAACAGCTTAGGCGAGCAGGGAAAACCTTAGCAAGAGGCCATCGTTCAGCTGCCAACAGGATGTCGCGCAGTAGCCGGCGCCCGGCAGCGCATGCGCTGACCCCCGGCCGGTTCCTCTTGCGGATCCCTGGCACGAACGCGCGAAGCGCCGATGACGCCGGCAACCCAGGTGTGAAGTGCGTTTCGGCGTGCATATGGACCTGGCCGGCGGGGGGAGCTGGTTTGACGCGGCGTCGCCCCTGACCCTTCGTGCCGTGGCCGGCCTGCCGGGCCGCGCGGCCGGCAGGAACGCGCAACGCCATCAGTCGGAGGTAAGGAACAACCATGGTGCCCGGCCGTTCGGACCTTGCTTGCCGTCCCCGCAAACGTCCGAGGCCTTCCATGTATCACCACGTCAAGAAGCTGATGTTCACCGTCCGTGTCGACGAGCCCGATCCGCGCTTCGGCAACATGCTGCTGGAGCAGTTCGGCGGCGCCAATGGCGAGCTCGCCGCCGCCATGCAGTACTCGATCCAGGGCCTCAATTGCGAGGACCCCGATCGCAAGGACCTGTTGATGGACATCGGCACCGAGGAGCTGAGCCATCTCGAGGTCGTCGGCACGCTCGCCCGCATGCATCTCAAGCCCGCCAAGTTCGACCGCGAGGCGGCCGAGGCCGATCCGCTGATCGCGATCGCCGGCGGTGGCGGCGTCAACCTGTTCAACTCGCAGGGCAGCGCCTGGACCGCGGACTATCTCAAGATCACCGGCGAGCTCGACGTCGACCTGCGCAGCAACATCGCCGCCGAAGCCCGCGCCAAGATCGTCTATGAGCGGCTGATCAATTTCACCGACGATGCCGGCACGAAGGACGCGCTGCAGTTCCTGATGACGCGCGAGATCACCCACATGAAGGCGTTCGCGCTGGCGTTGGAGAGCATGAACAAGCCGGCCTTCAGCATCGGCCGCATCGCGCCGACGCCGGGCCTGGTCGATCAGTTCTTCAACGATTCCACCGGCACCGGCGACCACGGCGAGATCGACACCCGCGGCCCCTGGAACGAGGGCGGCGACTGGGTGTTCACGGAATCGCCGGCGATCCAGGCCGACAACGGCGCGGCCAATGCGATCGTCACCGAGAGCTCGCCGCCGGCCGACGAGGCCGGCCTCGGCGATCTCCTGATCGAGGAGCTGCGCGACATCCTCCACGCCGAGAAGCAGCTCACCAAGGCGCTGCCGAAGATGGCGGAGGCCGCGCGCTTCGATCAGCTCCGCGAACTGTTCGAGCAGCACCTGGCCGAGACCGAGGCGCAGATCGAGCGCATCAACGAATGCTTCGAGCTGCTCGGCAAGACGCCGCGGGCAAAACCCTGCAAGGGCATGATGGGCCTGGTCGAGGAAGGCCAGGAGATCATCGCGCAAGGCGAGGACAAGGAGGATGCCGCCGCCGATCTGGCGCTGATCGGCGCCGCCCAGCGCGTCGAGCATTACGAGATGTCCGGCTACACCACCGCCCGCAATCTCGCCCAGCAGCTCCGCCACAGCGCCGTCGTCGCCCTGCTGTCGAAGTCGCTGGCCGAGGAGGAGAACGCCGATCAGCTCCTCAACCAGGTCGCCCGCTCGCTGATGTCGGTCGCCAAGATGCCGGCGGCGATCGAGCAGGCGTGAGCATCGTGTGTAGGGCGGATCAGCGAAGCGTGATCCGCCACTTTCCCAACATCGATGGCGGGTTACGCCTTCGGCTAACCCGCCCTACACGTCTGCCAAGGCGTCATGGCCGGGCTTATCCCGGCCATCGCGCTGCGCGTTGTCGCGCGATCCGTATCTCGATCTACTCCGTGTAGCTCCGCCACCGCTCCGCCCGGCGGAAGTGGATGGGCGTCAGGCATCGCCGTGCGCGGCTGATCTGGGCCTCGGTGGCGCCGCGGCTGCGCGCATACATCTCGGCGACCTCGGCGGTATATTTCTCGACGTAGTAGCGGACTTCCGAACAGGACATCCGGGTCTCAGGACCGGCCTCGTTGGCCGCCTGCACCTCGGACCCCATCGCCAGGATCAGAATCCCCGCGCCGATCACACCCCGCAACATCGACATCCTCCCCATTGTCGCAGCTGCCTGCTAACAGGCGTGACTCGGCGGGCGAGGGCAAATTAACAATGGGCCGCGCACGACATCGCGCGCGGAGTGTTGCTTCATGGCGTCAGTGCGACGCGACGAGCGGTCGCCGCGCGCCTCTGCGACGCTGGCAAAGTTCCTCGTTCGGAACCGATGCGTTCGAAAGCCGCCGCGTTTTCTGGGCGTCGCGTCGTCGCTCGGCCCGGTGCGCAGGACGGGCAGGCAATGCGGGCCAGTCTCAGGCCGTCACGCTTTGGCTCGACGCAGCCGTGCTGCCGGCCGCGCCATTGGTCGCGCCCTGCGCATTGTAAGTCTGCGCGTTGTTGCCGCTCTCGTTCGAGGCCGCAGAGGTCTTGGTCACCTCGGTCGAGCCGTCGGAATAGGTGATCGTCGTCGTCGTGATCCCGTCCAAGGTGATCGAGACCTCGCTGACCACGGTCTTGCCTGACGACGAGCCGCCGCTGCCGGAGGAGCTCTCCGACGTACTGCTGGATGAGCTCGTGGCCGATGATGTTGAAGTCGTCGAGGTGGAGGAGGTGGCGGTTGTGGTCGGGACCGAGGTGATGGGCGTCGTGACGGAGCTGATCGACATGGGAGTCTCGCGTGAAGAGGGACCGTGCCGCGCAAGCCGCGCGGCTCGCTTCTTCAACGCAGCGGCAGCGCGGAGCTGGCGCGACGAGTTGCGTCCGAATGTGTCGCGACGCTGCCCTCGACACATGATGACGTCGGCAGCGTTGTCGCCTCCCGCGCAGGCGCCATCGATGCTGTGGCCGCGCTTCAGCTCTGAGGTACGGGAGCACGGTTGTCGAGAGCGAGTCGATCGAAGAACTCAATTGAAAGTAGAGATGTCAGTCGCTAGGGTCTCGTCCGAACGATGGGAGGGAGCGATGGCAAATCGTGATGAACTTCTCGAACGGGTCAGGCGCGCCTACAAGGCCCGCGATGCCGGCGCACTGGATGATCTGATGGCCGAATTTCATCCAGATGCCGTGTTCACGCTGGCAGGCGACAACACCACCACGGCGATGGTCGGCTGCATGCGCGGTCATTGTGACATCCGGCAGGGCGTAGCCAGGCTCATCGATACTTTCGAATTCGTGCAGCGCCAAGTCCTCGCCGAGCTGGTGGATCAGGACCGCGTGGTGGTGCATTCCCGCGCCGTCGTCCGCAGCCAGCCGACGAAGATGACACGCGAAACCGACATCCTCGACCTGTTCCGGATCCGCGACGGGAAGATCGTCGAATTCCTTGAGTTCGCCGACACCGCGCTGATCAAGGCCATGGTGTCCTGACGCATGCGCGGGAGCGCGACGACGCGTAGTGCGGCTACTTGCCGAGGATCTTCTCCGCGGCGGTCACAATGCTCACCGTCGGATGCTCGGCGCAATATTTGCCGAACTTCTTGGCGTTTTCGACGAACACCTCGGTGTCGAAGATGGCCTCGTCCTGGTCGCCCTTGTACCAGCCGTCGAGCCAGATCAGCACCATCTGGATGCCGTTGTCGCCGCTTTCAGCGAACTGCTTGCAGCTCATGGTCGACAAATCGAGGACGACCGCCGACGCCGGCGCAGACGACAGCATCAGGGCAGCGCCGAACAGCGCGGCAACGACGGATCTCATATTCATTCTCCGAATGACTTTGATGAAAAACAGCGAACTATTTAGAGCCTTCCCAAAGCCTTCGCCAAATGGGGGCGAACTGCGTGACCGTGGTCGCGCCGGAACCAGGCCAGGTAGAACTGGAGGGATCGACGACGGAAGTCAAGGGCGGCGAAGGTGAGTCGCGCGACAGCCGGCTGCATGCGACGCAAATCCTGCACGCGTCAGGACCATCGATGCGAGCCGGCTGTCGCCAGCGTGCTGGGTCGCCTTCGCCGCTGACGAGGTGCCGAGAGCGCTGGGGGAGGTTGGGGGATGCGCCCCGCATGGCGGTACCTCGACCAGATCTCATAGCTAAGTAATTGCACCGTCGCCGTAATGCGTAGTGTCAGGCCCGATCATATCGTTGGCACAGACGAGTTGCATCCATCGCAACCGGATAGACACCGGATTGATCTGCCTCAAGCTGCGCGTATCGATATTGAAGCACGCTGTAGTTGCCGATGAGAGGATGAACAACAAGGAGAGGGCAGATGCCGAATATAATATCAGTTATGCAGCCGCGCGATGAGGGGGGACGACGATGGCAGTAGTTGCTCAATACATAGTCAAGCCGCAACCCGGCAGCGACCTCGCGGAGCTTATCAACATGACAGCAGAAATTGCTGCCCTCTGGCGGACCTTCGGCGGCAACGTAAAGCTATGGTCTCCCTCAGTGGGCGAGGTTGGGAATTTGGTTCTCGCGGTAGGCTTCCAGACCTTCAAAGCGTACGGCGATGCCGTCGACAAGTTGTACGCGAGTAAGGCGTTTCACGATTGGCAGGCAAAGAGATTGAAGTCGGGAATGACCGAATGGGTCCGAGATAGTGTCGCGGTTGAAATTTCAATCTGACAACAAGCCAACGGATGCCAAGCCCAATCGGGTGACATAATCTGTCCCAGAAGCATAGAGCCGCAGGTTGCGGTCCTGCGGCGAGTCGTCCGCGCGCTCGCCATCACGTGGCAACGATCGATTGGCAGTTCTAAAACTAGTCGAGCGGATCCCACTCCGCCTTGGTCTGGGTCAGCGTGGCGAACTCATAGCGCGCGATCAGGGCGCGCGATCAGGCCGAAATTGCCGCCGCCGCACATGTGCCCGCCGAGGCCGACGGAGTCGCAGGATCCAGCCGGCAGAGTGAGGCCGAAGTGCCAATGGAGCCGGCGGTAGAGGTCCCAGTTGGTGCCGCCGCTCTGGGCGTAGTAGACACCCTGTTGCGCGTCAAAACCGATCTCGTCGAGCAGGCTGACGTCGATGAGGGCCAGCGTCTGCTCGGTGAAAACGAAGTCCTCGTAGCAGTGGCCTCCACCGCTCACCTGGACATGGCCGGGACCGAAGCCGACCGCCTTGGCGAGCGCGACCTGTGCGCCTTGCTCGGTCAGCGGGACGAAGATCACCGCGCAGTTCGGCGCCAGCCAGCGCCGATTGAAGCCCTGTGTGAGCCCGACGAATTGTGGACTGTTCGGCTCCAGCACCAGCAGGTCAGTCCCGGCGGCGGCAACGAATTCGGACTTTGCCTGCGCGGCCGGCCGGCCCGTCGATGCGAGCAGGCTGGCGATCGATCCGCCGGCGGTCGCCCGCCGCTTCAACAGTCCGTGTATCTCCATGACCGCCTCCCTCTCGCGTCCTGAATCCGCATCCTTCGCATTGGCCCCGTGTCCCGCACCAGACTGGCGGGGGTAAGGGATGCAACTCTCCGCCGCGTCTTCAGTCTGTGATTGAATTGATGGCCCGAGGTGCGATCGAGGGCTGCTGGTGGGCTGCGGCTGGTTGGCCGCGCCCGACGGGCAAATCATGGTAATCCGAAAACTTCTGTCAATGGATTCTGAAAAACATAAATTTCTTTTCGTCTCACCCAAATCAGCATTATGGTCCGCGCATCCCGTTGCACGGTAGGGGACGGTTCGCGGTCGTCACGGACGTTGGCAGCGGGATGCGGTGGACGCGGGTGGGCGCAGTGCCGTTGGCACGGACGAACGGCTGCTCGCGGACGGTGAAGGCGTGTGGTTCTGATACTCCGATGCTAGTATCCAGCGCGATGCGCGAGAGCGCATTGTCGCGACATGGTGGCCAGAAAGCCCGGTGCACCAGGAAGAGCGCGCTATAGCCCGTTAAAACCATCGCGCGGGGAAGGCCGGGTCTGTCCGGCTGTACCTGTGGTGACTGCCGCCTGCTTTTTTTCTGCAGGCGGGCCACGGGCCTCAGCCGAGGTCCGGCCTTCCTCGCGCCCTCCACTTGGTGAGGGCGGGACTCAAGGGCATCACTCGGGCGCGCAGCGCGTCGCGAGAACGCGGATGCTCATCTCATCACGAGCTCATCTGATGCGGCATTTTGTATGGCAGTGTGGATCGGGACTGTGCGCCTGGCGTCATTGCGAGCGCAGCGAAGCAATCCAGAGTCCTTGCTCGACCCTGGATCGCTTCGCTGCGCTCGCGATGACGGAATTCCGAGTAGACGGCCTGCGCAAGAAACGACCTTCATCGCCACAAAGTTTGCAATGACGTAGTGCGGGGCAGGGCGCGGCCACAACCTCAACTGTCGTCCCGGCCTTGAGCCGGGACCCATAACCCCAGGGAGGAGTGCGGGGCACGATGGAGGAGCGATTGGGCCAAGCCATGACCGCCGGTGAGTCTGGGTCCCGGCTCAAGGCCGGGACGACACCTTTTGTGTGGCGCATGTCGCGCCACCAGCACATTGTGTGGCTCGAGTCCTCACGCCACCAGCACGGCCTCCGCGGCGAGCACGGCGTCGGCGCCGTCGGTGACGGTCTTTTCCAGCGACGGCGCCTGCACCGCGAACGTCTCGGCGAAGAAGCGGGCCAGCGCGACGTGGCGGGCGCCGTCGGTCTCGTTCTCGCTGCGCGCGGCCAGCGCCTCGTTGGCGAGCATGCAGCCGCCGAGCGCGGAGCCGAACAGGCGCAGGTAAGGCGTGGCGCCGGCGAGCGCGTCGTTCGGCGCGGTGCCGAGCTTGTCCAGCAGCCAGCGGCTGGAGCGGTCGAGCGCGCCCAGCGCGTCGCGCAGCTTGGCGCCGGTGGTGCCGAAGGCCGGATCGTTCGAGGCCTCGACGCGGCGGACGATCTCGGTGAGCTCGTCGAGCAGCTTGAAGACGGAGGCGCCGCCATTGGCGCCGAGCTTGCGCGTCACCAGGTCGATCGCCTGGATGCCGTTGGTGCCCTCGTAGATCGCGGTGATGCGGGCGTCGCGATAGTGCTGTGCGGCGCCGGTCTCCTCGATGAAGCCCATGCCGCCATGGATCTGCACGCCGAGATAGGCGACCTCGTTGCCGATGTCGGTGGAGAAGGCCTTCGCGATCGGCGTCAGCAGCGCGCCGCGCGCGGCGGCCTCGGCACGGACGGCCGGATCCTTGGCGCGCACGGCGACATCGAGCGCGACGGCGGTGGCGTAGCAGATCGAGCGCGAGGCGGCGGTCAGCGAGCGCATCTGCATCAGCATGCGCTTGACGTCGGGATGGGCGATGATCGCATCGGAGCCGGGGCCTTTGCTGCCGACGGCGCGGCCCTGTTTGCGCTCCTGCGCATAGGCCAGCGCCTGCTGATAGGCGCGATCGGCGACGCCGACGCCTTCGAGGCCGACGCCGAGCCGCGCCTGGTTCATCATCGTGAACATGCAGCGCATGCCGGCATTCTCTTCGCCGACGAGATAGCCGATGGCGCCGCCATGGTCGCCCATCGTCATGGTGCAGGTCGGCGAGGCGTGCATGCCGAGCTTGTGCTCGATGCCGCTGGCATAGATGTCGTTGCGGGTGCCGAGCGAGCCGTCGGCGTTGACGAGGAATTTGGGGATGAGGAAGAGCGAGATGCCCTTGGTGCCGGCCGGCGCATCCGGCAGCCGCGCGAGCACGAAATGCACGATGTTGTCGGTCATGTCGTGATCGCCATAGGTGATGAAGATCTTCGAGCCGGTGATGCGGTAGGTGCCGTCGGCGGCGCGCTCGGCGCGGGTGCGCAAGGCGCCGACATCGGAGCCGGCCTGCGGCTCGGTCAGCTGCATGGTGCCGGTCCACTCACCGGAGATCAGCTTGCCGAGATAGATGTCCTTCAGCTCGTCGCTGCCGTGCGCGTCGAGCGCCTCGATGGCGGAGAGTGTCAGCAGCGGACACAGGCCGAAGGCGACGTTCGAGGCGCTCCAGATCTCGGTGCAGGCGGCGTTGATGGCGAGCGGCAGGCCCTGGCCGCCATGCGCCTCGGGGCCGGACACCGCGTTCCAGCCGGCCTCGGTCCAGCGCTTGTAGGCATCGGGCCAGCCCGGCGCGGTCGTCACCTTCTTGTCGGCGAGCTTGACGCCGTTCCTGTCGCCGATCGTGTTGAGCGGGGCGAGCACGTCGGTGGCGAACTTGCCGGCCTCCTCGAGCACGGCGGCGGTGATGTCGGGGTCGAAATCGCCGTAATGGCCGGCCTCGACCGCCGCCTTCAGCCCGGCGCCGTGGTTGAGGGCGAGCAGCATGTCGTTGAGCGGGGCGCGATAGGTCATGGCGTGTCCTCGGGGGTCGAAATTTGCCGGTTTGGCCGCCGTCATCCCATGAAACCGGCCGGGTCTCAACTTTTTCGCAAGTCGTTGCGGCAGGCCGCCGCGGCGGCTCGGGACGGGCGGGATAAGAGCTTGTCCAAATTGACGAATTGGCGGCAGCCCCGGATCACTTGGGCGCGCCGTAAAATTCCTGCCGCCCGGCGGTTGAAATGGGCGGGCGCGCTCTGTAGACCACGGACGCCGATCCGGAATCGCCGGGCGTCTCCACGCTACGCCGATCCGCCGAGCCTGATGGGGCGTAGCCAAGCGGTAAGGCAGCGGATTTTGATTCCGCCATTCGGAGGTTCGATCCCTCCCGCCCCAGCCAGATTTCTGCTGCCCGGTCAGTATCTTACATTTTCACGATTTTGTTGTTCTGAAACTCGCCAGAGACCGCATTCTGAAACTCCGTTTGCGTTGTGTTCGCCAAGACGTGAGCTCGTCGTTTGCGTGTGGCCGCAAGGATGCGCGGAGCTGTGCGCTTGGCATAGCCGGCGTAACTTTCCTTTGTGCAGTGTGCCGACAGGGCGCGGCCCTGTCCCTCCGTAAGTTCGGCTTCCTCAAGCTCGGTCATCCCGCCGTGTCGGCAGGCGTCGAGACTGTCAGCAAACCCTACTCGTTCTCCGGCATGCAGAAGCTCGTTCAACGGATGCGGAAGGAAATTTGGTCTGCCCGTCACGTTCACACTCGACGGCGAATTCGGCCGGGTATAGTCGGTGAACTACGCGCGATGCCTTGCGGCATAGGCCGACGAGTTTTTCGCCGCGCCGAAAGAGGACACTTTCGCCCGCGCTATTCTTGATGAACATCTCGTAGACCTTATCGGCGGCGCGCGGGGTGATACTCTTGATCGGCAGCGATCCGATGCGCTCACCTTTTTTGTTTCGCAGATCGCAGACGGCTTGCATGCTGTGCTCATAGCTTGGCCACGACCGCTTCGAGACCTTCTCAAGATACGCCTTCGTCTGCTTATATTCGCGGAAAAGCCAGTCAAGCGACCCGACGCGCGCTATAGAAGCTTTCGCGTAGATCACACCCAATCTCGCTCGAAGAGCGCCATTTTCCGCTCTCCGTGACAATTGGTGATTGTAAGATCGTCACCGGAGAACCGGACACTCATTGATCTGTGTCAAGAAACGAAGCCTATCGAGAGGACAAGGTTGCGGCCTCTACCGAGGAGCCGCTTTATCGATGGCACAGGTAAGAAGTGACACCCACGACATCCGGATCCCGCCGATTGGTCTTGCAGGAGTGTTGCATGTCCCGGGAGATGCCTATGCAATTGTCGCCTTCGTACATGGGAGTGGTTCAAGTCGGTTGAGTCCGCGAAACCGGGCGGTCGCAGACGCATTGAACACCCGGGGTATGGCGACGCTTCTATTCGATCTTCTCACCGACGATGAAGAGGATGATCGGGCCAACGTCTTCGATATCTCGCTGCTAGCGGACCGGCTCGCTGGCGTTGTCAGCTGGCTGGATGCACAGCCGTCTCTCGCAAGACTTCCCCTGGGCCTGTTTGGGGCCAGCACTGGAGCTGCGGCTGCACTCGTTGCGGCCGCGAAATTTCCCCGCCACGTGAGGGCTGTCGTATCGCGGGGCGGCCGGCCGGACCTTGCTGGTGACTTCCTTGATGAAGTTCAGGCCCCCACCCTCCTTGTTGTGGGAGGAGCGGATGTCGGCGTGATCGAACTCAACGAGGAGGCGTTGGCACGGCTGCAGGGTTTGAAGGCCTTGGAAATCATTCCGGGTGCCAGCCACCTGTTTCCCGAGCCGGGAGCGCTGGAGGCGGTTATTGAGCATGCTGCTCGCTGGTTCGAACATTATCTCGGGGCTGGCTCGGAGAAGTCGGCGCCCGGTATCGGGACCGAAAACGAGCGCAAGGGATCGTAGCGCCGTTCGAGAGCCGATTGGAGACGAGATGGATCGTTTTCGTCTCCGGCCACATGCGACCTGCCTCAGCCGAACGTGAACAGCCAGTCCGTGACGGCACAACGATCACGACGCTGGGCGCAAGGCTGACGAGCTTCTGCAATTCGCTGCCAAGTAACAACGATGCAGGCACGCGACGTGTCATGACCACCCCTGCGCAGGACGTGTCATGACCAGCCCTGCGCAGAAAGGCAGTTTGAAGCAATGCTGGATATCGCCGATCCGCTCCAGCCTCGCAGCCTCCGTGGCTGGATTGACGTTTCTCTCAAGCCGCCTGCTTGGTCGTCAGACCTTTGATTTACCTCATGGCACCCGTCTGTCCATGGGGCTGGATATGACAAGCATCTCCGAGCGGAGTCATGTCGGATGAATCCTATGGACAGCGGAACCATCACAGTCCAGCAAGGAGGCGCGTCTGTCCGCCCCGAAGCGAAGGGCCGTCACTATCAGAGGATCATTGAGCAAGCGGAAGGCCTGCAGCCCCTCCGCACAGCCGTCGTCCATCCAGTTGATGCCCTGTCTCTCAGCGGTGCCATCGAAGCAGCGCGAGCGGGCTTGATTCTGCCCGTGATGGTCGGGCCCGAGGCGAAGATACGGGCGGCGGCCGAGCAGGCCAAGCTCGATTTGACCCCTTACGAACTCGTTCCGGCTGAGCACAGCCATGCGGCCGCTGTACAGGCGGCCGCCCTCGCCCGCGACCGCAGGGTGGAAGCGCTGATGAAGGGCAGCCTGCATACAGATGAATTCATGATGCCGATCCTGGCTGAGGAGAAGCTGCGGACCGAGCGCAGGATGAGCCACATATTTGTCATCGACACCCCGCTCTATCCGCGGCCGCTTTTCGTGACCGACGCAGCCATCAACATCTATCCAAATCTCTCCGACAAAAGGGATATTGTGCAAAACGCAGTTGACCTTGCGCATGCGCTTGGCAATCCGTCGCCTCACGTCGCAATTCTCTCGGCGATCGAAACTGTTACCGAGAAGATTCGCTCCACGATCGATGCGGCGGCACTCTGCAAGATGGCGGATCGCGGTCAGATCACTGGAGCCGTCATCGACGGGCCACTCGCCTTCGATAATGCCGTTTCCAGGGAGGCGGCGACGAGCAAAGGCATCGTCTCTCCGGTTGCCGGACGGGCCGATATCTTTGTTGTGCCCGACATCGAGGCGGGTAACATGCTGGCAAAGCAACTCGAATATCTCGCCGGCGCGGACGTTGCGGGCGTTGTGATCGGTGCTCGCGTTCCCATCATTCTGACGAGCCGGGCCGACAAATCACTGGCGAGACTCGGATCTTGTGCAATCGCGTTGCTGTGGGCACGCTATCGCGTGCCGACTGCCTAGCAGAAACAGGACTTCTCGTCCTTAGACAGAGCCCAGCATCGCTCCGACCGGGGGGCGCGCGCCGCCGCCCGTTGCATCCTGATTCAAGCGGCCGGCGATTGAAGTTGCCGGGCAAGGCTCAGAACTCGCAATTCCCGCGGGTGCAACCAACTTACTCCTTGGCCGATTCCAGTTTGGCTCTGAGATAGGCGATCATTCCGGAGAGAGTAACGAGTTTGGGATAGTCGATCTCCGGAATATCGATGCCCGTCCGGTGATGCAGGGCGGTCACGAGGTTCAGGAAGTCTATCGAGTCAATATCGACGTTCTCGCGCAAATCAGCTGCTGGATCAATGTTTGCCAGATCGACTTCTGGCGCGATGTTGTTAAGCTCCTGTTTGACGATTTCGCTGAGCTCACCCTGCGTGATTTTGCGAATCTCGATCTCGGTCATAGCTTTTCAGGCTCCTGCAAAAGTCTGCCGATCTCGGCCAGAAACAAGGCGCCGGCGTGTCCATCGGTCACGCGATGATCACCTGCCAGCGTCATGGTCACCACGGAACGGGGGCCGATCACGCCATCGATGATCCAGGGACGCGTAACGACCTTACCAAAGCCAACGATCGCGACCTGGGGTGGATAGATGATGGCATAGAGAGCTTCGACTCCGCGCTCGCCGAGGCTGGATACTGTGATCGTCGGATCTGACAGTTCCGAACTGCGAATCCGCCCCGAGCGCGTTCGTTGCACCAGGTCGCGTAAGCTGCTCATCAAGTCGTGGAGCGGCAGTCGGTCCGCGTCATGCAGAGCCGGCGCCGCCAAGCCGCCGCCGCGGATCGCAATGGCAACCCCGACATGCACCGCCTTTGACGGCTCGAATTTGTTGTCGCGGTAGAAGCCGTTGAAGGCTGGAAAGCGACGAATCGCCAGCGCGACCGCCTTCAGCGCAAGCGCGCCGATCAAAAGGCGGCTGTCGGGCGGAAGCGCCGCGTTTTGTTCGGCCAGCCAGTGTTCGCATGGCGTGACGTCGATCTGATGTTCAAGATAATAGTGTGGGATCTCCCGCTTCGACCGGGCCATTGCGGCCGCGATGGCTGTCCGCATCGCCGCGAGATCAAGCCCGCCCGCGCGCCTCTTTTCGGTTGGTGGCGGGGTTGCGCCGGACTGTCGCTCCACGTCGACGTAGACGATTGCTCCGCCCGGTCCGCTGCCGGTGATGGTGGAGAGATCGACGCCGCGTTCTGCGGCGAGCTGTCGTGCGGCAGGCGAAGCGGGAAGCCGTCCCACGACAGCAGCCGCAAGCGGTGGCGGCATTGGCGCGCCGATCGGCGTGGGCGGTGGTTGGGAGGGCACCGCAATCGGGGGATGCGCGGTTGGCAGAGGTAACGGCGGTGGCACCGGCGCTGTGACGGCGGCTCTTTCTTCACCGTCGGTACGGATCAGTGCTAGCGGCGTTCCGACTGGCACCTTGCTGTGAAGATTGACGAGGAATTTTTCGATTTCGCCGGCCAGGAAGGTTTCGATCTCGATCGCACCCTTCTGTGTCTCGACCACCGCAACAATATCGCCGCGTTTGACCCGGTCTCCCGGCTTCACCAGCCATTCCACCAGCGTGCCGGCTTCCATATCGGCGCCGAGAGAGGGCATGAGGAATTCGGCCACGGCCCGCCTCACGTCCGGCCGAGCGCCGTTTTCGCAGCGGTCACGATCTTCGCTGTCTGTGGCAGTGCCGCGTTTTCGAGGTGGTGAGGGTAGGGGATCGGCACCTCCTCGCTGCAAACCCGCCCGATCGGCGCGTCGAGCGACCAGAAGGCTTGTTCGACGATGCGCATGCCGATCTCTGCCGCCAGGCTCCCGGAGCGCCAGCCTTCGTCGACGATGACGGCACGTCGGGTCTTGGCCACCGAAGTCATGATCGTGGCGTCGTCGAGCGGCCGCAGACTGCGCAGATCGATCACCTCGGCATCGATGCCATCGGTTGCGAGCGCGGTCGCAGCCTCGAGCGTCTTCCAGAGCGACCCGCCATAGGTGATGAGAGAAATATCGCGGCCCTGGCGGCGCACGGCAGCCTTGTCGATATTGACGGCTCCGGCACCGGACGCGAGCTTGCCCGACATGTTGTAGAGCATGACGTTCTCGAAGATCAGCACCGGGTCGGGTTCCTGTAGGGCGGTCCACAGCATGCCGCGGGCATCTTCCAAGGTTGCCGGCGCGAGCACCTTGATGCCGGGAATATGTGCGTACCAGCCTTCAAGGCTGTGGGAATGTTGGGCTGCCAGCTGGCGGCCGGCACCGGTGGCCATGCGGATCACAAGCGGCACGCCGAACTGATTGCCCGACATGTGGCGCACCGTCGCTGCATTGTTGAGGATCTGATCGAGCGCGAGCAGGCTGAAATTGACCGTCATCAGCTCGACGATCGGCCGCATGCCAGCCATTGCTGCGCCAATGCCGGCGCCGGTAAAGCCTGACTCCGAGAGCGGCGTATCGCGAATCCGCTGCGGCCCGAATTCGGCGAGCAGTCCGTGACTCACCGCGTAGCAGCCGCCATAGCGACCGACGTCCTCACCCATCAGAAAGACGCGGTTGTCGCGGCTGAGCGCGTCCCGAAGCGCTGCACGCACCGCCTCGCGATAGGTCATCTCGATTGCATTGGTCCTGGGTGCCACCTGCTGCATGAAACCTCACATCCCGGTGGGGACCGCTCTGTCTGCATAAACAAAGCGGCTCAGTTGCTCGGTCGGCTCCCATGTCCCGGCCTCAGCAAAAACGACTGCTTCAGCGATTTCGGCATCGATCTCGGCCGTCATGCGGGACACCTCGTCCGGATGGACCATGTGATTGGCCTCGAGCCATCCCTGGAAACGCACAATCGGCTCCCGTGGACGCCACGACTCGACCTCGGCCTTGTCGCGGTAGAGCTGGGGATCGAACATTGAATGCGCGCGCAGCCGATAGGTGCGGCATTCAAGAAAATAGGGCATGCGCGTTTTGCGCACCGCCTGGACCGCGCGGCGGGCCGCCGCCTCGACCGCCACCACATCCATGCCATCGACGGCTTCCGAAGTGATGCGGTAGCATGCCGCCTTGCGCTGGATGTCAGTTTCGGATTCCGAAAGGGCGAGCGCGGTTCCCATGGCGTAGAGATTGTTTTCGCACACGAACAACACCGGCAACTGCCAAAGCTCCGCCAGATTCAGGCTTTCGTGGAATTCGCCTTCGGCCACCGCGCCGTCTCCGAAGAAGCATGCCGTGACGAGATCATCGCCCTGCATATGGGAGGCGAGCGCAAGGCCGATCGCCAACGGCAGGCCGCCACCGACAATGGCATTGCCGCCATAGAAATTGGTCGCGGCGTTGAACAAGTGCATCGAGCCGCCACGTCCGCGGCTGCAGCCTTCCTGCTTGCCGTACATCTCGGCCATCACGGTTGTCATCGGCACGCCGCGCACCAGGGCCTGCCCGTGCTCGCGATATGTCGCCACGATCCGATCGCGTTTTTCCAGCGCGGTTATCACTCCGACAGCGACCGCTTCCTCGCCGTCGTAGAGATGCATGAAGCCGCGGATCTTCTCCTGAGTGTACAATTCGGCACATTTCTCCTCGAAGCGGCGGATGCGGATCATGTGCTTGAGCAGACCCAGCATGTGCTCGCGCGACAAATGCGGCTTTGTGGCTGCAACCGTCATCGTTCCTCGCTTTCGAGAGTGGAGAGGTCGCCTTCGGGCAGACCGAGTTCGCGGGCCTTGAGGAGGCGCCGCATGATCTTGCCGCTGCGAGTCTTCGGCAGGTTCTGGCGGAACGCGATGTCCTTTGGCGCGACCGCCGGTCCGAGCCGCTGCCGCGCGTGGCCGAGGAGCTCCTTTCGCAGCGCGTCGCTCGGCGCAAAGCCCGGGTTGAGCGCCACGTAGGCCTTGACCACCTCGCCGGCAGTGGGCTCCGGGATGCCAATCACGCCGGCTTCCGCAACGGCCTTGTGCTCCATCAGGGTGCTCTCCACCTCGAAAGGTCCGATCAGATGGCCGGAGCT
Organism: Bradyrhizobium sp. HKCCYLRH2060; assembly: GCF_051168135.1. Taxonomy (NCBI): domain Bacteria; kingdom Pseudomonadati; phylum Pseudomonadota; class Alphaproteobacteria; order Hyphomicrobiales; family Nitrobacteraceae; genus Bradyrhizobium; species Bradyrhizobium sp. HKCCYLRH2060. The sequence continues at coordinate 63,965 of NZ_JBNPUK010000019.1, forward strand.
CTTGATGACGTCGTCGGCGCGGCCGACGAACCAGTAATAGCCATCGCTGTCGCGCATCGCGAGGTCACCGGTGAGATACCAGCCGCCTGCAAAGCACTTCTTGTAGCGCGCCTCCTCGTTCAGGTAGCCCCGCATCATCGACGGCCAGCCCGGATGCAAGGCCAATTCGCCCATGGCCATCGGCTTGGCAATCTCGCGCAGCCCGCCGCCTTCCAATCGTTCGACGATGCCGGCCTCGATGCCGGGTAGTGGTCGGCCCATCGACCCCGGCTTCACGTCCATCGACAGAAAATTCGTGATCATGATGCCGCCGGTCTCGGTCTGCCACCAATTGTCGTGGAACGGCTTGCCGAAAGCCTCCATGCCCCACATCACGGCTTCCGGATTGAGCGGCTCGCCGACGCTGGCGAGCAGGCGCAGCGTCGACAGGTCGAACTTCTTGGCAAATTCGGCGCCGGCCTTCATCAACATGCGGATTGCGGTCGGCGCGGTGTACCAGACCGTGATTTTCTGATCCTGCAGAATGCGGTACCAGCGCTCGGTGTCGAACTCGGCCTGGTCGATGACCATGGTCACGCCATTGGTCAGTGGCGAAATGATTCCGTAAGAAGTCCCGGTGACCCATCCCGGGTCTGCGGTGCACCAGAAAATATCGTCGGGATGAAAGTCGAGCACGAGCTTGCCGGTCACATTGTGGGCGATGACCGCCTCGTGCACATGCACCGCTCCCTTGGGCGTGCCGGTCGTGCCGCTGGTGAAATGGAGCAGCGCCATATCCTCAGGGAGGGTCCGCACCGTCTCGAAGACTTCAGAGGCCTCCGCAAGCGCCGCAGCAAGGTCGATCGTATCGGGCGGCAAAGTGGCCGAGCATTCAGTCAGGAACACTCTTTCCAGGCTGGCGAGCTCCCTGCGCCAGGGCTCGATCTTGCGGCGATAGAAGGCTTCGGTGGTGATGAGCGCCTTGGCTCCGCCGATCGTCATGCGCGCCTTGATGGGCTCGGGTCCGAACGCCGAGAACAAGGGTGAAAACACGCCGCCATTCTTCAGCGTGCCGAGGGCTGCGATGTAGAGTTCCGGCACCCGCCCGAGCAGCGAGAAGACCCGGTCGCCCTTCCTTATCTCGTGCCGGGCCAGGGTGTTGGCGAAGCGGTTCACCTGGGCGCCGAGCGCGGCATAGGTGAAATCGCGAGTGCTGTCGTCGCGGCCGATCCAGCGCAGCGCAAGCTTGTCGCCGCGACCGGCCTTCATATGGCGGTCGATGGCCTCATGGGCGATGTTGAGACCGCCGCCGGGAAGCCCGTCGAGCAAGGCTCGCGCATCGGCCCATGAGAAGGTCCGCCTGGCCTCATCATAATCGATCAGGTTTGCGCCGACGTAGTCTTGCGGGCGCTTGCGGATTCGTTCGCATTGCTGCTCGGTCTGAGCTTCACTCCCGCCGCGGGAGTTCGCCGCGTCCGTGGTGGTCATGATTGGCTCCGGTTCATTGCGAACGCGCCCGACGCGTCGCTGTACCAGCTAAAATTTGGTCCGAGCGCGCGGACGCTCGTTGATCTGCGTCAACAATGAGCCCCGCGGTCTGCCAGTTTGGCACCGTGTGACCTGTCCCCGAAGTTTCATCCAGCCGCAATTGGAGTCCTGTTGGGTTTGCAGTGACGACGCAGGTGCGGTGCCCGCGTTTGGAGGCGCATATGAGCTGACGGTCATTGTCGATGACACCAGGCGAGCGAGCCGGAGATCCAGTTCGAGGGCCGCGATCACGCCACCCTAGTCATATCAATGGGGGCGCGTCTCGCGAGCTTCTTGCCGATGCCCGACACGCGCGCTTTGCCGCAGATTGACAATGGGTCATGTTTCTATGCGCTCAGGTTGGCAGCGCTATCTCTCATAGCGGCCGACAAGAACCGCTTCCGCGAGCGCAAATTTGCGTGCCTCGCGCTCGACATCCCGGCAGGACGCGTTTGCCTTGGCCCTGACATGGTCGGTCGAAAGCGCGAGCAGCCGAAAATGATAACGATGCGGCCCGTGGTCATGTGGAGGGCAGGGCCCGCCATAGCCGGTCTTGTGGAAGTCGTTCACCGCTTCCTTGATGATCACATTCGTGGCATTCTCGGCAAGCTCCGTCTTCGTGAGCGGAATGTCGTAGGCCGCCCAGTGATGCCAAGTGCCGGCGGGCGCGTCGGGATCGTCGCAGAGCAGCACAAAGCTCCGCGTTCCCGCTGGCGCACCGGACCACTGTAGAGGAGGCGAAACGTTGTCTCCGTCACAGGTAAAGTGCCGCGGAATGACCGCTCCGTCGGCAAAGGCGCTGGAAACGAGCTTCATGGCTCTCTCCTTCAGGCTGCGGGGGACATCGGCTCGGGCTTGACGAGTTCTTCCAGATCCGGCTCGCCGCAACGAGCGAGCATCCATTGTCGCACTTGGTCGCGCAGCCGAATGATGGATTGAAAATCGGTGCCGCCGGGTTGGATCGGATCGCCGATCTCGATGCTGACTGCGCTGTAGCGCGGGAACCACTGATCGCTGCGCAACATTGTCCGTGTGCCGGCGATGATGCCCGGCAGGACGGGAAGATCGGCTTCTGCCGCGGTCTTGAAGGCGCCGAGATAGAAGCCGGACAACCCGGCCCTGCGCGTGAACGTTCCTTCTGGAAAGAAGACGAGAAGCCGCCGGTCGCGGGCTAGCGCACCCAGTCGCGCGGCATCCGTCAGGCTGCCCGAGACGTCGTAACGTTCGACGAAGGGAATATCGAGCCGGCGCAGGATTGGTCCTGCGACAAGCTGCTCGGCCAATTCACGCTTTGCGACGATCGCTGGCTCCCTGGGGAGTGTCGCAGCCAGAGCAAAGGCGTCCATATAGCTGGAATGGTTGAATACGAGTACCGCCCCTTGCGCAGGAATTTTCTCCAGGCCCTTGATCGCAAGCGGAACGCCCATCCCTGCGAGCGCAATGCGACCGATCTGCCTGAGCGCCGACCAGCGCGATCTCGGCGTCGGAAGGATGAGCACGGCAAGATATCCCGCAGCGAAGGCGCCGCCGAGCATGATCCACCACCATGCTGCATAGATGTCCTCGTAGAGCAGTCGGCCAAGCCGACCGGCCTGAGTCGCCGCGCTGGCAAGGGCAAGACGCAACAACTGCAAACCAAGTGTGCCCTGGTGCGTATCGATATCGCCTCTTTGGTATAGCTCCCGGGCCGCACTGCGGCGAATCTTTCCGCTCGATGTCTTCGGCACTGTGCGAGGCGGCGCCAACACGATCTCGTCGGGTGGCGTGCCTGCGACGTCCGTCACAACCTCCTGGGCGCGCGCCTGCAACTCGAGGCGGCGAGGTTGGTCGGACTCACGGGTTTCGACCAGCACGACAACGCGCTCCGTCCCCGAGACGCGATCGGGTACGCCGAACACCGCGACGCCGCCTTTGTGCACGCCCGGGATATTGGCAACTGCTTGCTCGATCTCTTGGGGATAGAGATGCCTGCCGGCTCGTATGATGATGTCCTTGACGCGTCCCGTCACGAAGATGTCGCCCCCAACCATGTAGCCTCGGTCGCCGGTGTCGAGCCAATCTCCATGGAACAGTTCGCGCGTCTTCGTCTCGTTGCGGAAATAGCCGCTTGTCGCTGATGGGCCGCGAAACTCGATCCGTCCTTCCCGCCGTTCGCCCAGCTCGCGGCCGGTCGCGTCAACCACGCGGATTTCATGGCCGGGAAGCGGCTGGCCGCACGCCGGAATCTCCAGGACCGCTGTATCGCCAGGCGGTGCCGGCTTCGCGATGCCGTGAATACTCAGTTCGTCGCGATTGATGCGATCGATGACCGGCCCGCGGCCGAGCGGCGGAAAAGCCAGGCCGACGGAGTTTTCGGCCAGGCCATAGACCGGCGCCATCGCCTTTGCGGGAAAGCCGTGACGGCCGAACCGCTCGGCAAACTGGCGCAGAGTCTGGACGCTGACCGGTTCGGCGCCGTTGGCGACCATGCGCAGCGAGCCCAGATCGAGTCCCTCGAGATCATAATCGCTGATCTTGGCAAGGCATAGCTCGAAACCGAAATTGGGCGATGCTGAAAACGTTGCGTGATACCGATGCATCGCCCACAGCCAGCTCTGCGGTCGGATCAGAAAACTCAACGGCGACATCACGTAGAGCGGTGCTGCATAATGCATGCAGCCGAGCCACGCGCCGATCAGCCCCATGTCGTGATACAGCGGCAGCCAGCTGACGAAGACGTCGGCGGAACCGGCTTCCATCACCGTGCCCATCGCTCTGATGTTGCCGAGCAGCTTCGCATGGCTGAGCACCACGCCTTTCGGGTCACCGGTGCTGCCTGACGTATACTGGATCAGGGCCGTTGCACTCGCATCCTTCAAACGGGGTAGCGGCGCCGGCGCCGCGGAGGCTTCGATGTCGGCGACACTGGCGACGCTGACCAGGCTTTGCACCAGACTGCGAAGCAGGCCGGCTAATCGCCGTCCTTCCGGCATGGTGATCAGCATCCGGGTGCCGGCATTGCGCAAAATCATGGTCTGGCGCCGTAGATGGTCCTCAAGCTGCGACAGGCGCATCGGCGGGTAGATCGGGACCGGTATCGCGCCGGCGTAGAGAATGCCGAAGAAGGCGACGAAAAAATCGATGCTGGTGGGGAGCATCAATCCAATCCGGTCTCCTGCCGTGATGTCTCGCGCGATCAGACCGCGGGCCACCTGCCGGGCTTTCGCCGCAAGTTCTCCATAGGTGAGCGTCCCGAGCGTCGTCGCCTCGTCCTGCAATACTGTCAAATGCAGCCGGTCGGCGTGTCGCGTGGCGTGCCAGTCCAGCACCTCGATCAAGGTGCGCGCCTCGCTTGCGGCCGGTACGGCCGGAAGCGCCGAAACCGGGCGCCCGACTGAGACCGGGCGGTCCAGCGTCGGGCCGGCCCGTTCGAGCGCGCGGACCAGATCCTCGACGGTTTCTGCCTCGCCGACCGCCTGCGCCGGAAGGCGAACGTGGAAAGCCCGCTCGATGCGCAGGATCAATTCAGTGCGCGCGAGGCTGTCGATCCCGAGGTCTCGCTCGATGCGACTCGAAGGCTCGACCTCCATGAACCGGCCGCGCTGAGGATGAAGCTCGTGGACGAGATCCTTCACGAGCGCGATCAAGGCGCGACGACGCTCGAGAGTGCCTGGCGCAAAATCATCCATGACATCAGGTAGCTCGAATAGCTCACGCGACTATTGAGCAATGTCAATTTGGCCATGCGCAGATGCGGCACTGGCAACCGCCAGCAGTTGCCCGCCGCATCCATGTCGCAACCAGCGTCGCCACCATGACCGACGCATTGCGTCAGGTGCGTCTGTTCCTGTGCGGGGACGTCACCGGAACGCACTTGGCGGAGCTGGTGCCAAGCCTCGGCCGCTCGCGCGCTATGGTTCCTTCACAGCCGAGAGGTGTGCCTTCAGCCCTGCGGCCCCGACCGCCCCGGGGACTATGCTGTCGCCGACGACATAACCCGGCGTGCCATTGATGCCGAGCGCCGAGGCAAGGCGCGTGTTCTGCTGCAGGGCCTCGTTCACCTCGACGCTCGCCGCATCCTTCTCGATCTCGCCTGCGTTGAAGCCGAGATCTGCGGCCACCTCAAGCGCCGCGGCACGATCGACCCTTCCCTTCTTCGCCAGCAGGCGGCGATGAAACTCCAGGGATTCCCCGGCACTGGGATGATGCATCTGCAGCGCGATCGCGACCTTCGCGGCTTCGACGGAGTCCGGCCCGAGAATCGGAAGCTCTTTGAGCACGATGCGCACGTTCGGTTCGTCGGCGATCAGCGCAAGGGTGTCGCCGAGCGCCTTGCGGCAATAGCCGCAGTTGAAGTCGTAAAATTCGACCACCGTCCTGGTGCCGTCAGCGGCGCCGAGTGTCGTCTGCAACGGCGCGTTGTACAGCGCCTTGGCGTTGTCACTGATCGCCTGCTTGACGCTGGCCGCCGCAGCCGCGGGCGCGGTCTGGGCGACAGCGTTGCGCTTGGCAATCAGCGCCATCAGGGCAGTGCGCACCGCCTCCGGGTGATCAGCCAGGTATTTCTCGATTGCCGGCCCCAGGGCTTCCGGGTGCGCGGCGAGGTATTGCTGGATCGCCTGGTCGATGTCCGCGCGCTGCCACTCAGCCTGGGCTGTCCTGGGTACGGCGATCGCCGCGGCAGCGAGCGTGACTGCTGTGATGGCACGAATACGAATGCGCGAGAGCTTCGGCATGTCAGTTACTCCAATCATCCCTCAGTTCCTTCCACTCGTGTTCTTCACCACGACAAGCGAGCACTGCATCATCATCGGCACCACACAAAGCTCCTAGCGACCTCTCTCGAGCGGCGGTGGTGCAGTCCAGCGAGGCGCAAGCGGCGCAATGCGACCACGTGCGGCCGGCCAGCAGCGCTTGCCGAGTGGCCCGGGAACCATGCCGGGCGGGCAGGTGATCGGGCCTGTGTTAGACGGCGCGCGCTTGTCTGGAACCTTGGGTATCGAGGGACGTCGCGGTGACGGCCCGGGCACGACAGGCACAGGCGAGGGTTTTCGCGCCACGCAAACGCCCTCGTCGTCGCGAACCTTGCCCGCGGCGCAGGGCTCTTGCGGAACGGACTTCTTCTGGGCAGGCGCAACACATCGCGAGCGATCCTTCGGATTGACGGCGGCCGGACAGCACTCGCCGCTCGTCGTCAGGTTTGCGGTCGCGCAGCACTTGCCCGCCGCGGTCGGGACATAGCCTGCGGCACAGCAAAGCGAGATCTTGGGAATCTTGAACGTTGGCTGGCACTGTGTCCCGTCGGCGCTCGGCGTCTGTCCGATCGGACAGCAAACCCCTTTCGAAGTCGCCTGGCTTTTCAGGCAGCATTTGCCCGCGATCTTCACATAGCCGGGCGAACAGCAATCCGGGCACTTTCCGTTTGGGATTTTCGGAATGGAGGGCTCGCAAACGCCATTCACGAGAGCGCTCAGGCAGCAAGCCTGAACGCCACCCGGACCGGAATAGATGTGATCGTTGTTGCAGCACTCCTGCTTGGGGCCGATCGCCGTCTGGGTGACCCCGCACATCGGTTTGGCAATGTCAGTCGATGGAATCGAGCCGCTCGAACAGGCACCGCCGGGTCCGAGGTCGGCAGGTGAACAGCACCTGCCGCCCAGGAGGATTTCAGGCGGCGCGCAGTTCGACGCGCAAGCGCCCTTGCTCCACACCTGATTGATCGGACAGACCGGGAAACCCGGGGGACCGCACACATGCGTCTGACAGGCGCGGAAACTCGGCGGTGGCAGCGGCACGCCGGCCGGGAGCGGGCCCGGGAGCAGCTCCGCCGGCTGCTCCGCGCAGATCCGCAGGATACCAATGTCTCCCAGATGCCCCCGGGCCGACAGATCGGGCGGCGCATCGGCATAATCGATGAAATAGCTCATCCGCGGCGGCGCATCGCCACGACGGATGCGCCAAGCTGGATTTCCCTGCAGGCCGTCGATTGCGAGCATGTCCGTGTGACCAAGCTCTGCGGAGAGCTTGGGGTCGGTCGTGTAGCGCAACTGTTCTCCGGTGATCCAGACGAAGCCGCCGCAGGAGCGGGGATTGATGTTGCCGCGCTCATCGTAGCTGTAGCCGATGGCGACGCCGCCATTGTCGTTGCGGAAGGTCTCGGGGAAGCCCACCGCATATTCGTCCGGCACGGCCTGCCAGATCGGCTGTTGGGCCTCGGTGACGCCGATCATGGTATAGCGCAGCGCGCGACCGACCGATGGCGCCGACAGCGCCTCGAAATCCTGCGCGCCAGTCGGCGCCGGCCGCTCGGCAAGATACATCCGCCCTGCATCATCGAAGGTGATGCGCGAGATTTCGGTCGGGCCGGCCGCGGGTGGCACTGCGACCTCGATCCTGATGTCCGAGCCGAACGAACCATCCGGCTTGAGGCCGACCGACCAGATGCGCAGTCCGTCGGCGACAGCATAATAGAGACGACGATCGCGTATCGCGAGACCGAACACGCGCCGTGCCGTCGCGGCATAGCCCCAGGTCTCGGGGCGGGCGCTATCAAACTGTGGGCTCGCGAGATTAATGCCGGCCCCGCCAGCAGCGGGCATCGGCGCAAGCCCGACGGCGGCCGTGCCGGCGGTGCCGTGATCGTAGACGCCGAGATCCGCGCCGTTCGGGTCGAGGCGATGGATCAGGCCGGTCTCGCGGTCGGCGACGAACAGCGACTTCGTGGCAGAATCATACGCGAGCGCGCCGAGCGCTGCGCCCGAGTTCGCCTTTCCCTCAGTGAGGACGTTCGCAAATAGCTTCACCTCGCCGGTAAGGCCGTTGATCTTCCAGATCGACCCAGGGCCTCCTCCGGGGCCCCATTGTGCCGGCATGAAGACTGCACCGGTCCTCCCGGATCTGATGTGCTGCGGCTTGCCATCCGATCCGGGTGCGACGATGGGCAGCCCATAGGCCGATGTCGCCGCGACATAGATGTTGGGGGGCGACTGGTCGTCCAGCGCAACACCGAACACCTGTCCGATCCACTTCGCGCTCACCGTGAACGGTTTCGGAGCGCCGACCACCTGTGCTTCCGGCGGCCCGCCCATGCGGCTGAGATCAACGACGCGCAGCGACGGTCCGTCTGGATTAATGAAGGAGTTCAGATCGGGGTCCTGGCCAGGCTCGATCTCGAACGGACGCAGACCGCCGGAGAAGCCGGTGACGACCGCCTGGCCCGGCGCGTAGATGCTCCGGGGGGCCTGAGCCGATGCCGTGCTGACGAGCGCGAGTGCCAAGCTCGACACGATGACGATGCGCAGCATCGCACGGGCGGCGATAGCCAACGAGGTATGACGACAATATTCCATGATGCTCTGTCGCCTCATTTCGGGGGCTCAGGTCGCGGAACGCAGGTGCCGCTCTTCGGGTCGGGGATGGTGTCCAGCGGGCAGCATTGCCCGCAGGAGGTCATCTGGGCCGGATTGCAGCAGCTCCCATCGAACGCCATGCCTTGGCTCGGATCGGCGCACGGCGTGATGCAGTCGCCGATGCCGCCGATGCGAACCTGTCCGGTGGGGCACGCCGGCGGCGGACACATGCCGAACGGCGCAAAGCCCAGGTTGGCGGGCTGGTTCGTGTTGTCACACAGACATGACGAGATCCCGCTCGGCATCATGGCGCCGGGATGCGTGCCGTCCGGGCACTCGCACGCGAAGGCGTATCGATGATCGCCTGAATCAGGATTGGGGACTTCCTGCCAGTCAGCCTTCATCGGCGACGGGCAGAAGCAATACTGCACTCCTTCGCAACCTGTACCCTCAGCGGAAGGGGGCAACTGCTCGATGAGTGTTCCCTCGGCAGTCGTCGTGCATGCCAATGTCGGCTGCCACGGCTCCATGTAGCTCCCCGTGCTTTGGCAGCTCGGGATGGAGTGGCCGATCGAGCCGGGCGCAACACATGCAGGGTCATGCATTCTGGTGAGGAAGTCCTTGCCTTCACACTTCTTCAGGTCGATGGCAGCGCAATTGGCGAAACGGGGCGGTGGTCGCGTGCAATCGCAAGCGCCGAGACCAATCTCTTCCTGAAGCCAGCACAGCGCGTCCTCCATGCATTGCCCGATGTCCGAGCCAAGGGAACCCGCCCCCTGCTCGGTTGAGCAGGCGCATTGCATGACCTTCGCGGGCGAACCGACGGCGGACAGCACATTGGCGAGCTCCCCGAGCAGGCCCTGTCCAATCTTCGAGCCGCCCGCCGACTGCAGTTGGGCGAGGATCTGGGTGAGGTTTCCCTGTACTTTGCTGCAGAACGAGTTGACCGCGCCTTGCCCCGCAGCGCCGGCGACCTCGGTGAGGACCCCGGTGGCTGCAGCCGCCGCAGCGCACCCAGCTCCGTCCGCACAGGCATCCGCGCAACTCGACAGTCCGCCCACCGTCTGTTTGGCAGCATTGAATATGTCGCTTGGGTTGCAGCCTGCTCGCGCCGGCGACGCTAACAGCAGCATTGCGGCGGCGATCGCTGCGCCGTGGAACCACCAACTTCCTCGAAGTTGCATGACCATCGCCCGCCACTGACTTGGCCCGATAGAGATAACCGAACCCGCGTCCATTGAATTTGAGATGCGTCAATCGATAGACGGCCGATCGTGCCGGCCGTGGCGTCACGACGCCAATCTCATTTCACCGCCTGCTTCGGCACACAGGTGCCGCTGTTCGGGTCAGGTATCGTGCCCACCGGACAACATTGCCCGCAGGACGTCATCTGCGCGGGATTACAGCAACTGCCATCAAACGCCATGCCCTGGGTTGGATCGGAGCACGGTGTCACACACGCACCGGTCAGGCCCATACGCGTCTGTCCCGCGGGGCACGCCGGCGGCGGACACATGCCGAACGGCGCAAAACCCAGGTTCGCCGGCTTACCCGTGTTGTCGCAGAGGCACTGAGACAAGCCGCTCGGTAGGATCGGGCCTGGGTGTGTTTGATGATCCGGATTGTTGGCCTCATATGGACAATCGCAGGCGAATAGCCAGCGATGCACGTCGCTGTTCGGATTGGAGATCTCGTGCCAGGCCGGCACCATCGGCTTGGGACAAAAGCAAGATATGACCGGGTCACAACCCGTATCCTCTTGCGTGGGAGGTAGTTGAACGGCCAGCGTTCCCTCCGCCGACTCAATCCTCTCCACCGTTGGGATATTGTCGCCGTAGCCGCACTTCTGCCACTTGTCATTGCAGTTCGCAATCGAGCTGTAGGGAACGCAGGCGGGGTCCTTCATCTGATCGAAGTGACCTTCCGTCTGGCAATGCTTGACGTCGACCGATCCGCAATAAGCCATCTGAGGCGGTGGCCGCGAGCAATTGCAGCCGATCCCCAGCCCCCCGCACAACGCATCTTGAATGCACGCGCCGATATCGGCGCCGATCGAATTCGTGCTCTGCTCCGTTTCACAGGCGCACTGCACAACCTTGGCAGCTGAGCCCACGGCTGCGAGCTCAGTTGACAAATCGCCGAGCACTTCCTTCGCGATTGCATTGCCGAATATCGTGTTCAGCGCACCGACGATATCCTTTCCCTTCACTTTGGCTTCCGCGCAGAATTGATCGACCAGCCCTTGTCCTTTTCCGGTGTCCGATCCTTCGAGGGCGACCCCCGCAAGAGCTATTTCAAGTGCGACCGCGGCAGCGCAGGATGCGTCATCCTCGCAAACAGACTTGCAGTCCGATGTTGCCTTGAGCGTTCCGCAGAACGCGTTGGCAACGTCCTCGAAGCTGCATCCTGCGCTCGCAGAGGAGCCGAGCAGCGCGACTGCCGCCATGACGGCGACACCTTGGATCCACCAGCCCGTGGGAAATGTCATCGTCGTCGTCCCAGCCCGGATACCTCCAGCTTAGGCAAAGTCCAATCTATTGAAATTGAGATGCCTCAATCGACGCGGCATGCTCGTCACGTCATCGACGACGGCGCCTTCAGCTTTCCTTGTACGCGTGGCCCCGAAGACAGCGGGGCGAAACCGCCCGTCGCAGCGGACCCGAATTCGACCCTCCAAGATCCTTCGCCTTCGCGCTGACGATGACTGCGACCCGTCCAGCTTCATCTGACGCATCTCGGAAGCTCATTGAGCAGCAGGCCTCGCGGTCGGCCGAGGATTATGTGGTCCTTGCCGAGCAGGCGAGCGGCCCCATTTCGCGGCGCAATGCACCATCCTACATCTGGGGCGCCGCCCTGGACGAACTCGCGCGCATGCAGCCGGATGCACGGATCGTCAATCTCGAAACGGCCGTGACCCACAGTAACGACGGGGCTCACAAGGGTATCAACTACCGCATGAGCCCAGAGAACGCGGACTGCCTCATCGCAGCAGGAATCGACCGCTGTGTCCTGGCCAATAACCACGTGCTCGACTGGGGCTACGCCGGCCTGGACAGCGCTGAGCTGTGACAGCGAAGAGATCGTCGAGGCCGTAAGCCGGAGAGGGATGCGTGATTATGTACGATCGGTGATCGAAGCGCGACGGCAGGTCCCATCGCGCATTGCTACGATAGCCAAGGATCCATCGAGCTATGATCTCGTTGTTGTCGGCACGCCGGTGTGGGCCTGGTCGCTTTCGTCGCCCGTCCGCGCCTTCCTGCTGGCAAGCAGGTCAAGACTTCCTGCGGTGGCGTTCTTTTGCACGCTGGGCGGGGCAGGCAGCGACAGAGCCTTCGGCCAGATGCAGGAACTCGCGGGCAAGCCTCCAGTCGGATGTCTCGCAATCACGGCACGTGAGGTCGCATCGGCTACGTACCAAGCGAAGGTCGTAATGTTTGCGGAGGCCCTGCAGCGCAGTCTGGCCGAGCAGCGTGAAAGAGCGGCGCCAACTGCGGCCTGAATGGCTGCGTGCTGATAGGCAGCCTGCGACATTTCAGCGAAGCGCGCCGAGCAGATCGCTCCGCGATACGGTTGGGCTGCGGCGAGGTGTGTCAACCGGCGTGCAAGATATTGGACGCCGGTGGGCATCGAAAGTGCGCTCGGCAAGGGTGTGAGCGCCGGCCGTCTGCCTTGGCGGGTGTCAGCTTGAGACGGTGACCGTCTCGGCGAGATCCTGGGGTGCTTCGGCATTGCCCGGCGCAGCATCCATGAGACGCGAGCAGTCATACCTCGGCCGCAGAAGCGGTCGAGTTCAGGATTCGACAGAGACGAACGGCCGGTCCGGCGGGCGAACGACAAGCACTGGCACGTTGCTGTGTGTCAGTACTTTGTTCGTTTCGCTTCCGAGCATGATGGCGGTGATCCCGCGCCTGCCGTGCGATGCCATGACGATCAGGTCGCATGACCTCGCTTTCGCCATGTCGACTATGGCCAGATAAGGATGATCATGTTCGACATGCACGGCCTCGCAGCCGACGCCAGCGGCCAACGCGACCTCCTTGGCCGCATCGAGGTACTTCGTGGCAAGGGCCGCGACCTGCTTCGCGTACTGCGCCGGCGTGTCCGTGACCATTGCCGGCTCGACGGCAAAGGTGTGGAAGGGGGTGGATACGGTCAATATCGTGACCTTGGCGCTAGCCGACTTGGCGAGGGCGATGCCGTACTCAACCGCAGCCTGCGACAACGTCGAGCCGTCCGTCGGGATTAGAATATGTTTATGCATGCGGCATCCTGACTGTGAAACCATTGCGGCCCGACCGATGCAGTTCTCGACCACGGTTCCGCGTGCCGCAAAGCGGAGCCGCTAAAGAAAGCGTAGGCACTTGCAGCAACCGTGATGACAGGCTGCTATTGTTTCGATCTTGCAGGCGGGGAGGTTGATTTCCATCAAGCTCCAACACCAAGGCTGGTCCTGCATCCAGCCGGAGGGGTGTCAGACCCGCTTGCCGGAGTCGGGATCGAACAGCTTCGCCTTGTCCATGTTGACCTCGAAAGAATAGAGGCTGCCGACAGGCGCCTTGTCCTCGGGGTGGACGCGCGCGATCATCTCTACACCGCCCAGATCGAACACGATCATGGTATCGGGTCCGGTCGGTTCGACCACATCGACTGGACGTTGGAACGTGCAGAGCAACCCGCTCGGCTTCTGGGTGCCTGACGGGTGATGATTTCCGGCCGGAGTCCCAGTTTCAGATGGCGCCCGACATGAGCGCCAATCGAGGCTGACGCTCCCCGCGGAACGGCAAGTCGCACATTGCCGCGCGCGTCTTCCACTTCGAGCCAGATTCCATCACCCTGAACGACGCGTGCCGGCACCAGGTTCATCGCCGGCGAGCCCATGAAACCTGCAACGAACAGGTCCGCCGGCTGCTCATAGACGGTTTCCGGCGCGGCGAACTGACGGATCCGCCCATTGTCCATCACGGCGATGCGTGAAGCCAGCGTCATCGCCTCCACCTGATCATGAGTGACATAGATGATGGTCTGCCCGAGCCGGGCGTGCAGCTTCTTGATCTCGGTGCGCATCTCCACCCGCAGCTTGGCATCGAGATTGGACAAAGGCTCGTCGAACAGAAAAACATCGGGCTCGCGCACCAGCGCCCGTCCCATGGCGACGCGCTGGCGCTGTCCGCCGGATAGCTGGCCGGGCTTGCGCTGCAGTAGCTGCTCAATATGCAGCAGTTCGGTCACGCGCGCGAGAGCCTGCTGCTGCTGCACCTCCGGGATTCGCCGCGTCACCATCCCGAACAGGATGTTGTCGCGGACGGTCTTGGTCGGATAGAGCGAATAGGACTGAAACACCATTGCGATGTTTCGATCCTTTGGCGGTACATCATCGACGATCCGGTCGCCGATCCGGACCCGGCCTTCCGACAATGTCTCGAGCCCGGCCACAACGTTGAGCAGGGTCGACTTGCCGCAGCCCGAAGGCCCGACCAGCACGACGAATTCGCCATCGGCGATTTCGAGGTCGATGCCGTCGAGCACCGCAGTTGCGCCGAATTGCTTGTAGACCTTGTCGAGACATATAGAAGCCACGGTCAACCTTTCACGGCACCAGCGGAGAGCCCGCGCAAGAAATAGTTTCCGGCGATGATATAGACGGCCAGCGTGGGCAGAGCAGCGATGATGGCCGCCGCCATGTCGACATTGTATTCCTTGACGCCCGTCGAGGTCGCGACCAGATTGTTCAGCGCAACCGTGACCGGGTTGCTGTCGCCGGCCGTGAAGGCCACTCCAAACAGATAGTCGTTCCAGATCTGGGTGAACTGCCAGATCACGGTCACCACGATGGTCGACGGCGCGAGCGGGAGCACGACCTGGAAGAAGATCCGGAAGAAGCCCGCGCCGTCGATCTTGGCCGCATTCATGATGCCGTCCGAGACGGTGACGAAGAAGTTGCGGAAGAACAGCGTCGTGAACGGAATTCCATAGATCACGTGGACCAGCACCAGTCCGGGAATGGTGCCGGCCAGATCGAGGATGCCGAGGGTACGCGCCATCGGCAACAGAACGACCTGAAAGGGAATGAAGGCGCCGAACAGGATCAACCCGAACAACGTCTCTGAGCCGGGAAACCGCCACTTCGCCAGGGTATAGCCGTTGACGGCGCCAAGCATGGTGGAGAGGCATACCGACGGAACGACCATCAGAACCGAATTCCAGAGATAGGGCTTGAGCCCGGCGCAGCGTACCCCGACACAGGCGGATTCCCAGGCTTTCGGCCACGCCTCGAAGGTGACGGCGCGTGGAAGGCTGATCAGCGAGCCGGTACGAATCTCCGCGAGCGACTTCAATGATGTCGCCACCATCACCAGCAACGGCAGCAGGTAGTAGAGAACGAACAGGCCGAGGATCGCGAACAGGACGCCGCGCAGCACCGTGGTTCGGATACCGGTCGGGCGGACGATGCCGGGCGCGCGCGAGCGGATCATTGGCGCTCCGTCCGCAGCTCGGACCATAGATATGGCACCATGATCGCCACCACGGTCGCCAGCATCATGGTTGCGCTCGCCGCCGCGGTCCCGAGCTCGCTGCGCTGGAATGCGAACGAGTACATGAAGGTCGCAGGCATATCGGTCGCATAGCCTGGCCCGCCGTTCGTCAATGCAATGACGAGGTCGAAGCTCTTGATCGCGAGATGGCTCAGCACGACAAATACTGACAGAAAGATCGGCCGCAGCATCGGCAGCACGAGCTGGATATAGAGGCGGAACGGACCGGCACCATCGACCGCCGCGGCCTTGAGAACATCGTCGTCGATCGAGCGCAGGCCCGCGAGAAATAGCGCCATGGCATAGCCGGAAGATTGCCAGATGCCGGCAATCACGACGGTGTAGATTGCCATGTCCGGATTGACCAGCCAGTCGAAGCGAAAGCTCGTAACGCCGAGCGACTGCACCATCTTTTCCAGTCCGAGACCAGGGTTGAGGATCCATTTCCAGGCGGTGCCGGTGACAATGAACGACAATGCCATCGGGTAGAGATAGATGGTGCGGATCACGCCTTCGACGCGGATGCGCTGGTCGAGCAGGATCGCCAGCATGATGCCGATAACGGTGCAGCCGCCCATGAACAGGGTGGTGAAGATGAACAGGTTGGCGATCGCCACATACCAGCGCGGCGTCGCCCACAGCCGCGCGTATTGGACGAGCCCGGCAAAGCTGTAATCGGGCAGGACGCTGGACCGGGTGAACGAGATGTAGATCGTCCAGGCAATGAACAGATACACGAACACGAACACGGCCGCGCCGGACGGACTTATGACCAGGCGCGGCAGCCAAGTGTCGACACGTCGCAGGAATCGATGGAGCGCTGCGTGGGGCATGGCGATGGTACTGCTCGACGGACATGAGGCGCTGCAGACGGCAGCGCCGTTCGTCTTATGACCTCGCGCGCCTGATCGCCTCCATCAATCGTTTGACAGCGTCCTGCGAGCTCATGTCCGAATTGAAATGGTTGGTCACGACGTCCAGGATCTCGCCGCGTACCGAACGCGACACCGCCATTTCATGCGCCATGCTTGGAACCAGGGTATTCGCCTTGGTGTCCGCAGCCAGATCGTCCATCGATTTCCGCGCGCAGGAATCGAACTTGTCGCGCGGCACGCCGAGCCGTGCGGGGATCGACCCCTTGTTGAGGCTGAACGTCTCTTGGAAACCCTCCGACATGATCAGGCTGGCAAGCACCTTCTGACCCTCCAGCTTGTCGACACCGTTCACCTTGAACATCGCGATGCTGTCCGAATTCAAGATGAAGCCCGGCAGGCCCGGCGCCGGAATGCACAAGAAATCCTGGCCAGCCACTTTTCCGGCCGCCACGAACTCGCCTTTCGCCCAATCTCCCATCAGCTGGAAGCCAGCCTGGCCGTTCATGATGGTGGCCGTGGCGAGGTTCCAGTCGCGGCCGGAGAAATCCGGGCTGACATAGGAACGCAGCTTGCGCATCTGGTCGAACACCTTGATCATCGTGCTGCTGGTGATCGCTTTTTCGTCGAGTTCGACCAGCGCTTTGCGATAGAAATCCGCGCCACCCAACCCGAGCACGACCGTCTCGAACAAGGTCGCGTCCTGCCATGGCTGGCCACCATGCGCCAGCGGCGTGATCCCCGCGGCTTTGAGCTTGTCCGCTGCGGCGTTGAACTCGTCCCAGGTTGTCGGCGGCAAGACGCCCGCTTTGGCAAGCACCGCCGGGTTGGCCCAGATCCAGTTGACCCGATGGATGTTGACGGGGGCGGCCACGTATTTGCCGTCGAACTTCATGATCGACGCAAGCACCGGCGGCAGCAGCTCGTCCCACTTTTCCGCCCGAGCGACCGCATCGATATCGGTGAGTACGCCCTGGCGCGCCCATTCCTGGATATTCGGTCCTTTGAGTTGGACCGCGCTCGGCGGATTGCCGGCAACAACGCGCGCTCGCAAGGCGGTCATGGCGGCGTCGCCACCCCCGCCAGCGACTGGAGAATCGATCCATTTGCCGCCTTGGGCTTCGAAGGCGCTCTTCAGCGTGGCGATCGCCTTGGCTTCGCCACCGGATGTCCACCAGTGCAGCACCTCGACGGTGCCGCCGGCCTGGCAGACGCTGGGGAAGGCGAGGACGCCAAGCAACATGCCTAGTGCTGCAGTATGACCGCCGAGCCGCATGGGAAGTCTCCTCATCCTTCTCGCTTCTCGTTAAAGTTTGGTCTCGATTGACCTGAAGTTGTGGAAAGCTGACATGTCCATCGCCAAGAGCGTTGACCTGCGTCAACAATGTCGACGGTCGCTTGAGAGCTGGTAGATCGGCAGCAACTCGACAACGTCCAAGCCCTGGCTGTCGCGCTGGGTGTTGAGCCTTCCGATCTGCTGAAGCCGACTCTCTAAAAGAGGACGTTTGGAAAGATAGCTGGTGAACCGGCACGGTCAGCAACAGCGATCCTGCAATATCGGATCACCGGCACGTTGCACCTCGGCGTTCGGGCGTCCGTCAGCGCGGAAGCATAGCGTTCAAGGCGAAACTCAGAAGAGCCGGACGATCTCGGGGCCAAGATCGTCGTCTGGTTGCGCTTCGCTTGCCGGCAGTTGGAGAGTCGTGCGCGGACGGGCAGGGGCTACGTCCCATGCTGGTGGCATTCACCTTCGGCGGGCTATCGAAGCGCCCAGAAGGAACGCGAACAGCAGAGAAGCAAGCGGGGCCCGGCGGGCGGCGTTGCTTAGGACGCTGAGCGGCATGCCTGGCTTGCGCCCGGACTCCACGGCGCTGCGCACCTGCTTCGCAGCCTGCTTTACGAGACCAGCGAAGGAGCCAAAGGCGGTCTTCTTGTCCTCGGCAGGATAGAGCCCTTCATAGATGAACGGCGGGAGCGATGGATCGTCTCTCATGGTCGTTTTCTCGTTTTGCGGGATGCGCTTGTTTGCCTGTTGGCATCAATGGCGCGGAATTGGAGATGGTTCCGCGCCTCCCCCTTGGGCGCGGTTGTGATCCTGAGGCCGTGGCTTTGGCGGGTCGTCCTAGCCCAGCCCAACCATTGGACGGTGCGGGCGCCGCTAAAATTTCCCATTTGAGATCAAGGCGCCTCAATAGAAGGAGGGGTGCGCAAGCCATTGATCTCATTTCTGGTCTTTCGCCCCTGTCGTGCCCCACACGACCGGAGGCTGCGGGCAAAGGCCTGTTCTCTCTCCGTCCATCTAGCCTCCAGAGATGGGGCGCTCAAATGAACGGCCTCAGCGCGTCCACAGTCGCGACATAGCGGTCCAAGGTCGAAATATTGCGCTGAGGCGGGTCAGGACTGGTGCCGCCTCGTGATCGCGATGCGCGTCGCCTGGCCGTACAGCCCCGCCATCTGGTCAAGCTGAGCCGCTGTCGCGGCGCAGCCGTCGATCCAGCCGGGTAGGCCGTCGAACATCGGCGGCAGGGTTGCCGCGCGCAAGGCCGCATAATCCTCGGTGACGGCGCGGCCGCGTGTCGTGGCGCGGTAGCGTGTCTCCTTGCGTGAGGAACGGCCTTCGGTCTCGATCAGCCCGGCGCGGACCAGCTTGCGCGTCGCATATTGCAGATTGGGCACGTCGACGCGGTTGAGCAGTTGGCCAACCTCGGCGAGCCGCTTCGGCTCGTCGCCCATGCGTACGACATTGAGGACGGCGACATCGTCGCCGGTCAGCGGCACCTCGCAAACGGCGGCGAGGCAGGACGCCTTCCAGCGATAATAGGACTGGGCCAGCCGCTCCAGCGCGAATTCGAAGTCGGACAGCCGTCGCTCGGTGTCACTGCGCGCAAGATGCCACGCTCCCTTCGCGTCGCCTTTGCTGCCGCTCTCGGCCTCATCGCGAGCCGCCTCTGACCGTGACCGCGCCTTGCGGCCCGCCACTCTCGCCTTCACCGCCACGGTCTTGCGCCTCGCCCCAGCGCTCGTCGTCCTCTTCAATAGCCCGTCTCCCGATGCCGCTCCGCACAATGCGTGTGCAGCGCATGCTCAATCTCTGCTGTTTACATCCAACGTTTTTACATTAAAAATTCAATGAAGAAAACACATCAGGCGCGGCGTCACCGTGGACGTCGGCCGGCAGAACCGGGGAGCACGACAGTGGCTGGTCAGTGGATCGACATCGCCGCCGCCGATGGCGGCACGTTCAAGGGCTATCTCGCGGTGCCCGCGTCAGGCTCCGGTCCCGGCATCGTGCTCCTGCAGGAGATCTTCGGCGTCAACGCCTCGATGCGCGCGGTCGCCGACTATTATGCTGAGGAAGGGTATGTGGTGCTGGCGCCGGACCTGTTCTGGCGCTTCGAGCCGGGCATCGAGCTCGGCTATGGTGAGGCGGATTTCGGTAAAGCCTTCGGCTACTACCAGCGCTTCGACGTCAATCTCGCGATCAAGGACACGGCCGACGCGCTGAAGGTGCTGCGCGCCCGTCCCGAGTGCAAGGGCAAGGTCGGCGCGCTCGGCTTCTGCCTCGGCGGCAAGCTCGCTTATCTCACCGCCGCCCGCACCGACGTCGATTGCGCCGTCTCCTATTATGGCGTTGGCATCGAGGCCGATATCGCCGAGGCCAAGAACATCAAGGGCCCGATCGTCTTCCACTTCGCCGAGCTCGACAAGTTCGCGCCCGCCGAGGCGCGCGAGGCGGTCAAGGCCGGCTTTGCCGGCCGCGACGATGCCGAGTTCTATCTCTATCCAGGCTGCGACCACGCCTTCGCCGCGCCGGAGCGCTCCAGCTTCGACAAGCCGGCGACCCTGATGGCGCATTCGCGCTCGATCGCGCTGTTCCGGAAAGTGCTCGGCCCGCACTACGATCTGTCGTCGCTGTGGGACCGTCACACCGAGCTCGAATTCGCCACCCGCTCGGCGGAGGCGACGATGGGCACGATGGTCGCCGAGCCCTACGTCAACCACATCCCGACCATGACCGGCGGCGTCGGCTACAAGGATCTCTTGAGGTTCTACGCCAACCATTTCATTCCGAAGACGCCGGCGGACACCAAGCTGGTGCCGATCTCGCGCACCATCGGCGCCGACCGCGTCGTCGACGAGATGCTGTTCTGCTTCACCCACGACATCGAGATCGACTGGATGCTGCCCGGCATCCCGCCGACCGGCAAATATGTCGAGATTCCGCTGGTTGCGATCGTCCGCTTCCGCGGCGACAAGCTCTACAACGAGCACATCTACTGGGATCAGGCCTCGGTGCTGGTGCAGATCGGCCTGCTCGATCCGGCGAAGCTCCCGGTCGCCGGCATCGAGACGGCGAAGAAGCTGGTCGACGAATCCTTGCCCTCGAACACGCTGATGAAGCGCTGGGCCGAGAGCGCGCCGAACTGATCAATTCGTCCGGCGGCGTCGGCAGGGACGTCGCTTCTCTTCGCTCATCGTCCTTCGTCCATGCGGAGTTGCATCACCATGCGTGACCATCAGATCTCTCGTCGTACGATGTTGCAGCTCGCAGGCGCAGCTGCGTTGCCACTCGCCACCGGCCTGCCGCTGCGCCCCGCCAGTGCCGCGCCGGGCACGCTGACCATCGCCTACAACGTCAACCTGCCGTCGTTCGATCCGACCGTCGGCGTCTCGGCGGTCAATCCGACCATCCAGTCGATCTACCAGGCCATCTTCGATCCCTATATCGGCCAGGCCGCCGATCTCTCGTTCAAGCCGGGCCTCTTGACGAAGTGGGGCTGGAACGAGGACCGCACCAAGGTCACGATGGAGCTGCGCTCCGACGCGACCTGGCATGACGGCTCCAAGGTGACGCCGGAGGACGTGGTGTGGTCGCTGACCCGCGCCGCCGATCCGAAGGGCGGCAACCCGATCCAGTTCGTCTGGTCGAAGATCAACAACTTCAAGATCGACGGCCAGACCATCACGGCCGACGTGGTAGAGTTCGAGCCGGTGCTATTCAAATGGATGGCGTTCCTCACCGGCTACGTGCTGCCCAAGGCCTATTACGAGAAGGTCGGCGCGGAGGGCTTTGAGAAGGCGCCGATCGGCTCCGGCCCGTACAAGGTCGATGCCTTCGAGCGCAACGCGTTCCTGCGGCTGAAGGCGCATCCCGGCTATTGGGGGCCGAAGCCGGCGTTCGAGACCGTCGTCTTCAAGTTCGTCACCGATCCGACCAGCCGCGTCGCCGAGATCGAGTCCGGTGGCTCCGACATCACCTTCGAGATTCCCTATGAAGAGTTCGACCGCCTCAAGGCCAAGCCGAATTTGGCAGGCCTGACGCAGCCGATCTCCGACATCGGAATGATCTTCCTTACCGACATCGATCCGATGCTCGACCGCAACATCAGGCTCGCCGCCAACCACGCCATCGACAAGAAGGCGATCGTCGACAAGCTGCTGCGCGGCTATGGCGTGCCGATCGACACCTTGGAAGCTCCGGGCTACGCCGCCTTCGATCCCTCGATCAAGGTCGCCTATGATCCGGAGCTCGCCAAGAGCCTGCTCGCCCAGAGCGGCTACTCGGCCGCTAAGCCGGTCAAGTTCACCATCCAGACCACGCGCGGCTTCAAGCCGAAGGACTACGAAATGGTCCAGGCGATCGCCGGCATGTGGCGCAAGGTCGGCATCGAGGCCAACATCGAGGTCTACGAGATCGCGCAGCATTTCGAGCTGCGCGCCCGCCACGCGCTGGCGCCGGCGGCGTTCTACAATTGGGGCAACGCGATCGGCGATCCCACGACCTCGACCGGCTTTGCGATGTTCGGCCCGTCGCCACATTCAGCCTGGAAGGGCAAGGACCTGATCGAGCGCATCGGGCCCTTGTGGGGCGAGAAGGACGAGGCCAAGCGCATCGCCGGCTGGAAAGCGGTCGACAAATACATCGCCGAGGAGGGTGAGGTGATCCCGCTGCTGCAATACGTCCAGCCGATCGTGCACAAGAAGGGCCTCAAGGTGGTGCCGCAGGCCAACGGCATGATCCTGCCGCAGCTCGTGAACCAGGGCTGAGACGGAGTCGGGCGATGCGCTGGAGCGCCATTCTCAAGCGCCTCGCTCTGATCCCGCCGACCCTGCTCGGCGTCGGCGCCATCGTGTTCGTGCTGCTGCGCGTGGTGCCCGGCGATCCCATCGCGATGATGATCCCGCCCGGCGCCTCGCCGGCCGACATTGCGCGGCTGCGCGCGCTCTACGGCCTCGATCAGCCGCTGCTGTCGCAGTTCATCACCTGGCTTGGCCAAGTCGCGTCGGGCGATTTCGGCCGCTCGATCAGCCTGCGCCAGCAGGTGTTCGAATTGGTCAGCGCGCGGCTGCCGGCGACCCTTGAGCTCGCAGCGCTCTCGGTGATCATGGCGCTCGTGATGGGCGGAGCCGTGGCGCTGGTCGGCAGCCTCACGCGCGGCACCCGCGCCGAATGGCTGCTCGACACCGCCAACGGCTTCTTTCTCGCCATTCCTGATTTCCTGTGGGCCCTGATCCTGCTGCTCGGCTTCGGCGTGCTGCTGCCGCTGCTGCCGATTTCCGGCCGGCTCGATCCGCAGCTTGCCGTGGCCTTCCGCACCCACTTCTATCTGATCGAGAGCCTGCTCACCCTGCGCCTCGACGTCGCCGCCGATCTCTTGCGCCATATGTTGCTGCCGTCGCTGGCGCTCGCGCTGCCCTTCGCCGCGCTGGTCGCGCGTCTCCTCAAGGCGCAGCTCGCAGAGGCCGAGGACCAGGACTACGCCCAGATCGCCCGCACCCGCGGATTTTCGCGCACCACGATCCTGCAGCGCGAGGTGTTCCCCAACGCGCTGATCCCGACGGTCGCGCTCTCAGGCGTGCAGGTCACCCTGCTGCTCGGCGGCACCGTGCTGGTCGAGCGCATCTTCTCCTACGAGGGCATCGGCAACATGGCGATCGATGCCGTCATCAACCGCGACTTCCCGCTGATCCAGGGGCTGATCCTGACCTTCGCCGTCCTGTTCATCGCTCTCAATCTCGCCGTCGACCTGCTGGTGGCGCTGCTCGATCCGAGGCTGCGCCATGGTTGACCTGGTTCTTTCTGGCCCGATCACGGCCCAGCCGTCGCGCTGGCGCAGCGCTCTCTCACGCGGCGGCGCGCGGCTGTGGATCGGCGGCGGCCTTGTCGCGCTGCTGCTGCTCATCGCGCTGTTCGCCCCGGTCATCGCGCCGCATGATCCGGCCGAGCAGGATCTGATGTCGGCGCAGCTGCCGCCGGCCTTCATGCGCGGCGGCGAGGCGGCGTTTCCGTTGGGCACCGACAGCCTCGGCCGCTGCGTGCTGTCGCGCCTGATATATTCCGCGCGTACTGCGGTCTCCGTCGCGCTGATCGCCTCGCTGCTCGCTGCGGTCATCGGCATCGCACTCGGCCTGATTGCCGGCGCCTTCGGCGGCTGGATCGATCAGCTGGTGTCGCGGCTGATCGACGTCTGGATGGCGTTCCCGCCGGTGCTGCTGTCGATCGTGCTCGCCGCCGTCATCGGCGCCGGCCTCACCTCGGTCGTTGCTGCGATCGTGGTCGTCGACTGGACCCGCTTCGCCCGCATCACCAGAGCCGAAACGCAGGCGCAGCTCGCGCGCGACTACGCCGCCGCGGCCCGGGTGCTCGGCCTCACCCGCGCGCAGGCGCTGCGGCTCGAGATCCTGCCCAACCTCGTGCCGCTGATCGTCACATTGCTGGCGGTCGAGATGGGCATAGCTATCCTGGTCGAGGTCATCCTGTCCTTCGTCGGCATCTCCGTCACCGGCGACACCGCGAGCTGGGGCGGCATGATCACCGAGGGACGGCAGATCGTCTACCAGGCGCCCTGGATCATGGCGCTGCCGATCGGCGCCGTCATCGTCAGCGTGATCGGCTTCAACCTGCTCGGCGACGGCCTGCGCGCCGCGCTCGATCCGGTGCAGCGCCGATGAGTGCCGTGCTCGACATCGACAATCTCCACGTCGCGATCGGCGCCGCCAATGTGCTGCGCGGCGTCTCCTTGCGCGTCGCGGCCGGCGAGGTCCGCGGGCTCGTCGGCGAATCCGGTGCCGGCAAGTCGATGGTCGGCCGCACCATCTTCGGCCTGCTGCCGGCGAAGGCCGCCATCACGGCCGGCCGCGTGAGCTTCGAGGGGCGCGACCTCCTGGCGATGCCGGACAAGCAGCGCCGCGACCTGCTGGGACGGCGCATCGCGCTGATCCCGCAGGATCCGATGACGTCGCTCAACCCGGTCCGGCGTATCGGCGCGCAGATATGCGCGGTGTTGCAGCTGCATCTGAAGCTGTCGAAGCGTGCCGCGCGCGATCGCGCCGCCGAGCTGCTGAGCGAGGTCGCGATCCGCGATCCCGCTGGCGTCCTCGCACTCTATCCGCACGAGCTCTCCGGCGGCATGCGCCAGCGCGTGCTGATCGCGATGGCCTTCGCCTGTGACCCGTCGCTGGTCATCGCCGACGAGCCGACCACCGCGCTCGACGTCACCGTGCAGCGCCAGGTGCTGCAGCTGGTCGAGCGGATGCGTCAGCGCCACGGCGCCGCGATCCTGTTCGTCACCCATGATCTCGGCGTCGTCGCCAAGGTCTGCCGCAGCATGACCGTTCTGCATGCCGGCCGCGTGCTCGAGGATGGATTGACCTCGGACGTGCTGGTGAAGCCGCACCACGCCTATACGCGCGCGCTGCTGGCGGCAACGCCGCGCGCCGACCGTCCCGCGGATAGTTTAAAGCCGGTGCCTCCGGCGCTGATCGAAAGCTTGTGGGCCGAGGCGCACAGGCTCGATCAGCTCGCGGCGGGGAGGCCGGCATGAGCGAGATCCTGCTGCGCGCCGGCCAGCTCGGCTTCGCCTATCCGGCGCGATCGAAATCGCTGTTCGGCAAGCCGGTCATGCGCGACGTCATCAAGTCGGTCGATCTCGCCGTTTCGCGCGGCGCGGTGCTCGGCCTCGTCGGCGAATCCGGTTCGGGCAAGACCACACTGGGCCGGCTGCTGGTGCGGCTCTTGGAGCCGACGTCGGGCGGCATCCAGTTCGACGGCATCGAGATCAGCCATCTGTCGGAAGCCGCGCTGCGCCCCTTGCGCGCGCGCATCCAGATGATCTTCCAGGATCCGCAATCCTCGCTCAATCCGCGCCTGCCGCTCGCGGTCACCTTGACGCGCCAGCTCGAGGTCTATGGACAGTTGAAAGGCCGGCGCGATCGCCGCGACCGCGCCGCCGCGCTGCTCGATCTCGTCGGCCTGCCGACAGCCTTCGTCGACCGTTATCCGCACGAGCTCTCCGGCGGCCAGCGCCAGCGCGCCGGCATCGCACGCGCGCTGGCGCTGCAGCCGGACTTCATCGTCGCCGACGAGATCGTCTCCGGGCTCGACGTCTCGACCCAGGCGCACATCCTGATGCTGTTGAAGGAGCTGCGCGCCAGGCTCGGGCTGACCGTGGTCTTCATCAGCCATGATCTCTCAGTGATCCGCGTGCTCTGCGACGAGGTCGCCATTCTCAAGGGCGGCGAGGTGGTCGAGCACGGCCCGGTCGGCCGCATCTTCTCCCATCCGCAACACGCCTATACGCGCCAGCTCCTGGCCGCCATTCCGCTCCCCGATGTCGAGCCGGGCTGGCTCGACGACACCTCGCCCCGTGAGCAACCCCAGCAGCAGGGATCAGCCGCATGAGTGCTTCGATCAAGGACTCCGTCGTCGTCATCACCGGCGCCACCGGCGCCATCGCGAAGGCGCTCATCGCCGAGCTGCTCGCCCGCGGCGCTGCGAAGATCTATGCCGCCGCCCGCGACGTCTCCGCGCTCACGGCGTCCGACAGGGTCGTGCCGTTGAAGCTCGACGTCACCAGCGATGGGGACGCGGCAGCCGCCGCCGCACAGGCTTCCGACGCGACGCTGCTGATCAACAATGCCGGCGTCAATCACAACACTGCGTTCATGCTCGCGCCCGATCTCGCCATCGCCACGGAGGAGATCGAGATCAACTACCTCGCGCCGCTGCGGCTGACGCGCGCCTTCGCGCCGGTGCTGATCAAGAACCAGGGGGCCGTGCTCAACATCCTGACCATCCTGGCGCGGGTGAACCTGCCGCTGATGGGCTCCTATTGCGCCTCGAAGGCCGCGGCGCTGAGCCTCACGCAAGGACTGCGCGGCGAACTGACGCCGAAGGGCGTCCACGTCGCCGGCGCGCTGCCCGGTGCCGTCGACACGCGCATGACGGCCGGCCTGCCGATCCCGAAGATGACGCCGGCCGAGGCCGCCAAGGAAATTCTCGACGGCTACGAGACCGGCGAGGAGGACATCTATGTCGGCGACATGGCCAAGGGCATCGCCGCCGGCCTCGCGCAGGATCACAAGGCGGTGGAAAAGCAATTGGCGTCGGGCTAGCACGAACGCCCTGATAAAAGTCGCACCCGGAGCAGCGACGCGAGAAGGTCGACGCGGCAGAGCGCGCGAGGCCTGGAACCGAGATTTCTGCCGCGACGAGGCGTCAGTTCTTCCGATCCCGAAAACTATAGGTGACAGGCCCCAGCGCGGGCCCAGGAGACTGAGACGACTGGCATTGGCTTCCCGAGGCACCGGTTTCCTTTGAAGCCTGCCAGGCGTACGTAAAGGCCAGGGAGCGGCCCGAGAGCGTGGCCGAAGTGCGACAGTCTGCCTTACTCGCTTCTCCGAAGACGGCCGGCCCCTAGGCAGGTTGCAGGAACTGGGTGACGTCCGCCATTTGTTGGGGAACGCGCCTTTTGCCAAGCTCGAAAAGGTCATCGTAGCGCAGCGCGGAAGGAACGCTGCCCTATGGGAGCAGATCGAACCAAGGCGTCGTGAACGAGGGCGGCTGCTTGAGGCCCGGTATAGACAAGGCGTTGCCCGCCTAAGGTCAGATTGATTGAAGCCCCTGGCTCACCCGCCGAGCTTGTCACCCCTAAATGGAGGTGCGGCATGCCCCGGAAGTCAAATACGCCTAGTGAGGCCCGTAACGAGTTCGTGCAGCTCGCGCTTGTCCCGAACGCCAACATTCAGAGCCTTTTTCGGCGGGGATCACCGTTCAATGAGAATACGCGCAGCGGGCGATAACACGCGCCTTTGCCCACGGGACATGAGCGCAGCGCTCGCATCTGAGTTTCAGAGGGAGGATAGTTCCCCAAGCAGTTTCACAGTCAGATCGTCACCAAGTGTGGTTATCAGCGCTGGCCATCGCCCATCAACGGCTTCATGGGCTCCCCATCTGGACTATAGGACGACACGCCGTCTCCGACGGAAAAGGACATCAGGTCGTGTCCGATGACTAATGGACCCTGGTACGTCGCGCGGGTGCGCCGAAGCAGCGCCTCCTCGGGCACATCCTGCACCGGCTTCACCGTCGCGAATACGACATGCGAATAGACCGCCAGCTTCGGCTTTGCGAGCGAGAAGATCCGCCCGGCTTCCTCCGGTGAAGTGTGATGGGCTTCGATAGCACGATAAGAGGGATAATCCTTCACGAGATCAGGTTCGATGATTGCGACCTCGTGAACCAGCAGATCGGCGCCCTTCGCGGCGTTCACGATTCGCTCGTCATATTTGGTGTCACCCGATAGAACGACTTTCTTGCCGCCGTACTCGATCACGTAGCCGAAGGCTGGCTTGATCTTCTCACCGTGGTTGACCTCAATCGCCGTGACCTTCACGCCGCCCTTCTCATAGACGAGTCCGGGCTGAATGTCGTGCGCATTAAATGCCACGCCTTCCGGCGGCAGATGTTCGTCATCCTCGCGAATGCGAATATCCTCCGAGAACGCCTTGGTCAGGTTTTGCGTCATTGCGACGGTTCCGGCCGGCCCGAAGATCACCATCGGTGATTTTCGTGAGGCCCAGGGCGTTCCGATCCAGCCGCTGAGCCACATATCAGGCAAGCCGACAATATGGTCGGAGTGGAGATGCGTGATGAAATGAGCGGTGATGGCGCCGAGCGGAATTCGCTTCTGGAAGAGGCGAATGGTCGAGCCCCGCCCCATATCAAACAGCAATTTCTCGGGTCCGGCCTCGACGAGTGTTGACGCACTGAAGCTTCCGATCCGTGGGGTCGGTGTGCCGGTTCCGAGCAAAGTCACCTTCATCTCATCTGCCGCGGAGGGATTTCCCCACAGCAGAACACAGGCCGCAATTGTAGAGGCAACTAGTCTCACTATGCCAGTTTCGATTGCTTGCATCTGAACACCGAACATTTTCGAGGTTGCTGATAGCAGGGGGGCCTGTGGCCGTCGCCACCTTGATCAGCTTGGTTCATTTAGGGACGCGGCTCGATCGTTGATGTGTGTCTTTCGGCTCAGCGTCAATGGTCGACAAACGTTTGACCAAATCAAATGTGTTCTGCGATGCACAATGCTGCTGTTGGAGATTGTCAAACGACGGTATGTTTCGAAAACGTCACCTCATCCGCCATCCTCCACCCTCAGCCGGAACGTCATGAGCAATTTGAAGGATCCGTCAAACATTGACGAGTATCTCGCGTTTCGTATCTATAATCTTGGAAAGCTCGCCGCGCGGGGCGCGGGCATCATGCTACGGCGGGAGTTGGGGATCGGTCGGCGCGACTGGCGCATTCTTGCTTACGTCGCGCAACGTCCTGGCATGAGCCTGAGCGAACTCGCCGAAGTCGCCGACATCGAGCTGGAGCCTGCAAGTAGAGGGGTTGGTAGGCTCGTGGGCAGCGGAATCATTGCGAAGACAAGGCTCCCCAAAAATAAGCGACGTTTGGCACTTTCGCTGACGGACACTGGACAGGCCCTGTACGAGCAGGCGCAACGGATAACCAAGGCGTACAATAGAGATTTGGCAGCGTGTCTGAGCGATGAAGACGCACATATATTGGACATGCTGCTGAGGAGACTCTCGGAACGAGCTACGGAGCTCACTGATCTGCAGGCAGCCGCTGGCGGCGAAGAAGATATCGTCGAATAGGGTATTCGATGCCGTCATGCCCCCCGGCTGCTGCCATTAGTCGAACCGACGCCAGCTGGAGGCGAGTTCAGCGCATGTGGACAATGCGGGGGGCGCGCCCGAAAACGTCATGAGCTCGGGGAAATTGCGGCGATCGCATCGATGATCATCGTCATTCCGCCGGTATAGTCATTGGGTTTGTCCGAAAGAGGTTTCAGCAGCATTGGCCGCAGCACGCTTGAGCGAGCAACTGGAACGACGTCGCCAAACTCGCAGGCCCAAGTCACTCCAAATGGCATCGGCTATTTGCCTGCGAGCCCGGCGGCCTGAATGATCGGCGCCCACCTCTCGCAGTCTTCCGTTTGAATCGCGCCAAGCTGCGGCGGCCGTTGGCGATGTTGCATCTTTGGCCATCGATCGCTCCACTTCACCTAAGAGCCCTTCTATGCCGAACGCCGCAGTCCGCCGGGCGATCGCTGCCGAACAGTTCATCTTTCTGTGCTTCGGCAGCGCATGCCGCCTTACTACGAATTCATCTCGCCGACAGGATGAATTAATTCGTCGGACAGGACGTAGTAATCTGACCAGCGTTACTCCTTCGTGCAACGCCGTAAGGCGCAACATCTCGAAGGAGACAATCCATGTCGGACAGCAATCAACGACCTCGCCGCAGGATCATGCCCGCGCGGCGCCTGACTCTGCTCGGATCGGCTGCCGTGATCGGTTCGGCGATCGCGCTGTCGGGACCGCTCGGCTATGGCCGCCTGATCAATCAAGCATGGGCGGCGGCGCCTTCCCAGGGCGAGCAGGGCCCCACCGGCTTCGCCGATCTGGTCGCCAAGGTCAGGCCCGCGGTGATCTCCGTCCGCGTCAGTGTCGACGAAGGTGACGAGACCGACATGCTTGGGCCGAACGGGGAGCCGTTCATGCAGGGAACCCCGTTCGAGAAGTTCTTCCGCCAATACGGATTCGCCGACGGCCCGCAAGGCAAGATGCGTCGCCACCAGTTGATTACGGGAGTTGGCTCCGGATTCTTCATCTCGGCCGACGGCTACGCGGTGACCAACAACCATGTCGTGGACCACGCGAAGTCGGTGCAGGTCACCACCGACGACGGCAAGACCTACACCGCCAAAGTCATTGGGACCGACCCGAAGACCGACGTCGCGCTGATCAAGGTCGAAGGCAAGTCGGACTTCACCTATGTCAACCTGGACAGCAAAACGCCGCGCGTCGGTGACTGGGTCGTGGCGGTCGGCAATCCCTATGGCCTCGGGGGCACCGTCACGGCGGGCATCGTCTCGGCGGAAGGCCGCGAGCTCAGCTCAAGCCCCTATGACAACTACATCCAGATCGACGCGCCGATCAACAAGGGCAATTCGGGCGGTCCCACCTTCGATACCAACGGCAATGTTATCGGCGTCAACACCGCGATCTATTCGCCCACAGGCGGCTCGGTCGGCATCGGCTTCGATATACCTGCGCCGACGGTCAAGATGATCGTTGCCCAGCTTAAGGACAAGGGCGTGGTGACCCGGGGCTGGCTCGGCGTGCAGGTCCAGCCGGTGACCGCAGGCATCACAGAAGGCCTCGGCATGAAGAACGCCGCGGGCGCGCTGGTCGACGAAGCAAAGCCGGATACGCCGGCGGCGAAAGCCGGGATTGAACCTGGCGACGTCATTACGGCCGTCAACGGTGAAGCCATCAAGGACTCGCGCGCCCTGGCGGGCCGGATTTCGGCGATGGCCCCCGGAAGCTCCGCAAAGCTCGACATCCTTCGCAAGGGTGAGTCCCGGACCATCGCTGTGACGCTTGCGAACATGCCGAACCAGCAGGAGAAGCAGGCCAGTTCCGACGATCACGACAACGGCTCGGCTCGCGGCGTGCCACATCTCGGTCTGTCAGTCGCGCCCGCAGAGGACGTGGCGGGCGCCGGAAGCAAGGGTGTCGTGGTCACCGCCGTGGATCCCGACGGCCCGGCGGCGGAGCACGGTATGCAGTCCGGTGATGTGATTCTCGATGTCGGCGGCAGGACCGTCGGCACCGTCGCCGAACTGCGCAATGCATTGTCGGAGGCAAGGTCCGCCGGCAAGCGCGACGTGCTGATGCGGGTCAAGTCCGCCGCCAATACCCATTTTGTTGCGGTCCCGATCGGCTGACGCGCCGATACGGAGCCTGCTGCCGGTGCTCTCCCCATCGCCGGCGGCAGGCCACGCGTTGTGTGCGGGATGAACGACGGACATGCGGCGAGCCCCGTGCCGACCCGACGTCTCGGCGAGGGGCGACTCCGCAGAATCGTTGCGGCGGCCAGCGCGTCCTGTGGCCACATCTGACGCATCCGGTACTGAAACGGCAACCGGATGTCGCGAAGTGCGTTTCACGTCAGGGGGCGACCAACGGTGGGGAGTCAGCGCCATGGGCATGGTCAACAAGGAAACACCAACCGAGCGCCTTCCGGCCCGCGCGAAGACGGATCGACTGCATCCGCACGTTACCGGATCCCGGCCGGACTTCCGGCCTGGCTGGACGTCTCGGTCTGTAGGGCGCAGGCGGAGGACAGCGAGATGATGTCGCGGGTGCCGTCGACTGGCTGCAAGTCGGTGGCGAGATGGAGCCGTTTCGCGATCGAGGGACAGCAGCCGGGATACTGGCCGGCAGGATCAAGATCCAGCGCGGGCCTTGGATCTGACGGTCGCTCGGACAAGCGCGCAGAGAGACTGACGCTAAAGCTACCGAGCCGGTGCCAGGTCCGCCAAACCAGTCTCTGCAAGGTCGAGATCGCAGGGTCAAGATCGAGTGCGTCGTGATCGAACCCCTCGGTTTCACAACAAAACGACAGGAGGACGCCATGATCGAGCAGCTCACGAACTTTCCAGACCAGGTCGTCGGGTTCCGCTGCAGCGGCCGGGTGACGAAGGAGGACTATGACAAGGTGCTGGCGCCCGCCGTGCTCGCCGGACTTCAAGCCAACCGGACTCTTCGATTATACTACGAGACCGGCAAGGATTTCACGCTCGATGCCGGCGCAATGTGGGAAGACTTCAAGATCGGCATCGAGCATCTGATGCGCTGGGACAGGATCGCGGTCGTGACCGACATCGAATGGATCCGGACGGCGGTACGTCTCTTCGCGTTCATGATGCCGGCAACGACCAGGGTGTTTTCACTGTCCGAGGCGGCCGAGGCCCACGCCTGGATCGCCGCATGACCAGAGGAGCAGGGTGAGGGGACGCCGCTGCGCGCACCTATCTCACCGCGATGTTCGGCCAGCACGCGACCTACCGACGCGTGGACATGTTCCTCAAGGCCGGCCCGATCGTTCTCGACTTTCTCGAGCGGAAGACGGGCGTCCTGTTCGCGGCGCATCCGGTCCACCTCGCTGGACCATTGAGGCATGTCCGCGGTCTTCTCACCCGCTATGCGATGGACCGGATCGGCGACACACGGAAACACGCCTGGTCATGGGAAACGCACTCGTCGCACGACTTCTCGACAGCATCCATCGCCTTGCCATCGACCTGCGCTTCGACGCCCGCACCGACTTAGAACGATCAGTTCACCTCCATGCGGAAAGATATCCGCAGGAAATGTGCGTTCCCAACCCGAGACCGATCTGACAAAGGAATAATCGCTGGGCTGGATCGCGCCGCTTTGGCCCAAGGAGTCTGGCGGCCCGGGCTGATCGATCTTGTTGTGGCTTCGTCGAGCACGACCACGCGGACCGAACCTCATCGCGGACGGGCGATACCTGCTCGTGATCACCGGCGGGGCCGGTCGGGCCACGGCGTGCCGGCCCGTCCGGTTCTTCGGGCGCCGGCCGGGGCCATTTTCCGAAAGTCCAGACGCGGCGCCGCGAGGGCCCTGGCCCGGCGGGAGTGATGGTTCACAAATCGCAGCAAACTGAAGGACATGCAGATGCCTCACGCCGCACCGTTCGGCTGGCACGATTGCTGCTTACTGAGCCGCCAAACGAGCGCCAGCTCCAGAACAACAGATGCGAGGGGACGTCCGGATGCCAGCCCACAGCTCATTCCTCACCTGAGACCCGGTGACGGGCGAACCCGACTGCGCAGCTTAGCGGGTCCGCCTCGCGCGGCCCGCGTCCAGACGCGCGACGTTGCCCCGGCACGCAATGGAGCCGGCGCGGAAGCGGGTCCTAGGCAGGCCAGAGAGATAGACCGAGTAAGATCAGGGAGAGAAGATACGATGTCTGCAACCATCACAGCGGCCGCGGCGCCGCAGAAGCCGTTCTACCGGATCCTCTATGTGCAGGTCCTGTTCGCGATCGTGCTCGGTGTCGTCGTCGGCTGGCTCTGGCCCGAGCTCGGCAAGAACGAATGGATCAAGGCGTTGGGCGACGGCTTCGTCAAGCTGATCAAGATGGTGATCGCGCCGGTCATCTTCTGCACCGTCGTGTCGGGCATCGCGCATGTCTCCGAGGTCAAGAAGGTCGGGCGCGTCGCCGTCAAGGCGCTGATCTATTTCGAGATCGTCTCGACCTTCGCGCTCGCGCTCGGGCTCATCGTCGGCAATTTCATTCAGCCGGGAGCGGGGTTCCAGGGCCAGAGCAGCAACGCCGCCGCCGTCGCCAGCTACGCCAAGCAGGCGAGCGAGATGAAGTCGGTCGACTTCGTGCTCCACATCATCCCGGACACGGTGGTCGGAGCGTTCGCGCAAGGCGAGATCCTGCAGGTGCTGCTGTTCTCGATTTTGTTCGGCATCGCGCTGATGACGCTCGGTGAGCGCGGCCATACGATGCGCGCCTTCGTCGACGACGCCGCGCATGCGATCTTCGGCGTCATCGCCCTCGTGGTGAAGGCCGCTCCGATCGGCGCCTTCGGCGCCATGGCCTTCACCATCGGCCGCTATGGGCCGCAGGCGCTCGGCAACCTCGCCGGCCTGATCGCGACCTTCTATCTCACGGCGATCGCTTTCGTCGTGATCGTGCTCGGCATCATCGCCCGCATCGCCGGCTTCTCGATCTTCAAGTTCCTCAAATACATCAAGGACGAGCTGCTGATCGTGCTCGGCACCTCGTCGTCCGAGAGCGCGCTGCCGCAGATGATGGAGAAGCTGGAGCGGCTCGGCTGCTCCAAGCCGGTCGTCGGCCTGGTGGTTCCGACCGGCTACTCGTTCAATCTCGACGGCACCAACATCTACATGACGCTGGCGACGCTGTTCATTGCGCAGGCGATGAACGTCCACCTGTCCTTCGGCGAGCAGATCACGATCCTGCTGGTCGCGATGCTGACCTCGAAGGGCGCCTCGGGCATCACCGGCGCAGGCTTCATCACCCTGGCCGGAACGCTGGCGGCCGTGCGCCCGGAGCTCGTTCCGGGCATGGCGATCGTCCTCGGCATCGACAAGTTCATGAGCGAATGCCGCGCCCTGACCAACCTGTGCGGCAACGGCGTCGCCTGCGTGATCGTGGCGTGGTGGGAAGGCGAGCTCGATCGCGACAAGCTGCGCATCGCGCTCGATCGCGATATCGATCCGGCCGATGTCGAGGTCGCCGTCACGACGGGATAGGCCTGCGGTCGCGGGTGGCGCTGCTGTCGCATTCCAGCGTCAGTGGCGCCGTCGTGCCAAAATGTGGCATGCCCGCTTCGTCATCGTCAGGGGCCCGGCGCATCAGTCGGTCAAGCCCAATCGCGATGCCGCCAACATCTCGGATAATCTGCTAGGGTGGCAGCGGGCAGGGGCTCACCGTGGAGGCATCCTGCCTGGCGCCGCAAGGCCGCGCATTCCGACGTGATGACGCAACCGGAGTGACATCGCAGTCCCTCCGTCGCGGCGCGGTCACCCTTGGGGAGGTTGGATGATGGCCGTCGCGCAGTCTGGTGTTCCTCGCATCGTGATCGTCGGCGGCGGTGCCGGCGGCCTGGAGCTCGCGACCCGGCTCGGAGACGGATACGGCCGCAAGGGGAAGCTCGACGTCACCCTGGTCGAGCGCAACCGCACCCATGTCTGGAAGCCGAAGCTGCACGAGATCGCCGCGGGCAGCATGGACCTCTCGGCGCATGAGGTTGACTATCTCGCCCAGGCCTATTGGCACGGCTTCCACTACCGCATCGGCGACATGATCGGCCTCGACCGCGACAAGCGCGAGGTGCTGGTGGCGCCCTATCTCGATGCGGAGGGGCGCGAGGTCACGCCGCGGCGGACCATCCCCTATGACGTGCTCGTCATGGCCATCGGCAGCCAGAACAATGATTTCGGCACGCCCGGCGTCGTCGACCACGCGATCAAGCTGGAATCGCAGCACGACGCCCGGCGTTTCCACGAGCGCATGGTCAACGCCTGCATCCGCGCGCACTCGCAGTCGTCGCCGATCGCCCCGCACCAGCTCAAGGTGGCGATCATCGGCGCCGGCGCGACCGGCGTCGAGCTGGCCGCCGAGCTGCATCGAACGACCCGCGA
This sequence comes from Bradyrhizobium sp. HKCCYLRH2060, assembly GCF_051168135.1. Classification (NCBI taxonomy): domain Bacteria; kingdom Pseudomonadati; phylum Pseudomonadota; class Alphaproteobacteria; order Hyphomicrobiales; family Nitrobacteraceae; genus Bradyrhizobium; species Bradyrhizobium sp. HKCCYLRH2060. The sequence continues at coordinate 99,551 of NZ_JBNPUK010000019.1, forward strand.
GGTGGTGGCCTATGGCCTCGACCAGGTCGATGCCGAGAAGGACATCCGGATCACGCTGATCGAAGCCGCGGGCCGGGTGTTGCCGGCCTTGCCCGAGCGGGTGTCGCGCGAGACCGAGAAGCTGCTCGCAAAGCTCGGCGTCGAGGTGCTGGTCGGCGCCAAGGTCGCCGAGGTCGGGCCCGACAAGGTGAGCCTCGCCGACGGCCGCGTCATTCCGGCCGAGCTGATCGTCTGGGCCGCGGGCGTCAAGGCGCCCGACTTCCTGAAGGACATCGCGGGGCTGGAGACCAACCGCATCAACCAGCTCGTGGTGAGGCAGACCCTGCAGACCACGCGCGACGAGCGCGTCTTCGCGATCGGCGACTGCTCGGCCTGCTCCTGGGGCGAGCGCGGCAACGTGCCGCCGCGGGCGCAGGCGGCGCATCAGCAGGCCTCGCACCTCTACAAGCAGATCCCGCGCTTCGTCAGGGGCGAGCCGCTGGCGGACTACCGCTATCACGATTTCGGCTCCCTGGTGTCGCTCGGCGAGTTCAGCACGGTCGGCTCGATGATGGGCGCGCTGGTCGGCGGCAATCTGGTGTTCGAAGGCCTGTTCGCGCGGATGATGTATCTGTCGCTTTACAAGATGCACGAATACGCGCTGCACGGCTTCGCCAAGGTGACCCTGGACACGCTGGCGCGGCTGATCACCCGCCGCACCGAGCCGCACGTCAAGCTGCACTGACGAGGGTGCCCAGGGCGCCGGCGTGGCCGATTTTGTTGTCGCCTATGGCCCGGCAAGGCCTTAGACTTGCAGAACAATTGCGGATACGGCAGGCGCGGCCCGGTGCATGGGCCTGGGAGCGATGGGCCTGGAAAAGGGAATGACGGACCTTCCATTCCGGATCGGCCTCGAGCGACATCCCGACGTCACTGCGGTGGTCCGCAGGCGCGCGGGCTTGGTCGTTCGCGGAGTGATGGCGGCTGCGCTGGTCGGCGTTGCGGCCTGGTTCGGCTATGCCATTGCCTTTTCCCACGGGCTCGATCAGCGGCACGCCACGGCCCAGCAGCGGCTGGCGGTCGAGGCCGCGCAGCTCGACGGCTACCTCTCGCGCTTCGAATATCTGCCGTCGCTGCTGGAGACCTCGCCCGATGTCTTCCGGCTGCTCGGCACGCCGGACGATCGCGCGCTGCAGCAGAGCGTCAGCCTGCATCTGAAGTCGATCAATCTGCTGGCCGGCGCCGACAACCTCTATGTCCTCACCGTCGCCGGTGATGCGATCGCCGCCGCCGATTTCGACCAGCCGGGCACGCCGGTCGGCAGCAACCTGTCCTACCGGCCTTATATGCGCCAGGCGCTGGCGACCGGCCGCGGCGCGTTCTTCGGCATCGGCATCACCAGCGCGCGCGCCGGCTATTACCTGTCCTATGCCGTCAAGCAACAGGGACGGACGATCGGCGTCGCCGTCGTCAAGGTCAATCTCGATGCCTTCGAGCGCGAATGGCGCAACCGCGGTGCCGACATGCTTCTGGTCGACGCCCGCGGCGTCACCATTCTCGCCTCGCGCGACGAATGGCGCTTCCGCCCGTTGACGCCGCTCTCGGTGGATGCGCTCGAGGAAATCGCGACGTCGAAGCCCTATGGCAGTTCCAGCCTCGCGCCGCTCGGCTGGACCTTCATGGAGAGGACCGATCGCGGCGGTCAGGTCGCGACCGAGCGTGGCGCGGTCTACAGCGTCGACGAGCGTCCGCTCAACGGGCGGCAATGGCAGCTGCTGCTGCTCGACGACGAGGCGCCGATCCGGCGGACGGCCTTGATCATCGGCACGCTCTCGGGTCTCGCCAGCATCGTGGCGCTGCTGGCGTTCGGCCTGCTGGCGCAGCGACGCCGCGAGATCCGGCAGCGGCTGGCGAGCCAGGCCGCGCTGCAGGCCGCCAATGACAGGCTGGAAATGCGGGTGCAGGAGCGCACCGCCGAATTGCGCGCCGCGCAGGACGAACTCGTCCATGCCGGCAAGCTCGCCGTGCTCGGCCAGATGTCGGCGGGCATGGTGCACGAGATCAACCAGCCGCTCGCGGCGCTGCAGACCGCCTCCGACAATGCCGTGCAATTCGTCGATCGCGGCATGATCGGCGAGGCGCGCGGCAATCTCATCCGCATCGGCGAGCTGGTCCGCCGTCTCGCGCGCCTGACCGGCCAGTTGCGCGTGTTCGCCTACAAATCGAACGCGCCGCTCGATGCGGTCGCGGTCGAGCAGGCGCTGTCCGAGACGTTCAAGATCCTCGGCGCGCGGGTGAAAGACGGCCATGTCGACGTGACCATCGATCTCGCGCCCGAGCTTCATGTCAGGGCCGATCAGATCCGGCTCGAGCAACTGCTCTGCAACATCGTCGCCAACGCGCTCGATGCCGTCGAGGGCGCCGCGCGGAAGTCCATCCACATCCACGCCGTGCGTGAGGAGGGGCAGTGCCGTATCGCCATCGCCAACAGCGGCCCGGTGATCGCCGCCGATGTCCTGCCGCACCTGTTCGAGCCCTTCGTCACGACTAAGCCGGCCGGCAAGGGCCTCGGGCTTGGGCTCGTCATCGCCAACCACATCGCACGGTCATTCGGCGGCGAGCTGCGGGCGCGGAATCTCGAGCCGGCCGGCGCCGAATTCATCGTGCTGCTGCCGCTCGCCGATTGAAGAGGTCCCCGCATGACTCCTGAGCAACCGGTCGGCGTGATTTATGTCGAGGACGACGAGGATGTCCGCATCGGCGCCGTCCAGGCGCTGCAGCTCGCCGGCCTCCCGGTGACGCCGTTCGCCTCCGCCGAAGCCGCCGGCGCAATCGTCCGCGCCGACATGCCGTTCGTGGTGGTGTCCGACGTGCGGCTGCGCGGCAAGAGCGGCACCGAGTGGCTGTCCGAGCTGCACCGGCTCGATCCCGACCTGCCGGTCATCCTGGTCACCGGCCACGGCGACATCTCGATGGCCGTGGACGCGATGCGCAACGGCGCCTACGACTTCATCGAGAAGCCGTGTTCGTCGGAGCAGCTCGTCTCCGTCGTGCGCCGCGCGCTCGACAAGCGTCGCCTGACGCTCGAAGTCCGCACCTTGCGCTCGGCGCTCGCCGACCGCCAGGGCATCGAAGCGAGCCTGCTCGGGCGCTCGCCGCAGATCCAGGAGGTGCGCCGCCTCGTCGCCAATCTGGCCTCGACCAATGTCGACGTGACGATCTATGGCGAGACCGGCACCGGCAAGGACGTCGTCGCCCGTTGCCTGCACGCTCACAGCGCCCGGCGCGGCGGCAACTATGTCGCGGTGAATTGCGGCGGCCTGCCGGAGTCGCTGGTCGAGAGCGAATTGTTCGGCCACGAGGCCGGCGCCTTCACCGGCGCGACCAAGCAGCGGATCGGCAAGATCGAATACGCCCATGGCGGCACGCTGTTCCTCGACGAAATCGAGAGCATGCCGCTCAGCGTGCAGGTGAAGCTGCTGCGGGCGTTGCAGGACCGCTCGGTCGAGCGCGTCGGCTCCAACAAGCCTGTGGCGGTGGATTGCCGCGTGGTGGCGGCCAGCAAGGCCAATCTGTTCGAGCTCAGCGAGCAGAAGCTGTTCCGCGCCGACCTGTATTATCGTCTCGGCGTCGCCTTCATCGAGCTGCCTCCGTTGCGCGAACGCCGCGAGGACATCCCGATCCTGTTCGAGCACTTCACTCTCGAGGCCGCCAAGCGGTTCGAGCGCGACGCGCCGATCGTGAACGAGCAGACCATGTCGCTGCTGCTCGGCTACTCATGGCCGGGCAATGTGCGTGAGCTGCGCAACGTCGCCGACCGCTTCGTGCTCGGTGTGCTCGACCGCAAGGTCCTCGACCGCTCGGGCGCCGCAGGCTCCGAGCTGTCGCTGCCACGGCAGTTGGAGAACATCGAGCGCTCGATCATCGAGGATGCGTTGCGCCGCAAGCTCGGCGACGTGCCGGCGACCGCGGCGCTGCTGAGCATTCCGAAGCAGACGCTTTACGACAAGATCAAGCGGCTCGCCGTCAAGGTCGACGGCATCCGCGAGGGCGCGCCGGCGCGGCCTCAGTCCTGACCGCGGCTGCATCGCCACCGTCGACGCCGACCACTGCGCTCACCTGAGGCAGGAAGGCCTCGTTCCATGCCGGCGATCAGGAACGAATGCCGCAGCACGCTTGTTGAAACATCATGACAGGCAGAGACACCCGCGACCTGCGCTCCGGCGCCTACGACCCCGTCAGCAAGGACGGTCTGCCGCAGCCGCAACAGGTCAAGGATGAAACGACGCCCCGCCAGCAGGAGCAGTGGGGCGCCGACGTGCGGGCCGAGCCCTTGCCCGGCACCGAGCCGGTGCTTCCCGAAGGGCTCAGGCGCGAGCGGCGTGATCCGCTCAATCGCAACACCGGTCGCCGCGACACCGGCTAGGGCATGATCCGGAAAAGCGGAAGCCGGTTTTCCGAAAAGATCATGCTCAAACAAAAGGATAAGATCATGATGCGATTCCGCGGAATCGCATCATGATCTAGGGCGCGGCGACCCAGCGCCTACTTCGCCGCGACCACCATGATCTCGACGGTGTATTGCGGCGCGGCAAGTCCGGCCTCGACAGTGGCGCGAGCCGGGGTATTGCCGGCCGAGACCCAGCCATCCCACACGGCGTTCATTTCGCCGAACGTCTTGATGTCGGTGAGGTAGATCGTCGCCGACAACAGCTTCGACTTGTCGGTGCCGGCCTTGGCGAGGTGGCCGTCGATGATCGAGAGAATCTCCTCGGTCTGCTTGGTCACGCTTTCACCGGCCGTCTTTTGCGCGACGACTCCGGCGAGATAGACGGTATTGCCGTGAACGACGACCTGGCTCATGCGCGGGCCAATTTCGAAACGCTGGATCGACATCGAAGAACTCCTCAAAAGGTCAATTCGGGGCCTCTCCCTAGCGCGTGCGGCGCGGCAACGCCAGTCGGCTGACCGGCCACTCTCGCCATCTTGGCGCGTGCGACCTTGCGTTGTCGACGGCGCCGCGACACACGGACCGCGGCAATTCACGATGATCCCGCCGCGTCGCGCTGCAAAGCGGGCTTGCCCATGGGGCAGGCAAAGGCGGAGCGTTTTCCGCGCTTGCACAGATATTTGAGACATGAAACATTCTCCTCGAGGTTCCTTTTTTGAAATGCGGAGGGGCGTGATGCGGAAACGATCGATGCTGGCGGCACTCGCGGCGATGGCTTTGGTGACGAGCGTGGGGCCGACATTCGCACAGCAGACGATCCGCGTCGGCTGGACCATCCCGGCGGAAGAATCCAAATACTGGATGATGAAGCGGCCGACCGAATTTCCGGATATCGGCAAGACCTACAACATCGAATGGACCCAGTTCCAGGGGACGGCACCGATGACGCAGGCGCTTGCCGCCGGCGCGCTCGACTGCGCCACGCAGGCGCCGCTGTCACTCGCGAACGGCGTCGTCGGCGGCGGCCTCAAGGCCTACATCGTCGCGCAGCACGTCTATGAGAAGCCGGGCGGCTTCTCGGTCTACTGGGCGGTCAAGGACGATTCGCCGATCAAGACCATCGCCGATCTCAAGGGCAAGACCGTCGGCATCTCCGTGATCGGCGGCGGCACGCAGGGACCGTTCAACCTGCTGCTCAAGCAGGCCGGGCTCGATCCCGCCAAGGACATCAAGCTGGTCGAGGTCGGCTTCGCAGTCGCCGAGGACGCGCTGCGCCAGGGCCGCGTCGACGCCGTCAACATGAACCAGCCGTTCGCGGCGCGCGCCGAGGCCAAGGGCGGCACCCGCAAGCTGTTCCAGCTCTCCGAGGCGATGCCGAACATCGTCCACATCCTCGAAGCCTGCCGCGCCGACTTCGTCGACAAGAACCCGGATCTGGTGAAGGCCTATGTCCGCGACATCACCGCCGGCATGAAGAAGGCGCTCGCCAATCGCGAGGAGACGCTGAAGGTCGTGTCCGAAGTCATGAAGGTGCCGGTGCCGGTCATCGACACCTATCTGCTCAAAGACAACGATTTCGGCCGCGACCCCGTGGCTGCGCCGAACTTCCCGGCGATCCAGAAGATGCTCGACATCTACGCCGAGACCGGCATGCTGCCGAAGCTCGACGTCGCCCAGTTCAAGCATCCCACCATCGTCGCGCCGATCCAGTAGGACGCCTGCGGAGCCTGTCTCGATGAGGAAGCTGCGCTCGCGCGTCACGGTGGAGGGGCTCGACCGCGCTCCGCACCGCGCCTTCATGCGCGCGATGGGGCTGGATGACGCCGACATCGCCAAGCCGATGATCGGTGTCGTCAGCCAGAAGGGCGAGCAGACGCCCTGCAACATGACGCACGACTTCCAGGTCGACGCGGCGAAGACGGGAATCTCCGAAGCCGGCGGCACGCCGCGCGAGTTCGCCACCGTCTCGGTCTCCGACGGCATCAGCATGAACCACGAGGGAATGAAGTTCTCTCTGTTCTCGCGCGAGCTGATCGCCGATTCGATCGAGGCCGTGGTCCACGGCCTCGCCTATGATGCGCTGATCGGCTTCGGCGGCTGCGACAAGACCTTGCCCGGCGTGATGATGGGCATGGTCCGCTGCAACGTGCCCTCGATCTTCATCTATGGCGGCAGCGCGCTGCCCGGCAAGTACCAGGGCAGGACGCTGACGGTGCTCGATTCGTATGAAGCCGTCGGCAGCTACATGACCGGCGAGATCGATGCACAGACGCTCGAAGGCATCGAGCGGTCCTGCCTGCCGACGATCGGCGCCTGCGCCGGGCAATTTACCGCCAACACCATGGGCATGCTGTCGGAGGCAATGGGCCTGTCGATGCCCAACGTCTCGATGATCCCCGGCGTCTATGCCGAGCGCGCCCACGTGGCGCGGCAGGCCGGACGCCTGATCATGCAGATGCTCGCGCGTGGCGGCCCGCTGCCGCGCGACCTCGTGACCCGGAAGGCGCTGGAGAACGGCGCGGCGATCGTCGCGGCGACCGGCGGCTCCACCAACGCGGCGCTGCATCTGCCGGCGATCGCCAATGAGGCCGGCATCCGCTTCACGCTCGACGATGTCGGCGAGGTGTTCGCGCGCACGCCGCTGATCGGCAATCTCAGGCCGGGCGGCAAGTACACCGCCAAGGACGTCTACGACATCGGCGGCGCCGCCGTGGTGATCCGCGCGCTGATCGAGAGCGGCCACATCGACGGCTCCTGCCTCACGGTGACGGGCCGCACGCTGGCCGAGGAATACGGCGCGGCCAACGCGCCGGACGGCGAGATCGTGTTCAGCCCGGCCAGGCCGATCATGGCCGACGGTGGCGTCGCCGTGCTCAAGGGCAACCTCGCGCCCGATGGCGCCGTCATCAAGGTTGCCGGCCTCAAGAACCTGGTGTTCGAGGGCCGTGCACGGGTGTTCGAAGACGAAGAGACCTGCGTCGCGGCCGTGCGCGCGCGCAACTATCAAGCCGGCGAGGTGCTGATCATCCGCAACGAAGGACCGGTCGGCGGTCCCGGCATGCGCGAGATGCTCGGTGTCACCGCGCTGATCTATGGTCAGGGCATGGGCGAGAAGGTCGCGCTGATCACCGATGGCCGCTTCTCCGGAGCCACCCGTGGCCTGTGCATCGGCTACGTCTCCCCGGAAGCCTTCGTCGGCGGTCCGCTGGCGCTGGTGCAGGATGGCGATCCGATCCGCATCGATGCGAAGGCGCGCACGCTCGACGTGCTGCTCGATGAGCGCGAGCTCGCCGCGCGTCGCAGCGCGTGGTCGCAGCGCCCGCCGCGGCACAGGGCAGGAGCACTGGCGAAATACGCGAAACTCGTTGGGCAGGCACCGCTCGGCGCCGTGACTCACGAGGGGCCGGCCGAATGGCCCTGGTTCGATCAGGACCGGGAATGATCCGCGCGTGGCGACGATTGGCAGGTTTCTTGCTAATCTGCGGCAGTCCGTCTTGCCTGATTTCACGGAGCGTTTGAGCGTGCTGCATCGGAAAGAGAAGCCGACATGGGCGTGACCCCGATCCGACCCGGCCAGCTTGCGGGCACGCCGCTCGGCCGCCGCGCGGCCACGCCGATCATCGAGATCGATCACGTGTCGCAGGTGTTCAAGACCTCGTCGCGCCGCGACCACACCGCGCTGTCGGACATTTCGCTGACGGTGGGCGAGGGCGCCTTCGTCTCGATCCTCGGGCCCTCCGGCTGCGGCAAGTCGACCTTGCTCTACATCGTCGGTGGCTTCGTCAGCCCGACCGGCGGCACCGCGAAGATGAAGGGCAAGCCGATCACCGGTCCCGGCCCCGATCGCGGCCCGGTGTTCCAGGAGTTCGCGCTGTTCCCCTGGAAGAGCGTGCTCGGCAACGTCATGTATGGCCCGCTGCAGCAGGGCAAGAAGCCGGCGAAGGCCGAGGCGCTCGCGCGGACGTTGCTCGCCATGGTCGGCCTCACCGGCTTCGAAAAATTCTATCCCAAGGAGCTCTCCGGCGGCATGAAGCAGCGCGTCGCGCTGGCGCGCACGCTGGCCTACGGGCCGGAGGTGCTGCTGATGGACGAGCCGTTCGGCGCACTCGACGCGCACACGCGCACGCGGCTGCAGAACGACCTGCTCGACATCTGGGAGCGCGACCGCAAGACGGTGCTGTTCGTGACCCACTCGGTCGAGGAAGCCGTGTTCCTGTCCGACAAGGTCGTGATGATGTCGCGCTCGCCCGGCCGCATCCGCGAGGTGATCGACATCGATCTGCCCCGGCCGCGCCGCCGCGAGGAGCTGCTGCTGGACCCGCGCTATCAGAAATACATCGTCGACATCGAGCGCATGTTCGACGATTCCGGTGACAACGAGCTGCCGTCATGAATGGCCTGTCGAAGCCGCTCGCGCCGGTGCTGGCTTGCTGCGGTCTGCTCCTGGCCTGGCAGCTCGCCTCGCTCGGGCTGAAGAACGACAGCTTCCCGACCGCGCTGGAATCGCTGCGCGCGATCCCGCCGATCCTCACCGACAAGGAATCCCTGATCAACATCCTGGCCTCGCTGCGGCGGATGGCGATCGGCTTCGCGCTGGCGCTCGCCTTCTCGATTCCGCTCGGGTTGCTGATGGGGCGCAGCCGGTCGACCGCCGCCTTCTTCAATCCGCTGCTGATGCTGATCTACCCGGTGCCGAAGGCGGCGCTGATGCCGATCATCATGCTGTGGCTCGGCGTCGGCGACATTTCCAAGACGCTGGTGATCTTCCTCGGCGTCAGCCTTCCGGTGATCTACCACAGCTTCGAGGGCGCCAAGGCGGTCGAGGAGAAGATGCTGTGGTCGGGAGCGGCGATGGGTCTGTCGCCGGCCGAGCGTCTGCTGCGCATTGTCCTGCCGGCAGCCTTGCCGGAGATCCTGACCGGCTGTCGGACCGGCCTGGTGCTGGCGCTGATCACGATGGTCACCAGCGAGATGATCGCGCGGCAGTCCGGCGCCGGCAACATCCTGTTCAACGCGCTCGACATGGGCCAGTACGACACGGTGTTCGCGATGATCATCATCATCGGCGCCATGGGCATCTGCCTCGATGCGGCGTTCGAGGTCGTCAGGCGCTGGCTGGTGCGCTGGTCCGAGCCGCAGTTCGACATGCCCCTGAGCTTCTCATGACGCGCACCTCCAACGACATCCTGCTGGGCGCCGCGCCGATCGTGCTGGTCCTGCTGCTGTGGCAGGGGCTGGTGTCGTTCGGCTACGCGCCACCGACCCTGCTGCCGCCGCCGGGGCAGGTGTTCCTGCGCATGGGCCAGCAGCTCACCAGCGTCACCTTCCAGCAGGACATCGTGGCGACGCTGTTCCGGCTGTTCGCCGGCTTTGCGATCGCCGTGGTGCTCGGTGTTTCCCTGGGAATTGCCGCTGCGGTGAGCCCGCCCGTCAACGCCGCCGTCAAGCCGATCGTGCGCGTGCTGGCGCCGCTGCCGAAGGTCGCGCTCTATCCGGCCTTCCTGCTGCTGCTCGGCTTCGGCCACGAATCCAAGATCATGCTGGTGGCGGCCGATGCGCTGTTCCCGATCCTGCTGTCGACCTACTACGGTGCCACCACGGTCGAGCAGAAGCTGATCTGGTCGGCACTCGCCGCCGGGACGCCGCCGCGCGACGTGCTGTGGAAGGTGGTGCTGCCGGCGGCGATGCCGTCGATCCTGACCGGCTGCCGCATCGGCCTCGTCATCTCCTGCATCGTCGTGTTCCTGGCCGAGATGATCACCTCGACCGACGGGCTCGGCCATGTGCTGGTGACCGCCGCGCGCACCTTCCAGGCCGTCGACATGTTCGTGCCGCTGATCACGATTTCGCTCCTCGGCCTCATTCTCAATGCCCTGCTGCAGGGCCTGCGCGCGTACCTGCTGCGCGGCTTCCCCTCGGTCTGATACAAACAACGACAAGAATCGGGAGAACGACCATGCTGGCGGATCGCATCGAGGCGAAATGGATCGACGCATTCTGCGAGATCTTCGAGCGCTGCGCGGTGAAGGCCGGGGACACCGCCGCCATCCTGTCGGAGACGCAGTCGCGCGCGCTTAACGTGCACATCGCGGAGCTGGCGCTGTTGCGCATGGGCGCGCGTCCCTTTCATGTGGTGGTGCCGACGCCGCGCAACCCCCATCCGGTCCCGGTGCGCTCGACCGGCGCGTCGGAGGCGATCGGCAAGCTCGGGCCCGTCGTGACGGCCTTGCAGCAGGCCGGCTTCGTCGTCGACTGCACCATCGAGGGTCTGATGCATGCAGTGGAAACGCCCGAGATCCTCAAGGCCGGCGCGCGCATCCTGGTGATCTCCAACGAGCATCCGGAAGCGCTGGAGCGCATGCGGCCCGATGCGGCGCTGGAGAAGCGCGTGCGGGCCGCCGCCAAGATGCTGCGCGGCACGAAGCGCATGCGCGTGACCTCGAAGGCCGGCACCGATCTCGACGTCGTCATGGAGGGCGCCTCCACCGTCGGCGTCTGGGGCTGGACCGATCGTCCCGGCACGCTGGCGCACTGGCCGGGCGGCATCGTCGTCAGCTTCCCCAGGAGCAAATCGGTCAACGGCACCATCGTCATGGCGCCCGGCGACATCAACCTCACCTTCAAGCGCTATCTGAGCTCGCCCGTCACGATGACCATGCGCGACGACTACATCACGGACCTGGCAGGCGAGGGCGCCGACGCCGCGATGATGCGCGCCTATCTCGCCTCCTGGGGCGACCGCGAGGCCTATGCGGTGTCGCATGTCGGCTGGGGCATGAACCCCGGCGCGCGCTACGAGGCGCTGACCATGTACGACCAGCGCGACACCAACGGCACCGAACTGCGCGCCGTCCCCGGCAACTTCCTGTTCTCCACCGGCGCCAACGAATTCGCCGGCCGTTACACGGCGGGTCATTTCGACCTGCCGATGATGGGCACCACGATCGAGCTGGACGGGGTCGCCGTGATCAAGGATGGCGTGCTGCAGGACGTGTTCGGGTAAACTCCTTGGCGTATTCAAGCGATCGCCCCGACAACGGGGTGCTCCCCTCCCCGCAAGGGGGGAGCGCACCTTGGTCGCGGCGGCAGGTCGCCCAACACGACGAGGCGTATCGATGACGATGCCGAACCTGAGCGAATTCAGAAAAAAATAAATCACTTGCTATTTTTCGGAAATCGTGGTTTTCTCTCTGCATCCCGCCTCACTGCGGAGGGGCGTTGCGCGCGATCGTCACGACACGCGAGGTGGGGATGCGATGGCCGCGAGAGATCGCAGCGTCTTCTTACGAGGACGCGGACGAACGATCTGTCGCGGACGTGAAGTCGCAGCGTCCTGATACCCCGACGCTGGTATCAAGTCGCGTCGGCCTCAGTGCCGCGCGGTGATGGTGGCCAACAAGCCCGGCGCACCAGGGAGACTGCGTATAAGCGTTAGACCCATCGCGCAGGGAATGCCGGCGTGTTCGGCTTTGCCTGTGGTACCTGCCGCCTGCATTTTTTTCGCAGGCGGGCCATGGGTGAGGCCTTCACCCGGCATTCCCTGCGCCCTCTGCATTCCCAGAGGGACGAACTCATCGCATACCTCGGGCATGATGTGCCGCGAGACTGCGCCCTCATGCCGATCGCTGTTTGAACCGTGAATCCGACCGCACCCATCGCCTCGCTGCGCGATACAGCGTCCTCTCCCCTTGCGGGAGAGGGCATCGCCGGCCCATCCTCGCACTCGATTGGGTGAGGGGTATCTCTCAGCGAGCAAAGCTCGTGGAAACATACCCCTCACCCAACCGAGCTCGCCGCACTGTCCTACATGCCCTCTCCCGCAAAGGGAGAGGGCGCATTCACGTGCACTCGCCGCGCTCAATCCACCACCGGTGGCCGGGCCAGTTTGAAATGCCTGAGCATGTCGACCAGCGCTCCCAGCCGGTGCTCGCGATAGGCGGCGACATCCATCCCGGAATAGTCGAGGAAGCCCGAACCGGTACGCAGGCCGATGCGGCCCTCCGCCATGTTGCGCTCGATCACCTCGGGCGCGCGGTAGCGGTCGCTGCCCAGCGCACCTTCGAGATAGCGGCTGGCGTAATACAGGATGTCGCCGCCGCCCCAGTCGATGAATTCAAGCAGGCCGAGCACGGCGTAGCGGAAGCCGAAGCCGTAGCGGATCGCCTTGTCGATCTCCTCGGCGCTGGCGACGCCTTCGCCGACCATGCGCGCCGCCTCGTTCATGGCGAGCGCCTGGATGCGCGGCACGATGAAGCCCGGCGTCGCCGCGCAGACCACCGGCACCTTGCCGATGTCTTCCAGCAGAGCCTTCAGCCGCGCCGTGACGTCGGGATCTGTGGCCTTGCCCGGCGAGATCTCGACCAGCGGGATCAGATAGGCCGGGTTGAGCCAATGGGCATTGAGAAATCGCTCGGGCCGCTCGATCGCACCGGAGAGATCATCGACCAGGATGGTCGACGTCGTCGAGGCGATGATGACGTCCGGCGCGACCGCGCGCGACGCCGCGGCCAACACCTCGCGCTTGAGGTCGACGATCTCCGGCACGCCTTCGAAGACGAGCGTGGTCTGCGCCAGCACGTCGCTGCTCGCGTCGGCCGGAGCCACGCTGATCTTCGCCATCAGTCTGTCGGCATCCGCGGTCTGCAGCATCCCGAGCCGCGCCAAGGTCGCGAACGTCGCGCTGATCTCGCCGAGGGCCTCGCGCTGCAGCCTGTCGAACTCGGCCGCCGTGCGCGCCTTGATGTCGATCATCGTCACGGGATGGCCGGCATAGGCGAAAGCCACCGCGATGCCGCGCCCCATGCGGCCGGCGCCGAGGCAGGCAATATGACCGCGCGTGCTCATGCCGCGAACCCGTCGCGCAACAGCGCCTGCAGGGCGGTTCGATCGAGACCGCTGAGGCCGAGGCTGGCGAGCGTGCGTCCCGTCGCCCAGAAATCCTCGCCGCAGATCGCGCCGCCGATGGCAAGGAAAGCGCGGGCAAGCGGCACAGGCGTGCCGCTCAGCTCGGCCGCCGAGATCAGGAACGACAGGCCGAGCCGGAGATCCTCGCGCATGTAGCGGTGCTGCGTCAGCACCAGCTGCTCGCGCCAGTCGCCGGAATCGGTGAGCCGATCGTGCGAGCCGCGGCCATACATCCAGATCTCGCCCTCCTTGGCGTAGTGATGCGCCAGCGGAAAATGCGGCGCGCCGTAGCCGAGCGCTTCGCGCACCGCGATCCGCTCCGCATCGAGCGCATCGGTGACGCGGCGGATCGACGGCTGCGTGCCCTCCTTGTGGATGTCCCAGCGCTCGAAATGCTCGATCGGCCCTGCATTCATCACGATCAGCGGCGGATGGATGATGCAGCCGGCATTCATCAGCGCGCCCGACAGCGCATCGCCGCACGGCTCGATCACGCCGGGGAAGGCGCGGCCGATCACCGCGAGAGCGCGGTCCGCCGTCCTGAGAGGAAACACGCCGACGGGCAGCCGCTTGGCGCGGATGGTGATCGCCACTTCGAACGGGCCATGCTTGCGGGTCAGCCAGGGCAGGGTGCCGGTCTCGGCGTAGCTGACACTGGCTTTGTTGCCGGCGTCGCGTGCGGCCGCCGCGAAGATCATGGTGCCGAAGGTCGCCGGCGGCAGGAATACGACCTGGCCGTCGGTCAGATGCGGCGCCAGACGGCGCGCGATGTCGGCCTGTGCGAAGGCCGGCGCCGGGCAGAGGATCAGCTCGGCACCATGGACGGCCTCGCCGATGTCGGTCGTGACCAGCGCGAGCCTGGCCTCATGCCGGCCATTGACGTCCTTGACGACGATCGTCGAGCCCGCCGCTCGATGCTGCGCGACAGCGTCCGCATCGCGGCGCCACAGCCGGACCTCGTGACCTCCGAGCGCGAAATCGCCTGCCGCTGCAAAGGAGCCGTTGCCGCCGCCGAGCACTGCAATTTTCAAGAGCGCGTCTCCGTCTCGCTTATTTCGGGGTCATCGATCTGGCGCAGCAGATGGTGCTGCACCTTGCCGAGCGCGGTGCGCGGCAGGTCGTCGACGAAAACGATGTCCCGCGGCACCTTGAAGCGCGCGAGCTGCGACTGCAGATGCGCGCGCAGGGTCTCGGCCTCAAGCGCGCAGCCCTGGCGCTTGACCACGAAGGCGACCGGCACCTCGTCCCAGCGCGGATCGGGCCGGCCGATCACGCCGCAGTCGATGACGTCGGGATGCTCGCTGAGCACGCGCTCGATCTCGGCCGGATAGACGTTCTCGCCGCCCGAAATGATCATGTTGTTCTTGCGCTCGAGCACGAAGAAGTACCCCTCCGCATCGCGCTGGGCGATGTCGCCGGTGCGGTACCAGCCGTCATGGATCGCCTGCTGCGTGGCTTTGGCGTTGCCCCAATATTCGAAGAACAGATTGGGCCCGCGCACGGCGATCTCGCCCGCTTTGCCCGCCGGAAGTTCGTCGCCGTCTTTGTCGATGATCTTGGCCTCGCAGCACAGCCCGGGCAGGCCGGTCGAGCCTGCGCGCGAGAGGTTGCCGCCGAGCCGCGTGTAGACCGCGATCGGACAGGTCTCGGTCGAGCCATAGACCTGCAGTACCGGCACACCGCGCGCCGTGATACGCGCGATCAGCGCCGGCGGCACGATGCTCGAGCCGGTGGCGACGGCCTTGAGCGACGACAGGTTCGCGGCGGCCCAGCCCGGATGCTCGGTGACGGCCTGGATCGTTGCAGGCACCAGCACGGTCAATGTCGGCCGGTCGTTGACGATCGCGGCCAGCGTCGAATCCGGGGTGAAGCGGGCGTGCAGCGTGACGGTGGCGCCGTGATGCAGCGCCGGCGTGGTCTGGATGTTGAGGCCGCCGACATGGAACAGCGGCAGCACCGTCAGCACGTGATCGTCGGAGGTCAGGCCATGCATGTGCTGGCTCATCACCCCGTTCCACAGCAGCGCCTCCTGCCGCAGCACTGCGCCCTTCGGCCGGCCCGTGGTGCCCGAGGTGTAGACGATCAGCAGCGGGCAGGAGAGATCGATGTGCGGGTTGCGATCGTCGCCGTGGCCACGCGCTAGGAGATCGTCGATCTGCAATCCGTTAGCCGGCGTGAAATCGATGCCGACCGGCACTGTCTCCGGGTGCTGCTCCGCTAGCGCCGGCAGCACCGGCGCAAACGCCTGCTCGAGCACCAGCACCTTGGCCGCGGCATCGGAAAGAATGAAGACCTGCTCGGCCACCGCAAGCCGCCAGTTCAGCGGCACCAGGATCGCGCCAAGCCGCGCGCAAGCATAGAGCAGGACCAGATAGTCCGGCCGGTTGAGACTCAGGATCGCGACGCGGTCGCCGCGCCCGACGCCGAACTCCGATTTCAGCGCCCGCGCCGTCAGAGCGATGCGCGCGCTGAAATCGGCATAACTCAGCGTCACGCCTTCGAAGTGGATCGCCGGCTTGTCCGGCGTGAACGCCGCATTGCGCTCGATCAGGTTGCAGAGGTCCACGCTCAGTCGTCCGTCTCGCCGGGCTCGTACAGTGCCTCGCGGCCGATGCGGTCGAGGCACAATTCGGCGGTCCAGGGCAGCATCAGGGAGCCGCAACGGCTGTCGCGATAGATGCGCTCCAGCGGCAGCGTCTTGAGCATCGACTGTCCGCCGCAGGTGCGGATGGCGAGCGCCGCCAGGTCATTGGCCCCCTCCATCACCGAGTATTGCGCCGCATAGGCGCGCAGCACCTGCTCCTTGGTCGGATTGGCGCGCGCCTCGGTCACCGCCTGGAACCAGATGCCCTTGATCTGCTCCAGCTTGATCTGCATCTGCGCCACCGCGATCTGCTTGGTCGGATACATCCGCCGCTTGACCGGCGGCATGCCCGGCACCTCGCCGCGCAGATATTTGACGGTGAAGTCATAGGACGCTTGCGCCAGGCCCATATAGGTCGGCGACAGCGTCATGAACATGTGCGGCCAGCGCATGGCCGCCTGGAAGTAGACGCCGCGCGGCATCAAGGCGGCGTCTTCCGCGACGAAGACATCCTTGAACAGCAGCGTGCGTGACACCGTGCCGCGCATGCCCAGCGGATCCCAGTCGCCGACGACGGAGACGCCCTCCGTTTTCGCCGGCACCGCGAGATAGAGCGTGTTGCGGCGGGACGCCTTCTCGCCCTCGCTGACCTCGGTGCATAGCACACCATAATAATCCGCGTGTCCGGCAAGCGAGGCGAAGATCTTCTTGCCGTTGATCAGCCAGCCGCCATTGACCGGCTTGGCCTCGGTGCCGAAGGCGACGCCGCCCGCCGCGGCTGCGCCGCCTTCCGAGAACGGTTGCGAGTAGATCGCGCCGTCCTCGACGATGCGCTTGTAGTGGATCGCGCGCCGCCGCTCATGCTCGGCGCGGACGTCGTCCTCCATGTCGAGGTCGTCGGCGAGCGGTCCGGACCATAAGGTCGAGCAAACGTGCATGTTCCAGGTCAGCGCGGTCGCGCCGCAATAGCGGCCGATCTCGGCGGCGGTGAGTGCATAGGTCTGGTAGCCGGCGCCGAGGCCGCCGAGAGCCTTGGGAACGGAGATGCCGAGCAGGCCGGCGCGATGCAGGTCCTTGTAGTTCTCAGTCGGAAAGCTCGCCTCGCGATCCCAGGTCGCGGCGCGGCCCGCCAGCACGCTCTGTCCGAGTTGCCGAGCGCGAGTGATGATGTCGGCCTGCTCAGCGGTCAGCCGGTACGCGGCCGGATCGAACATCGGGGCGTCGAGTGCCTCACGGGATGCCGTCGCCGTCTTCTGGACCTGAATGGTCATTGTGCCTCCGCTGCCGTCGTTGTCGCGTGCGCCCTCAGAAAGGCGTCGAGCGCAGTGTTGAATTCGCCGGGCCGTTCGAGATTGACGAGATGGCCGGCGCCTTGGATCTCGACGTAGCTCGACGCGGGAATGAAGCTTGCCATCTTCTCCATCATCGGCGCCGGTGCGTTGCGATCCTTCGATCCCGAGAGCACCAGCGTCGGCACCTTGATGTCCCTCAAGGCTTGTCGCCGGTCGAAACCGAGCAGGGCCAGCATGCTCGAGCGATAGCTTGCCTCGGGCACGCCGGCCATGCAGGAGGTTGCAATTTCAAGGCCGTGCGGATCGGGATCGTCGCCGACCAACTCCTCGACCAGGCCCGACGCCAATGACGCCATCGTCGCTCCGCGATCCAGCGGGCCGAGGCGCGCCTCGATGAACGATTTCTGCCAGTCGCCGTCGGCCTTGCCGAAGGCCGGGCTGGTCTGAGCCAACACCACGGCCGACGCGGCCTGTGGATGCATCGTCAACCATTCCTGTACGATCATTCCGCCGATGGAATGACCAACGAGGATCGGCTGCTTGGCGCCGATCTGAATCAGGAAGTCTTGGAGCGCAGCGGCGAGCGTGGTGATGCTGACCATGTCGAGCCGGGCGGATCGGCCATAGCCCGGCATGTCCCAGGCCACCGCATGGCAGCGCTCGCCGAAATAATCGAGCTGACCACGCCAGGCGCGCGCGGCGCCACCGATGCCGTGCAGGAACACAACGCTCTGTTGCTCGGGCGTCCCCGATGCCTCGTAGCCGAAGCGGCCGTCCTTCGTGGTAACGATTTGCGACGCAGGCACGCAGACCTCCGAGATATGCCCGAGGCCGCTACGTTGCTCGCTCCAGGCCCTTGAACGCTAGTCGCGGTAAACGAGGTGTCAAGCCGCTTCCGGCGTGTTGTTGCAAAAATTTGAAGTTTAAAATAACTTCTCCGTCGAGACGAGCCAACGAAATCAGAGGAGGCGCACGCATGTCCGGACTTCCGCAAGCCGCGCATGCGATGGTGACCGGGGGCGGGCGCGGCATTGGCCGCGAAATCGCGCGCGCCTTGAAGCTTGCGGGCGCAACCGTGACGATCGTCGGTCGCAACCGCGCAACGCTCGATGAGGCGATCGCGGCCGGATGCGCAGATCATGCCGCAATCGCCGATGTTGCCGATCCGGCGGCGCTCAATGCCGCAGCCGCATGCGCCGCCGCGCATCAGCCGATCGACATTCTGGTCGCCAATGCGGGAAGCGCAGAATCGGCGCCGTTCCTGAAATCCGACACCGCGTTGTTCCACCGCATGATGGACATCAACTTCATGGGCGTCGTACACGCCGTGCAGGCGGTGCTGCCGGCAATGAAGGGCAGGCCCTATGGCAGGATTGTCGCAGTGGCGTCTACCGCGGGCCTCAAGGGCTATCCCTATGTCAGCGCGTACACCGCGGCCAAGCATGCGGTCGTCGGCCTCACGCGATCGCTGGCGCTGGAGCTGGCCGCGACGCGCGTCACGGTCAATGCCGTGTGTCCCGGCTTTACCGATACCGATCTTGTCGCGGAAAGCGTCGACAACATCATGAAAAAGACCGGCCGCAGCCGGGACCAAGCGATCGCCGAGCTTGCCAAGCACAATCCGCAGGGGCGTCTCATCATGCCGCAGGAGGTTGCCGACACTGTGCTGTGGCTGTGCGGCAGCGGTGCCGGTGCGATCACGGGGCAGGCGATCGCGGTTGCCGGCGGCGAAGTGTGAGCCGCAGCGCCCTGGCCTAACGAAAACAGTTGAACAGAGGGAACTTACATGTCGAGACCGGCCAACCCCGTCACCGTGCCGCTGGCGGACTACAAGCCCAGCCATTTCCTGCTTACGGTCAAGGATCGCGTCGCGACCGTGACGTTGAACCGGCCCGAGCGCAAGAATCCGCTGACGTTCGAGAGCTATCGCGAGCTGACCGATTTCTTCCGGGCCTGTGCCTTCGACGATGAGGTCAAGGCGGTGGTCGTGACCGGCGCCGGCGGCAACTTCTCGTCCGGCGGCGATGTGTTCGAGATCATCGGCCCGCTGGTGAAGATGGACACCAAGGGTCTCACCGCCTTCACCCGCATGACCGGCGACCTGGTCAAGGCGATGCGCGCCTGTCCGCAGCCGATCGTCGCCGCGGTCGAGGGCATCTGCGCCGGTGCCGGCGCCATCGTCGCGATGGCCTCCGACATTCGTCTCGCAGCGACCGGCGCCAAGGTCGCGTTCCTGTTCAACAAGGTCGGTCTTGCCGGCTGCGACATGGGCGCCTGCGCGATCCTGCCGCGCATTATCGGCCAGTCGCGTGCGTCCGAACTGCTCTACACTGGCCGCTTCATGAGCGCGGACGAGGGTGAGCGCTGGGGCTTCTTCAGCCGCACCGTCGCGCCCGCCGACGTGCTGGGGCAGGCCGTGACACTGGCAACAGAGATCGCGAACGGCCCGACCTTTGCCAACACGATGACCAAGCGCATGCTGGCGATGGAATGGGCGATGTCGGTCGAGGAGGCGATCGAGGCGGAGGCAGTTGCCCAGGCCTTGTGCATGACGACAGAGGATTTCAACCGCGCCTTCGAAGCGTTCGCCGCCAAGTCCAAACCGGTCTTCCAGGGCAATTGAGCGGCCGCGGGAACCAAAGGGACTTGCCAGGAGATATTTTAGGTCTAAAATAATTTTCATTGGCTCGGCTCTCCAGCGGAGGCGCTCATGAAGATCGCGATCATCGGCGGCGGACCTGCCGGTCTCTATGCGGCGATATTGCTCAAGAAGCAGCGGCCCAGCGCCGACATCGCGGTCTACGAGCGCAACCGTGCCGACGATACGTTCGGCTTCGGCGTGGTGTTCTCGGACGCCACGCTCGACAATTTCGAGAAGCACGATCTGCCGAGCTACCAGCGCATCACCCAGGAGTTCGCCTACTGGGATGATATCGCCGTGCACTTCCGCGGCACGGTGCATCGCGTCGGCGGCAACGGCTTCTGCGGCTGCTCGCGCCGCACGCTGCTGCGCATCCTGCAGGAGCGTGCCCACGAGCTGGGTGTCGCTCTGCACTTCGAGGTCGATCTCGAGGACGAGACGCAATTCGCTGATGCCGATCTCCTGATCCTGTCGGATGGCATCAACAGCCGCTTCCGCCAGAAGTATGTCGATCACTTCCAGCCCGAGGTCGACCTGCGCGCCAACAAGTTCGCGTGGATGGGCTCGACCAAGCCGCTCGACGCCTTCACCTTCATCTTCCAGGAGACGGAGTGGGGCCCGTTCATTGCGCACGCCTATCAGTATGAGGCGGGGCACTCGACCTGGATATTCGAGACGGATCCCGAGACCTTCGAGCGCGCCGGCCTGACCGGGCTCGACGAGCGGCAGTCCGCCGATCGCATGAAGGAGATCTTCGGCTGGTTCCTCGGCGACCATCCGCTGCTGATCAACCGCTCGATGTGGCGCAATTTCCCGATGATCCGCAACAAGCGCTGGGTCAGGGACAACATGGTGCTGCTCGGTGACGCCAAGTCGACCGCGCATTTCTCGATCGGTTCGGGCACCAAGCTTGCGATGGAGGACGCGATCGCGCTGGCCGACGCCATGCAGCGCGCGCCCAACATTCCAGCGGCGCTCGATCTTTACGAGCATGGCCGGCGCGAGGAGGTCGAGAAGACCCAGCACGCCGCCGACGTGTCGCTGGTCTGGTTCGAGCATGTCGACCGCTTCTGGGATTTCGATCCGGTTCAGTTCGCGTTCGGCGTGATGACGCGCTCGAAAGCGATCACCTACGACAATCTCACTCTGCGCGCGCCGGACTTCGTGGCCGAGGTTGACAAGGCCTTCGCGCGCCAGGTCCGCGCCAAGGGTTTTGATGTCGATGTCGAGAAGCCCTTGGCGCCGATGTTCCAGCCGCTCAAGCTGCGCGAGATGACAATCGTGAACCGCGCGGTGCTGTCGCCGATGTGCATGTACTCGGCGGAGGAAGGTGTCCCTGGCGATTTCCACTTGGTGCATTACGGCTCGCGCGCGATCGGCGGCGCGGGTCTGCTGTTCACCGAGATGACCTGCGTCAGCCGCGGTGCCCGCATCACGCCCGGCTGCGCCGGTCTGTGGAACGACGCCCAGGAGGCGGCGTGGACGCGCATCGTCGATTTCGTCCATGCGAACTCGCAGGCGAAGTTCGCGCTGCAGCTCGGCCACGCCGGCCGCAAAGGCGCGACCAAGCTGATGTGGGACGGCATCGACCGGCCGTTGGAGCAGGGCGGCTGGGACGTGGTGTCGGCGTCGCCATTGCCGTATTTCCCGGACAGCCAGGTGCCGCGCGAGCTCGACCGCCAGTCGATGGATGCGATCAAGACCGACTTCGTCGCTGCGGCCGAGCGCGGCAACCGCTGCGGATTCGACATGCTCGAACTGCACTGCGCCCACGGCTATCTGCTCGCGAGCTTCATCTCGCCGCTGACCAACAGGCGCACCGATGAGTACGGCGGCTCGCTGGAAAACCGGCTGCGCTTCCCGCTGGAAGTGTTCGCGGCGATGCGCGCGGCGTGGCCGGCGCACAAGCCGATCTCGGTGCGCATCTCCGCCACCGACTGGGCCGAGGGCGGCATCACTGGTGACGACGCGGTGCTGATCGCCCGCGCCTTCGGCGAGGCGGGCGTCGATCTCGTCGACGTCTCGACCGGGCAGACCGTGCGCGAGGCCAAGCCGATCTACGGCCGCATGTTCCAGACGCCGTTCTCGGACCAGGTCCGCAATGAGGCTGATGTCGCCACCATGTGCGTCGGTAACATCACTTCGGCCGACCAGGTCAATACCATCCTCGCCGCCGGCCGCGCCGATCTCGTCGCGCTCGGCCGTCCGCATCTGGTCGACCCCGCCTTCACGATGAAGGCCGCGGCCTGGTACGGCGCCGACATGTTCTGTCCACCGCAATATCTGCCGGGCAAGGAGCAGATCTTCCGCAACAGCGTCCGCGACCGGCAGGATTTCGAGGAGCTGAAGATTAAGGCTAAGCCGAAAACGCGGGCCGAGCTGAAGGCCGAGGCTGCGAAGCCGCTTGCGGCGGAGTGAGCCGCTGTGCAACGCTGCCGCCCGGTATGCGAAGTACGAGTGGAGTAGGGGACGATGAAGGCGATCATCGTAGGCGGCGGTATCGGCGGACTGACCACGGCGCTGATGCTGCGGGCGCGGGGCATTGACTGTGAGCTGTTCGAGCAGGCGGATGCAATCCGCGAGCTCGGTGTCGGCATCAACACCCTGCCGCACGCGATCCGGGAGCTCGCCCAGCTCGGGTTGCTCGACCGGCTCGATGAGGTCGCGATCCGCACCTACGAGCTGTTCTACCTGACCCGGCGCGGCCAGGAGGTCTGGCACGAGACCCGCGGGCTCGATGCCGGCCATGACGTGCCGCAATTCTCGATTCACCGCGGCCGTTTGCAGAGCGTGATCCATCAGGCGGTGATGCAGCGGCTCGGGCCTGAGAAGGTCCACACCGGCTGCCGGCTCGGCGCCTTCACCCAGGATGAGGGCGGGGTCACCGCCTATTTCTTCGACCGCACTGGTGCTCATGTCCACACCGCCCGCGGCGACGTGCTGATCGGCGCCGACGGCATCCATTCCAAGGTCCGGCAGACGCTGTTCCCGAACGAGGGCGCGCCGTGCTGGAACGGCCTGATGCTGTGGCGCGGCGCCACCGACTGGCCGGTGTTCCTGACCGGGCGTTCGATGATCATCGCCGGCGGCCTCAACGCCAAGGCGGTGGTCTATCCGATCGCCGAGGGCTCGAGCCCCGCGAGCCGCCTCACCAACTGGGCCGTGCTGGTGCGCATCGGCGATGCCAACACCGCGCCGCCGCGGCGCGAGGACTGGTCGCGGCTCGGCAAGGCCGACGAGCTGATGCCGCATGTCAACGGCTTCTCCATTCCCCAGGTCGACTTCGCCGCGATGGTGCGGGCGACGCCGGAGTTCTGGGAATATCCCTGCTGCGACCGCGATCCGTTGCCTTACTGGTCGAGTGGCCGCGTCACGCTGCTGGGCGACGCCGCGCATCCGATGTACCCGGTCGGCTCCAACGGCGCCTCGCAGGCCATTCTCGATGCCCGAGCGCTCGCTGATGCCTTGGCCCGCTCCGAGCATCCGCGCCAGGCGCTGATGACCTATGAGCAGAAGCGGCTGCCGATGACGGCCGAGATCGTCGCGTCCAACCGTCGCGGCGGCCCCGAGGGCGTCATCGATGCCGTCGAGCAGCTCGCGCCGCAGGGGTTCAGCGACATCAACACCATCCTCAACTACGAAGCCCGCGAAGGCATCGTGCGCGGCTATGCCAGCCGGGCCGGCTTTGCCGCGCGGATGGTGACGCGGCAGGCGTCGTAAGTCAGCGTCGAGCACCGTTTTCCGGACTGCCCCTCACCCCAGCCCTCTCCCCGTAAGAACGGGGAGAGGGAGCCGACTGCATTCTGTGGTATAGTTCGAACCCAAGCACCAGCCCGCCTCACGCCCCCGGAGGCGGGGGCAGGAAGTGGATGTTGTGCTCGGCGGCGAGCTTCACCACGTCGTCCGGGTTCTGCTCGCGCATGTTGTGGATCGCCCAGAACAGCTCGTAGAGCCGCCGGGTCGGCGACACCCAGAACAGCGTTTTGGCCGTCTGCTGCGACTTGTTGAAGATGCCGTGCGGCTTGCCCATCGGCAGCCGCACCGTGTCGCCGGCGGTGGCGTATTCCTCGGCGCCGTCGAGGAAGAAGTCGAGCCGGCCCTCGAGGATGTAGAGATACTCGTCCTGGTCGGGATGAATGTGCGGCGGCACGAAGGTGCCGACCGGGAACGTCGCATGCCAGGAGAAGCTGTGCTCGGTGCGGTTCTTCGGCACGTAGACCTGGCCGAGGATGTTCCAGGAGATGCCCTGGATGCCCTCATTGGCCCGGGTGATGCCGGCGATTTCCGGATGATTCATGTTGGTTTCGCTCCCTGTTGTTACTTGGCCGCGCAATCCTTGGCGTAGCGGTCGGCGTAGTTCTCGAACACCTTCTGCACGATTTCGGTCTGGAACTTGCCGTCGGGCCGCTTGGCGACCTTGGTCAGATAGAAGTCCTGGATCGGGTAGCCATTGGTGTTGAACTTGAAGTTGCCGCGCAGCGAGGCGAAATCGGCCTTCTTCAGCGCCGCGGCCACCGCATCCTTGTTGCTGAGGTCGCCATTGACCGCCTTCACGGCGCTGTCGATCAAAAGCGCGGCGTCATAGGCCTGCATGGCGTAGGTGCCGGGCACGCTGTTGTAGGCGGCCTCGTAGCCGGCGACGAACTTCTTGCTTTGCGGATTGTCGAAATTGGGCGCCCAGTTGGCGCCGCCGAACATTCCGACCGCGGCGTCCTGCTGCGCAGGCAGCGTGGATTCGTCGACCGTGAAGGCCGAGAGCACCGGAATGGTGTCGGCAAGGCCGGCCTGCTTGAACTGCTTGACGAGGTTCACGCCCATGCCACCCGGCATGAAAGTGAACACGGCGTCCGGCTTCTGCGAGGAGATCTTGGACAGTTCAGGCTGGAAATCGAGCGTGTTGAGGGGGACGTAGGACTCCTCGACGATCTCGCCCTTGTAGTCGAGCTTGAAGCCGGCGACGGAATCGCGCCCGGCCTGGTAGTTCGGAACCAGCAGATACATCTTCTTGTAGCCGCGGTCCTGCGCGACCTTGCCGAGAACGGCATGCACCTGGTCGTTCTGGTACGAGGTCACGTAGAAGTAGGGACTGCACTCCTTGCCGGCGTAGCTGGACGGACCGGCATTCGGGCTGATCAGGAAGGTCTTGTTCTCGGTGACCGGCCGGTGGATCGCCTGCAGCATGTTGGAGAAGATCGGACCGACGACGAAGTCGACCTTGTCACGCTCGAGCAGGCCCTTGACCTTGGTGATCGCGGCGTCCGGCTTGAGCTCGTCGTCGGCGACGACCACCTCGACGTCCTTGCCGCCCATCTTGCCGCCGAGGTCCTTGATGGCAAGGTTGAAGCCGTCGCGGACCTGGCCGCCGAGCGCGGCGGCGGGGCCGGAGAGGGTGACGATGACGCCGATCTTGATCTTGTCGGCGGCCAGCGTCGGCTGGGCGAGCAGGCTCGCAGCAATGCCAAGACCGACGCCGAAACCGGCCAGCTTCGAACTCATTTTCATGACAACTCCCCCGGGATGCGGAATTTCAGGTTTATGTTTTTTGCACCTGACCAAACGATGGGCCAGACCGCAGCTTGGTCACAAGCCTAGTCTGATGACGCCCTCAGCCGCAAGCGAGCTGCTTGCGGAAAGGGCAGTTTCGGCACGCATGCAAGCGCCGCGCCAATTGCTTGAAGGTTAAAGGAATTGCCGCCTCATCGTCCTGCGCAAAATGACGGTACATTTTTCCTTGCTCCCGGGAGGTCCTGAAGGTCAAACTCACGAGCCTCGCCAGACGAGGCTGAACGTGCCCAAGTGATTCCGTCATGACGCTTGATTCCGAGACCAAGGCTGTCGAGCTGCCCGAGGACCATGCCGAGGAGCTGCGGCTGTGGCTGCGCCTGCTCACCTGCACGACGCTGATCGAAGGCGAGATCCGCAGCCGGCTGCGCGAGCGTTTCGACGTGACCCTGCCGCGTTTCGACCTGATGGCGCAGCTCGACAAGGCGCCCGACGGCATGACCTTGTCCGACGTCTCCAAGCGCATGATGGTCTCGAACGGCAACGTCACCGGACTGGTCGAGCGCCTCGTCGAATCCGGCCATCTGGATCGCCGCACCTCCGACACCGACCGCCGCGTCCAGGTGATCCGGCTGACCAAGCTCGGTCGCGCCGAATTCCGCAAGATGGCGGCCGAGCACGAGACCTGGATCGCGGATATCTTCGGCGATCTCACGGAGAAAGACGTGCGCGAGTTGATGCGGCTGCTCGCCAAGACCAAGGGGTCGGCGCAGAAGGCCGTGCAGCGCCGGCAGGATTGAAGCGGGCCTGACAGGACGTCGCAGGCCACGCTGCCACGCGCGGCAAACGCTCAAACAATTTGCGGGCAGTGCACAATCTTCGGCTCTCTTCGGCTCTTGCGTCCAGATGTTTTAAGTCTAAAATGTTTAGGACTGAAACGTGCCGGGCGTTCTTCCCTTCAGACAGGAGCGTGTGATGGCCACTGCCGCCAAGGTTCAGCAGCCGGAGAGCGCCAGTGCGCATGCGCACAGCGCCCACGTCGACACCTTCGCCCAGGACAATCTGCCGCCGCGCGAGCTGTGGCCTGACTTCGTCTTCAGCCGGCCCGAATTTCAGTATCCGCCGCGGCTGAACTGCGTGACGCATTTCGTCGATCGCTGGGTGAATGAGGGGCGGGGCGATGCGCCGTGCATCATCAGCGCTGACATCGGCTACACGTATCGTGAGCTGCAGGCCCTGGTGAACAGGATCGCCAACGTCCTGGTCGGCAAGCTCGGCCTCGTGCCCGGCGGCCGCGTGCTGCTCCGCTCCGCCAACAATCCGATGATGGTTGCCACCTATCTGGCCGTCATCAAGGCCGGCGGCATCGTGGTCGCCACCATGCCGCTGCTGCGCGCCAAAGAGCTGTCCTATCCGATCCAGAAGGCGCAGATCGCGCTGGCCTTGTGCGATGGCAAGCTCGCCGACGAGATGGAAAAGACCCGGCCGATCGCGCCGGCGCTGAAGCAGGTGGTCTATTGGGGCAACGGCCAGCCCAGCGCGCTGGAAGCGCTGATCGCCGATGCCAGCCCAGAGTTCACCGCAGTCGACACCGCCTCCGACGATCTCTGCTTGATCGCCTTCACTTCCGGTACGACCGGCGATCCCAAGGGCACCATGCATTTTCACCGCGACATGCTCGCAGTGTGCGACGGCTACGCCCGCAACGTGCTGCGCGCCAGCCAGAGCGACCGCTTCATCGGTACCGCACCGCTCGCCTTCACCTTCGGCTTCGGCGGCGTGCTGTTTCCGATGCATATCGGGGCATCCTATGTCGTGCTGGAAAAGACCTCGCCGGACGATCTGCTCGCGGCCATCGAGCGCACTAAGGCCACGATCTGCTTCACGGCGCCGACCGCCTATCGGGCGATGCTGAGCAAGCTCGAGGGGCGCGACATCTCCTCGCTGCGCAAATGCGTTTCCGCCGGTGAGACCCTGCCGAAGCCGACCTTCGACGCCTGGCTGAAGGCGACCGGGCTGAAGCTGATGGACGGCATCGGCTCGACCGAGATGCTGCACATCTTCATCAGCGCCATCGAGGACGAGATCCGCCCCGGCGCCACCGGCAAGCCGGTGCCGGGCTACGAGGCCAAGATCGTCGACGACGAGGGCCGCGACGTGCCGCCGGGCACGATGGGGCGGCTCGCAGTGCGCGGTCCCACCGGCTGCCGCTATCTCGCCGACGAGCGTCAGCGCAAATATGTTCAGAACGGCTGGAACGTCACCGGCGACACCTATGTGATGGATGAGGACGGCTACTTCTGGTACCAGTCGCGCTCCGATGACATGATCGTCTCGTCCGGCTACAACATCGCCGGCACCGACGTCGAGGCGGCGCTGCTGACGCACGCGGCGGTCGCCGAATGCGGCGTTGTCGGTGCTCCCGACGACGCGCGCGGCATGGTCGTGAAGGCCTATGTCGTGCTGGCGCCGGGAGCCGAAGGCACACCGGCGCTGGTGGCCGAACTGCAGGAGCATGTCAAACGCGAGATCGCACCGTACAAATATCCGCGTGCGATCGAGTTCGTGACACAGTTGCCCAAGACCGAGACCGGCAAGCTGAAGCGCTTTGCCCTGCGGCAGCTGGCGCAAGGCGTGGCCGCGCCGCCGTCCGGCGCTGACAATCGATAAGGAGGCACAGTCGTGAGCACGACCAAGGCGCCCACGCTGGCCGTGGTGAAGCAGGATGAGGCCGAGGGCATGCGCGTGCTGCAGCCGAGCGGCTGGCCGATGCCAAAGGGCTATGCCAACGGCATCAGCGCCGAGGGGCGCATCGTCGTCACCGGCGGCGTGATCGGCTGGGACGCGAGCGAGACGCTCGCCGACGGCTTCGTCGCGCAGGTGCGGCAGGCGCTGGAAAACATCTCCGCAATCCTGGCCGAGGGCCATGCGCGTCCGGAGCACCTGGTGCGCCTGACCTGGTATGTCGTCGACATGGATGAGTATCTCGGCCATCTGAAGGAGCTTGGGAAGATCTATCGCGAGATCTTTGGCAGTCATTATCCCGCGATGGCCCTGGTGCAGGTCGTCAGGCTGGTCGAGAAGGCCGCGCGGGTGGAGATCGAGGCGACTGCGGTGGTGCCGCGCTGAGGGCGGGTGCTGCCGGCAGGGGCCCGTCTTTGATCGGTCGAATCTGGAATATGACATCGCGCTCTCGCGGCTGGTCGGCCCGAGCTTTGCTGGTCGATCACCCCCGGCGAAAATCGAGGGCGCAGGGAAGGCCGGGTGTCCACCACACCCGCGGCCCCCGTGCGATCAAAAATGCACGGGGCAGGAACCACAGGTGGGCCGAACATGCCGGCCTTCCCTGCGCGATGTTTGACGGCTTATACGTGGTCTCCCTGGTGCGCCGGGCTTGTTGGCCACCTCCGCGCGAGGCGAAGCCTCGTCGCGTTCGCGACAACGCGCGTAGCGCGTTGCGCGGGTGATACCAGCGTCGGGGTATCAGGACATCACGACTTCACCGTACGCCACGACATCACTCGTCCGCGCAACAAGCGCATGATGCAACGGCGTCCACCGCAGCCTGCCCCACGTATCGTGACGACGCGTACGCCCCTCTTCGCCGGATCAGGTTGGGCGCAAGCATCGTCGTGATTTGCCCGACGACACAAGGCTCGAGCGCTGCGACATGGTAACGCGACGGGCAGTCACACAGCACATCACAGTTCGCAGGCATCGGGCTTCGTTCGTCGAACAATTGTGGTCGTCTGATGCGCCCTCTGTCGAACGATGGACGCGGGATCGCCATGTCGCGGCCACCAACCTGTTCGAGCGTGGCCGCCCAGGGGCGGATGAGAGCAGGGGGTGGACTTGGATTGGAAACTCTTCGTGGCGACGGCGCTGGCCGCCGGCATCGGCGCTGCGGCCGGCGCGCTGGCATTGGCAAGTGCCGGTGGCGGCGGCATCGAGCATCAGGCCGATGCCAAGATGCTGGAGATCGGCGTCGCGATCCTGCGCGAGCCGGCGCGGGTGGATGACGATCCGATGCGGTCGTGGGCGGTGCGCGTGGTGGAGAAGAAGTCGGGGGTGAGTTTTACGGACCAGCAGCGTGCGGCATTGTTGAAGCGGGCGGCGGGGGCAAGGTAGCTCCGCCGACGGTGCGTAGGGTGGGCAAAGGCGCGCCCGCAATGTGATTGTTTGTCCGTGTTACATGTTCGCGCCATGCCCGCCGTCTTGCGCGGATGGACTGTCGGTGGGCACGCCATCGCGCGGCTTGCGCCGCACGACGGCTTTGCCACCCTACGAATTTTCGGCGTCATGGTGAGAAGCGCAGCGACGAAGCAATCCAGAGTCCTTGCTCCGCCCCTGGATTGCTTGCTTCGCTCGCAATGACGGGGTGAGAGCGGTGGCCTACTGATACGCCGAGACGATGTCGCTCACGGCGCGCTCGAGCTGCTGGGCCGTTGCGCAGGGGCGGACGACGTTGCAGAAGGTCTGGTAGCGCGGCATCTCTGAATCGCCCCAGCCCCAGGTCATGCGGCCCTCTGGATTGAGCCACACCACGCGCTTGGCGCGCTCCGAGATCGCTTTCAGGATGTCGGCGCGCGGGGCGAGCTTGTTGCTGCGGGCATCACCCAGAATGATCACGGTGGTCTGCGGCGTCACCGAGGCCATGAACTGCTTCTCGAAATCGACCAGCGACGAGCCGTAGTCGGACGAGCCGAAGCCGACCTTGTGCATGATCTCGGCCATGGCCTCCTCGGCCGGCTTCTGCTCCAGGATCTCGCTGACCTCGATCAGGTGGCCGGAGAATGCGAACGAGCGGACGTCGCTGACGACGTCGTGCAGGCTGTGGATCAGCAGCAGGAAGAAGTCCGAGACGCGGGCGACGGAGCCGGAGACGTCGCACAGCGCGACGATCTTCGGGCGGTCGCGGTGCCGTCGCTTCCACGCGGTGAGGAAGGGCACGCTGCCCCAGGCGGCGTTGCGGCGGAGCGTGCGGCGGACGTCGAGATGGCCGCGGCGCTGGCGCTTGCGCGGCTTCGCATAGCGCTCGCGCAGGCGGCGCGCGATCTGCCGGATCAGCGCCCGCATCGCCGCGACCTGGCGCGGCTCGATCCGCGACAGCTGGGCATTGCGCAGGATCTCGTGGCGCAGATTCTCGGTCTCTTCTCGGCCGTACAGCGCCAGCGCCTGCGCGACGGCATCGCGCACGGTGTCGCGCAGGCCGTCGAGCCCGGCCTGCAGCCGCTCCGCCAATGACGGATTGGTTTCGGTGAGCGTATCCAGATCGTCGCGCAGCCGCTGGATGCCCATCGTCTCCAGCATGCGGCTGGAGAACAGGCCGCGCTGGGTGAAGTAGCGGATCTCCGACAGCCCGACGGCGCTGGACGCGTTGGCGATCGCGGCCGAGATGTCAGCCGTGTTCTGCGTCAGCAGCATCTGGGCGAGGGGCCCAAGCTCTGCATCCGCCTCGGCGCCGGCCGGCTGTCCCGATGATGGCGGAGCTGCCTGGGCCTCCTTCGACGCCGCGTCCTGCCGCGTCTCGTCATCCGCCTCGGCCTGCGCCGGATCGACATGGGCGAAGAACAGGTCGAAGCAGGCGCCGAGCGCCTTCTTCTCGTCCTCGCTCTTGGCGAGCGTCAGCAGCAGGCTGTCGCGCAGCACCGTGCGGTCGGCGAGACCGACGCTCGCCACCGCGCGCATGGCGTCGATGCTCTCGGCCGGCGAGACGTGCACGCCGGCGCCGCGCGCCGCCCGGAAGAACCGATGCAGGTTCTCCTGCATGGCGCCTACCCGAAGATGTTCTGTCGCTGCGCCTTGGCGACGAAGGTCGTCACCTGCGGCAGCGCGACCTCGATGTCCGATTCGTATTTCAGCAGCACGTTGAGCGTGTCCTTGACCACCTCGTGGCCGAGTTCAGCGGCCTGCAGCAGCACCAGCACGCGCGCCCAATCGATGGTCTCGCTCACCGAAGGCTGCTTCTTCAGGTCGAGCGTCCTGACGTCGTGGATGAAGGCCACGAGCTGCCGGCGCAGATTCTGCGCGATGCCGGGCACGCGGCTCTCGACGATGCGCTCCTCCAGCTTCTGCTCGGGGAAGCCGATGTGCAGATGCAGGCAGCGCCGCTTGAGCGCGTCGCCGAGATTGCGCTCGGAGTTGGAGGTCAGGATCACCGTCGGCGGCTTTGCGGCGGCGATGCTGCCGAGCTCGGGGATCGTAACCTGGAAATCGGAGAGGATCTCCAGCAGCAGCGATTCGAACTCGGCGTCGGATTTGTCGATCTCGTCGATCAGCAGTACGCAACCGTTTGGCTCGAGCAGCGCCTGCAGCAGCGGCCGCGGCTCGACGAACTCCTTGGAGAAGAACACGTCGCCGAAATCATGCAGCTGGCCGAGCGCGGCATGCAAGGTCTGGGCGCCGCCGAGCACCTCGCCGAGCTTGTCCTTCAGGATCTGGGTGTAGAGCAGCTGCTTGGCGTATTTCCACTCGTACAGCGCCTTGGCCTCGTCGAGACCCTCATAGCATTGCAGCCGGATCATCTTCAGGCCGCGCCAGGCGGCGATCGCCTTGGCGAGCTCGGTCTTGCCGACGCCGGCCGGCCCCTCGACCAGGATCGGCTTGTCGATCGCCTGCGACAGGTAGACGGCGGTGGCGATCTGGCGGCTGGCGATATAGCCCTGCGCGGCGAGGCCGGCTTCGACGGCCGCGATCGAGGCGATGGCTGAAGGGGAGGCCGGGGAATCAGCCACTGACGAAACTCCGTTTCCTGGTATCAGGACCCGGCGCAGATGTGATCGGCGTTCCGGTCCCTGGACGTTGGCATCAGGGCGAAAACCCTGACTTTTCCTCGCATTGTGTTATGTCCTGGCTACGCGCACCCGGCAGCCCTGTCCAGTGCGTGCGTGGGTGCCCAAGCCGCATGGCTGCCGGTCGCCAGCGGACGGACCGAGAATCTCCTCCTGTAAATCACGCCGAGCGGAATATGAACCGATCCATCCTGCATCTCCTCGTCCTGCTGGTCCTCGTGGTCGGAGGCGGCTGGATCATCGGCGCCTCCAACATGCCCGGCGCCTGGTACGGCTCGCTCAACAAGCCCTGGTTCACCCCGCCGGGCTGGCTGTTTCCGATCGCCTGGACCGTGCTCTACATCATGATTGCGGTCGCCGGCTGGCGCACCTATGAGCGGGTCGAAAGCGGCGCCGTGATGCAGGTGTGGTGGGGACAGCTGGTGCTGAACTTCGCCTGGTCGCCGGTGTTCTTCACCGCGCATCTGATGTGGGTCGCGTTCGCGATCATCGCCAGCATGTTCGTGCTGATCGTGATCTTCATCGTGATGCAATGGCGCGAGGATCGGATCGCCGCGTTGCTGTTCGTGCCCTATGCGTGCTGGGTAGGGTTTGCGTCGGTGCTGAATTTTTCGGTGAACGTGTTGAATTGAGATGAGGCGGGTTTGATGAAAGCTCGCTGTCAGATGAGAACAACGGTGCGCTCCCTCTCCCCGTTCTTACGGGGAGAGGGTTGGGGTGAGGGGCAGCCGCGCGGGGGGTGTTCGCGGATAGACCTGTACCCCCTCACCCGGATTGCATCTGACGATGCAATCCGACCTCTCAGCGCGAGCGAAGCTCGTCGCGGCCCCGCAAGCGGGGCGAGGTTGCAGCGCGCTTGCGGCTCCGAGTTCGCGTCACACCACGGGCATTCGCGGGGCCACCGCCCATGAACCTCAAGCAGCTCGAATACTTCGTCCAGGTCGCCGAGCTCGGCTCGTTCAGCAAGGCCGCGTCCGTGCTCGACGTGGCGCAGCCGGCGCTGTCGCGGCAGGTGCGGGCGCTGGAATCGGAATTGAAGCAGCAGCTGTTCGCGCGCAACGGGCGCGGCGTCGAACTGACTGAAGCGGGGAAGCGGCTGCTCGACCACAGCGTCGGCGTGCTGCAGCTGGTGGCGCATGCGCGCGAGGATCTCGGCGCCAGCCGCGATGCGCCGGTCGGCCGCGTCACCATCGGCCTGCCGCCGAGCATCGCGCGGCAATTGACCTTGCCGCTGATCGATCGCTTCCGGAAGGAATATCCGGCGGCGCGGCTCGCCGTGGTCGAGGGCCTGTCGACGCATGTGGTCGAGTGGGTCACCACGGGCCGCATCGATGTCGGCATGGTCTACAATCCCGAGGCGCAGGCCGGCATCGAGATCACGCCGGTGCTGCAGGAGCCGCTCGCCCTCGTCAGCCACGCGCCGAAGGGCAAGCGCCGCGTCACCGCGCCGCTGCCGATGGCCGAGCTGTCGCGCTACAGCCTGATCATGCCGGAGCGGGTGCACGCGATGCGGCGCCTGCTGGAGACGCAGGCCGCGCTCGCCGGGATCAAGCTCGACATCGCCTGGGAGGTATCGAGCGTGCCCTCGATCATCGATCTCGTCTGCGCCGGCTACGGCCACGCGGTGCTGACCCCGAGCGGCGTCGCCGCCTCGGGCCGCGCCGGCGAACTCGCGATCCGGCCCCTGACCGAGCCGGCCCCGACAAGCGTGCTGTGCTTCGTCACCTCGGCGCACAAGCGCCCGACGCCGCTGGCGCAGCAGACGATCAAGCTGGCGACCGCGTTGATCAGGAAGCTGCCGCGCTGAGCGCTGCGTCAGTTCGGTTCGGGCGGCGCCATTGTCCCCTGGAGGTTCAAGGCGGGCATGTGAAGATATCGGACTCCTGGGACGAGCAACCCCGCCAGTGAGTTACTCCGTCATGCCCGGGCTCGTCCCACGGCTGTCCGGTTCAGCTTCCGCATATTGCGAGGCTCAACTGTTGTGGGTTTTTGGCAAGTTGGGGTGGCC
>NZ_JBNPUK010000020.1:0-128016 GCF_051168135.1 Bradyrhizobium sp. HKCCYLRH2060
GGGGCCACCCCAACTTGCCAAAAACCCACAACAGTTGAGCCTCGCAATATGCGGAAGCTGAACCGGACAGCCGTGGGCTTGACCCGGCCATCCACGTCTTTGGCACTGCGGCGTGGACGGGCGTGGATGCCCGGGACAAGCCCGGGCATGACGACCTTTGGCTTGGTGCGGTGGGGGGCCTAAACTGACGACATGTCCTCTTTAAAGCACATTGCGGTCATCGGGGCCGGCCCGGCTGGGCTCATGGCCGCCGAGGTGCTGGCGGGCGGCGGCGTCGCCGTCACCGTCTACGACGCGATGCCGTCGGTTGCCCGCAAGTTCCTGATGGCGGGGCGAGGGGGCCTCAATCTCACCCACAGCGAAGAGCTGCCGCTGTTCCTGTCGCGCTATCGCGACGCTGCGTCGTGGCTTGCGCCGGCCATCCAAGCCTTCTCGCCGCAACAACTGCGCGACTGGTGCGAGGCGCTGGGCGAGCCGACCTTCGTCGGCTCCTCGGGCCGCGTGTTTCCTGTCGCAATGAAAGCCTCGCCGTTGCTGCGGGCGTGGCTGCGCCGGCTCGATGCGCAGGGCGTGCGAGTCGCGCTACGGCATCGCTGGACCGGCTGGGACGACCGGGAACATCTGACCTTCGAGACGCCGAACGGTCCGCACACCGTGGCAGCCGACGCGACCGTGCTGGCACTCGGCGGCGCCTCCTGGCCGCGGCTCGGATCCGACGGCGGCTGGGTGCCGATCCTCGCCGCCAAGGGCGTCGCGATCGCGCCGCTGCGGCCCGCCAATTGCGGCTTCACCGTCGGCTGGTCCGACATCTTCCGCGACCGCTTCGAGGGCCAGCCGCTGAAGGGCATCGCGCTGGCGTTCGGCGAGCGCAGCGTGCGCGGCGAGGCGGTCGTGACGCGGGACGGCATCGAAG
Source organism: Bradyrhizobium sp. HKCCYLRH2060 (assembly GCF_051168135.1). Lineage (NCBI taxonomy): Bacteria > Pseudomonadati > Pseudomonadota > Alphaproteobacteria > Hyphomicrobiales > Nitrobacteraceae > Bradyrhizobium > Bradyrhizobium sp. HKCCYLRH2060. Next base: position 914 of record NZ_JBNPUK010000020.1, read on the forward strand.
GCGGCGCGGTCTATGCACTGTCGGCCGAGCTGCGGGAGGCCGTGGCTGTTCATGGCGAGGCTGTCCTGCACGTCGCGCTGCGGCCCGATCTCGCTGCCGCTGATCTGATCAAGAAGCTATCGGGTCCACGCGGCAAGCAGTCGTTCTCGAATGTGCTCCGCAAGGCGTTGCAGTTGTCGCCGGTCGCGATCGGCCTGCTGCAGGAGGCAGCAAAGACGCAAGGGCTGTCGTTGTCGTCGCTACCGCCCGACCGTCTCGCGGCACTGATCAACGCCCTGCCGATCAAGCTGACCGGCACCGCCGGGCTCGCGCGCGCCATCTCCAGCGCCGGCGGCATCGCCCGCGATGAGCTCGACGCCGACTACATGCTGCGGCGACTGCCCGGCGTGTTCGCCGCGGGAGAGATGCTGAACTGGGAGGCGCCGACCGGCGGCTATCTGCTGCAGGCGTCGTTTGCGACTGGCGCGGCTGCGGGGAAGGGCGTGTTGAAGTGGCTGAGAGGGGCTGGGCTGTCGTGATCGAGCTGCTCCCTGAGCCCTGGTGTGCGCTCACCGAAGATCATGTGCGGACAACATTCGAGGCCGAGCTGGCGCGCGAAGTTGCTCCAGGTCACGCGCTGGCAAATCTGCCCAGCAGCATCATCGCAAAGCGTGACGATTGTGATGATGTCCTCGTTGCATTGAGTGACGGCCGCGTGGCTGTAGTGCACCTCACGTGGTCTGGCTGTCGTGAAGCTGACCTGCGGTGGCCGACAACCGTGATCTACGACTCGCTCGATGATTGGCGTATGTCTCTCGACTGATCGTGATGTCGGAAGGAGCCAACCTCAGTTTCCGCGGTCATTGCGAGCGAAGCGACTTGTCCGCCAGAGCCCGAAGGGCGACGGCGGAAGCAATCCAGGGCGGCACGTGCGGCTCTGGATTGCTTTGTCGCTTCGCTCCTCGCAATGACGGGCTGAGAGAGCGCCCCCTATCGCAGCTTCCCCCGCGCCGCGACCGGCAGCGTGCCCAAAATCTCCTCGCCGCGCACCATCACCACCTCGTCCATCATGTTGACGACGACGCAGACGTGGTTGGGGACGATGCGGACGACGTCGCCGACATGGGGGCGGGTGTTGCTGCGCGACAGATCGAGGAAGCCGTGCTCCTCGGCGAAGCGCGCGATCTTGGCTTCGGGGTGTTCCAGGATCAGGCCGTGGCCGTCGAGCCCGCCAGTGTCGGTCGTCAGCGTCTTCGAGCCGGCATCGAGAATGCCGCGCTCGGGCGCGGCGCGACTGACGACGGTCGAGTAGATGTGCAGCGCGCAGTCGTCCCAGGTGGCGACGCCGGCGGCGACCTGCATGCGGTCGTTGTAGATGTAGGTGCCGGGGCGGTGCTCAGTCGCGCCCCTGAGCTTGCCAAGGTTCTTGAGGTTCGGCGAGCCGCCGGTCGAGACGATGGCCGCCTCGAGCCCCTCGGCGCGCACGCCGGCCAGCGCCTCGTCGTAGAAGCGCTGCGCGTCGTCCCAGCCGCTCTCGGTCGGATACAGCATGAAGCCGGCGAAGCGCAGGCCCTCGGAGGCTTTGATCTGGCGCGCGAGCTGGATCGCCTCCGCCGGTGTCTCGACCCCGGCGCGTTTGCGGCCGGTGTCGCATTCGACCACGACCGACAGCGTGCGGCCCGACTGCTTTGCCGCCTGCGGCAGGCCGGCGATGACGGTCGCGTTATCGGCGGCGACGGTCATGTCGGCCTTGGCCTGCAGCGCGGCGAGGCGGGCCATCTTCTCCTCTCCGATCAGATTGTAGCTGATCAGGATGTCGGCGATGCCGGCGTCCGCCATGATCTCGGCCTCGCCGATCTTCTGGCAGGTGATGCCCTGCGCGCCCGCCTCGATCTGCAGTTTCGCCAGCACCGGGCTCTTGTGCGTCTTGATGTGCGGCCGGTTGGCGACGCCCGCGGCCTCGCACTGGGCCTGGATGCGCGCGATGTTGCGCTCGACCCTGTCCATGTCGATGACGGCGCAGGGCGTGCCGTACTCACGGGCGATCCTGGCGGCGAGCGGGGTGGTCATGTCATTCACTCCATGTTGCCGTCATTGCGAGGAGCGAAGCGATGACGGAGAGAATGTCGGGTGGGCAAAACGAAGCGTGCCCACCGTCTTCTGTTGCGCAAGCTCGTGGTGGGCACGGCGCTTGCGCGCCTTTGCCCATCCTACGTAAACATCAAGCCCCCTCGATTTCCTCGCGCAGCACTTCCAGCTCCAGCCAGCGGTCTTCCGCGGCGGTGAGCTCGGCCTGCGCGGTGGCGATGGCGAGGGAGGCGGCGTCGAACTTTTTGCGGTCCTTGGCGTAAAGAGCAGGATCCGCGAGCACGGCCTGCTGCTTGGCAATCTCGGCCTGCAGCTTCGCGATCGTCTTCGGCAGGGTCTCCAGCGCGTGCTTCTCGTTGAAGGAGAGCTTGCGCTTCGGCGCGCTCGCCGGCGCAGCCGGCTTGGCCTCCTTCTTCTCCTCAGCCGCCTTGGCATGCTCGCGCTTTAGGTCGGCGCCGCGCTGCGCCAGCATGTCGCTGTAGCCGCCGGCATATTCCTGCCATTTGCCGTTGCCCTCGGGCACGATCACCGAGGTCACGACGCGGTCCAGGAAGTCGCGGTCGTGGCTGATCAGGATCACCGTGCCTTCGTAGTCGCCGAGCATGTCCTCGAGCACGTCGAGCGTCTCGAGGTCGAGATCGTTGGTCGGCTCGTCCAGCACCAAGAGGTTCGATGGCTTGGCCAGCGCGCGCGCCAGCATCAGCCGGCCGCGCTCGCCCCCCGATAGCACTTCGAGCGGCGTGCGCATCTGCTCGCGCGAGAACAGGAAGTCCTCCATGTAGCCGACGACGTGCCTCGGCTTGCCGGCCACCATGACGTGATCGCCGCGGCCGCCCGTCAGCGCGTCGGCGAGCGTCGTCCGGGGATCGAGGCTCTCGCGGTGCTGGTCGAGCGTCGCCGTCTCCAGATTGACGCCGAGCCTGATGCTGCCGCTGTCGGGCTCGCTGCCGCCGGTGAGCAGATTGACCAGCGTGGTCTTGCCGGTGCCGTTGGGGCCGACGATGCCGATGCGGTCGCCGCGCTGGATGCGGATGGAGAAATTGTCGACGATCCTGCGGTCGCCATAGCTCTTCGATGCGCCCTTGGCCTCGATCACCAGCTTGCCGGACTTGTCGGCTTCCGCCGCGGCGAGATTGGCGCTGCCGGCCGTACCGCGATAGTCGCGGCGCTGCTGCCTGAGCGCATGCAGATTGGCGAGCCGCTTGACGTTGCGCTTGCGCCGGCCGGAGACGCCGTAGCGCAGCCAGTGCTCCTCGTTGACGATCTTGCGGTCGAGCTTGTGCTGCTCGCGCTCTTCTTCCGCCAGCACCTCGTCGCGCCACGCCTCGAATGCCGCAAAGCCGCGATCGATCTGCCTGATCTGGCCGCGGTCGAGCCAAGCGGTCGCGCGCGACAGATTGGTGAGGAAGCGACGATCGTGACTGATCAGCACCAGCGCCGAGCTTCGGCCGTCGAGCTCGTTTTCCAGCCACTCGATGGTCGTGAGGTCGAGGTGGTTGGTCGGCTCGTCCAGCAGCAGGATGTCGGGGTTGGGCGCGAGCACGCGCGCCAGCGCCGCGCGGCGCGCCTCGCCGCCGGAGACTTCAGCGGGATCCTCTTCTCCGGTCAGTCCGAGCTGCTCGACGAGATAGCGTGCCTGATAGTGATCGTCGCCCGGCCCGAGTCCGGCCTCGACATAGGACAGCGTGGTGGCATGGCCGGAGAAATCCGGCTCCTGCGGCAGATAGCGCACCGTGGCGCCCGGCTGCACGAAGCGGGTGCCGCTGTCGCATTCGACCAGGCCGGCGGCGATCTTGAGCAGCGTCGACTTGCCGGAGCCGTTGCGGCCGATCAGGCAGACGCGCTCGCCTGGCGAGACCGACAGCTCGACACCCTGCAGCAGGGCCGTGCCGCCGAAGGTCAGGCGGATGTCCTTGAGTTGGATGAGAGGCGGCGCCATGAGGTTAGCTCTGCTGCTGGGTCCGCGCCGCGCGCTGGCGCTGCAGGCGGCGGATCGTGGTGTCGAGGGTGGAAAGGAAGGTGGAGCGGTCGCGCGGCGTGAACGAGCGCGGGCCGCCGGTCACCTCGCCCGATGATCGCAGATCGGTCATGAGGTTGCGCACGGCGAGCGTCATGCCGATCGACTCCTCCGTGAACGGCTTGCCGTTCGGCGCGATCACGGCGCTGCCGGCCTTGACGCAGCGGCTGGCCAGCGGAATGTCCGCCGTGATGACGATGTCGTCAGCGCCGGTGCGCTCGGCGATCCAGTCATCCGCGGCATCCATGGCGCTGCCGGCCGCCACGCGCGTGATCAGGGGATCCTCGGGCACGCGGATGAAGCCGCCGGCGACGACGGTCACCGGCAGGCCATGCCGGATCGCAACGCGGTAGATCTCGTCCTTCACCGGGCAGGCGTCGGCGTCGACATAGATGCGGATCGGGGCGGTTTCGGTCGTCATCGGGCCATCGGTTGGAATGGTCCGGTTGGTACCCCATCGCGCCGGGAATTGCGAGCCAAACGCGCCGCTTGCCAGGGCCTTTCCGGCCGCTACCATCGCCCGAAAACGGTGAAAGGGAGGCAAGGATGTCGGGCAGAATCGCGGCGTATGCGGTCGAGGCGTTCAACACGGCCAAGCAGTCCGAGAACAAGATGCACGACGACAGTGTGGCGCGGCGATTCGGCTTCGCCGGCGGTCTCGTACCCGGCGTCGAGGTGCTGGCCTATATGCTGCATCAGCCCGTCGCACGCTGGGGGCGGGCGTTCCTGGAGCGTGGGCTGATCGAGGCACGGTTCACCAAGCCGGTCTATGACGGCGAGATCGCGGAGGTCGTCGCGAACGAGACCTCCGACGGGCTCGCCCTCGAGGTGATCAGCCGAGGGCAGCTCTGCGCCACCGGTTCCGCTTCGCTGCCCGCGTCGGTGCCGGATGTCGTGCTGGCCGAGTACCGGGATGTTCCGGCCGCGGCGGTGCGGCCGCTCGTCAGTGCGGAGTCTTTCGCTGTCGGCAGCTGGCTCGGCACGGCGCCGCGCGCGTGGCCAGGGCAGGCGGCCGCCGCCTATCTTTCTGAGATTCGCGAGCGCGATCCGATCTATGCCAACGAACGGCTCGGCCATCCCGGCATGCTGCAGCGGGTGATGAACCGGCTGCTCGTCGACAACGTCGTCCTCGGCCCCTGGATTCACGTCGGCAGCCGCATGCAACTGCTGTCGGCGATCGAAGAAGCCGACGAGATCACCGCGCGCGGCCGTGTGGTTGCCAACTACGAGAAGAAGGGTCACCGCTTCGTCGAGCTCGATGCGCTGGTGGTCGCCAATGGCGACCGCCCGCTCGCGCATTGCCATCACGTGGCGATCTATCAGCCACGCGAACAGCGCGGATAGCCGCGACGAATCGCATCAGTCATCAAGACCATTTGATGGCCTGCTTGTGAATTCATTCACACTCAATCTAAAATTGTGTATGGTTTGGTTGGCCCGTAGTTGTGAGGGGGAAGGGCCAATGATCGGACATGGGAGATGCGGCGTGGCCGCGGGCTGCGTCATGGGGGACCATGAATTCTGGCAAGCGATGCACAAGGTGGGCAGATCGGGCCGGCCGCTTCGGTCGGAAGCGGCGTCGGAGCCGCGGTAACGTGCCCGCCATGTTGGATCATCGACACAACGCGTCCGTGCGCTGAGCCGGGTCATGAAAGACCAGCGGGGACTCGACGGCGGCGATCAGGCCTGGCGCGATCTGTCCAGGATGAGCCGGCCGTATCTCAACGTCGTCGATTTCCTGGCAAGCTATGCACAGCGTCTGGCGGAGCTGTCGCGGGCGGCGACTGTGGAGATTGCCGTCGCCGATCTCGGCCGCATCGTCCTGTCCCGATCCGGATCGGAAACCGTGCAGGACTGGCTCAGCGAAAGAGACGGCGGTGGTGCGGCGACTACCGAGCGCGAGCCGCGGCGTGCGCCGGAATGGCGGCTCGAACCGACGCCATCCGTGACGGCGCCGCTGGTCTATGCCGACGTCGGGATCGGCCGTTTGACGTTGGCCTGGGAGGGGCGGCGGGGCGGGCCGGACCTGTCCGACGCGCTGGCGGATTGCGCGCGCCAGCTCGCCTTCGTGATCAAGCGCCACGAGGTCTGCGAGTGGGCACGGCAGCGCCTGGGCCGCTCGCTGCTGTTGGTGGGTGTGAGCGAGGCGGTCCGAAATCTCGAGATCTTCGTCGAGAAGGCGTCGCACAGCGATCTGCCGTGCCTGTTGCAGGGCGAGTTCGGGACCGAGACGCCGTATCTGGCCGCCGCGATCCATTGCTGCGGGCCGCGCCGCGATCTGCCGTTCGTGCAGGTCAATTGCGCGCAGCCGCGGGGGGCGCCGCAGGACTGGTTTCGGCAGGCCGAGGGCGGCACGCTGTTCTTCAGCGACATCGACATGCTGGCGCCCGGTCTGCAGAACGAATTGCCGCAGCACATGCATTCTCGCCTGGGACAATGGCTGGACGTGTCGAACACGACGCGCGTGCGCGTGATCGCCTCGGCCGGCGGCGATCTGCCGCGCATGGTGGCCGAGCGCTCCTTCTCGCGCCAATTGCTGGCCGAGCTCGACTTTCTGCCCGTCAGCGTGCCGCCGCTGCGCGAGCGCTGCGACGACATCGAGCCGCTCGTCATCGCTGCGCTCGAGGGACATGGTCATCGCGCCGAAGACAAGATCAGCGCCGAGATGCTCGATCTGTGCCGCAGCTATCCGTGGCCGGAGAACGCGTTCGAGGTCGAGCGCGTGGTCGCCCGGCTCGCGGTCATGACCGGACGTGCGAGGATCCGTGCCGAGGACATCAGGCGCTATTTCCCGGCTCTCCACGCGCGGGCCGAGCGCGTGACGGTGACGTCGGCGGCACCGTCACCGGCGTTGCCGGCGGCGAAGCCGCCGGCCGAAGCCGTTCGCGAGCAAGCGTCCGCGAGGCCGGAAATCGGGGCGGAAGCGGATGATTGGATTCGCCACGTGCTCAACAAGGACATCACGGCGCTGTCGCGCCTGCATCCCAATCTGCGCCGGGCACTTCTGTATCTCGTCGATCACTATGCCGAGCCGATCCGGCTCGGCAGCCTGGCACGCCAGGCCCATGTCAGCCAGTCGCATCTGAGCTTCCTGTTTCGCCACAGCCTGCAGACCTCGTGCAAGGCAATGCTGTCGCGCATTCGGGTCGAGAAAGCCAAGGAGTTGCTGTCAACAAATGCGCGGCAGCCGATCACCGATGTGGCGCTACAGGTCGGCTTCGCCGATCTCAGCCATTTCGAGAAATACTTCCGCCGTCAGGTCGGCCGCACCCCGCGCGAGTACCGGCGCATGGCGGCGGAGTGAGGGGGCGGTTGTCCTCTTTCACAGAGGCTTTGGAAACATGTAAGCGCCGCCGAGGGTTGGTATGAAAAAGACGCATTTCCACCCAAGGCATTCTCCGTCGCCTAATGCCGGCGATGCTCAACGAGGTACGTCCAATCACCGGTCGACGGCGAGGACCCCGGTAGTTTGATCGAAGACCACATGGTGTCGTAGCGTCCTTCCCACTTCGGTGCTCTGGAATAGTCAAGAAACGGGCGCGCATTTGGCGGCGGCAGATTGAAAGCAAGATCGGTGGATGGATTGCTCGCGTTCAGGAGCATTGCGCCCAGCGCTTTCTCCACCATGTTGATCGCTTTACAGAGAGATTTGACGTCGTACGTCGCGAGCCGTGAGTAAGGTTTCTTTCCGGCCTTCTCTATGTACTCGCGTTGAAACTTTGCGAGTGCGTCCAGCCAAATCGCAGCCGTTTCTCCCGACAAGAGAACTTCGCCGAGCTTGCCGCAAAACGTGCGATCAAAGTCTTCCTTGCTGATCACGTCCAGCAGCGCAGCCTTAAACCAGAGTGCCGTTAAATCCTTCAGGTAGCTATGAAATGGCAACCAGCGCCACCAGCCCGGGAATTGGTCCACTTGATATGAATTGATCTGTTCCTCAAAGGGGTATGGATCCCGAAAGATCAACGTCGATTTTTCGGCGTATGCGATTTCCTGGAGCTTGAGCTGATTCATCTCGCTCAGAGCGCCCATTGCACCGCATACCACCTTGTTCGTAACAAGGAAAACAAACGCGGACTTCTTGAGTTCTGCAATAGTCATGTTCAGTTCGACTGGAACTTTCGCCGGATCAATCTGACCGACGTCCTTATAGATCTTTGTAAGCAATGACATGTATCCGCTATAGACTTCGGCCATGACGTTCAACCAGATCCAGGATGGCCGTGCCACGCCCTTGCTGAAGCGCAGATTTTCACGAGGTAGTTTCCACGCCATTTGGTATAAAAAATAACCTTGCAAGGTCATGGGCATGTTGACCTGCGAAGAAAAGCCTTCTTTTGGGTCTTTCTGGCTGCGCCCAAGGAGGATGTTGTTGAGGTAATCGTTCCACGGTTGTGGATCTTGGGGGCTTCCCTCGTTCTTGGCGAACGTCCATAGGGCCGCGCCGACATTAGTCGTATCGTCAATGTTGTTTTCGTTCAGTTGAACAAGAACTTGAGTGGAGCTGCGATTCTTCGCCTCGGCTTTCTTCAACGCTTTGCCAAAGAAATTCTTGACGAGGGTATCGAAGGCCTCGCTTGCGAGCGCCGCCTTCCATTGCAGGAAAGTCACATATTTTTGCGTCGATGTCCCGGATACAGAAGCGACGAGATATTCAGCAAGTCGGTCTTTGGCAAGGTAGGCGTCCGCGACGGTCGAAAACCACGTCTTGCCCGTCGTGAGTTCGAAGACGTTGTCCGAATCGGTCTCGATCGTCCAGACGGCTTTTGCTTCCGGCGAGTCTCCAACCGTCAATTCGATGTCGGCTGCTTCAACGTGAGTGAATTGGAACACCCAGCTGTTGTGGCTGCAGAATTCGATCTCGAAGCCGTAGCTGTTGGGGCTGATCTGCTCGCCTCCTGACGCGATGACGACTTGCCTGTCGTCCTTGGTCACGAAGATCGTTGGTTCGTCGCCTTTTGGCATCCTGATCGTCCTCTTCTCTTTGTTTGATGTGAGCGCCGTATGCCTGCGAGTTTCGCATCCCCTGGCGCAATCGAATGGGAATCAGTTCTGATGTTCACCGTTTTGCCGTTGGCGTTACGCCCCGGGTCGATCGGCACGGCTCGCGCGCTGCGTCGGGACGGTAGTCCCGCGGCGATCGTCAAAGCGCGCCTCCGTTGGCGATCGTGATGATGGTGAAGCCGCTGGTCGGGAATCCGAGCGCTTGGCATGCGCCCCACGACACCGCAACGATCATGCTGTTGCCGGTTGAATTCACGAACGCATTCAGACTTTTTTGCTTGTTTGTGAGAGTTCCGCCGCTGCCGATCGCCATCTTGAAGAATCGAATGAGTAGTTGTTCGACGTCGACTGTCGTTGAATCGATGTAGACCGTTGGATCTTTAAGGGAATAGATGGGATCGGCGACCCTGCAGGTTTCCATCGTGTTCATCTGCAGCGCGCTGGCGAAAGCATATTGTGGAGTTCCCGGAGCGAATTGGCCGGGCAAGAGGAGGTTGGCGAGGCGGCCATCGTTCGTTTGGGCGTTGTAGGTGATGCCGGCCTCGACCTTGAAGACTGGCAGTGGCGGCGAGGGAGGTTGCGGCGTGTTGAAGGCGTAGGCGACACCCCAGAACGCGCCGACGCCCCTGAGATTGTTGGTGCTCAGTCCGAACTCGTTCACGGTGAGCATTCGACCATCGAAGCGGTCCGCCAGATTGCCGGCTTTCCCGATGTATCTGTTGTTGGTGGGAACGTTGACGATCACGTAGAGGCCGCCTTGGGTTCCCATGCCTTGGGGCAGCGCGCCAGGGAGGCCGGCACCCGGCGAGGCGAGGGTGTCCAGGCCACCGGTGCTGGCGAGATCGAAGATGATGCAGCACATCGGATTGGATCCTTCCGCGTGATAGGCGGTGCCGGAGGCGGTGTTCTTACGACCGCTTCGGGAGTATCGCTGACACAGCAGGTCGGATCACCCGCAGCCGCAGCGAGGTGGTTTGCGTGGCGTCAGGCGGAAGCCGCCGTCTTCTGTGGCTGGCTCGCCGCCAGCGCGGCGCTGATCGAGCGTTCGGCGGCGATGACGCTCTGCTCGGCCGCCTGCTGGGCCTCGGCGATGATGGCGCGGCCGGTGGCGGCCATCGCCGCGAGCTGACGATCGGTGAAGTTGGTGGCCTGGCGCGTGGCGACGATCGAGGCCGCGACGGCCTGCTCGGCCGTCTCGACCGTGGGCGGCGCGTAGTCCGCGGGCGGCTGCAGCGGTTCGACCTGCGCCCGGCGTGACAGCATGGCGGCCTGCGCCGCGGCCATCTTGCGCTCCATCGAGGCCGCCGTGCGACCAACCGCTTCGTTGAACGCCTGCTGGGCCGCGGCGATCGCGCGGGAGGCCTCCAGTAGGCGATGCTCGATCTGGTGGATGGAGTGCGAGGAGAGGGGACTGGCGACCTGCTCGTCCACCTCGATCACCGCCTCGTCCATCTCGCCCAGATGCTCCTCGATCGACACGACCTCGTCGGTGGCGCTCTCGATCAGCTCGGCTTCGACTTCGGTATCGCGCGCCGACTGAGCCGCCGACTGCTCCTCGATCTGCTCGATGAATGCTTCAGGCAACATCGGGCTGGCATAGGGATTGTCGAGCAGGATGTCGGGCTCGTTCTCCGGCGGAGAGGTCTGGGACGGGGGCTGCTCGCTCATGATGCCTGCCTCATGGGGTGTCGGACTCAACTCTTTTCGGCGGGCGGCGCGATCCGCCTGAATTGGCGCAAGGTGATGTCGCCGTCGGCGCCGAGGTAGAGCTCGGCGTAGAGATTGCCGGATTGCGTCGGCAGGATGCAGGAGCGTCCGTCCTGGCTGATCCGGCCGGTCTTCGGATGATTGGCCGAGAGGAACGACTGCGCGTTGGCGAGATACAGCGTGACGACCTGCTGGGCCGCCGCGCCGGTCTCCTGCGTGAATGTCGTGCTCTCGATGATGCGGCAGACGCCCTCCGACAGCCGGGCGAAACCGAGCCGCCGTCCCTGCCGCAGCCAGTTGTTGACGGCCGCGGCGACCTCGTGCGGGGGCACCAGGCCCCGCACCTGCGGACAGTCGAGCGCGCCGAACATCATCGGCAGCAGCGTCTGAACCGCGCCATTGGCCTGGGACAGGCGTTGCTCGGCAGAGCTGGCGGCGGTCTTCAGCTTGGCCGTCAGCGCCATGTAGATGCGGTAGTAGTCGCAGAACTCCTCGGGCGTGCGGGCCTGCTGCACGGCGAAGGCGGCCGCGTCGTTGCGGATGTCGGGCTCGCCGTCCTGCGGCTGCGGCAGCGCGATCAGCTCCCACAGCGCGATCGTCTCGTTGAGGCCAAGACACTGGAACAGCGGCGACGTGGCCACGCCAAACTGCGAGAGCAGGGCCGGGACCGCTGCGAGATCCGACTGCGCATGGATGCCGTGGGCGTTGAGGATGCTCTCGGTCTGGCTCGCCGTCGCGGCGTCCTGCGCGCCGGTCTCCGCCTTGGCGATCGCGCGCAGGTCACCGAGATTGAAGGTCAGGAGCTTGACCGGGCTGACCTGCAGGCCCAGACCGGGCAGCAGCGCCAGCGGCGAGCCGTGCAGCCCGTCCTGGATTTCGGCCATCATGCTGGTTTCGTCGGGGAAGCTGTAGCTCGCCGTGGGCGCCCGCACCGCCCATTCGAGCCACTGCACGCCGCCGTCGATGAACGCCAGAACCACCGCGCCGATCTCGGAGAGGCCGCCACGGCCTTGGATCAGCCTGTTTGCGACCGTCACCGACATGACACATCACCCCGACGGGAAGTTCTTGAGGATCGTGGAAGCGGCCGCGCCGATCTGGGCAAAGTCGTCGGTCGCCGATTTCATCATGCTCTGCGCCGTCACCAGCGCTTCGGCGTATTTCGGCTCGCCGGTCGCCAGCAACTGCGCCATGGCGACGCCGGAGGCCGTGGTCGCGATGGTCGAGACGTTGCGCAGCGCATCGGCCGCGTCCTGGATGGCGATGGCCGCCGATTGCGCCACCGACTGATAGGCCTTGCCGGCGCCGCTGGTGAGTACGACCTGCGGCGCCATGGTCGCCTTCTGGACCTGGTTGATCACGTCGATGATCTGGGCGTCGACATTGCTGGGCATCTGCGTATCCTCAACCGATCCGAAGGCTGCGGCCGGTGCTGGTTGCGGCGCCCCGGATCATGGCGGTCTCGTCGTCGGGTCTTCGGCTCAGGATCTGGTCAGGTCTTCGGAGGAGCGGGCGGGGTGCCGCCGGCCTCGGTGATCAGCTTGTTGAGGTCGCTCTCCGCGGTCTGCGCCAGGCCATTCGCGGTCGCGGCCTGGGCCTTCAGCGTGTCGATCGCGCTCGCCGCATCCGCATAGGCGGTCGCGATCGAGCTGCTCGGGGGTGGCGGCGTCGAGGGCGTCGTGCCGCCGGCGTCGGTGACGATCTGGTTGAGATCTGCCTGCGCGGTCTGCGCCAGGCTGGAGGCCGAGCTGGCCTGCAGTTTCAGCGCGGTCACCGCGCTTTCCGCTTCGGCAAAGGCGGCGGCGACGGCTGCGCTCGGCGACGGATTGGGCGGCGGTCCGGGGAGCGGATCGACGGCGGGCGGCGGGGGCTTCGGCGCGGGCGGCGGTGCAATGGGAAGCGGCACCGACAGCATCTTGGCACACGCCGCGGTCACTGCCGCCGAGCCGATCACGCTCGCGCCCTGCTGCCGCCCGATCGCATTGTGCATGGCCATGCCGAGCGTCTCGACCATCACGGCGTCGAGCAGTCCGAAGGCCTGCGACGGAGACTGACCGGTCAGAAGCGTGACCACGCCGGTCGTCGAGTCGATGATCTGGCCGTTGACCGTACCCGGATCGCTCATGTCACGAACTCCCTTGCGCAATGATCATCGCCAGGACCTGCGCGAGCGCCGCGCCGGCCAGGACCTGGCCACGTTGCTGATTGGCCGCGGCGTTCGCCATGGCGAGCCCGAGGCTGTCGGCCATCGCCACATAGGTCATGCCCATGGCGACCGATGGGGCGAGCCCGACATTGACGACGTTGCCGTCGACCACGGCCGTCAACGATGCGGAGGCGGCTGGCACGACGAACGGCTCCCTTGGCCGGACGCAAGCCTGCGGCTAGCCGGGTGGCACCGTCGGTGGACGGACCGCTACACCAGGCCGAGCACCTTTTCGGTGGCGATGCCGGTCGTGCCGGTATCGAGGGTCAGCAGGGTGGAGATGCCCTGAGTGGTCGAGGCCTGCATCGTCACGTAGGACTGCTGCTGGTTGTTGGTCGCGTTGTGGGCCGCGTTGGACAGCGCCTGGCTGGTGGCGATGAACAGGTTGCCCATCGCGACGGCCGGCGCGTCGCCGAGCACCTTGGTGTTCACCTGGCTGATGGAGTCGGTGATCTGACTGTTGACGGCGGTGGGGAATGCCATGATGTCTCTCCTTTGCGAGTGCTGTTGGCGTGGGGTCGTCTCTCGATCAGCCGGGCATCACGCGCGGATGGTGCCTAGCTCTTCAGGATGGTCGACGTCGCCAGTCCGGTCGACGCCGTGTCGAGTGAGTAGAGCAGCGCGACGCCTGCCGTCGTCGCTGCCTGCGCAGTGACGTACATCTGTTGCTGCGCCAGGGTGGCGTTGTGCGCGGCATTCGCCAGCGCCTGCGCCGTCGCCTGATACAGGTTGCCCATTGCGATCGCAGGTGCCGTACCGAGGACCTGGACGTTGCTCTGGGTCACGGAGTCCGTGATCTGACTGTTGACTGCCGTGGGAAATGCCATCTCACCAGCTCCCTGGGATCATGAGGCGAGGGCCAAGATCGGGGAGTGTCCCGATCCCGCGCTCGGGCCTGGTCAGGACGACAGGATGTCCTTGGTGGCGACGCCGGTGGAGGCGGTGTCGAGCGAGTAGAGCGTGGCGACGCCCATGGTCGTTGCCGCCTGCGCGGTCACATAGCTCTGCTGCTGCGAATTGGTGGCATTGTGCGCAGCGTTCGCGAGCGCCTGCGCGGTTGCCTGGAACAGGTTGCCCATCGCGATCGCCGGCGCGTCGCCGAGCACCTTGGTGTTCGCCTGGGTGACGGAATCGGTGATCTGATTGTTGACTGAGGTCGGAAATGCCATGGCTCGATCCTTTCAGGTGGAGGTCATTTCAGCAGGTGGGTGGTCGAACGGGACGTGCGCGTCAGCTCGTCAGGCCCTTGACGCCGGTGTTGAGGATGTCGGCCGTCGCGACGCCGGTGGTGGCGGTGTCGAGCGAGTAGAGCGTGGCGACGCCCATGGTGGTGGCGGCCTGCGTGGTCACGTAGCTCTGCTGCTGCGCATTGGTCGCGTTGTGAGCCGCATTGGCGAGCGCCTGCGCCGTGGCCTGATAGAGGTTGCCCATCGCAATCGCGGGCGCATCTCCGAGCACCTTGGTATTCGCCTGGGTGACGGAATCGGTGATCTGGTCGTTGACCGACGTCGGGAAAGCCATCTCGTCATTCTCCCTCGTTTGAGCCGACATTCACCGCGTGACGCAGTCGTGCGTCGTTTGGCGTGGCACCGGCGTCCGGCGTGTGTTGAAGATGCCAACCGGCGTTGCAGCAACCTAAGGAAGATCGGGACGCTCGCGATAGTCGAAAGGGATGGAACTCAGGGACGAATCCCGGCGAAAATAACCGGATGACTTCATCGGTTCTGCCGCAATTCAGCGATTTTTCCGCACGCCTGCTGCGGTGATCGCGATTGGCATCCCCCGCTGCGGGCAGGGCGATCGCGTATGGAGGGAGCTTGAGACCGGCGCGCGGCAACGTCGCCGTGCGAACGGATCCTCTGCCATCTGCGCAAACGAAAGCCCGGCCGTTCGGGCCGGGCTTGATCAGGCAAAAGCGACGGCGATGCGCCGAAGACGACGGTTCTACGCCGCGGTCCTCGCCTTGCCGTCCTGGATTGCGCGCCAGAGCTTCTCGGTGGTCAGCGGCATATCGAGATGCTTCACGCCGTAGTCGGACAGTGCGTCGATCACCGCGTTGATCACGGATGCCATCGAGCCGGCGCAGCCGGCTTCGCCGCAGCCCTTGGTGCCCAACGGGTTGGACTTCGCCGGCACCGGATGGTTGTCGACCGTCATCATCGGCACGTCGGAGGCGCGCGGCAGCGCGTAGTCCATCAGCGATCCCGTGATCGGCTGGCCGCTCTCGTCGTAACGCAGGTGCTCCATCAGCGCCTGGCCGATGCCCTGCGCGACGCCGCCATGGAGCTGGCCGGCGACGATCATCGGGTTGATCACCGTGCCGAAGTCGTTGATCGCGGTGTAGGCGACGATCTGCGCGACGCCGGTGTCGGGCTCGATCTCGACCTCGCAGACATGGCAGCCGTTCGGAAACGTCGACTCGGTCGCGGTCGAATTGTGGTCGACGTCGAGCGAGGCCGGCACGCCCTCGGGCATCTTGCCCTCGCGCATGCGCCGCGCCAGCTCCATGATGTCGATGCTGCGGTCGGTGCCGGCGATGGTGAACTGGCCGCTCGCGAACTCGATGTCGGCTTCCGAGGCTTCGAGCAGATGCGCCGCCGCCTGCTTGCCCTTGGCGATGACGAGCTGCGAGGACTCGACGATCGCCTGGCCGGTCGCGGTGATCGAGCGCGAGCCGCCGGTGCCGTTGCCGAAGCGAACGAGGTCGGAATCGCTCTGCTCCAGCCGGATCTTCTCGAAGGGCACGCCGAGCTGCGCCGACAGCACCTGCGAGAACGGGGTCGCGTGACCCTGGCCGTAATCGAGCGTGCCGGTGGTCAGCGTCACGCCGCCATCGGCGTCGAAGGTGATCTTGCCGAGCTCGCCCGACGGCGGCGCGGTCACCTCGAGATACGAGCCGACCGCGATGCCGCGCAGCTTGCCGTTCTTGCGGCTCTCGCGCTTGCGCCTGGCAAAGCCGGCGTAGTCCGAGACCTCCAGCGCCTTCTCGAACACCGCGGCGAAGTCGCCGGAATCATAGGTGACTCCGGACGCCGCCGGGAACGGCATCTGGCTCGGCTTGATGAAGTTGCGCTTGCGGATGGTGAGGCGGTCGATGCCCATCTCGCGCGCGGCGGTATCGATCAGCCGCTCCATGAAGTAGTTCGCCTCGGGCCGTCCGGCGCCGCGATAGGCGCCCATCAGGGTGACGTTGGTCAGCACCGTCTTGATGTCGACGCCGAGCAGCGGCGTCTTGTAGACGCTGGCGAGGTTCTTGCCGGTGTTGAGCGACAGCGGCAGCGGCGCCACGCCCATGATGTAGGCGCCGAGATTGCCGTAGCCGGACAGCCTGACAGCGAGGAACTTGCCGTCGGCGTCGAGCGCCAGCTCGCCATGGATGATCTGGTCGCGGCCCTGGCTGTCGGACAGGAAGGCCGTGGTACGCTCGTCGCGCCACTTCACCGGACGGCCCAGCGCCTTGGCCGCATGCAGGATGCAGACATATTCGGGATAGGAGACGTTCTTCATCCCGAAGGAGCCGCCGACATTGGTGGTGAGGATGCGGACCTTGTCCGGCGCGACGTTGAGGATCTTGGCGAGCGTTGCCTTGTTGCCGGAGACGCCCTGGGTCGGCACTTGCAAGGTGAAGCGCTCGGTCTTGCCGTCGAAGGCCGCCAGCGCAACGCGCGGCTCCATCGACACCACGGCGACGCGGGTGTTGACGATGTCGAGCTTGGTGACGTGCGCCGCCTTGGCGAAGGCCTCCTCGATCTTGGCGGTGTCGCCATAGTGGTAGTCGAGGGCGACGTTGTTCGGGATGTGGTCGTAGAGAAGCGGCGCGCCGGGCCTAGCGGCTTCCTCGGCATTGGTGACCGCGGGCAGGGGCTCGATATCGAGCTCGACCGCCTCGGCCGCATCGCGGGCCTGCGCGGCGGTTTCCGCCACGACGAAGGCGACGGGGTCGCCGACGAAGCGCACCTTGTCGGTCGCCAGCGCCGGGCGATTGGTCTGCAGCAGCGGTGAGCCGTCCCGGCCCTTCAGCGGCAGGCCGCAGGTGAACGGGCCATAGGCGGCCGCCGCGAGGTCGGCGCCGGTCCACACCCCGAGCACGCCGGGCATCGCCTTTGCGGCCGCGGTATCAATGCCCTTGATGATGCCGTGGGCATGGCTGGAGCGCACGATCCAGGCATGGGCCTGGCCGGGCAGGTTGAAATCGTCGGTATATTTGCCGTGGCCGCGCACCAGCGTGTCGTCCTCCTTGCGCCGGACCGGCTGCCCGACGCCGAATTTCTGCAGCGCGATCGCGTTTTCGAGGGAGGCCGGGGAGGTGTGATCTTGCATGGATGAGGACCCAACGGGCTGGATTGGTCGCAAATGCGGGCTGTTCCCAGATAGTGCAGCGCCCGCGGCCGGACAACGGTTGATTAGGAATGGTGCATCACGCCTGACGGAGGGGCTGTTGCGCCGGCGCTATCCACTGATAATGTCTAGGGAAAGAGAACTTCCATCTGGGCCGGTCCGGCCAGCGGAAAGACATTTGAATGATCAATGACACGCGGCTGCGGGAGAGTCCCACGCCGCGCGGGAACCTGGAGCCCGGCTTGCGTCCGGGTCTGGACGTCGCAACGCCTTCCTGCGCCAGCAATGGCAGCAGCGTCTACGCGGCCCTGGACCTCGGAACCAACAATTGCCGGCTCCTGATCGCCTGTCCTTCGGGCGACAGCTTCCGCGTGGTCGACTCGTTCTCGCGCATCGTCCGGCTGGGCGAGGGCATCTCGACCACCGGCTGCATCAGCGACGCGGCGATGGATCGGGCCATTGCCGCCCTCAGCATCTGCCGGGACAAGATCCAATCCAAGAAGGCCAGCCGCCTGCGCCTGATCGCGACGGAAGCCTGCCGCGCCGCCGCCAATGCCGACGGGTTCCGCAGCCGGGTGGCGGCCGAGACCGGCATCGAGCTCGAGGTGATCGACCGCGAGACCGAGGCGGCACTCGCCGTCAAGGGCTGCGCGCCGCTGCTGGATCCGGGCGGGCGCGGGGCCATCCTGTTCGACATTGGCGGCGGCTCCAGCGAGCTGGTGCGGATCGCGCGCGACCCGGCCGACCGCAACGCGGAGCCGCGCATCAAGGCCTGGATGTCGATCCCGCTCGGCGTCGTGACCTTGGCCGAACGCTTCGGCGGTCGCGACGTGACACCGGAGATCTATGCCGCCATGGTCGAGGCCGTGGCCGAGCATGTCGGGCCGTTCGCGGCCGAGAATGGCGGCGACCTCTCCGGCATGCATCTGCTCGGCACCTCCGGTACCGTGACGACGCTCGGCGGCATTCATCTGAACCTCGCGCGCTACGATCGGCGCCGGGTCGACGGCATCTGGATCAACGATGCCGACATCACGACGACGATCGCCAAGCTGCTGGCGATGAGCTACCAGGAGCGCGCCGAGAACAACTGCATCAGCATCGACCGCGCCGACCTCGTGCTCGCGGGCTGCGCCATTCTCGACGCGATTCGTCTGGCGTTTCCGCTGCCGCGGCTGCGCGTCGCCGATCGCGGCCTGCGCGAGGGCATGCTGGTCGAGATGATGCGCGAGGACGGCGCGCTCAGGACGGCGTAAATTCTTCACCCTCCCCCTCCATGGGAGGGTGAGCCGACTAGCTGCTGTCGGATCTTTGTTGTCGAACGATCCGTCGTCGTCGGCATCTGGTCACGACCATTGAGACCCATATGGCAAAAGACACCACCGGCCGCATGCATGTGCAGGTCAAGACCGGAGGCAAGCGAAAGCTGTCCTCGAAACTCTGGCTGGAGCGCCAGCTCAACGATCCCTATGTCATGAAGGCCAAGCGCGACGGCTACCGCTCGCGCGCGGCCTATAAGCTGCTCGAGATCGACGACAAGTATCACTTGCTGAAGCCCGGCATGACGGTGGTCGATCTCGGCGCTGCGCCCGGCGGCTGGAGCCAGATCGCGGCGCGTCGGGTCGGGGCCGAAGCCGGGAAGGGCAAGGTGATCGCGATCGATCTGCTGGAGATGGGCGAGATCCCCGGCGTCACCTTCACCCAGCTCGACTTCCATGCCCAGGATGCGCCGGAAAAGCTCCGCGCGATGCTCGGCGGCCGTGCCGACGTGGTGATGTCCGACATGGCGGCCAACACCACAGGCCACCGCAAGACCGACCAGCTGCGCATCGTCGGTCTCGTCGAACTTGCCGCGCATTTCGCCAGCGAGGTGCTCAAGCCGGGCGGCAGCTTTCTCGCCAAGACGTTCCAGAGCGGCGCCGATGCCGACTTGATGGCGCAGCTCAAGCGCGATTACGCCAGCGTCCGCCACGTCAAGCCGGCGGCGAGCCGGCAGGATTCGTCGGAGCGCTACGTGCTGGCGATGGGTTTCCGCGGCGGAGAGCAGGCCGACCTGTTGTAATGGCGTCATTGCGAGCGGCCCGCGCCGGCGATACAGAGCAGATGCAACACGGTCTCGGGAATCGGCTTGGGCCGACGAGACCCCTTCCGGAGGTCCCCGAATGCGTGTCCTGACCTGCAGCGCTGTCGCGGTCGCTTTGATGGTGGGCTCGGCCATGTCGGGGCCGGCTCATGCCCAGGCCTACGATCCGCGCTATCCCGTGTGCATGAAGGTCTATGAAGGCGGCCGGTTTGGCGGTGGCGAGTGGATCGACTGCAGCTATACGTCGCTGCCGCAGTGCCGCGCGACGGCGTCCGGCCGGGCGGCGATGTGCGACCTCAATCCGTTCTACGCCCCGCCGTCGCCTCCGCCGCGCCGCGCGCATCGGCGGCATCGCTGAAACATGTCATGACGCTGCGGCCGTTGCCGTGCCGCAATCGGACTGAAGATTCGCGACCTCCTCTCCATCGGGCTGACGCCATGCCGCATCGTTTCATCGTCTCGATCGTGATGCTCCTGCTGCTGTTGCCCGCAATCGCGACCGCCGCGCCGTCGCACAAGCGCAAGGCGCACCGCTGGCAGGGCTATGGCTTCCTGCCCGGCTACAAGCAGCCGCCCAACAACAGCCTGCCGCTCTATGCCGACAAGGAGGCGATGCGTAACGGGCCGCCGCGCGGCAGCCGCCGCCACTGGTACATCGACGGCACGCCGAAATACATGCTCTACAACGGCGAGTGGCATTACTTCGGCCAGCCCGGCTTCTATCGCGGCCATTACAACGGCGGCAGCTTCGGCCCGTGCTGGACGCGGACGCCGGTGGGGATGGTCTGGACCTGCGGTTAGGCCGCTCCTCCCGCATCCGTCTCGTTCTCCCGGGGCTGTTGCTGCAACGCAGGCGACGGCGCGAGCAATCCCGTCTGGACAGGGGCCGCATTTCCCGCTGAAATGCCGCTCCTGAGAGGCAAAAGAAACGCGAGCCGTTCGTTCGGCCGACCGTGGAGGACCGCTTTGAATTCGCTCTGTACGCGCCTGTTCGGCGCCGTCGTCGCTTTGACCGTGCTTGCCGGTCCTCCGGCCTTCGCCCAGCAACTCGAGTTGAAGGTGATGGCGCCGGCCGCGCCCGGCGGCGGCTGGGACCAGACCGCGCGGGCCATGCAGCAGGCCTTCGTGGCGTCGGGCGTGGCGCGCAGCGTCCAGGTGACCAACGTCGCCGGCGCCGGCGGCACCGTCGGCATCGCGCAGTTCGTCACCGGCGCCAAGGGCGACGGCAACCAGCTGATGGTCAACGGCTTCGTGATGGTCGGCGCGCTCGCCATGAACAAGTCGCCGGTGACGCTGGAGCAGGTGACGCCGATCGCGCGGCTGACCGAGGAGATCCAGGTCATCGTCGTGCCGGCCAACTCGCCGATCAAGACGGCGCAGGACCTCGCCGCGGCGCTGAAGGCCGATATCGCCAAGGTCACCTTCGCCGGCGGCTCGGCCGGCGGCGTCGATCACGTGATGGCGGCGCTGTTCGCCGGCGCCGTCGGCGCCGACGCCAAGAAGGTCAACTACGTCCCGTTCTCGGGCGGCGGCGAGTCGCTGGCGGCGATCCTCGGCGGCAAGGTCACGGCGGGCATTTCCGGCCTGTCGGAGTATGACGGGCAGATCAAGAGCGGCAAGCTGCGCGCGATCGGCGTGTCCTCGGAGAAGCGCATTCCCGGGGTCGACATCCCGACCTTCAAGGAGCAGGGCATCGACCTCGTGCTCGCGAATTGGCGCTCGGTGGTCGCGCCGCCCGGCATCACGCCGGAGCAGAAGAAGGTGCTCAGCGACGCCGTCGAGAAGATGGTGAAGTCGGATGCCTGGAAGGAGATCCTGAAGCAGAAGGGCTGGGACGACGCCTATCTTCCGGGGGATGCGTTCGCCGACTTCCTGAAAAAGGAGAACGTCCGCGTCACCGACGTGTTGAAGTCGGTCGGCCTCGTCAAATCATGACGACGGAGCGCGCCGGCGCCGAGACACCCGCCTCGGGAGGCGTCGACAAGGCCGGCATCGTCATTGCGGCGCTGCTCGCGGCCGTTGCGCTCGTGCTGGTCTACGACGCCAATCAGATCCCGGCGACCACGATGTACGGCATGGGCCCGCAGGTCATGCCGGTCGTGATCGCGATCGGGCTCGGCATTCTTGCGCTGGCCAATCTGATCGATGCCGTCAGGGGCAACATGCCGCCGCGCGAGAGCTCCGATCCGGTTGCGGTGCTGCTGATCCTCGCCGGCCTTGCGCTCTTGATCGCGATCATCGGCTTCGGCGGCGGCTTCATCCTGGCGACGACGACGCTGTTCGTGACGACGTCGGCCGCGTTCGGCCGGCGCGCCTTCGTCACCGATCTCGTCATCGGCGCCGTGCTGACGACCATGATCTATCTCGCCTTCGACCGTCTCCTCACCCTGAGCCTTCCCGCCGGTCCGCTCGAAAGACTGCTCTGATGGACACCTTTGCCGCGCTCGCGCATGGGATGGCGATCGCCGTCCAGCCCATGAACCTGCTCTATGCGCTGGTCGGCGTGTTCCTCGGCACCGCCGTCGGGGTGCTGCCGGGCATCGGGCCGGCGCTCACGGTCGCCCTGCTGCTGCCGGTCACCTACAAGCTCGATCCCGGCGGTTCGCTGATCATGTTCGCCGGCATCTATTATGGCGGCATGTATGGCGGATCGACCACCGCGATCCTGATCAACACGCCAGGCGAGAGCGCCTCGATGGCGACCGCGCTCGAGGGCAACAAGATGGCCAAGTCCGGCCGCGGCGGCCCGGCGCTGGCGACCTCGGCGATCGGCTCCTTCGTCGCCGGCACCATCGCCACCATCGGTCTCGCCTTCCTGTCGCCTTACCTCGTCGACATCGCCGTGCGCTTCGGTCCGGAGGACTACTTCGCGCTGATGTGCGTCGCCTTCGTCACGGTGTCCGCGACCTTCGGCGATTCACCGATCCGTGGCCTCACCAGCCTGTTCATCGGGCTGACGCTCGGTCTCATCGGCATCGACAAGCTGACGGGGCAGGCGCGGCTCGCCTTCGGCGTGCCGGAACTGCTCGACGGCGTCGAGGTGACGACGTTGGCGGTCGGCCTGTTCGCGGTCGGCGAGGCGCTCTACGTCGCCTCGCGCCGTCACCATAGCGAGGAGAAGATCGAGGCCATCAAGGGCTCGCTGTGGATGACGCGCGAGGACTGGAAGCGGTCGTGGAAGCCGTGGCTGCGCGGCACGCTGTTCGGCTTTCCGATCGGCGCGCTGCCGGCGGGCGGCGCCGAGATTCCCACCTTCCTGTCCTATTCGGCCGAGCGGCGGCTGACCAAATATCCTGACCAGTTCGGCAAGGGCGCGATCGAAGGCGTCGCCGGCCCTGAGGCCGCCAACAACGCCTCGGCCGCGGGCACCCTGGTGCCGCTGCTGACCCTCGGCCTGCCGACCTCGGCGACCGCCGCGATGATGCTCGCGGGCTTCCAGCAATATGGCCTCAATCCGGGACCGCTGCTGTTTGCCGAGCGGCCCGATCTGGTCTGGGGCCTGATCGCGAGCCTGTTCATCGCCAACACGATGCTGCTCGTCCTCAACCTGCCGCTGGTCGGGCTGTGGGTGAAGCTGCTCGCGATCCCGACACCCTGGCTCTATGCTGGCATCCTCGTGTTCGCGACCATGGGCACGATCGCGGCAAAGCCTTCGGTCGTGGAACTGTCGATGCTGGCCGGCTTCGGCGTGCTCGGCTTCCTGATGCGCCGGTTCGATTTCCCGATTGCGCCGGTCGTTGTCGGGCTCATCCTCGGGCCGATCGCCGAGAGCCAGTTGCGGCGGGCGCTCGCGATCAGCCTCGGGGATCCCATGACCCTGCTGCAGTCGCCGATCTCTGCAACGCTTCTGGTGGTTGCGCTGATTGCGCTGATCGCGCCGTTCATCTTGAAGGGACTCGGCCGCTTCAAGGCGAATGAGGATTGAGTGTGGCGCGCAAGCGGAAACCGCACCATCGCACTGCAACATAACGTGACCGGAGGTGAGCGCGGAGATCGGGCGCGGCGTGAAACGATGTGCCCGCGATCCGGTTTTGGGTTGAGCCATCGAGACCGGAGCCTGGAACTCCGGATCAGCTGAGGAAGCGTCTTTCGGGGCGTGTCACCCCAAACCGAAAGAGACCCGATGACCGATCGCTTCGATGACGGTTTCAAGCCAGCCCCCGCGCAACGTCCCGCCGCTCCAAAGACCGCAACCCAGCCGCCGCGCCATCCCGTGATCCTCAGGGTGTCGGCGCTCGGTGTGGCCGGCATCCTTTCGGCGTTGATGCTGACCGCGGTGGTGCCGCCGATCGTGGCCGACCAGTCCGATCGCGCCGTGGTCGATGCGCCGGTGATGCTGCTGACGTCCCCGATCGCGGGCCAGGTCGATTCGCTCACGGCCAAGCCGGGTGGCGAGGTTCGGTCCGGCCACCGCCTCGCAGAGATCACCAATCCGCGGCTCGACCGCACCACGCTCATCTCGCTGGAAGAAAAGGCGGGCGACGCGCGTCAGAAGCTCGATGCCACACGCGCCAAGCATCAGTCTGACGTCGCTTATGTCAGCTCGCTCGATCAGGAGATCGCGAGCCAGGCCGGTCAGTTGAAGGCGCAGTTGCAGTCCCAGATCGAGGAGCTGCGGGCCCGCGTCGCGCAGTCGAACGCGCAGAGCAGCGAGAAGAAGGCCATCGTCGACCGCCAGAACCGCATGGTCGCGCGCGATGCCGCCAGCGTCGAGATGCTGAAGCCGACCGAGCAGCAATATGCGGCGGCGCTGCACGACACCGATGCGCAGACTGCCAAGCTGAACCAGAAGCTGGCGCAGCTGGAGGCGCTCGACGCCGGCGTCTATGTCGGCGAGGATCTGGTCGCGCTGAACATGCTCAGTCAGAAGCGCCGTGACATCGATCTCGATGCAAGGCGGATGGAGATCGAGGAGAAGCAGCAGGCCGCCGTGCTCGAGGATCTCGAGGGCCTGATCAAGTCCGAGCGCGCGCGGCTGGCGCGGCTCGCTGCCGCGGACGTGCTCTCGCCCGGTCCCGGCAAGGTGCTGGCGGTGGGCGCCGACACCGGACGCCACGTCAGCGCCGGCGATACGATCGCCTCGGTGGTCGATTGTGACAAGCGCTTCGTGGTCGCGATCTTCTCCTATCGCCAGGGCGAAGCGATGAAGCCGGGCACCAAGGTGCGCATCGATGGCGGCGGCTTCCATAGCGGCATCGTCAGCGCCGTGCTGCCGAAGACGAGCGACAAGGTCGACGAGCGCTTTGCCGTGCCATTTCCGCAGACCGAGCGGCGCGAGCTCTACGTCATGATCACGCCTGACGCCGCAGACGAAAAGCCGGCAGCGCAGCCGACCTCCGCGGCGACGCCGGCCTGCACGGTGGGGCAGTGGGTCACCGTGACGCGCGACAATGGCATCGTGCCGTCGATGTCGGTGACATGGCGCCGGCTCGGCCACCTCGTTGCGTCGCTGACCGATCTGGACCCGTCTGAGCCGGACGAAGCGACGCGCCGTGCCGGCGTCAGCAAGCTCGACTCCGCCTTGCGGTCGCACCCGGCGCAGCAGCCGGTCTTCGACGAGCAGTGGCTGCCGACAGCGCGCGCGGTCTCGGCACAATGAGGCTTCTCTCCATGGCGATGGCGGTGATCGCTCTGCTCAGCGGCGCATCGCCGATGCGCGCCGAGACGTCGTCGCTCTGTGCGGGACTGATGCAGGCCGTCGAGCCTGGCCTCGCCGGCCGTGACGCGGCGTTCATCCGCAGCTACGAGCCGGGTGCCGACGAGGAGGGGCTGCCGCTCGGCCTTTCGACGACGGCGTTCACCTATGATAACGCCCTGGCCGCCATCGCGCTGGTCGCATGCGGTCGCGTCGACGAGGGCCGCGTGATCGGCAACGCGCTGGTGCATGCCGCCGCTCATGATCGCAGCTTCGGCGATGGCCGCCTGCGTAACGCCTATCGCGCCGGTCCTGTCGGCCCCGGCGCGGCGCTGCTGCCGGGCTGGTGGGACGACCACAAGAAGATCTGGGGCGAGGACGCCGCGCAGGACGGCACCGCGACCGGCAACGTTGCCTGGGCAGCGTTGGCGCTGCTGACGCTGCATCAGGCGACCGGTGAGGAGGACTACCTGTCCGGCGCGCGGCGCCTGATGGACTGGATCATGGCCCACGCAACGAACGGCGCGGACGGCTTTAGCGGCGGTTATCACGGTTACGATCCGCAGCAGGTGCGCCTCAGCTGGATGTCGACCGAGCACAATGCCGATGTCTACGCCGTGGCCTCCTGGCTCTCTCGTATCACATCGGAGCCGCGCTATCGGGATGCCGCGCAGACGGCGCGCCGGCTGCTCGATCGCACGTTCCGCGGCGATCACTTCCTGCTCGGCACCAAGCCCGACGGCCACCTCGCCGACGGCAATCTGCTCGCGCTCGACGTCCAGCTCTGGCCGTGGATGGCGGTGACGGATGCGCCCGACTGGCGCAGGGCGCTGCGCTTTGCCGAAACTCATCTCGCCGTCGACGGCGGCTTCGATTTCAACGGCGATCGCGACGGCGTCTGGGTCGAGGGCACCGCGCAGGCGGCGCTGGCCTATCGCATGGTCGGAGATGCCGCCGCCGGCCAGCGGCTGCTTGCAGGATTGCGTGCCGACCGCACGGCAACGGGATTGCTGAACGCGACGCGCAACGCGCGCCTCACCACGGGGCTGTCGATCGATCCGACGGGCGCCACCACCATCCAGGACTTCTTCTACTACAAGCGTCCGCATCTCGGTGCCACCGCCTGGGCCGTGCTCGCCGAGACCGGCTGGAATCCTTTCACCGGCGCAAGGGTGCCCTGATGTTTCCGCTCCCCAGCAATGACGCCTCGGTGTTGACCACCGATCTCGGAGTCCTGCTCGGGCTCCTCGTGATGGCTCGCCTGCTCGATCCGACGCGCCGGCGCGACCGCCTGCTGTTCGGCGCTACCGCAGCGTCGTTCCTCCTGATCTACACGCTATGGCGCTGGCACGACACGCTGCCGGTGTTCGACCTGACCCTGCAGGCGCTGTGGCCGCGGCTGTTCATCACGCTCGAGATCGTGGCGATCTCCTACACGCTGATGTCGATCCTGATTCTGACCCGCAGCGTCGACCGCTCGGGACAGGCCGACGCCGCGCAGCGCGCGCTGGCGGCACGGGGCGAGCAGCCGGCCGTGGACGTCTTCATCTGCACCTATGACGAGCCCATGGAGATTGTCGAGCGCTCGATCCTGGCCGCGCTCGCGCTCGACCATCCCAACAAGACCGTCTGGGTGCTCGACGACACCCGGCGTGATCGGCTCCGCGCGTTCTGCGACGAGGTCGGCGCGCGCCATCTGACGCGGCCCGACAACAAGGGCGCTAAGGCCGGCAATCTCAACAACGCGCTTGCGGCGACGGCGCAGCTGTCGAACGCGCCGGTGATCCTGGTGCTCGATGCCGACTTCGCCCCGCGCCGTGACTTTCTCCAGCGCACGGTCGGCCTGCTGCTGTCCGAGCCCGATATCGCCGTCGTGCAGACGCCGCAATTCTACTACAACCCCGATCCGATCCAGCACAATCTGCTGTCATCAGGCCATTGGGTCGACGACCAGCGCTTCTTCTTCGACGTGTTCCAGCCGGCCAAGGATGCCTGGGGCTGCGCGTTCTGTGTCGGCACCTCCTTCGTCGTCCGCCGCGAGCGGCTCATGGAGATCGGCGGCTTCCCGCATGCGGCGATCTCCGAGGATCTCAACCTCACCTACACGCTGCTCAAGCGCGGCCATCGCACGGTCTGGCTGAACGAGCCGCTCAGCTTCGGCCTCTCGGCGGAAGGCGTGCCCGAATACATCACCCAGCGCGCCCGCTGGTGCCTCGGCACGATCCAGGTCGCGCTCTTGCGCGATGGCCCGCTGCGCAGCCGCGGCTACAGCTTCACCCAGCGCTGGCACTTCCTGCATGGCGTGCTCAACTGGGCCTGCAAGCCGTTCATGGTGCTGCTTTTGATCGCGCCGCCGATCTACTGGTTCGCCGGGCTGCCGGCGTTCGAGGCCGACTATCTGTCGTTCCTGCGCTACGGCGTGCCGGCGCTGCTCGGGACGATCATCTACATGGGCTGGATCTCGCGTTCCAAGACCCTGCCGCTGTTCATGGAAGCGACCCATGCAGTGACCTGCTTTGCCGTCACTGCCACCTTGCTCAGCGCGCTGGTCCGGCCGTTCGGCCGCCCCTTCAAGGTGACCGACAAGGGCGGCGACCGCTCCAAGCCGCGCGTCCACGGCAAGCTCGCCGCGATTTTCGGCGCGATCGCCGCGAGCTCGGCGGCGGCCATCGTCTGGGCGTTCGTGTCGCCGAATGCAGCCAGCGAGATCTCGTCGATCGACTACTTCAATCTGTTATGGGCCGGCATCGCGATGCTGATCGCCTTCATCGCGTTTCTCGTCTGCTTCGAGCTGCCGCGCGGCGAGGACCTGTTTCCGAGCGACGAGGCGGGCTGGCTGGCGCAGAACGGCGAGGTCGTGCCGTGCAAGATCGAGGCGCTGTCTCTGTCGTCGGCACGCGTGGCCCGGTCGCGCGGCCGCGGAACGATGCGGCCAGGGGCGCTGCTGCCGGTGCATCTCGACGGCCTCGGATGGATCGAGGCCTCGGTGAGCGATGTTTCCAGGACGACGATGCACCTCCGCATGCACCCGACCGAGGCGCAGCGGCGCCAGTTGGTCGTCCGCCTGTTCAGCTCCTCTTGCGGCGTCATCACCGGCCGCGCCCGCCTGCGCGGGGCCCTCGCAGGGTTGGCGCGCCGCGGCTTCGTCGGTCGCTGACGTTCCGGATCCAGCGGTAGGGTGGGCAAAGCAGCCGCCGCAGGCGGCAGCGTACCCACCGGCCGGGCGGGATGGCGAGCGTCTCCACCTCGTGCCTGGCTTCGGTCGCGATCCCCGGCGGAGGTGCAGCCATCCGGCAGAGGCTTATCGGTTGGTTAAGACTAACGCGAGAATACCCCCGATGTCCTTGCAGCCGCCGACGGCGTTGCAAAGCCGGCTGCGATATGACTTGGGGCGCGCTGACTTCGCAGCATCGCGGACTGGACGCGGGCTGCGCGACAGAAGCAGGACATGTCGGGCATGGACGCTGGAACGCAGAGGGCAACGGCTGACACCGCGCGCACGGCGTGGATCGATTTCGCGCGTGGCCTTGGCGTCATCCTGGTGGTGTACGGTCATGTGCTTGGCGGTCTCGTGCGCCCGGGCATCTTCCCGGATGGAGCCGTCGCGCGCTGGATGGACTACACGCTCTATACGTTCCACATGCCGCTGTTCTTCTTCCTGGCCGGCTTGAACGTGCAGCACAGCTTGCGGCGCGGCGCGCGTTCCTTCCTCACCTCCAAGCTCTGGACCATCGCCTATCCCTACGTGCTGTGGTCGTTGATCCAAGGCGGGATCACGATGCTGCTGGCGCGGGATGCCAACATCCCGATCTATCCCGGAGATCTCGCCGCGATCTGGTATCGTCCGATCGCACAGTTCTGGTTCCTCTACGCGCTGATGATCTGCCATGTGTTCGCGGTGCTGGTTCCGTCGCGGACGGTTTTGATCACGCTCGCGCTGGCCGGGCTCGGCGTGTTCCTCGCGCTGCCGATCCGGCCTGACCTCGCACTCACCCTGCATCATCTGCCGTTCTACGTTGCGGGCATCTACGGCACCCGCGTGGTGGCGGAATGGCGGCCGTTCGGCTGGTCCTCTCCGGTCGTGATCGGGATTGCGTTTGCGGCCGCAGTGGCGCTGGGCGGCCAGCTGTCCGGCATGGACGCCAACGGGCTCGCCTCCCTGCCGGCCTGTGTGCTCGGGATCGCCGGCACGGTCGGGCTCTGCAAGCTGCTCGCGCCGACGCGCCATCGCTGGCTTGCGGCCGCGGGCGTCGCGTCGATGACGATCTATGTGCTGCACATCCTTGCCGGCTCGGGCGTGCGGATCATCATGCTGAAGCTGCACATCCCGCCATTGCCATGGGTCTACCTGCTGGCCGGAACGGTGGCCGGCGTGGTGCTTCCTCTGATCGCGCATGCCATCCTGCGGCGGCTCAATCTGCTGGCCGTCTTCGGGCTCGCACCACTGGCCTCCCGCAAGCCGCAGACTGCGGCGATCACGCCGCGCGTTGCAACGTCCGATCAGGCGCCGGCCTGATGCTGCCGCGCGGCGACGGTGCGCCGTGCTGCGCCGGCCGACTGGTCGAGCGGACAGGCCATGGCGACGAGCATCCAGAACAGCGTCGAGACCTCACCGGACGAGATGCTGGTCAGCGGCAGCTGAACCAAGAGCGCACTGATGGCGAGCGCCCCGAGCACGGCGCCCTCGCGCGTCGGCATCCGCCACGCGGCTCCGGTGGCGGCGAGCCCGACCCAGACATAGGCCGCGAGGCAGATCAGTCCGACAGGAATGCCCATCGTCACCCAGCTTGCGATGATCTGCCCGTCGATCGGCATCGCGCCCGCGACGCCGACGTCGGTGATGGTGAAGCCCGATCCCAGGACCATGCTGTTCGGCGCATTCCACAGCGTGACGAACTCATCCAGCCGCTCGCTGCCGCTGCTGTCCTGCGACACGCTGCCGAGCGATTCCAGACGGGAGGTGATGACCTCCGCGAACGGCGTGAACATGACGGTGACGATCACCGCGCCGACCAGTCCGACCGTGATCGATACGGCGCGACGCCGCGTCGCGGGGAGCAGCATGCAGAACAGCACGCCCACCGCGAGCGTGATCCAGCTGGTACGATAGAGCGACAGCAAAAGGCCGAGTGCTGCGGGCGCCATCGCCGCCATCGACAGCCATCCCGGGCGCAGGAAGCCCACCAGCAGCAGGCCGGTGGCCGTGAAGGTCGCGTAGCTGGCGGGGCCGTTCATCGTGCTGAACACGCGGACCATGTAGGGCAGCGGATAGCCGGCCGAGGTGATGCTGGCATTCACCATCCAGAACCGATCCCAGCCTTGCGGATCGACATATTGCCAGATGCCGTAGAGGCCGGTGACCGGCAGCACCAGCAGGAAGACACGCGTGATTGCATCGAGCAGGGCGCCGTCGGATCGCGACCGCTGCTGCAGGGCGATCGCATAGAGCACGGGCGCGGCCCATTTCATTCCGCCATTGGCGGCGTTAAACCAGTCGTTCTGGAATATCGACAGCACGCCGCCATAGACGATGCAGGCGAGGACGATGAAGGGCGCCACGAGCCATGGATTGCCCGGCCTGTCCTTGTCCGAGGGCGAGAGCACCAGACTCGGAACTGGCGCGATGATGAACAGCAGCGGGCCGCTCAGCATGATGCCGGACGAATCGAATCCCGCGGAGATGTCGACCAGGCGGCGCACGAAAGGAGCGAAGGCGAACATCAGGATCGCCGACTGCACGTGGGCTGCGGGGCTGCGACGCCACGCGAACCAGCCGGCGACCGCGCAGCCGAGCACGAAAGCCGGCCTGACGATGCCGCCGAGTGCGGGCACGGCGAGCGCCGTCGCTGCCAGGAGAAGCGCGGACGGCCAACAGTTCATCGCCATCGCCGCAAGCGGCTGCGGGTCGATTCGGCTCTCTTTCATGAAGTCGGACTATAATGGAAAACCCGGGCTCCCGACGCACGTTCGAACGAGACCGTGCCGGCGCGCATGGCTGGGACAGCCGCATGGCCGGGAAAGTCAGAGGCCCGGCGCCTGGGGCGGCCGTCAACCGAGGCGACGAAAGAAATGATCCGAGCATGATGCGACGCGTAATCGTGGCCACGCTTGTCGCCGCGTGGTTGGCCGTCTCGTTGACTGCGACGGCAGGAGCCGCGGAGGTGCTGCCGCCCCGCGACGTCTGCCAGCCGACCACCTCGGCCAAATCGCACGACGGCAATTGCGTTCCCTGCGCCGTCGGACCCGTCTCGACCGCCCCAGGCTTCCTGACACTGCTGGAGCAGGTGCGCACGCGGCGCGCCGCCTTTGCCGACATCGACCGTCGTATCGATGGCGCCAGCGGAGATCCGGAGGTGCAGACCCTGCTGCAGGGACGCAACCTGGCCCGTGCGCTGTACGGTTCTGACGCGGATTTCATCGCGGGCGGCAGCGCCTCGCGCTGTCTCCTGCCGGACAACGAGGCGGTGCGCGCCAGGGCGACGCCGATTGCCTGCGACGCCATTCCGCGCGAGGGGCTGGTGGTGCTTCTGACCGCGGGCCAATCGAACATCTCCAACACCGGCGCGCCCGATCAGAGCGGCCGGCTCTATCAGCCGCACAACCGGTTCTACAATTTCGACCGCTTCGACGGCCGCTGCTACGTGGCGCGCAATCCCTTGCTGGGAACGCCGGGCGAGGGCGAGAACGTCGCCACGCGGCTGGGCGACGAATTGATCGATCGCGGACTGGCGAAGACGGTCGTGATCGCCCCCGTTGCGATCGGCGGGACTTATCTCGAGGAGTGGCGGGCCCGCGGCGGCAAGTATTTCGAGGTGCTGCTCGCGACCATCGCCGGCCTGCGCGAGGCCAATCTCGAGCCGAGCGCGGTGCTCTGGCATCAGGGCGAGTCCAACGCCTTCGCCTTCTCGACCAATGGCGCGGAGGACGGCACGCAATTGCAGGTCACCGCGAAGATGAAGGAGGCGGGACGGCTGTCCTACTTGCGGAACGATCTCGAGATCGTGGCCGGGCTGCGCGCGGCCGACGTGACCGCGCCGATCTTCGTCGCCACGGCGACGCTCTGCGGCAGCGTTCCCGACGAGATCATCCGGTCGGCGCAGGCCGCCGTGCCGAACCCTGCGACCGGCGTCTATCCGGGGCCGGACACCGACCAGATCGGCCTTCCGCTGCGCCACGACCGCTGCCACATGAGCCACGCCGGCACCGAGCTTCACGCGCGGATGTGGGCCGATCGCCTCGCCGAATTCTGGAAGTCCGGCGGGCGGAGACATTGAGTGGAGAGCAGCCGCTACCCCAGCCGCTGATCCCGCGCATCCTGCGTGGTCTCGCTCGCCGACTTCCTGGCGGCCTTCTCCGCGCCCTTCTCGGCGCCCTTGCGACTGGCGATCGCCGCGACCTTGCGGCCCGAGATCTCGCTGCCGGCGTCATCCGGCATCTGCCAGAACAGGATCGACGACAGCGCCGAGGTGATGGCGACGACGATGAAGGCGGGCGCGAAGGACGCCGCGGTGAGCTGGCTCGCGCCGTGCATCCACATCGTGGTCTCCACCGAGAACGCGCCGACCGCGACGCCCGCGGAGATCGCGAGCTGCTGGTTGACGCTGGTGAGCGTCGTGGCGCGGCTCATCTGGGCGGTCTCGACCTCGGCATAGGCGACGGTGTTGATCGCGGTGAACTGCAGCGAGCGGAAGAAGCCGCCGACGACGAGAATGATCAGGATCAGCAGCAGCGGCGTCGCCGGCGTGAACAGCGCGCAGGCGGCGAGGAAGACCGAGCTGACGACGGCATTGACCGTCATCAGATGGCGGAAGCCGAAGGCGCGGATGAGCCGCGCGGCCAGCGCCTTCATGCCCATCGCGCCGGCGGAGGAGCCGAAGGTAACGAGGCCGGACTGGAACGGCGACAGGCCGAAGCCGAGCTGCATCAAGAGTGGCAGCAGGAAGGGCAGGGCGCCGATGCCCAGGCGAAACATGAAGCCGCCGACGATCGAGGCGCGCAGGGTCGGCAGCCGCAGCAGCGAGAAATCGAGCACAGGAGAGTTGGTTCGCCAGGAGTGGCGGACGTAGAGCGTCATCGAGATCGCGCCGATCGCAACGAGACTCGCGACCACCGACCACGGCAGCAGGTTGAGACCGGCGACCGAGAGGCCGAAGGCGAGACCGGAGAGGCCGATGCCCGCCAGCACCATGCCAGTAAGGTCGAACGGCTCGGGATTGTCGCTCTTGATCGGATCGATGAAGCGCAGCGCCATGATGATGCCGACGATGCCGATCGGGATGTTGATCAGGAAGATCCAGTGCCAGGAGAAATAGGTGGTGATGAAGCCGCCGACCGGCGGCCCGATCACCGGGCCGATCAGCGCGGGGATCGTGACCCAGGCCATCGCGCCGACCAGCGCGCTCTTGTCGACGGAGCGCAACAGGACAAGACGTCCGACCGGCGTCATCATCGCGCCGCCCATGCCCTGCAGGATGCGCGCGAACACGAAGTTCTCGACGGAGTTGGCGAGCGCACAGCCGATCGAGCCGATCATGAACACGGCGACCGCGCTGGAGAACACCCGCCGCGCGCCAAACCGGTCGGCGGTCCAGCCGCTCGCCGGGATGAACACCGCCAGCGACAGCAGATACGATGTGATGGCGAGCTTCAGCGTCAGCGGGCTGGTGCCGATGTCCCTGGCGATCGCCGGCAGCGAGGTCGCGATCACCGTGGAGTCCATGTTCTCCATGAACAGGGCGGTGGCGACGATCAGCGGAATGATTCGTTGCTTGTTCATCGAATCCTGGGAGGGGAAGGCGGGGCCGGCGCGGCGGCTTTAACACCCTGCGACGAACGGGGCCATTGCGCTGCCGGCATGGCCCCCCAAATGCAGCGCGACGCTGTCGCGTCCTATGGTTTGGGAGATGTGCCGATGATCTACCTGCTCGCCGCCCTGGTGCCGCCGCTGGGTCTGCTGCTCAACGGGCAGCCGTTGGCGGCCATCTTCAACCTGCTGCTGTGCGTGGTCTGCCTGGTGCTCGGCCTGTTCTTCCACGTGCTGCTGCTGGTGCCCTCGGCGCACGCCCTGATCGCCGTCCGCATGCGGCGCGAGGATCGGCGGCACCGCGAGGTGGTCGACGCCATCCGCCGCTATGGACCGCCGCCCGGCGCCTGGCGCTAGAGCCGCGGAACTTCTGCCCCGGAATCGCGGCTTTCGCGACCGTTTATTGCGTCTCCGGGCCATATCAGGGGCCGATCCGCGCCGTCATTCGCAATCGCGGGAGGACGGCGGATCGGCCCTTTGATTCGTCACAGGCCCATGCTATCGACCCGCGTCAACCCCACCGATGGGCTCCGATTCGACGGCGAGGCATGGTCTCGACGGCGGCGCCGCTCATCCGTAACCGCATCGCGGCCGTTCGGCCGCAGACAAGGAGTTGACGATGGCGACCGTCCAGACACTTCGCGAAGCCTTCACCTTCGACGACGTGCTCCTGAAGCCGGGCCTCTCCGATGTGCTGCCCTCCGAGGTCGACATCCGTTCGCGCGTGACGCGCGAGATCCCGCTCAACATTCCGATCATGGCCTCCGCCATGGATACCGTCACCGAGGCGCGTATGGCGATCGCCATGGCGCAGGCCGGCGGTGTCGGGGTGATCCACCGCAACTTCGATCCCGAGGGTCAGGCCGCGCAGGTGCGCCAGGTCAAGAAGTTCGAATCCGGCATGGTGGTCAACCCGCTGACGATCTCGCCCGAGGCGACGCTGGCCGACGCGCTGGCGCTGATGAAGGACTACGGCTTCTCCGGCATTCCGGTCGTCACCGGCGGCGGCAAGGGCATCCCCGGCAAGCTGGTCGGCATCCTGACCAATCGCGACGTCCGCTTCGCCACCGATCCGCGGCAGAAGATCTCCGAGCTGATGACGCATGAGAACCTCGTCACCGTGCGCGAGGGCGTCGGCCAGGACGAGGCCAAGAAGATCCTGCACAAGCACCGCATCGAGAAGCTGCTCGTCGTCGACGACCAGTACCGCTGCGTCGGCCTGATCACCGTGAAGGACATGGAGAAGGCGGTCGCGCATCCGCTCGCGTGCAAGGACGCGCAGGGCCGCTTGCGCGTCGCCGCGGCGACGACCGTGGGCGAGGGCGGCTTCGAGCGCACCGAGAAGCTGATCGAGGCCGGCGTCGACCTCGTCGTGGTCGACACCGCGCACGGCCATTCCTCGCGCGTGCTGGAAGCCGTCAACCGCATCAAGCGCATCTCCAACGCCGTGCAGGTGATCGCCGGCAACATCGCCACCCGCGACGGCGCGCAGGCGCTGATCGACGCCGGCGCCGACGCCGTCAAGGTCGGCATCGGCCCGGGCTCGATCTGCACCACCCGCATCGTGGCGGGCGTCGGCGTGCCGCAGCTCACCGCGATCATGGATGCGGTGGAAGCCGCCAAGAAGGCCGACGTGCCGGTCATCGCCGACGGCGGCATCAAGTTCTCGGGCGATCTCGCCAAGGCGCTCGCCGCCGGCGCCGATGTCGCCATGGTCGGCTCGCTGCTCGCCGGCACCGACGAGACGCCCGGCGAGGTGTTCCTGTGGCAGGGCCGCTCCTACAAGGCCTATCGCGGCATGGGCTCGGTCGGCGCGATGGCGCGCGGCTCGGCCGACCGCTACTTCCAGCAGGACATCAAGGACACCTTGAAGCTCGTGCCGGAGGGCATCGAGGGCCAGGTGCCGTACAAGGGCCCGGTCGGCAACGTCATGCACCAGCTCGCCGGCGGCCTGCGCGCGGCGATGGGCTATGTCGGCGCCAAGGATCTCGCCGAATTCCACGGCAAGGCCGAGTTCGTCCGCATCACCGGCGCGGGCTTGCGCGAAAGCCACGTCCACGACGTGACGATCACCCGCGAGAGCCCGAACTATCCGGGCGGGGTGTAAACAACCACCGCTCTCTCCGTCATTGCGAGGAGCGAAGCGACGACTTGTCCGCCATAGCCCGAAGGGCGACGGCGGAAGCAATCCAGGGGTTGCGCGCGCGGCCCTGGATTGCTTCGCTTCGCTCGCAATGACGGCTCCCGTGGGGTCGGCGCCGAACGCCACATCAACAAACAAGAGGAAACACCATGTCCCAAGCCAAGCGCATCGTGCTCGCGTCCCGTCCCGTCGGCGAGCCCAAGCCGTCTGATTTCCGCCTCGAGGAGCACACCATCCCGACTCCCGGCGCCGGCGAGGTGCTGTTGCGCACGATCTGGCTGTCGCTCGATCCCTACATGCGCGGGCGCATGAGCGACGGGCCGTCTTACGCCCAGCCGGTGCCGGTCGGCGGCGTGATGGAGGCGGGGACCGTGTGCGAGGTGGCGGCCTCCAACAATCCCGGCTTCAAGGCCGGCGACATCGTGCTGGCGCGCGCCGGCTGGCAGACGCATGCGGTCTCCGACGGCAAGGGTCTTGCGAAGATCGACCCGAGCCTCGCGCCGATCTCGACCGCCGTCGGCGTGCTCGGCATGCCCGGCATGACCGCCTACACGGGCCTGCTCGACATCGGCCAGCCCAAGCCGGGCGAGACCGTGGTGGTCGCCGCCGCCTCCGGCGCGGTCGGCTCGGCGGTCGGACAGATCGCCAGGATCAAGGGCGCCCGCGCCATCGGCATCGCCGGCGGCAAGGACAAGTGCGACTACGTGAAATCCGAGTTCGGCTTCGACGACTGTCTCGACCATCGCGACCCCGATCTCGCCGCCAAGCTGAAGGAAGCCTGTCCGAAGGGTATCGACGTCTATTTCGAGAATGTCGGCGGGGCGGTGTTCGAGGCGGTGTTCCCGCTGTTCAACGCCTTCGCGCGCATGCCGGTCTGCGGCCTGATCGCCCATTACAACGATACCCAGTCGGTGGCGCCGAAATGGGCCGGCGCGCTGATGCGCAACGTCCTGACCAAGCGGCTCCTGATCCGCGGCTTCATCGTCTCCGACTTCGCCTCCCGCCATGGCGACTTCCTCAAGGACATGTCGGCCTGGGTCCGCGACGGCAAGGTCAAGTACAAGGAGCACGTCACCGAGGGCCTGGAGAACGCGCCCGCGGCGTTCATGGGCCTGCTCAAGGGCGCCAATTTCGGCAAGCAGCTGGTACGGGTCGGGCCGGACAAGGCCTGAAGCCACACTTGATGTGATTCTTCAGCGCGACCGTAAAATCACGGGAACCACAGCCCCTTATCGGGAGTCCTGAGGGAACCGGTTCATCCACGAGGGCCCGGCATCATGCCGGGCCTTCACTTTTCCCAAGGGGGGATTGTCGATGTCGCTGCCCATGGTGCTGCTGCCCGTTTTCGTCGAGGTTGCACTGACCTTCGCGCTGCTGTTCTGGAATAAGAGGAAGGCGCAAGCCACGGATGCCGCCGATGAATTCGGCCTGCCGACTTTGTTCTATGCCCTGATCGCGCTTGCGCTGCCGCTGCGCCATGCCGATCTGGTGATCGTGCTGCTGTCCTGGGTGTTCGTCGTCACCCGCTTCGTCAATGCCGGCTTTATCAGTGGGGCAGACAAGCGCGGGCTGGCCTGGACCGCCTCGGCGCTGGTGCTGCTGGCGATGTGGCTGTATTTCGCCCTGAAGATGCTTCTCCTGATCTGAGACTGGATACTGAATGACCCCCGCCGCCCGGCTGTCCGCCGCCATCGACATCATCGAATCCATCGAGTCCCAGCGGGCGCCGGCGGCGAAGGCCTTGAAGGATTGGGGCACCAGCCACCGCTTCGCCGGCTCCGGCGACCGAGCCGCCATTGCCGGCCTGGTCTGGGACGTGCTGCGCCGCCGCGCCTCCAGCGCCTATGTCATGGAGGACGACACCGCGCGGGCGCGGGTGCTCGGCATGCTCAAGCTCGAGCGCGGCCTGGATGTGCCGACCATCGCCGCGATGTGCGACGGCAGCCGCTTCGCGCCGCCGCCGCTCACCGCCGCCGAGGAGAAGGCGCTGGCCGCGCGCACGACCGAGGGCGCGCCGCCGCCGGTCGCCGGCGACTATCCCGACTGGCTCGACCCGTATCTCGCCGCCGTGTTCGGCGACGACCGCGTCGCCGAGGCCACGGCGATGGCCAGCCGCGCGCCGCTCGATTTGCGCGTCAACACGCTGAGAGCGAAGCGCGAGAAGGTGCAGGCCTCGCTGAAGCATCTCGGCGCTCAGCCGACGCCGTGGTCGCCGCTCGGCCTGCGCATCACGCTCGGGGCCGACGCGCGCAATCCCGGAATCCATGCCGAGGAGGATTTCATCAAGGGCGCGATCGAGGTCCAGGACGAGGGCTCGCAGCTCGCGGCGCTGTTCACCGCCGCCAAGCCCGGCGAGCAGGTCATCGACCTCTGCGCCGGCGCCGGCGGCAAGACCTTGGCTCTGGCGGCGATGATGCAGGGCAAGGGCCGGCTGATCGCCACCGACGCCGACAAGCGCCAGCTCGCGCCGATCCACGAGCGGCTGTCGCGCGCCGGCGTCCACAACGCCGAGATCCGCACCCCGAAGGGCGACGCCGACCCGCTCGCCGACATCAAGGCGTCGGCCGATCTGGTGGTGATCGACGCCCCCTGCACGGGCACCGGCACCTGGCGCCGCAACCCCGACGCCAAATGGCGCATGCGCCCCGGCGCCCTGGAGATCCGCCTCAAGGACCAGGCCGAAGTGCTCGACCGCGCCGCCCGTCTGGTCAAGCCCGGCGGCCGCATCGGCTACATCACCTGCTCGGTGCTGCAGCCGGAGAACGGCGACCAGGTGCGGGCGTTCGTGGCGCGGCATCCGGAATTTGCGGTCCAGCCGCCGGAGCAAACCGCTACCGTTCTCTGGGACAAGGCCGAAGCCTTCGCCGAAGCCGCCCTGCAGACCCCCGAAGGCTGGCTGATGACCCCCCGCCGCACCGGCACGGACGGGTTCTTCGTGTCGGTGCTGCGCCGCTCCGCCTGACGCGGGCTGCCCATGACTGAGCCCTCTCCCCTTGTGGGAGAGGGCATGCAGGACAGCTCGGCAGATTCGGTCGGGTGAGGGGTATGCCTCCGCGAGCACTGTTCGCCGAGAGATACCCCTCACCCAACCGCGTGCGTGGATGGGCCGGTGATGCCCTCTCCCACAAGGGGAGAGGGCGCTGCATCGGGCAGCCCTGCAAAGCGTGTCGGTGA
The DNA here is from genome assembly GCF_051168135.1 of Bradyrhizobium sp. HKCCYLRH2060. Classification (NCBI taxonomy): domain Bacteria; kingdom Pseudomonadati; phylum Pseudomonadota; class Alphaproteobacteria; order Hyphomicrobiales; family Nitrobacteraceae; genus Bradyrhizobium; species Bradyrhizobium sp. HKCCYLRH2060. The sequence goes on from NZ_JBNPUK010000020.1 coordinate 40,088, forward strand.
AACGGTTGCACGGCGCGGTGAATCCCCCGCTGCCAAGGGTTGCGAGTCCCCCCGCAGCGGCGTAATTCCTTGCCATGACAGCCCCAGCCAACAACACCCCGACCACCGCCGCCGCCGACACCTCGGTGGCCGCGCTCCATGACAAGATCCTGATCGTCGATTTCGGCAGCCAGGTCACGCAGCTGATCGCGCGCCGGGTGCGCGAGGACGGCGTGTATTGCGAGATCGTGCCGTTCCAGAAGGCGGAGGCCGCCTTCCGGCAGATGAACCCGAAGGCCGTGATCCTCTCCGGCGGCCCCGAATCCGTCCACGAAGAAGGCTCGCCGCGCGCCCCGCAGCTGATCTTCGATTCCGGCGTCCCGGTGATGGGCATCTGCTACGGCCAGATGACGATGGCCGCCCAGCTCGGCGGCACCGTCGAGGGCGGCCACCACCGCGAGTTCGGCCGCGCCGACGTCGAGGTCAAGACCAACAGCCTGCTGTTCGACGGCGTCTGGCAGCCGGGCGAGCAGCACCAGGTGTGGATGAGCCATGGCGACCGCATCACGCAGATGCCGCCGGGCTTCTCGGTCGCCGGCGTCTCGCCGAACGCGCCCTTCGCCGTGATCCAGGACGAGGCGCGCAAGTACTACGGCCTGATGTTCCACCCCGAGGTGGTGCACACGCCCGACGGCGCCAAGCTGATCCGCAACTTCGTCCGCAACATCGCCGGCCTCGGCGGCGACTGGACCATGCACGCCTTCCGCGAGGAGGAGATCAAGAAGATCCGCGCGCAAGTGGGCCAGGGCAAGGTGATCTGCGGCCTCTCCGGCGGCGTCGATTCTGCCGTCGCCGCAGTGCTGATCCACGAAGCGATCGGCGACCAGCTCACCTGCGTGTTCGTCGATCACGGCCTGCTGCGCTTGAACGAGGCCGAGACCGTCGTCGATCTGTTCCGGCACCACTACAACATCCCGCTGGTGCATGTGGACGCCTCAAAGCTCTTCCTCGGCGAGCTCGCTGGCGTCACCGATCCGGAAGCGAAGCGCAAGACTATCGGCAAGCTCTTCATCGACGTGTTCGAGGCGGAGGCCAAGAAGATCGGCGGCGCCGATTTCCTGGCGCAAGGCACGCTCTATCCCGACGTGATCGAGAGCGTCTCCTTCACCGGCGGCCCCTCGGTGACGATCAAGTCGCATCACAATGTCGGCGGCCTGCCGGCCCGCATGAACATGAAGCTGGTCGAGCCGTTGCGCGAGCTGTTCAAGGATGAGGTCCGCGTGCTCGGCCGCGAGCTCGGTCTTCCCGATGTGTTCGTCGGCCGCCACCCGTTCCCGGGCCCGGGCCTCGCCATCCGCTGCCCCGGCGAGATCACGACAGACAAGCTCGACATCCTGCGCAAGGCCGACGCCATCTACATCGACGAGATCCGCAAGGCCGGCCTCTACGACACCATCTGGCAGGCCTTCGCCGTGCTGCTCCCCGTCAAGACCGTCGGCGTCATGGGCGACGGCCGCACCTACGACTACGTCGTGGGCTTGCGCGCCGTCACCTCAACGGATGGCATGACCGCGGATTTCTATCCGTTCGATATGAAGTTCTTAGGCAATACCGCGACGCGCATCATCAACGAGGTGAAGGGCGTGAACCGCGTGGTGTATGATGTGACCAGCAAGCCGCCGGGGACAATTGAGTGGGAGTGAGGCATACGCAAGTCGTCAAGCATTATTCATTTGCATATCGAAGTTAGCTTTTAACCGAAGCGTGGGCCTAGGCCTTTCCCATGAATCAAATAAAGCTTGAGCATTTTAAGCGAGCTGTCGCAGACATAAGTGCGCACGGCGATAACGATACGCTCCCATTTGACGTAGATAATCGATTCATCACCGAACGTCAGGATGATCTGGCAAAGCTGGCGTTTGAGTGGAGCAAGAGGGTTGCCAAGGTCGACAAGAAGACCGCTAAGCGATTGATAGAGGAGCTGCCGGTCTTTTCTGAAAGATTGCTCGTGCCCACCGGCGCCGCCGGATTTCGGATTACTACAAAAATCCATCCGTTTTGGAACATCTATTTCAACGGTTTAGGTATTGCCATTGCTGAGGCTGTCGAGCCTAACCGCAGTAGCCGTGCACACTCTTACAGATATACTGCTAGCGGAAGCAGCCTATTTGATCGCGACGCTTCGTGGCGCTCCTTTCGAGAGGTGGCAATAGCAGACTGCGAGAAAATGCCCGGTTCAGCCGTTGTCGTGCAGACGGACATATCAAGCTTCTACGAACATGTTTCGCACCACCGAATTGAGAATCTAATCGACGATCTCTTTGGTCAGGACTCGAACCTGGCCGTCCAGGTTGACCGTTTTCTCAGCAAGTTCGCTGCCGGAAGATCCTTCGGTTTGCCTGTTGGAGGGCAGTGCTCGAGAATACTCGCCGAACTGCTGATGACCTCAATCGACAGCACTCTTTCCGTGGAGAACATAGTCTGGCGGCGGTATGTTGATGACTTCGTGTTGGTGACGGCCAATCAATCGGAAGCATATCGCGCTCTCTCTATTTTATCTCACGCGCTTGCTGATTATGGATTAACACTAAATCGTACAAAGACGATCATTATAACGGCGAAGCATTACATTGACTACGTTAGAGCGCAGCTTGGTACCTCGGAAGATAAGGCCAATAAGCTCGCAGAAATTGACCTGCAGTTTGATCCCTATTCTGATACGCCAGAGAGCGACTACGACGAACTAAAGGAAATCGTTGAAGGACTAGACATCCAGGCGCTCCTGAATAGCGAGCTTCGCAAAGCGCAGCCGGACACCTTTTTGGTCACCCAGATTGGACGAACGTTGAGGCTGCATGATCCCGCCGCGGCCTTCCAGCTTTGCAAGACCTTGCTGTCTTCGAGAAATCTTCACGCATTTCGTGCGTCTTGGTCTACGATTATGAGAGGTGTTTCGTCAGTTTGTGCCGACCCACGCTTCGCGCCAATTCATGCAGGGCTAGACCAATTGCTAGACGCGATTCCTGCTCATTCTTCGCATTTGTTGCGCGCTGAAGTTAGCTGTCTCCATTATTTACGCACGCTTCGCTTTCGCCGCACTTTGGATAGAGCTGCGTTTGTCCAGAAGGTTCATTCCACAACCTCGTCCGAAACCGTAAAGCGCGCGTGCTTTGACTGCTGGCGCCTTTGGAAGGATCGAACGGCTTTTACAAGACAGCGGAACAAGTGGAGTTCCCTGAGCGCTGAGGAGCAGCGTATGCTCTGGCTCTCTGCAGCTCAGTTCGGAGATGAGGGATTCAAGTTTCGAGATCAAGTGAGGAAGAGCATAGTCAACGAATGGCGCCTTGGCATCGAGCGTGGGAGTGAACCGACGTTTGCCAATACATACTCCGAATGGACGGAGGGCGATGTTGATGCGTCTACCACTCAGTGATCCTCGGACAATTGCTAGAGAGATTCCTGGTCTGTTCGACGCGCTCTTCCCGCAGCTTGCTCAGGGCGTTGTTGCTGGTCTGAATCGTCGAGCAGTATCGTTGGATGATTGCCTTGAGGTTCCGCAAGAATTGGTTGATGCGACAAAAATTCAGCGTGCGATGCTTTTTGAAGTGGCTGTAGCTGCGGCTGAGCAGTTGATTGAAGGAAGCCAAGCTGTTGATTGGGGTGGGTGTCTACTTACTGCAGTGGCTCGCCAGAGAGAGCATTTCGATGCGAAGCTTCCCGAAGAGCTGTCTGCTGTAGAAAAGGAAGTATCGTTGAAGGTTGCTGAGAACCTTGTCGCTATTTTAAAACATGTCAGATTATCCAGTGGAGGTTTTGATCTTGTGCGTGCACCCGCTATTCCAGGGTATCAGTGGGTGGCGTCGGGTGTCGGGGATTTTTCGGTCGGAAGTGCGTTGATTGAAGTTAAATGTACTAACAAGCGCTTCTCAGCTTCCGACTATCGACAAATCTTAACGTATTGGCTTCTCAGCTACTGCGCTGCGCTTGAATCTGGGGCAGTCGAATGGACTTTGGGATTTCTAGTGAATCCTCGTCTGAATCTAATCGTGCGATTTTCGTTTGATGAGATAATATCGATAGTCGCTGCAGGTAAATCTAAGATTGATTTGGTCGAACTATTCTCGAGTTTGCTTGAGGACCGGGCTGTTATTACTTCGGCGTGAAGACGCGTTCTGCGAGGCGGCGTCAGTGACCTGCTGGTATCTGCCAGACGCGCGCTCCTCACCACGAGGATTGAGGCTGTCTCTCTACAATCCTTCAATCTTGTCGCTGTGGTCGGTCGGCTTAATGATCATTTACCCGACGGGCTATCCGCGCACACCTCGCATGCACCAACTGCCCGTCGTGCCAGTTTGTCGCGGACTCGTCTCTTGCCACGTCGGGCAAATCACCTCCACATTCTCGCTCATCCCGGCTCGCTGAAGAGGGACGTTTCGCGATCGTCATGAAGCGTCGAGCCGGAGAGGCGACGGGCGCGTTGCTCTGCAGCCGGGTGTCAAAAGCCCGTGCCGACGAACGGAGCGAGGCGACGGCGAAGTGGCGTGGTCCTGGTCTCCCGACGCTGAGACCAAGCCGGTGGTCATGATGATCCGCTGGTGACGGGGGCAAGACAGCCGGTCCCCGGGGAGAGCGCCTATAACCCGCAAAACCGTCGCGCAGGGAAGGCCGGATATTGGGCTGAACCTGTGGTTCTGCCGCGTGCTTGTTTGCTGCACGCGGACCGCGGGTATCAGCCGATACCCGGTCTTCCCTGCGCCTCTTCTTCACAAGGAGAGGTCCAACTCGGAGAGACCTCGGGCGCAGATCGCCGCGAGATCGCGACGCCGTGCCTGCTGTTCCGCGCGCGGAGAGATGTGGCGGTGACGATGTCCGGCACCCACCAGAACGCCTCGATCTGCCGAAGGCCGCTACATCTTCTCCTTCAGGCCGCGAGACAGCAGCCACCAATTGGCCGGATACGACGTCACGAAGCCGAACAGCATGGCGATCTGCATCATGAACCAGAACTCGGGGCAGTCGACCTCCAATCGCGTGCCGAGCACATGCCGGAAAAGATAGAAGTTGGCGAACGCCATGAAGCCGTACATGCCGACCTGCCACGAGGTGATCGAGATCGTGTCGGCCTTGACGGCTGCAATGAGCCCCTGGCCGAGCGAAAGGCCGCGCATCGGCGCAATCGTGAAGTACTGAAACAGAATGCCAAATCCGTAGGCGAGCAGGAAGTCGAGGATCCACACCGCGAACATCTTCTCCGAAAAGATGCTCGTCCAGCCGAACGCGACGGCGATGGCGGGAAAACCGAACGCCAGCCATTCCGCGACGATGTCGCCGAGCGTGCATCCGCTGCCGCAGTGAAGCGAGCCGTTGGCGACCATGATGGCGAACGGAGTTTGCCGCTTGTTCGGCGGCTGCGCGTCATGGCTCTTGGCAACTCGCATCTTCTCCTGGGTGGCAAGCCGCCCGTAGGAGAAGTACTGCCAGACGACCCAGATGCTTCCGAACAGCGCGGTCGTCGGCCATACCACGTCCATGATCCACATCTGCTGCGGATGCCGGATGACGTCGATCGCAATGACGAGGGCGCAAAGCACGCCCAGGGCCAACGAGACCAGCGAAAGGATATGAAGCCAATCAGGGACCACGGGAGCATCCATGGGATGTTATCGACCTTGAGGAACATGGGAGCGCAGTATGCTCCTGTTCGTCGCAGCCAAACGACCTGCATGCTCCCGCGTTCCAATCCGTCGCGGGTGGACGGGACGGTCTCAGATCCGGAAGCGCCCGAGTGCTCCGTCTTCGAACACGGCGGTGAAGACGCGATGATGGCCGCGGACGGCGTCGAGATCACTGGGATTGCGGATGCATCGCTCGGCGTCCGCGAGGACGAGATCGGCGTGCTTGCGGACGCAGTCGATCCGATGCGGATCGCGCTCGCAGCTCACGACCTGGATCATCACCTCGATCATGCGGATGAGCACCGGAGGCGCATCCGCCGCATTCTGCCTGATCATGTCGAACATGGCGGCGACCAGTTCAGCGTAACGGAGATGAGGAACGACCAGCGCGGGTTTTCCATCCTTGATCCAGACGCCCGTTTGCAACCGCAGCGGCTGCATCTCGCACAGGGCCGCGCCGAGCCGGTCGAGGACGGCGATCGCCGTATGCGGATCGTTGATCCCCGGCGACAGCGCACGGACCGCGACCTCGACGAGTTGCCGAACCGCGAAGCGGAGATCGGCCGAGGTGACCTGCTGCGGGCCGAGGGCTGTCGCGTCGCGGATCGCTTCCTCGAGTCCATCGCGCGTCCTGGTCGCCATCGCGATCGGCGCGCCGGGAAATACGTAATCGCCCGGCCGTACCAGGAGATGGATGGCGGTGTCGTGCTCGCACGCCCACGTCGCCAGTCCGCTCTCGTCCAGCTGGACCAGATAGCCCTGACGCGCGTCGACGATCGGAACGGCATGCTGCCAGAAACGTGCAGGTGGAGGTGCAGGTTGGCTATCCTCGCGGGTGAGCGAGTGGATCATGGCCTGCACGTCGTCGCTGACCAGGCCGATGACGGTGTCGACATTGATCCGTCCGGACATGTGCCCGACGAAATAGACGAGCGTGGCGACGGAGAGAAAGGCGAGCACGATGCCGATCGTGGTCGCGAGGTGCGGCACGAACGCGCCTTCCGCCGGGGTGCGCACGCTGCGCAGCACGATGAGCGCGTAGCAGAAGGTGGCGAGGAAGACGCCGAGCGTGATCTGGTTGCCGCGATCGCGCGTGAAGTTGCGCAGCAGCCGCGGCCCCATCTGGCCGGCCGCGAGCGACAGCGCCGCGATCATGATCGAGAACACCGTGCCGGCGACACCGATCGTGGAGGACGCGATGGCGCCGAGAAGGGTGCGGGCGCCGGTGGCGCCGCCAGTATAGAGCCACTCGTTGCGCAGCCAGTCGGGAACGATGGTGCCGCGATCGATCTCGATCGCCATGAACGCGATGCCGATACCGAGCAGGACGATCAGAGCCGGCACCAGCCAAAACGTCTCTGCGAGATCGTCGAGCATCTTGCGGAAACGTGCGGTCATGGGTCCTCGATGCGCGTGATCGGAGGCCCCCGCTGGACGATGACGCTTCGGCAAGGCCGGGCGGGAGCAAGGGGGCTGCGGAGACGGGGCCGCCGCCTGTCAATGGTTCCTCTCCAGGATGGTTCCGCGACCGGCCCTGTCGGCTTTTCCGGTGTTTGCGATCCGGGGGGCGGCAGCCGTGCGCGGCCAGCCAGGTCCGTCAGAGCGAGATGGACGTGAGACTTGGACGATGGGAAGGGACGCCAGCAATCAGAGTACGAGAGCGTACGAAGCGCCTTTGACTGCGTCGAACCTTCGTCGCCCGCGTCGGTTCAAGGTCCGCATCACGATCCAATCCAGGAGGAAATGGAATGTTTGTACGGCTCATCGCATCGTCGTTGTTGGTTCTCGCTGCGTCTCAGGCTCCGGCGTTCGCGCAGGGCACCAGCTCTCATGCCGCAACCCAGAACAGTCAGGCGAGCAATTCGGCGTCGCAGCCGATCCCGCAGGAGATCAAGCAGAAGCTGCAGAAGCAGGGCTTCACCGACATCAACGTGGTGCCGGGTTCGTTCATCGTGAGCGCCAAGGACAGCAACAACGATCCAGTGACGATGGTGATCGGGCCGCACTCGCTGACGATGTTCAGCGAGATCAGCCCGCAGAGCCAGACCACCGGCAGCGCCAGCGGTGCGGCGCATTCGGGCGGCAGCTCCAGCAACACGCAGAACGGCAGCGGCCAGAGCAGCAAGTAATCGGATCATTCGTCGGAGGCCGATCGGGCGCGGGTCACAAGCTCAGTGTGGCCCGCGCCGCCGCGTGCCGGCAGTCCAATGGTCATATACTCGCGATCCCATCAACCAGGCCTGGTGAGGACATCTGCAAACGTCAGAGTGAACAATACGGCGACGAACACCAAGCCGGCCACCGCGGCGAGCCGGATCAGCGGCTTGGATTTCGTGAGCTCCATGAAAAACAGCATGACCAGCCCGCTCTTGATCACGGCAATCACGATGCCGGCTGTGGTCGTCAGCCGGCCCATGGGAACGTAGGCGATCGCCGTGCTGCTGAACAAGAGCAGCATCAGAGCGAGCCAAATCAGACCATTGCGGCGCCACCATGTGCCGGCCGTCGGAAGCCGTCCTTGCTGCGGGTTCATGACGCCCGTCCCGGAAGGTAGATCAGGGGATAGAGGAAGATCCAGACGATGTCGACGAGATGCCAATAGAGGGCGGTGACCTCGAGCTCCGGATTGCAGCGGAGCGGAAGCCTCTTCAGATAGCCGAGCAGCGCGAGCCGGCTGACGAGAACGATGCCGATCGTGAGATGGATGGCGTGGACCGCCGTGACAAGCCAATAGAAGCCGAAAAACAGCTGCGCGGCTGCTTGCGGAAGCGAGAAATGCAAGCCGGGGATCAAGCCCTTGTCGATGTCCTCCTTGTACTCGAAGCCCTTCACCACCAGGAAGGCGAGCCCGAGCAGGGCGGTGGCCGAGAGGCAGCCGATCATCAGCTGCCGAAAGTCGCGGCCGGAGCTCGCCGCCTGCGAAGCCATTGCCATAGTCAGGCTGCTGGTCAGGAGAATGACGGTGTTGATCGTCCCATACCAGATATCGGTCTCACGCCCCGCGGCCGAAAAGGCGGCAGCGTTCTCGGTTCGGCAGATCGCGTAGGTCGCCATCAGTGCGCCGAAGAACAGCATCTCGCTGGCGAGAAAGACCCAGATGCCGAAGCGTCCGGCGTCGCGCTGGCGCGCAAAACTGTCCCACGGCTCCCTGAGAAGGGCATTCGTTTCCGTCATGTCACGTCTCGCGCATCTTGAACGGCCGGCCGATCGGTGCCGGCGGACTGGCCCGCCGCGTGATACTCGTAGGGTCCCCGCTCGACCCGCGGCTGCCGGTCGAAGTTCTTCGGCGGGGGCGGGGACGTCGTGCTCCATTCGAGCCCGGTGGCGCCCCAGGGGTTCTTGCCTGCCGTCCGTCCGTAGAACAGCGACCACGTCAAATAGCCGAGCGGCAGCAGGTAGGCGGCGGCGAGGACGGCAGCGCCAGCGGACGACATGACGTTGTAGATCTGAAACTCGGGCGGGTAGGTGTGGTAACGGCGGGGCATGCCGAGATAACCGGCGAAGAACTGCGGCAGGAACGTCATGTTGAAGCCCGCATACATCAGGATGGCGGCGAGTTTCGCCCAGCTCTCGGGATAGGTCTTGCCCGTGACCTTAGGCCACCAGAAGTGCAGGCCGGCGAAGAACGCCGACACCGAGCCGCCGACCATGATGTAGTGGAAATGCGCCACGACGAAGTAGGTGTCGGTCACGTGGATGTCGACCGGAATGGATGCGAGGAACAGCCCCGACAGCCCACCCGTCGTGAACAGTCCGACGAAGCCGAGTGCATACAGCATCGGAGAATCCAAGCTGATCTGGCCGCGATAGAGCGATGCCGTCCAGTTGAAGACCTTGATCGCCGAGGGCACCGCGATGATGAAGGACAGGAAGGAGAAGATCAGGCTCGCATAGATGGACTGTCCGGAGATGAACATATGGTGGCCCCAGACGAAGAAGCCGATGCCCGCGATGGCCATGATCGCGTAGACCATGAAATCATAGCCGAAGATGCGGCGGCGCGCGAAGCAGGGAATGATCTCGGAGACGACGCCCATGGCCGGCAGAACCATGATGTAGACGGCCGGATGCGAGTAGAACCAGAACAAGTGCTGGAACAGGATCGGATCGCCGCCATTGGCGGGATTGAAGATAGGCAGGCCGAGCCAGCGCTCCGCCATCACCAGCATCAGCGAGATCGCCAGCACGGGCGTCGCCAGCACGATGATGATCGATGTCGCGTAGATCGACCAGACGAACAGGGGCAGGCGGAACCAGGTCATTCCCGGCGCGCGCAGCATGTGCGTGGTGGCGATGAAATTGACGCCGGTGGCGATGCTCGCGAAGCCGACCACGAACACGCCTGCGGCGGCAGCGAACACGTGGCTGTTGGAGAACATCGTCGAGTAGGGGGTATAGAAAGTCCAACCGGTGTCGACGCCGCCTGCGACCAGTGCGTAGACCGTGAACAGGCCGGCGGCGATGGTGAGATACCAGCTGAACAGGTTGAGGCGCGGAAACGCGACATCGGGCGCGCCGATCATCAAAGGCAGCAGGAAGTTGCCGAGCGTGTTCGGAATCGACGGCACCAGGAAGAACCAGACCATGACGATGCCATGGAACGAGAACAGCTTGTTGTAGCTGTCCGAGGTCAGCAGCCAGCCGTTCGGCTGGAACAGCTCGAGCCGGACCATGGTGATGGCCGCGCCGCCCATGAAGAAGAACACGGTGATGGTGATGGCATAGAGGATCGCGATGCGCTTGTGATCCGTGGTGATCAGCCAGGATGCGATCGTGCTGCCGTGGCGCAGATAGTCGAGCCGCGGCGGCAGCGGGAGTTCGCCATCGAGCAGGGCGTCGGTCATTGAGGCTCTCCCGCTGTCAACGATCTGATGTAGGCGGTCAGGCTCTGGATCTCGCCATCGTCGAGCTGGCCGGCGAAGCTCGGCATGATCGGCTCGTATCCGGCTACGATGTCGCGCTTGGGCTGGAGGATCGAATCCCGGATATAGCCGTCATCGGCGACGACGTGTCGTCCGTCGGCCAGCGCGATGGTGCGGCCATAGAGCCCTTGCAGACTTGGCGCGTGGACGTTTGAAGACGCCGCATGGCAACCGGAGCAGCCGTTGGCGACGAACAGCCGGGCGCCATGATGCGCGAGGTCATCGCCTTGGGGCTGCGCGCTCAGCCATTGCGCGTAGGCCTCCGGTGGCATCACGATGATGCGGCCGCGCATCAGCGAGTGATCGGTGCCGCAATATTCGGCGCAAAGCAGCGGGAAGACGCCGGCCCTGGTCGGCTTGAACCACAACTCGGTCGTCCGTCCCGGCAGAACGTCCTGCTTGACGCGGAAGGCCGGCACGAAGAACGAGTGGATGACATCTTGCGACGTCATCTGCAGGCGGATCGCCCGCCCGACCGGCACGTGAAGCTCGTTGATCTCCCGGGCACCATTGGCGTGCTGCGTCTTCCACATCCATTGCTTGGCCAGGACATGGATGTCGAGTGCATTGGCCGGCGCCGACTGGCTGCTGACGTCGATCGAGGACGCCCACCAGAACAGGAAGACGAAGGTGAACAGCGTGGCGGCGGTCCAGCCGATTTCGAATTCCCGGCTCACGAATTCCGGCAGCCGGCCGCGTGGAGCCGCCGAGCCGCGCCGGTAGCGAACGGCGAAGGTGAGTATCAAGCCGAACACCAGCGCCGATGTCGCGGCCGACAGCACCAGCAACAGATCAAAGATCCGGTCGACGTCCTCGGCGTGGGTGGTGGCGCTCGACAGGTGCTGGAATGAGCTCATGTCGGCGCTCCGCTTCTCATCGCGCGCGCCAGCAGCAGGGCGATGGCGCCCATCACCAGCGCGCATGTGCCCGCGCCGGCGAGCTGGAGCAGCATTTCGATCCGGCTTGTGTACACGCCATGCACCGCATCGAAGCCATAACAGAGCAGGGCAATCCGCCCGGCGAGGCCGCCGATCGTTCCCCGGCCGGCTTCGATCAGCGCGATGCGCAGATCCTGCGGTTGCAGGGCAAGGCTGGAAAGCGCCCGGGTGACACGTCCATCCGGAGAGAGCGTGACCAGGGCCGCTGGGTGGGCAACGGCGTCGTTGGCCGTATCCGCCTCGAAATGGTAGCCGATCGCGGTGGTCAAGCGGTTGATGGCAGCGGTGCTGCCGGTCAGCACCGCGACGCCGGGACCACCAACCTGGGCGCCCGCAAAGCGGCGCGCGTCGGCCAGATCATTCCTGGCGTCAATGCCGACGACGACAAGGCTGTAGTCGCGTCCGGCGATCAGGCCAGTCTGCTGCAGGGCCGCCGAGACGATCGTCAGGGCCGGTCCGCAGATCTGGCGACAGGTGAAATCGGCTGGGAGCAGCAAAGTCGGACGATGGCCAATGGCGGCGCCGAGGGTGATGTTGTTTCCGTCCAGGGCCTTGAACACCAGGTCCGCCGGCACCTTGGCGTTGGCCGCCGGTGCCAGCGCAACTCCCTCGATCTGCCGTTGTGCGAGGCCAGCCATAGCCTGCGTGGACCACAGCACAATGGCAGCGGCGACGAGGAGCCGGGTCATGGCTGGGCTCCGGGCGTGACCGGTGCGGCGGCGTCAGGCTGAGCAACCGGATCGAAGCCGTGATCACCGCGGCTGGCGACGATGCGCATGGCGTCCTCGATCGGGATGCGGGCGAGGTTCCGGTCGCGGTCGACCCAGGCGTAGGTCGTCAGTTCGGCGCGCTGGGCCTTCTCGAACGCCGCCAGATCCGAGGAAGGTGACCGTTGCAGCGCCGGCTGCGGAAACTGGCGCGGCGGCGCCCGAGTCAAGATGTCCGGCGCATGGACGTCGAGATAGTAGAACAGGCCGGCCATCGACGCTGCGACAAAGGCCAGGAATCCGGCGATGATCCAGGCGACGGTCCGGATGTCGATCGCGGGCGGTTGCGGCACTGTGCGGCTGCCCATCTCCTCAGTCGGCATCGCCGCCCTCCAGGGATGAGAGAACTCCTCGGGCGGCGACCGCGGATGCGAGCGCCAGCACCAGCAGGGTGATGGCCGCAAAGGCGACCGTCGCCGCCTGCTGCGGGAAAGCCGGCGTGATCAGCCATGTGAGATGCAGCGACACGCCGATCAGGATCAAGGCGCCTGCGATCAGCAGGCCGTTCGAGCTGCTGCGCACCGATTTGATCATCAGCATGCCGAACGGCAGCAAGGCTCCCACAACGAATGCGACCAGGAGGACCACGAGCCAGACGGGAGACACGCGCTTCAGGAACCACTCGGCCTTGTCCGGAAGGTCACTGTACCAGGCCACGACCATGGTCATGTAGCCGAGATAGACCACGCCGAGCAGCGTCGCGATCAGCAAGCCGCCGAGATCGCCGGCAACCCTTGGATCGAGCACACGGACGGTCAGGACGGTGGCCAGAGCCAAGGCCGCCAGCATCTGCTGGATGACAATCATCGCCGCGAATGCCGTCGCGACATAGTCCGGCTCGACGGACAGGTACCAATCGACCGAAACGAGGCTGATGGTCAGGCCGAAGAAGGCCAGCCCCAGCGCTGCGAGCAGCCGGCTGCCGGCGCCCATGGCGAAGACCAGCCCCAGCACCGACCATCCGGCCAACGTGACCAGCGCGCGCAGCGCGAACCAGGGGCTGCTGAGATACCAGCGCGCGACATCGGCCGGCACGCGGCCCGGATCCGCGGCCCATGGGTAGATCGATGGCAGGGAAGCCAGGATGGGGAGGATCGCGATCAGCACCATCGGCATCAGAGCCGCCGCGGGTCGCAGCACTGGGCGGGCCGCCACGCCCCATGCCCCGCCAGTCAGGCGATGGATCATCAGCAGCGACATGCTTCCAATCGGAACGGAGCTCCAGATCGCAAAGCCGACCAGCCAGCCACGGCAGACGGACGGGAGGGCGCCGGTGAAGCCAGCGACCGCTACGATGAGAGCTGCGGCTGCCGCGATCAGCAGTCCGATGCCAGCGCTCGCGCCAGGGATCGACGGTCGGGCCGAGGAACGAATGCCAGCGGTCATGGCAGCTTGCTCCGAAGCTCGGGCACCTCGGCGACGTCGGTGTGCTGCGACTGTTGCAACGCCCGGATATAGGCGACGATCGCCCAGCGCTCGCGCGGCTCGACTCTGGCGGCGTAGGAATACATCACGCCATAGCCGTTGGTGATGACGTCGAAGAAGTGCTGCGCGGGAGCCGCGCGCAGGCGTGCCGTGTGATAGGACGGCGGTCGAGGGAAGCCGCGCTGCACGATCATGCCGTCTCCCTGGCCGGCGAGGCCGTGACAGGGCGAGCAGTAGATGTCGTAGCGTTCATGGCCGCGCGCCAGGAGGTCGGCGGAAACCGTGGCCGGCTGGCGGGCCTGCGCCGCCCGCTCGATGTCCCCTTGGGCCACGGTCCCCGGTGGCAAAGGCTGAGCCTCGGTTCCGTTCGGCAGCGAGGGCGCCGCGGCGTAGGTGCCATATCGATTCTGGTGCGTCATGGAGTGATCGCCGCAACCGCCGAGCAGCACGAGACACGTCAGCGCGGGGAGCAGGCGGGGGATCATGGCGCGCGCAGCTCCGTGACGACTACGGCGCCGGCGTCCTGCAGCACCTGGCGGAGGTCGGACGCGCCCTCATTACCTGCGGCTGCAAGCAGGAAATAGTGGTCCTGGGTGGCACGCTCGAAGCCTGGGACGTCGAACAGTGAATCATGGAGGCGGGGCAGGCCGCACGACCAGAGAAAGGCGATGACGCCGCTGAGCGCGGCGGCGAAGACGCCGACCTCGAACGGGACCAGCAGGAACACCTGCCACGAGTTGAGCGGGCGGCCGCCGCTGTTGATGGGATAGTCGATCGTGGCGCTGTACCATTGCAGGCCGAAGGCGACAGCGGCTACGGCAAGGCCTCCAATCAGCATGGCTGTGCGGATGTGGGACGGGCGGAAGCCGAGTTTGTCATCGAGCCCCTCCACCGGATAGGGCGTGAACGCATCGAGCGCCTGGTGAGGGGTCTGCTTGACGCGCGCGAGTGCGATCTGCAGCCGTTCCACGTCGCGGTACTCGGCCAGGTAGGTCGTGCTCATGCCGCGCCCTCCTCATGGGCCAGCTCGCGCATGTCGAACATCGAGACCGCCGGCACCAGACGGACGAACACGAGGAAGAGCAGGGCGAACAGCCCGAGCGGTGCGATCAGGAACGACCAGTCCCAGAAGGTGAAGTGAAAGCTGCGCCAGAGCGAGGGCATGTAGCCGTGCGACAGCGTGTTCCAGACAATGAGAATGCGCTCCAGCCACATTCCGACATTGATGGCGATGGCGATCGCGAACAGCACCGGCAGCGAACGCCTGAGCCGCGGCAACCAGAGCAGCTGCGGGATGGCGACGTTGCAGGCGAGCAGGGCCCAGTACATCGGCGCATAGGTGCCGGTGAACTCGAACGCGACGAGGCCCCGCTCGCGATGCTCGCCGCCGTACCAGGCCATGAACCATTCGGTCGCGTAGGAGTAGCCCATCACGATCGATGCCATCAGCAGGATGCGTCCGATCACCTCGAAATGTCGGCGCGTGATGATGGCCTGCAGGCCGAACCCCCAGCGAATGCCAAGGGCCAGCACGACCACCATTGCGAATCCGGAATACATCGCGCCGACTACAAAATAGGGCGGGAAGATCGCTTCCTGCCAGCCGGGCATCAGGCTCGCCGCGAAATCGAGCCCGACGATCGAATGCACCGAGCAGACCAGGGGCACGCCGAGCGCAGCCATCGTGCTGTGCAAGGTTTGCAGCCGCGACCAGTGTCGCGTCGATCCGCGCCAGCCCAGCGCGAGCGCGCCGTAGAAGCGCTGTCCGGCATGGGAGCGTGTCCGGTCACGCATCGTGGCAAGGTCGGGAATCAGGCTGACGTACCAGAAAAGGATCGAGAACAGCAGGTAGCTGACGATGGCCCAGAAATCCCACACCAGCGCGCTGCGCCATTGTGGCCACAGCGCCATCGTGTTCGGATAGGGCGCCAGCCAATAGGCATAGATCGGGCGTCCGAGATGCATGATCGGCATCAGCCCGGCGATAGCCACCGCGAATAGCGTCATGGCTTCGGCGAAGCGGTTGATCGACCCGCGCCACTTCTGGCGCGTCAGCAGCAGCATCGCCGAGATCAGCGTGCCGGCATTGCCGATGCCGATCCACCAGACGTAATTGGCGATGGCGACGCCCCAGACGATGGTGGAGTTGACGCCCCAGATGCCGATCCCCTGATCGAACAGCCAGACCACCGCAACGATGAACCACAGGCTGATGATGCCGCTCACCAGCAGCGACAGCCACCAGATGCGGCCCGGCGAGGTCAGCAGTGGCGCCGTGATCGCCTGGGTGACCTGGACGTCGCTTGCCCGCCGGGCCGCAATCCAGCGCGACGGCGCGGCGGGATCGGGCTCCAGCACCTGGCTCACGTGCCGCCTCCGTCATGGTCTGGCGCGGGGTTGCGGACATCCGCCAAATAGGTGGTCCGCGGCCGGGTCCCGAGATGCGCCAGCAACGCGTAGTGGCCCGGCTCGGTGCGGCGGCGCAGGATCGACGCGTCCGGCTGCTGCAGGTCGCCGAACGTGATCGCCTGCGTCGGGCAGGCATTCTGGCAGGCGGTGTGAACCTCGTCGGCGCCCACCTGACGGCCCTCGCGATCCGCTGCGCGTTCAGCGGCACTGATGCGCTGAACGCAATAGGTGCACTTCTCCATCACGCCGCGCGCACGGACCGTGACCTCCGGGTTCTTCTGCCCGCGGTATGGATCGAGGCCGAGATTGGCGTATTCCTGTCCATCGGCGTAGCCGAAGAAATTGAAGCGGCGGACCTTGTAGGGGCAATTGGCTTCGCAGAAGCGCGTGCCGACGCAGCGGTTGTAGACCTGCAGATTGAGGCCGCCGCCGTCATGGACCGAAGCGGCGACCGGGCAGACCGGTTCGCAGGGCGCGTGCTCGCAGTGCATGCACGGCACCGGTTGAAAGCCGAGCTGATGATCGCCGGAGCCGCCATGATCGTAGACGTCGATGCGCAGCCAATGCATGTCGCGGCCGCGCGCAACCTCTTCCGGTCCCACCACGGGAACGTTGTTCTCGGCCTGGCAGGCGACCACGCAGGCGTTGCAGCCGATACAGAGCGAGGTGTCGATCGTCATCGCCCAGGCATGGCCGTTAT
Organism: Bradyrhizobium sp. HKCCYLRH2060; assembly: GCF_051168135.1. Lineage (NCBI taxonomy): Bacteria > Pseudomonadati > Pseudomonadota > Alphaproteobacteria > Hyphomicrobiales > Nitrobacteraceae > Bradyrhizobium > Bradyrhizobium sp. HKCCYLRH2060. The sequence continues at coordinate 56,903 of NZ_JBNPUK010000020.1, forward strand.
CCGGCCGCGGCCGCTCCGGCATCAGGCTGGGCCTGTCGTGGATCGCAAGCGTCTTGGGCAAAGGCTGCGGTTTGCCGAGCTGATGCACGGGGAATAGCTCGCGGACATCGTCCGGCCGCCGCACCACGTTCTGGGTCGTGAGAATGGCCTGTTGCCGGCCGGTGCGCGCGAACCTCACCGAGGGGACGAGCCAAGGAGAGTCCACGCCGCCACGCAGGACGTAAGCATCGACGCCGACGCCGCTGCCGATCGCGCCGGCCTTGCGGCGACCCATCCCGAGCGTCAGGCTCGCGGTCCGAGGCGCGAGCCCCGGCTCGATCAGGACCGGCGCCTGCACATGCTGTCCGCGCGATGTGACGGTGACAACATCGCCGCTGGCCATCCTGAGCCGCCTTGCGTCGTCGGGGTGCAGCAGCAGGGCGTTGCCCCAGACCTGCTTGCTCAGCGGCTTCGGACATTCCTGAAGCCAGGCATTGTTGGCGAAAGAGCCGTCCCAAAGGCAGGGGTCGGGTCGCAAGACGAGCGCCGCGCGGTCGTCGCCTTGCTCGTCCTTTGGCGCCGCATCGGCAAGGGCCGGAAGCACCGGCTCGCCGGCGCTGACGGGAGGGGCCGCCGAGTTCGCGATCACGCCGTCATGCAGCGCCTGCGACCACCAGCTTTCGAAATCCGTGCCTCCTTGAGAGCGCCACGTCTCGCGGACCAGGTCGTAGGACCGCGCGTCGGCCCGTCCCACGAGCTGGGTCAACAGCTCGTGATCGGTCATCGTGCGATGGAGCGGCCGGATCAAGGGCTGGATCAGGCTCGCTGTGCCGTCACTCGCGCGAACATCCGACCAGGACTCGAGCACGTGGCTCAGCGGAACGTGCCAGGTGGCGAGCTCAGCCGTCTCGTTCGCGTAGCAGCCGGCATGGAGGCGGAAACGCGCATTCGGCAGCGCGGCAGCAAAGCCGAGCTCGGCCGGCGTATCGTAGGCCGGGTTCACGCCGATCATGACGATCTGCGTGACCTTGCCGGCCGAGAGGTCGGCGGTCAGCTCCGAGATCGAGGCTGACGCGTGACCGTCGGGCGTGCGCGTGAGGGGCTCGATCAGGCCGAGCGGGGCCTGCGCGTGCGAGTTGATCCAGTGCACCAGGGCATGTGTCTCAGCAGTGAGGCCCGGCCCCGCCAGCACCAGCGCGGCTCCCCGATGATCCGCGAGATCCTTCGTCAGCGCGGTGACCAGGGATCGGGCCCGCTCGGGGATGGCCGGCTCGCGGACGGCAGCGCCCTGCGCCCGCGCGATGGCGACGGCGACTTCACCGATCTCGTTCATTCCGAGCGCCAGGCGATGATCGGCTTTCGCACCGGTCAGACTCGGCACTGGCTCGAAGGCGTAGATGCGCGAGAAGTCCGATGTCGTGGGCCTGCGATGTGCGGCAAACCCGCGCCCATTGCGCATCTGATCCGGGCCCGCGCCCAGCGGATCTGCATCGAGCGCCACGATGATGCGCGCCTTGTCCAAGCGCGGAATGGCATGCAGCGGCCGTCCAAAGGCGAGCGTCGCGCCGGCCTCCGCCGCGGGATCGCCGAGCGGATCATGCGCATGCCATCGTGCCTTCGGATAGGTCCGGAGAAGCCCGCCGATCTGGCGCAACAATGTCGGCGAGGTCGTCGGCCCCGTCAGCAGGCGGAAGCCTTCGCCGTCGTTGGCGCGCATGTGCTGCTGCTCGCCGACGAGCGCCTGCTGTAGCGCCTCGTATGACGTGATTGCCCCGTCCCGCAGGACCACGGCGGAGCGGTCGGGATCGTAGAGCGACAGCACCGTCGCCTCGGCAAACAGGTCGGTAGCCCCGAGGCTTGCGGGGTGGCGGGGATTGCCTTCGATCTTGAAGGGGCGGCCGTCGATTGACTTGACGATGACGCCGCGGCCGTAGCCGGACAGCGGCAAGGTCGTCGCGAAGTGCAAAGCCTCGCCTGGAACCAGCCGCTCGGGCATCGTCACATAGGGAATGATCGTCTCGGCCGGCTTGCTGCACGAGGCAAGTCCCGACGCGATCCCTGCCGCGAGCAGGCCGAGCGCTTTCCGGCGGTCGATCGTCGCGGGCTCCGCCACCGGTGATGCCACCGTCGGCAGTTCGTTCACCTGTGGCATATCGAACAGTCCGTGAGATGACGGGTGTGAATGTGATAGGCCGCGGCCAGTCGGGCGCCGGCCTTGTTCTGATCAGGCGGCGGAGTCCATTTCGGATCGAACACGGTTTCGCGCGGCTGCAACGCCTTCGCCGGGTCGCGATGGCAGTCGAGGCACCATCCCATGGTGAGGGGGGCGGCCTGCCGCATCAGCGGCATGCGATCGACCCGGCCGTGGCAGGTCACGCAGCCGACGCCTTTGGCGATGTGGACCGAATGGTCGAAATACACGTAGTCCGGCAGGCGGTGGACGCGCTGCCACGCGATCGGCTTGTTCTCGGCGAGACTCTTGCGGACCGGAGCCAGCATCGTCGCATTGGTCCACAATTGCGAATGGCAGGTCATGCAGGTCTCCGTCGGCGGCACTCCGGCGAAGCGGGCCTTCTCCACGGAGGTGTGGCAATAGCGGCAGTCGAGGCCGAGGCCGCCGACGTGATGGTCATGACTGAAGGGCACCGGTTGATTGCGCGTGATGTCCTGGTTGGTGGTATAGGGCGAACTCGTGATCCGGTAGGCGAGGCCGATGCCGAGCACCGGAGTCGCGCCGATGGCCGCGAGCACCAGAAGGGCGATCGTGTTGGCTCCGGGACGGAAGATCTGCATGTGTCCCGTCTCGTCGTCGTTCGCTCTACTGGGCCTTGATCCTGACCGGCACCGACTTCGATGCCGGGGTCTTCGACTGGCAATCGTGGTGAGACAGCGGGACGAGCGGATTCATCTCGGGATAATAGGCGCCGACGCAACCCGGAGGCAGGTCGAACGGCGTCACCTTCAGCGGGCCCGCTTCGCGGTGAATCCCGTCCTCGGCGTCGCTGACCAGGTAGACCATCTGGCCTTCGCTCAGGCCGGTGCCGGCGATGTCTTCGGGACTCATCAGCAGCACCTGCCGCGTGCCCTCGATGCCGCGCATGCGATCGCTGAAACCGTAGATCGTGGTGTTGAACTGGTCGTTGCTGCGCATCGTCAGCAGCCGGTAGCGTCCCGGCGCATCGTCGAAGCCGGCTGCATCGAGCGTCTCGGGCACCGTGAAATCCGCCCGTCCGCTCTTGGTCTTCCAGATGCGCTCGCGCGCCGAATTGCCGCGATAGAACCCGCCGGGCGTGAACATGCGCGCGTTGAAATCGTGAAACTCATCCGGATAGGTCTCGGCGATCAGATCCCGGATCCGTGCGTAGTCGCCGACCCATTCGCGCCATCGTAGCTTTGGATTTGCCGCCAGCGTCGCCTTGGCGAGGCTGGCGACGATGTCGATCTCGGATTTCAGGTGCTCGCTCGCCGGTTTCCGCATTCCGATCGACCCCTGGATGCAGCTGAACGTATCCTCCATCGTGACCGCCTGAGGTCCCGACGCCTGCATGTCCTCCTCGGTGCGCCCGCGACACGGCAGCAGATACGCCGCCTTGCCGTTGACGAGATGGCTGCGGTTGAGCTTTGTCGCGATCTGTACAGTGAGCTCCATGGAGCGCCAGGCATTCTCCATCGCCTCGCGTTCAGGGATGGCGCGAACGAAATTGCCGCCGAGCCCGAAGAAGGCCTTGACCTTGCCGGTCAGAATGCCCTCGCAGGCCTCGACGGTGTTCATGCCCTTGTCGCGCGGCGGATCGAAGCCGAACTGCTGCTTGATCTTGTCGAGCGGCACCAGCTCCGGTTTCTCGGAAATCCCGACCGTCCGCTGTCCCTGCACGTTGGAGTGGCCGCGGACCGGAGAGATGCCGGTGCCGTCGCGACCGATATTGCCCTTCAGCAGCAGCATGTTTACCAGCATGGCCACGTTCTCGAAGCCGTGGACATGCTGGGTCAATCCCATGCCGTAGATGGCGATGACGCGGTCGGCCTGGACATAGATCCGCGCGGCCCGTTCGATGGCACCCTGGCTCAGCCCTGACCTTTGCTCGATTTCGGGCCATGACGTCGCGCGAACCTTGGCCTCGAACGCCTCGAAGCCGCTGGTGTGCTGCGCGATGAAGGGAGCGTCGAGAACGCGCTTGCCCTGCTTCTTGGCTTCGTCGTCGGCCGCAAAGACATATTTGCAAATGCCCATGATGACGGCGATGTCGCCGCCGAGCTTGACCTGGTGATATTGGGTGCTGATCGGAGTTTCGCTCCCGGTCAACATCTCGGTCGGGCTTTGTGGATTGGTGAAGGCGACGAGGCCTTTTTCGCGGACCGGATTGAAGGTGACGATCGGGACGCCGCGCTTGGCGGCCTCCTGCAGCGGATGCAGGAAGCGCGGACTGTTCGAGCCGGTGTTCTGCCCGAAGAAGAACATGGCATCGCAATTCTTGAGGTCGTCGAACACGACGGTGCCGACGCCGGCGCCGATCACCGTCTTGAGCGCGACCGAGGTCGTCTCGTGGCACATGTTCGAACTGTCAGGCAGATTGTTACAGCCATAGGCACGCGCAAACAGGGCGTAGATATAGGATGTTTCGAGGCTGGCGCGGCCTGATGAGTAGAAGATCACCGACTTCGGATCGAGCCGGTTCAGCTGTGCGCCGATCGCCGAGAACGCCTCGTCCCAGCTGCAGGGCATGTATTTGTCGCTCGCGCTGTCGTACCGCATCGGCTGAGTCAGCCGGCCCTGCTGCTCGAGATCATAATCGGACCAGGACAGCAGTTCGCTCACGGTGTGTGAAGCGAAGAAATCAGGCGTGCAGCGGTGGGTCGTCAGCTCCCACAGCGTCGCCTTTGCGCCGTTCTCGCAGAACTCGAAAGTGTGATAGGTCGCCGGCTTGGCCCAGGAGCAGGACACGCACATGAAGCCGCGCGGCTTATTCTGCCGCATCAACGTCTCGATGGCCGTCGGAGTGTCCCATTCTTTGCCGAAGATGCGTGAGATGCCTCTCAGCGAGCCCCAACCTCCGGCCGGACCGTCATACTGGACGGTGCGTTCCTCGTCATGGGTGACCGTATTGTCGCTCTCAGCCATGACGTACTCCTGCAGGCGTGCTCGCCCAACGTACTCACGAAGACGCCGTTCCAAACGGCCGTCGGTCGACGTCGGCTGACGGTCCGGTGCCGTACCAAGGGCCGGGCCAGGCGGCGGCCTCGATTGTTTCCACTCCGGACCTCGGCGATCAGTGGATGAACTTGCCTGGGCGAAGGCCATCGCTGTCATGGAAGAGAAGCTGGAACGTGACCGGAGGCGACCATGGATCATTACGACGATGTTCTGCGCCTGCTGGTGGCGGCCGCGACCGGCCTGCTGATCGGGATCGATCGGGACATGCGCGGCAAGGCCGTGGGCATGCGAACGCTTGCACTGGTCTCTCTCGGATCTGCGTTGGTGTCGATCGCGGCGATCGAGTTCAAGGACCTGCGGGATCACCCGGATGCGATCTCGAGGGTGATCCAGGGTGTTCTGACCGGGGTGATCAGCGGGGTCGGGTTCATCGGTGCCGGCGTCATCTTGAGAGACCAGCGCGCGAAGACGGTTCGCGGACTGACAACAGCGGCAACCGTCTGGATCGCTGCGGGGCTCGGAATTGCTTGTGCGTTAGGGGCCTGGCTTCTGGTCGGGGCGGCGATCACGATCACGTTGCTGGTCTTGTTCGGCATGGGATGGCTGGAGCGCGCCACGGGGATCAAGGACTAGCGGCTCGCCCCAGCGCCGTCGTGTTGCGTTGCGCATAGCGTCGATATCACGCGACGGGTGAAGCGTGCGCCCGGCTTGCGGGCGGCGCGGTCACCGCTGGCGATTGCAAGGCAGCAGGGTAGGGCGCCCCTTACTGTCAAGCCTTCTTGTCCGACAGCGACAACGTCCGCTTCGCAACGAGGCCGAGCGTCGATCCTTGGACGATCACGCTGAACACGACGACCGCATAGGTGGCTGCGAGAATGGGAGCCTTGGCCGCTCCTTCCGGAAGCGACAGCGCCAGCGCGACGGAGATGCCGCCTCGAACACCCGCCCAGGTCAGGAAGGGGATGTTGTGGGCCGAGACGAGCGTGGTCCGCGCCAGGAACAGCAGCGGAAGGCTGACGGCGGTCAGCCGGCCCAGCAGCACGATCGGGATCGCCGTTGCGGCTCCCAGCAGCGCCAGCGTGCCGAAGCGGAGCAGGAGAACCTCCAGGCCGATCAGCAGGAAGAGAACCGAATTCAGGATCTCGTCGATCAGGGTCCACAGGCCGAACAAATAGCGCTGGGTCTGCTCGCTCATGGCGTATCGCGGGCCGCGATCTCCGATCAGCAATCCGGCAGCGACCACCGCGAGCGGCGCACTGCAATGTAGCCGCAAGGCAACCGCGTAGACGGAGGTGACGAGCGCCAAGGACAGCAGAACCTCGATCGCATAGTCATCGATCGCATGCATGGCCCTGTAGGCGATATAGCCGCCCGCCAGACCCAGGAGAATTCCGCCACCGGCTTCGAACAGCAGCAAACGGCCGATGTCGGAGGCACCGACATCGCCACCACCCGTGGCATAGCGAAGCAGAATGGTGAACAGGACGATCCCGATGCCGTCGTTGAAGAGCGACTCGCCCTGCATCTCGATCTCCAGGTCCGGCGGGACGCGGATGTTCCTGAGCGTGCTCAGAACCGCCACGGGATCGGTGGGACTGATGAGGGCGCCGAAGACCAGCGACCAGGCGAGTGAGATCGGCAGGCCGATGGCCGTGCACGCACCGTAGAAGCCGAAGCCGACCACCACGGTCGAGATGCCCGTACCAAGCAGGGCCAGAGTGATCACCGGAACAGCCCGGCGCCTGAGCTGCTTGAGATCGACGTGCAGCGAGCCGGCGAACAGGAGAAAGCCGAGCATCCCGTTCATGACGACCGAGGAGAAGTCGATCTGGAGCAGCGCATTCGTCAGCGGCGCGAACAGGTGATGCGACGGCGCGGCGACGTCGACCAGCACGAGAATGCCGGAGACCACGACACTCATCAACAACAGGCCGATCGTGTGCGGCAGCGGACTGTACTTCTGGTTTAGCCAGCCGAACAGCGCCGAGAGAACCAGCAGGATCGCGCTCAGGTCCAGAAGGGAAAACGCCAAGTCGCTCTCACTGCTTTGTCGGGCGTCGCGATGCGGAGCTGGACCTGATGCTCGACCGCACGCAGCCGTCCAGACCAGCCGTGCCTGCTCGGGCGGACCGGCGGCATCGTCTCAGGGAATGCCGTCGGGAGATCGTTCGTTCCTCGCGAAAGTCCCAGGTGGTACCCCGAAGGTCACCGCCGCTCGATGTGCAGACCGGGATTTCCGAACAGGGTGTTCTCGTGGGCAGCCTGGATGACGCGGTGGCAGTTGCAGCTCAGTTCCGCCATGCAGGCCTCGTTGGTGATCGCAATGTGCTTACGGCTGCGGCGGATGAGCCCGGCAGCCTCCATTTCGGCAAACGTGTCGGTGATGCTCGCCCGCCGCACCCCAAGCGCTTGGGCGATCGAGCGATGGGTGATGCCGATCTCCGGGCTGTCCGTCCGGTCCCTGGCGACCAGCAGCCATCGCGCAACGCGCTGATTCAGGCTGTGTCGCGAGTTGCAGGCCACGAGCTGGGAACTCTGAATGAGGGTTGCCTGGACGTACCGCAGCAGCATCTTTTCGACCTCGCGGTCCGTGGTCATCGCGTGAATCAGCGCTTCGACGCGGATGCGCAGTGCGGTTCCCGGTACCTGGACGGTGCACGTATGCGGCGAGATGCGCATGCCGAGAACCAGGGGAATGCCGACGAAATCCTTTTTGCCCAGGGTCTGAATTTCGACCTGGAGACAGTCTCCCGCCCGCGTACTCACGGATGCCGCGCCGGATTCGATGAAGTAGGCATACTGAATGGGAACCCCACGATCCTGCAGACGCATTCTGGCCGCGAGATCGACGCTCTCGCAGCGCTCGAGCAGGTTCTGGCGGGAGCGACGCGAAAGGCTGCTGAGCAGCGCGTTGCCTGTCTCCTGCGGATCGGTGCAGAGCAATCCCCGGGCGTTGATGGTCTGCGGTGGTCCCGCGGTCCACGCGCGATCGTCTATCGTGTCGGTTTTCAGCATGTCGACCGTCCTCGCCATCGCCATTTGACTATTGATGGTGAGTGCAGGACGCTCATCCCAGTCGGGCTGACGGTGAGGCGCCGTCAGGAAAAACCTGACTCTGAGAGAACCTGGTTTTTGAGGGATAGATTGACCAGTCAGAAAGCGAGTGCCGCCCGGCGGTCCCTGGTGCTCCTGGTCATGGCCGCCGCAATTCCCTTGATCCTGTTTGCCGGCTGGGTGGTCTTCCTGAACGCCCGCCAGGCCCGAACCGATTCGCGCGTCGCCGCACTCGAGACGCTCAACCGCGTCGTCGGCCGTCTGTCATCCGAGCTGGGCCTTCAGGTCGAGATTGCGGAGACGCTCGCCACCTCTGCGAGCCTCGATGCGCCGGATCTGGACTCGTTCTACATCGAAGCGCTCCGCATCAAACAGGCAAGGCCGCTATGGGAGACGATCGAGCTCGTCGATCCCAAAGGCAATCAAGTGCTCAATCTGCTGCGGCCCATCGGGGCTGACCTCGGAGCCACGGCAGACCGCGAGAACTTCGAACGGATATTGGCGACCCGCAAGGCGGCGATCGGTGGCATTGGCCCGATCGGCCCCATTTCCGGCAAACGGCTCGTTGCGCTCAGGGCGCCGGTCGAACGACACGGTGAACTGAAATTCGTGCTGACGGTCGCTCTGGTGCCGGATGCGGTCAGCCAGATCCTGAAGGGCGCCGGCGCTCCACCCGGATGGGTCGGTGTCGTCGTCGACGCGAAAGGCAACATCGTCGCACGGACAATCGGCGAGTCGTTCGAGCTCGGAAGGCCGGCCGGCGCTGCCGTTCGGCAGGCGATCTCGGAAGGATCGGAAGGAAACTATACGGCAACGACACCGGAAGGCGCCCGCGTCGATTCGATCTTCAAGGAGCTGCCGGGCACCAGCGGCTGGTCGGTTCACCTTGGAATCCCGACAGATCAGCTCGATGCGCCGGTTCGCCGGTCGGCCTTCGTCCTTGCCAGCGGAGGTGCAGTCAGCCTGACGCTGGGCATGGCGCTCGTGTGGTTTACGGCGCGGGATATCTCGCAGCGGCGTCTGGAGCAGGAGGCCCAGGCGGCGCTGGCCCTGAAGGCCAGTGAAGAGCGGCGACGCATCATGGTCGATGCCGCGGACCTCGGCGTCTTCAGTCTGACCGTGTCGACGGGTGACGTCATCGCCTCCGGGCGCGCCCTCCAGATGCTGCAGCTGAGCGACGAGGCCGGCCATGAGGACCTGACGCTCGCACTCGATCGCGTTGTCGAAGCCATCGAGCCGGCCGACCGTGCTGCGGTCAGGAACGCTCTGCTGCATTGTCGCGGAGACCAGGCCGTCACGGTGGACTTTCGAACGGCGACGCCACAGCCGCGCTGGCTGCGTGTCAACGGCCGCTGCTCGCATCGGCCGGATACAGGCGGTGAGGTCGTGGTCGCCGTTCTTGTCGACATCGACGACAGCAAGCGCGCAGAGCTCGACCGGCAGCGTCTTCTGAGGCGACTTGGCAAGGCGGAAGAGGATGAGCGCAAGCGCCTGTCGCGCGAATTGCACGACCAGATCGGTCAGACCGTGACCGGCCTGCTATTTGGCCTCAAGAACGTCGAGCAGGCGATTGCGCAACTCCCCGGGCAGGCCGCACAGCTCGACAGCCTGCACGCGTTGCAGGCGCTTGCGAGCGACATTGGACGTGACATCCACCAGATTGCTGCGGATCTTCGTCCCGCCGCGCTGGACGATCTCGGATTGTACAAGGCGGTGCAGGCGTTCTGTTCGGAATGGTCGCGACGATTCGGCGTCAGCACGGATGTCCAGACGTTGGGACGTGCGGGCCGGCTTCCGCCGGAGGTCGAGAGCGCGATCTATCGCGCCATTCAGGAAGCCCTGACCAATGTGGCAAAGCATGCGGGGGCGCGGCACGTCAGCGTCGTGCTGGACCGGCGCGAAGAGGAGCTCCGCGTCATCGTGGAAGACGATGGCAAGGGATTTGATCCCAATCGCCGCGCCAGTCCTGACGGCGCGAGCCAGAGGCTTGGGCTCTCGTTCATCGAAGAGAGAATGTCGCTGCTGGGAGGAACGCTCGCGATCGAAACCGAGCCCCGGCACGGAACGACACTCTACATGACGGTGCCGGTGATCAACGGGAGCTTGAGATCTTGACGCCGATCCGGATCACGCTAGCGGATGATCATCCCCTCGTGCTTGCAGGGATGAAGGCGCTCCTGGAGCGCGTCGGCGACATGGAGGTCGTCGGCGAGGCCACGGATGCCGAGACCGCGCTCGAACTCATCGCGCGTGAAACCCCGGATATCGCGGTTCTGGACATCTCGCTTCCGGTCATCGGCGGCATCGAGCTGGCGCACAGGATTGCGGACAAGGTGCCGTCGGTACGGATGCTGGCGCTCACGGTGCATGAGGATCGCGCCTATGTCGAACCGATGATGCAGGCCGGCGTGCGTGGATATCTGCTCAAGCGCTCCGCGGCCGAAGATCTGGTGCGCGCCATCAGGGCCATTGCCGAAGGCGGCGTCTATCTCGATCCCGCTGTCGCGGAGAAGCTCCTGCCGGCTGCACGGGTCGACGAGTCGACTCCGGGCAAAGCATCTCAATATGAACTGACACCGCGCGAGACTGAAGTACTGCGCTTCATCGCGCAGGGCTTCAGCAACAAGGAAATCGCCGGACGCCTGGATGTCAGCGTGAAGACGATCGAGACGCACAAGTCGAGGGCGGTCGAGAAGCTCGGCCTGTCCACCAGAGCCGACATCGTGCGTTATGGCGTGTCGCAGGGATGGCTCGGCGATCTCGCCAAATAAGCTGATGATCGCGACAGATTGCCGCTGATGCACGGTAGCCCGCATGGTACGCAGCGGTACACTTCAGGAGAACTCGGGCAGCTGGCGCGGATTGGTCCTTCGCAAATCGAAACGAAGGAGAACTCCATGCCCATCAGAAACGCAGTTCCAGTCGCAGCTGTTGCGTTCGTGGCGATCCTCTCGGGCGCCGACATGGCGTCCGCGGCAACCGTGATATCTCCCAAGGCGCCGATTACAGCCGGAAGCAGCGTCAACGGGACGAACGTGATCGAGGCGCGCTGGCGTGGCGGCGGCTGGCGCTACGGGCATCGGGGTTACGGCTGGCATCACCGCTACGGACGCGGTTACGGCTGGGGACCGGCGATCGGCGGTCTGGCAGCCGGCGCGGTGATCGGTGGAGCCATCGCCAACAGCCGCGCGCAGGCGGCAGAGACCGACGCCTATTGTTCGCAGCGCTTCAGGTCCTACGACCCGAGCTCCGGCACCTATCTCGGCTATGACGGACAGCGCCATCCCTGTCCGTAAACCGCGGCGCGATCATGAGGAGGGAATCCTCCTCATGACATCGACGGTCGCTCGAGATCGAACACTTACGTCAAGAAGGTGAATTTTATGCGAAATCTGACGACAGCGCTGGCGCTGACAGCCCTGGCATCCACGGCAGCGCTTGCCGAGACGGCATCGCAGGCACCGGCCGCAAATCAGAGCGGTCGCCAGGACATCGTCGCCAACCTCCAGCAGTCCGGCTTCACGAATGTGCGGGTGATCTCCGCCCCAACCGTCATCCAGGCGAAGGACCGGTCGGGCAATCCGATCATGGTGTTCGTCGGAGCGAATGTGACGGGCGAACCCGCGACGGTCGGGGCGAACACTGCGGCATCGGCGGGCTCCGCTTCGGATGCAGCGCCCGGCGGCGCCTTCACATCCGTTCCGGCCAAGGACGGGCTCGGATCGCGGATGATCGGACTCGACGTCTACAACATGGCCAAGCAGAACATCGGCACCATCAAGGATATCGCCTTCAACGAGAATGGTGTCGACGGCTACATTCTGTCCGTCGGCGGCTTTCTCGGCATCGGCGATCAGTACGTGGCCGTGCGTCCGTCGGCGATCAATATCAAATATGATCAGAACGATCGGCGGTGGCATGCCTCGATGGACACGACGGCGGAGCAGCTGAAGGCCGCCCCGTCATTCAAGTACCCCAGCAACATGTGAGCGACGACGAGCCGGAGCGGCGTGCGTGCCGCTCCGGCTTGCCGCCGCGGCTGCTTTTCAAATCGATAGACAGCGAGAACGGGCATGTGGCGTAGCAGGTCGGCAGCTGACTGGATGGCGCTCCTCCTGGGCGTCGTGATGATCGTCATCGGGATCGTCCTGGGCATCGGCGGCGCCTGGCTCATCGCCCTTGGCGGCTCGTTCTACTATCTTCCGGCCGGCATCGCCTTGATCCTGTCCGGCTACCTTCTTGCGCGTCGCCGTGCCGAGGGCGCGTGGTGTACTCGTTGCTGTTTCTCGTCACGGTCGCCTGGGCGTGGTGGGAGGTCGGCACGGACGGATGGGCGTTGGTGCCCAGGACGGTCGGTCCCGCCGTGTTGCTCGTATGTGTCATCCTCCTGGCGCCGACATTGCGCGCCTACCGCCATGCGTTCGAGCTCCCGGCCACGGTCGCAGTGGGCACGCTGATGCTGGTGGGAACGGGCTATATGATGTTCGTGTCCTCGAATGCAGCGGCGGCCGTGTCGGTGCCGGGGACGGCGGCCGGCGCCGCCATGAGCGATTCCTCGCTGCTCAAGGCAGGCGCGGACTGGCCCGCCTATGGCGGGAGCTACAGCGCACGACGCTATTCGCCGCTTGACCAGATTAACCCCACGAACGTGAGCCAACTGACCAGAGCATGGGTGTTCCACACCGGTGATCTTCCATCCGACGAAACGCGAAACACCTATGGCGCCGAGACGACTCCGTTGAAAGTCGGCAACCTGCTGTATGTCTGCACGCCCAAGAACATTCTGATCGCCGTCGAGGCGTCGACCGGAAAGCAGCGCTGGCGCTACGATCCTCGCGTTCCCGACGCGTTCATCCCCTATACGGCCGCCTGCCGCGGTGTCGCGTACTTCGCGGTGCCGGATGCCGATCCCGCGCAACTTTGCGCGGCCCGGGTGTTCGAAGGAACGCTGGATGGACGTCTCGTCGCGGTCGACGCCGAATCCGGCAAACCTTGCATGTCGTTCGGTTACGGAGGTCAGGTCGACACGGCGACCGGGATCGGGCGGCATGATCCCGGCATGTACTCGATCACGTCGCCGCCGACCGTCATTCGCGGCGTCGTCGTGGTGGGACATCAGATCCTCGATGGACAGAAGCGCGATGCTCCGTCAGGCGTCATCCAGGGCTACGATGCGGTCTCCGGCAAGCTGCGCTGGGCCTGGGACATGGCGAGGCCGGATGGAGCTGCGCCGCCGGCCCTCGGCGAGACCTATAGCCGCGGCACGCCCAACATGTGGACGACCGCGTCTGGCGACGAACAGCTTGGGCTTGTCTATCTCCCGCTCGGGGTCTCGGCGGTCGATTATTGGAGCGGCAGCCGCTCGGAGGTCGAAAAACAATTTGCCACGTCGCTCGTGGCCATCGATGTGACGTCGGGCAAGCCGGCCTGGCACTTCCAGACCGTTCACAATGACGTCTGGGACTACGACCTCGGCTCTCAGGCCACGCTGGCCGATTTCCCCGACAAGACGGGCCAGTCTGTTCCCGCCCTCGTTCTGCCCAGCAAGCGAGGAGACATCTTCGTGCTGGGCCGCCGGACCGGCGAGCCGCTGGTCGGCGTGGAGGAACGCCCCGTGCCACAAGGCGGCGTCGAGCCGAAGGAGCGTGCCAAAACGCAGCCGTTTTCCTCCTACCATACGCTTCGTCGGCCCGATCTCACCGAACGCGACATGTGGGGCATTTCTCCCATCGATCAGATGGTGTGCCGCATTCAGTTCAGGCGCGCCGACTATCAGGGGATGGCGGTGTCGCGCTCGATCCGGTCCGCGGCATCCTCGTTGCCAACTACAACGACATGCCGAACTATAACAGGCTGGTTCCGCGCGACGAGGCCAATCGGCGCGGCTGGGCTCCGCGGGAGCAGGCGCGCGGGACGATCGGAGGTCCGGAAGGGGCCGGGGATCCACAGCAGGGTGCACCGTACGCCATCAACGTCAACGCCGGCTGGCGTCTGCCTTTCACGGGCATGCTCTGCAAGCAGCCACCTTACGGCGGCATCCGCGCCATCGATCTGAAGTCTGGAAAGACGTTGTGGGACCGACCCCTGGGCTTGGCCCGGACCAACGGACCGTTCGGCATCCCGTCGATGCTGCCCATCCGCATCGGAACGCCCAACAATGGCGGCTCGGTCGTGACAGCAGGAGGACTTGTGTTCATTGCCGCCGCGACCGACAACCTGATCCGCGCGATCGATATCAGGACCGGGAAGACGGTCTGGAGCGACACCCTTCCGGCGGGCGGCCAGGCGACGCCAATGACCTACGAGGCCGACGGGCGTCAGTATCTCGTCATCATGGCGGGCGGCCACCATTTCATGGAAACGCCGATCGGTGATGCCGTCGTCGCATATGCCTTGCCGCAAAGTCCTGCCGCAACGACCCGGAGGGAAGCTCAATGACGGTTGAAAGCAATACGTGGCGTACTCCCCGAGCCGGCGGGCATGCACCGGCTTTGAAGCGTTTCGATCACACGTCGTTCAGGAGTGCGGCGAGCGGAGCGTTCTCGAACGGGTCCTGGTGCGACGTCGCGAATTTGATTGTCGGGGCCTTCCTGTTCTCGTCGCCCTGGGTGCTCGGCTTCGGCGGTCCCGTCACAAACGTCGCAACGCGGACGGCCGGCGTGCTGGGGGCGGTCATCGCTGTCACCAGTGTGGCAGCCCTGAGGGCGTTCGAAGCTTGGGAGGAATACATTCTCGTCTTGGCGTCGCTGTTGGCGATCTTGTCGCCGGCCTTCGTCGATCTGCCCGGAACGGCGGCCGTCACGGTGGGGCTGAGCGGCGTCGTGACTCTGGCCCTGGCATGTTCGCGCCTCTGGTTGCTGCGTCAGACGGCGCCGGCCTCGCGCTGATTGCGGCCTCTCGTTCAGAGCTCGCGCCAGCTGACACCGATCTAGGCCGACCGTCGCTGTGACTCCGGCTCGACCGAGCCGATGCGCTGGCGCTGCCGGATATGCGATGCGTCGAGCAGCATCTGCGCCGCCCAGCGATACACGTTGCGTTCCCGGATCAGCTCTCGCATCAGCCGCATGCGGTTGCGCTGTTCGGACGGGGACATCTGCATCGCATGCTGCAAGGCGTCGGCCATGCCGTGCGTATCGTAGGGATTGACGAGCAGGGCCTCCGACAATTCGCGCGAGGCGCCGGCGAAGGTCGACAGGATCAGCACGCCCTGTTCGTCGTCGCGCGCGGCGACGAATTCCTTCGCGACCAGGTTCATGCCGTCATGCAGGCTCGAGACGACGCAGATGTCGGCGGCCCTGAACAGCTCGAACACCTCATCGGGTTCGTGGTGACGAATGACCAGCCGAATAGGCTCGAATTCCCGTGTTCCATGCTTGGCGTTGATCCAGCCGACCAGCGTCTCGGCTTCCTCCTGCAAGGCGCTGTAGGCGCCGAGCTTGCTCCGGGTCGGGGCTGCGGCCTGGATGAAGACGAAGCGGCCGCTCCACTCGGGGTGGCGGGTCAGCAGATCGTCCACGGCCTTGAGCCGGTCGAGAATGCCCTTGGTGTAGTCGAAGCGCTCGATCCCGACCGCGATCCGCACGTCCGGCGACAGGCCGAACCGCCGTTGCACCGTGGCCCGGCAGGAGGCCACCGGAGCCTGATTGGCCAAGGCCGCCGGCGGCCATTCGATCGAAATCGGATATGGTCTCACCAGCACCTCATGGCCACGATAGGTCACCGACATGTGCTCCCGGTCGACGCGGCTTTCCATGAACCGGTCGGCGGCCTCAAGGAAGTTGTTGCAGTGAAGCTGGGTATGAAAGCCGAGAATAGTGCTCCCCAGCAGGCCCTCGATGATGGCGTTGCGCCAGGGGCAGATGCTGAAGGTCTCGGCGTTCGGCCATGGAATGTGCCAGAACGTGATGATCGTGGCCTTCGGCAGCCGGTCGCGGATCATCCGCGGCAACAGCGCGAAATGATAGTCCTGCACAAGCACGATCGGATCGTCACGCGTGGCCTCCTGGACGACCGTCTCCGCGAAACGCTCGTTGACCTTGCAGTATTGCAGCCAGTCGGTTTCCCGGAATGTGGGGCGAACGAAAGCGATGTGGCAGAGCGGCCATAGGCCCTCATTGGCGAGACCGTAGTAGTAGCCCGTCTGTTCCTCCTCGGTCAGCCAGACCCGGCGCAGCGTGTACGCCGGATCGGCCGGAGGGACTTGCAGGCGATCGTGCCGGTCGACCGTATCGCGGTCGGCGGAGCCCGAACCATGGGCGATCCAGACGCCGCCACACGCTCGCATCACCGGTTCGAGCGCGGCGACCAGTCCGCTTGCGGGGTTCTGCAGCACGATGCCGTCGTTCGAATGGTTGTGGATATAGGGCTCCCGGTTCGAGACGACGATCACCTGAGAGTCCGGCAGTCGCTCGTCGAGCAGGCGGTGCAGCGTCTTGGGCGACCAGTCGACATTGATGTCGCTGCCGAAGCGGCGCTCGGCGCGCAGCTCTGTCAGGGTCGCGTGCACGGCCCGGCCGATGGGTGAGCCGCTGAACGGCGTCGATGGCTCGCCAGCGACGGATGTGCCTTGCAGAATGTTTCGAATGGCGCGCGCCCAGGAGCGGGTCAGGGCGGATATGACGGCGAAAGCGAAGAGGCCGAGCCCTGCCGCGATCCCGCCGAGGGCCAGGGCGGCATAGACGCGCGCTTCGGCCGCTCGCTCGTCGATATAGGCGAGATCGTGGATGACCAGGAGGTCTCCGGCGGCCTGCGGAGCGTTGACCGGGAAGATGCCGACATTGATGCGGCGGCCCGCGCTGCTGGTGTCGAATGTCCGGCGCTTGTCACGGTCGACGATTTGGCAGGTGATGGCCCGCGGAAAATCCTTCGTCGCATAGCGCAGCTCGCCTCCGGGCGTGCAGAAGCCGAGGGCCAGGATGCGTTCGTCCTCGGTGATGCGCTCGAACAGCGCGCCGATATCGGCCTGCTGAGGCGAGGCCGCTGCCGCCACGATCTGATCCCTGACCGATCGAAACACCAGACGCGAGCGCAGATCAACGTCCTGCCGCGACCAGCTCTCGATCAGGACCGAGGCAAGAATGACAAGTCCGGTCACGACGATCGCGACGGCAACGGCCGTCAGCGCGAGATATTTCGCGACCGGCCGACGCATGAGCTGACCTGCAGACCGGATCATTCGTCCGGCCGGAAACATGGAGCGGCGGGGTATGGGACGTCTCCTAATCTGGATCGCTTGCGTCGTGCGCCCCGCGGCCCGTGTTCTTCTGAACGATCGCCGTCAGAATGAGGCCGAAGGTGACCAGCCGAGGGAGGTAGTACATCGGCTCGGTCGTGTCGGACACGGCAACGGCCGCGAGCAGAAACCTCGACGCGGAGTCCACCGCGAAGGCGGCCGAGAACAGCAGGAAGAAGCGGTCGCCCGTTCTCCTCCAGAACTTGAGGAAGAACAGCGCGACAACGAGAGAGCAGGTGGCGACGCTGCCGCCGAGCACCGGGCCGAGATGTGCCATCTACTCCGATTCCCAAACGAGGCCGTAGATCAGGACCAGCATGGCGACCAGCGCGATCGCGTTGCGGACGGGTGACAGATCCGCTGCGGGCAGAATGATCTTGTCGATCCAAAGTGCGACATTGTTCAGCGTCAGTCCGAGAAACGACACCGCGCTCCAGAGCAGTAGGCGCGATCTGAACCGCACATAGGCGCGGGCCAGCAGGCCCGTACACAATGCGCTCGTCAGCGCGCAGAGCGTGTAGATGACACCAGCCATCTAGCGATCCTTGCGCCACTTGAAGGCATCCGAAAAGGCGTTGATGCTTCGAAGCTTGCCATGAATGAGGTTCGTGATCGGTATGAGCTGATGTCGGTACGCCTCGGCAAACTCCGCCACGAGGGCGGCGCGCTCGGGAGATGACCGGAACTGATAGAGGCCGTCGCTCTCATGCAGGAAGCCGTCGCGATGAAGTTCGCTGAGAGCAGCAACGATTTCTCGTTCGGTGGCATAGAGACGCTTGGCCATGTCGGCTGCAGCCCAGCGTTCCTGCGGATGAGCGTGAAGAAACAACAAGGCTTCCATCTGGGCGACAGTGTGAATGTGCTTCAGGATGAAATCCTGAATGGTTCTGGCCAGGGGCTGTATGGGCATGAAGCGTCGAGATCTCGGTGGCCCGCAGATTGGTGCAAGATCAAGGGCGGATCAAGAACTCTCACAGACGCTTGAGTCGGCAGTTTGGTTCCGCAGTCACGTTCGCGCCATGTGGCACACTCGTACGTGAGAGTTGGTACGCGTCCGTACCAACTGCGGAGCTGCTACGGATGTCGGCTGCGAAGGCACTTGGTGCGAGGCACCGCGCATGACGGAAGTCGACCGGTCCTTCGGCGAATCGACGGGCGGTCCGGCAGCACACCTGCTGCCGGATGCCCTACCGGGACGATGAGATCGGGCTGAGAGAAGCGCGCAGCGATCAGAGCGCGGCGCCGCTTGGATCGACCGCGTCGCCTACCAGCGATGGTGCGCGCGAATGACGCCGTGGTGGTGACGCCGCCATGGCCGCGGCTGCCAGCCATAGCTGTTTCGCCAATGCGGCCGGATCGTGTAGCCCCAGGGAGCGGCGCCGTAGCCGTAGGTGGTGTAGAAGCGAGGGCCGCCACCCCACCCATATCCGCCCCAGTAAGGTCGGTAGGCGTAGCGGGGGTAGTAGGCTGGCCCGTACGAGTAGCCGTAGCCATAGTAAGTTGGATACGGCTCGTAGTAATAGGGAGCGGCAAAGGCGGAGCCGATGAGCGCGCCGGCGAGAAGACCGGCTCCAATGCCCCAGCCGCCACGCCAACGGACTTCCGTCACGTCGCTTCGCATGCTGGAAGCTCGTTCGAGCGGTTTGGCAGCTGCGGACAGCGACGTCAGCGGGGCCGCAGTGGCGCAGGTGACCTGCGTGATTGCCAACAAGCCGGAAAAGGATAGTGCCAAGCCAACACTGCGCATCTTTCGCCTCCTGTCTTCGTCGTGGGTACGAATCGATACAGGCTCGACGCGGCTCGCCGGGCCTGACTGCTTCTGGTCTGTGCTATGACGCCTGATCGCGGAGAGGGCCCTGTTCGGCGGAGAATGAATCATGGCCCTCGGCTTGGCGCGGTACCGGACTGGATGTCGAAGGACGAGCCGGTCGCTGCGCGCTGTTGCCATCGGGGAGTGAAAGCCAACGATCGATCTCCGCAGCCGTCGCGCTTGCGGAAGCTTTCTTCAGCAGGTCGCGGCGTGCGGTCCCGGCCGGCAATGTCTTCGCTGCGGCATGGGCCTGCGCCGCGAACTCCAGCAGCCGCTCCCGAAGCGATGAGGTCGGGGAGGTGCGCTTGCGTCGCTTGCTCATCGAGGAACTCCGTCGAGCCTGCCGACGATCGACGTGCCGAAGGGGCGGATCGTTGGCTTTCACCGCCCTTCAACAATTCAGCACGGATGTCGACGCAAAGGCGCGACGGTTCTTGGTACGCGTCCGTACGGGCACATCGGCTGCCGGATGGGGGCCGGCCAATCGGCTTGTCGGCAGGGGGAGGTCTTCCTCAGCGGGCCATCGTCGCGATTCGCGCCGGTTTCAGAGCCTGGAGCCGTATCGCAGAGCGTCGGACGGCGCAAAACTTCCGCCGGCAACACTGCCGCGAGACGATGCCTCACATCCCCGGCGGCATCTTGTCGTACGCGGGGAGCACTCCGGACGGGGCATCCCAGGTCGGCGCTCGCATGGTCCAGACGTGCATCTGTGGCTTGAACACCTCGAGGTCGTCCAAGCTCGATGCGCGCAGGAAGAGCAGGCCGGGCAGAGCGGGGTTCGTCGAGAACACGGGGGCGCCGCATTCCGGGCAGAACGCCCGCGTGACGGGATTGCCGCTGGCAGACGGCCTGACATAGGTCTTCGTCGCCCCGGTCATGCTGACATGATCCGCCGAGACCGCCAGGTGTGACGAGTGCCCCGTTCCGCTGCTGCGGCGGCAGTCTTCGCAATAGCAGTGGCCGGCCATCATCGGCTCGGCGGTGCAGGTGTATCGGACGCGGCCGCAGAGGCAGCCGCCGGAAAATGTCGTCGCCAAGGGTCGGGCTCCCGTTGTCGCTTTGTCGATGGACGCCTACAGATGCTCTTCGGCAGAATATGTTCAAGAACATATTCTGCCGGCTGCTACCGTTGCGACGGGAGACGTCACCTTGCCCTATCGACCGGAACACAAGGCCGAAACGCGCGCGCGCATCGTCGAGAACGCGCGCCTGCTGTTCAATCGGCACGGCTACGACAACGTGACCATCGATATGGTGATGGAGGCGGCGTCGCTAACGCGTGGCGGCTTCTACAGCCATTTCCGCAACAAGCAGGAGCTGTTCGCCGCGGCGGTCTCCAGCTTCCTGATGGGGCGGGGCGCGCGTTGGCGCTCCGAGGCTGGGGTCGATCCGATCGATCCTGGTCTGGAGGACGCCGCGAACATGCTCCGAAGCTATCTGTCGCCCGCGCATCTCGGCGACCTCGAAGGCCAATGCCCGATGATCGCGCTGCCGTCGGACGTCGCGAGGGCGGAGCCGCAGGTCCAGACGGCTTACCAGGAGCTGCTGAAGGCGATGATAGGGCTTTATGAGAGGTCCATCCCCGAGCCGCGCGATGACCGCCGCGCCACTGCACTGGCATTGGCGGCGCTCAGCGTGGGCGGCATGGTGCTCGCCCGGACGATCCCCGACGCGGCGCTCGCCGCCGAGATTCGTGAGGCGGCGTTCGAAAAGGCTCGGGCCATGCTGTCGCCCGCCTCCGATGGAAGCCAACGCATCCGGTGAGTTTGACGACCATTGGCTCACGGCAGCTCCCATGATCGACGGCGCGCGAGCAAACAGCCAAGTCGTCCGGGAGCGAGGCTCGCGTCTCAGGGAGAGCTTTACGCCGTGCCGGCAGAGCCTTCGGCCAACGCGGCCTCGACGAAACGGGCGAATTCGCGCGCCTTGGCGCTTGCCAGTCGGCCTGCGGGGAACACGGCCCAGAGATCGCGAGTGTCCCGATGAAGCGGTTCGGCCGGCCGGAGGAGATCGCGGCCGCTATCGCCTTCCAGTTGTCGGAAGGGGCTGCCTTCGTCACCGGCCAAACCATCCATGTCGACGGCGGCGCCTCGATCGGCAAGGCCGCGTTCTAGAGCTTGTCAACAACTGCGGTCTGAAGTCATTCGGGTCGGCGTAATGAACCAGTGAGAGAAGCGATCTGTTGCCAAGTCGAGTCGCCGGCATTGCTGAGCATGTGCCTGCTGCGATCCAACGTCCCCTGTCGCGGGGCCGTCGTAGGGACGCCTCGCGGCTGGACCGCCTGGTCGCTGAATAGCGCCGCGCTCGGCGCGGCCGCCGCGCTTGTGGCGTGGCTCAAAGAGTAGCCGGACCTGCTTTCCCAAGCCGTGCTCGGGCGAGGACCCCCGCGTCACATCCTGGTGTCGTTCAGGCAGGAGCGGGGGTCCGGGAGCTCGGATCGAGGGAGCGCGAGCTCACTTGGCGGGGATGATCTCAGCCGGCGAAGCTCGCCTTGATCTCGGCGGCGACCGTGGCGGCGTTCTCGTCGAGGACGAAGTGGCCGGCATCGAGCCAGACGAGGCGGGCGTCGGGCAGGTCAGCGAGGTAGGCCTCGGCACCGGCGGGAATGAAGAACGGATCGTTCTTGCCCCATACGATCAATGTCTTCGGGCTGTGGGTGCGGAAGGCCTGGTGCCAGCTGTCGTACAGCGCGACGTTGGTCTTGTAGTCCTCGAGCAGGTTCAGATGTGCCGCATCATGGCCGGTGCGGTCGAGCAGCGCCTGATCGTGCGTCCAATTGTCGGGGCTGATGGCGTCGACATTGCGCGCGCCGACCTGATACTGATACTTCGTCGTGTCGGCGGCAAGCAGACTGCGGGCGGCGGCCTCGCTGGCCGCATCGCGCTTCTCCCACAATGGCAGGAAGATCTGCGCCGGCATCTCGCCCACACCTGCCATATAGGTATTGGTGTTCTGGATGACGAAGCCGGCGACCGCCTTCGGATGGCGCGTGAACAGCCGGAAACCGACCGGGCCGCCGTAGTCGTGCATGTAGAGGATGTAGGAGCTCAGTTCGAGCTGCTCGATCAACCCTGCCACATGCGCGGTCAGGTTCTCGAAGCTGTAGTCGAACGCGGCGACCGATGGCGCATCTGACAGCCCGAAGCCGATATAGTCGGGAGTGATCACGTGGAACCGGTCCGCCAGAAGCGGAATCAGGTCTCGGAACATGAAGCTGCTGGTGGGAAAGCCGTGCAGCAGGATGATGGTCGGATGTGTCGGATCGCCGGCTTCACGATAGAACACCTGGCGATCGTCGACGGTTGCGAATTTGTAGAGGGTCACGGGGGAAGCTCCGATCAGGTTGGGAACAGGCACCAGGCGCGTGGCGAGAGTCGGTGGGGTCGTCACGCCCTTGAAGGTCAGGCGGCCTTGCTGGCTTCGACGACCGGGAAGTCGATCTCCGTCTTGAACGCTTCGTTGAAGAAGTTGGTCCAGCTGTTCAGAGCAACGTGCTGCACGATCTCGATGACCTCAGCGTCGGTGTATCCGGCGAGCTTCACGGCAGCGAAATCGGCGTCGGTGACATGACCACGATTGGTAGCGACCCGCGCCGCGAAACGAACGGCGGCGTCCGCCTTGGGGTCGTTCGACGCGCCGTTGCGGTTGGCGGTGATCTCCGCGTCATCCAGCCCGGCAAGGTTGCGGCCGAGATAGGTGTGGGCTGAGAGGCAGTAGCTGCAGCCGTTGATTTCGGCCACCGCCAGGGCGATCCGCTCGCGCGTGGCGGCAGGCAGCGAGCCCTTGCCGAGCGCGCCGGACAAGGCGAGATAGCCTGCCAGCGCCTGGGGGCTCAGCGCGATGGCGCGGAACATGTTCGGCGTACGGCCGAGCTGCTTGGCGACCGCTTCAAGCAGAGAACGAGAGGCTTCAGGCGCGTCGGCGATGGTGGCGGGGGTCGGGATGCGGGTCATGGGAGAGTCCTTTCGTGGCAGCCGTGTTGGCTAGCGGCCCGCCGATCATGTTCGGCAAGCTTCATGTCGCGCCGCTCGTCCATGGGTTTCTTGCCGCCTATCCGCCGGTCAGCGTGCGGCTGATCCTGTCGGATCACGTCATCGATCTCGTCGATGCGCATGTCGACGTCGCGGTCCGTATCGGCCGCATGCCCGACAGCCAACTCATCAGCCGCCAGGTCGGCCACGTGCGCTGGATCCTCAGCGCCAGTCCGGACTACCTCGCCCGCCGCGGCGAGCCCGAAGACCTCGAGGCTCTGCGCGATCATGATTGCATCGCCTTCGAAGGCTTGCAGACGTATCGAAGCTGGACGTTTGGCATTGGCGCCGGCGAACACACGGTGCCGATCAAGCCGCGATTTTCGGTCAACACGGCCGACGCGGTGGTGGAGGCAGCGGCTGCCGGCCTGGGCGTCGCGCGCCTGATGTCCTACCAGGTCGCGCCGGCGATCGCTGACGGGCGGCTGGTGCAGATCCTGCACCAGCATGACGATCGTCCAACGCCGGTCAACCTCGTGCACCAGCCCCAGCCGGTCCAGCCGCTCAAGCGCCGGGCCTTTCTGGATTTCGTCGCGCCAAGGCTGAGCCTTGCGCTGACTAAAATCGAAGACTCCCTCGGGAGGACATGAGCAGCACGAGGTGATGGCGCGCCTTTGCCAAGGGTGATGCGCTTTTCTGCAACGAACTAACAAACGACTTGTTGCTGTTCCGGCAATAGCAGCCGATAGTTGATGAAGAGAGGCCCGGCATGCCCCCGCAAAATATTCCTGTGGAATCAAGACCAAAGAAAATCGTCGGTCTCGCCATCGGCGTCCCGATGTGGCATGCCGGTAAAAGCGTTTCGTATCAATACGTTAGTGACGCGCAAGATAATCGAGTGGGAATAACTCGCGGCTAGCCAAAGCTAGCCGGATCTTTTCGAGTCTATGCTCTAACTTACTGATACGAAAAAGAAAATCCGCCGGCACCTATCGCGGACTATCGGTAGGCCAAGGTCGCCGGTGTCGGGCTGTTTGACGGCATCGTCCTCCTTATTCTCATCCCGTTTTGATCAATACCGTCAGCTCGAAATGAGCCATGACGGTATCTTTTTTTGCTCCAACCAATTGAAATAGTGTCGCTTTCCTTCAGATTCGCGGTCGAAATCGCGTGACGGTATCGAACCCAGAAGGCGGACAAATGCTGACAGATGCTGCGCTTAAGCACCTGAGACCAAAGGAAAAGTCCTACAAGGTCACCGATCGGGACGGCATGTACGTCCTCGTCAGTAGGAAGGGCTCGATCTCGTTCCGGCTCGACTACAGGATGAACGGACGCAGGGAGACCATCACCTTCGGCAAATACGGTCCGGCCGACCTATCGCTCGCACGAGCAAGATAGCTCTGCATCGACGCCAGGCGGGCCATCAAGGAGGGGCGTTCGCCAGCCATCGAGAAGCAGCGCGCCAAACGGCGCCTGATGGAGGCCAAGGCATTCGGCGAGTTCGGCGAGAAGTGGCGCACGGCGGCTCCGATGGCTGACAGCACCCGGGCTATGCGCCGTTCGATCTTCGAGCGGGAGCTGCTGCCGCCTTGGCGCAAGCGACTCTTGTCCGAAATCACGCCAGACGATTTGCGAAAGCACTGTGCCGCGATTGTCGACCGTGGTGCGCCGGCAACCGCGATCCACGTCCGCGTCAAGCAGATCTACGGCTTCGCCATTCTGCATGGCGAGAAGGTCGCCAATCCAGCGGATGACGTCGGTCCATCGTCCATCGCGCAGTTCGTACCGCACGATCGCTCGCTGTCGCCCTCAGAAATACGGATCATGCTCAGGCAGCTGGAGCACGTCCCGACGCTACCGACGATCCGGCTAGGCGTAAGGCTGTATCTTCTCAGCATGGTACGGAAGAGCGAGCTACAGGATGCGACCTGGGACGAAGTCGACTTCGAGAATGCTGTCTGGACCATCCCGAAGGAGCGAATGAAGCGGTCAAAGGCGCACAACGTGTACCTTTCGCGTCAGATGCTCGATATCTTCATTGCGCTGAAGACCTGTGCCGGCAATTCGCGATATGTCCTTCCCGGTATGATGCCGATAGCCCGATGTCCCGCGCGACCTTCAATCGTGTCACCACCGCGGTCGTCGAGCGCGCCCGGAAAGAGGGGCTTCCGCTCGACCATTTCGCCGTCCACGACCTCAGGCGGACAGCGTCGACGCTGCTCAACGAGCTTGGCTTCAACAGCGATTGGATAGAGAAGTGCCTGGCGCACGAGGATGGCCGCTCGTCCCGCGGGGGCTATAACAAGGCATAATAGCACTATTCATTTGCTATCGATCCTCTCCTGATCGCCATTACGACCAGAAGTACAGTAAGAACCGTTCATTTAGTTATCAGTAAAATCTGATCTGAATATACTGGTCATCCCCGGACGCTGTGTACGCGTCGTCATATTTCTTGACAAAGTCATTGACCGCTTCGTCGTATGTTCGGCCGCCGTCAGGATCAATCATTTCGAAAGAGGTGCCGGCCGCCGTACCGTCGCCCTTGATACCTCGAACCAGCCGTGAATGAAGTCCCGCAGGCGGATTGAGCGAATTCATCGTGCCAACCCAGATCGGACCATGATCAACAAGCTGCTGAAGCCAACCATCGATGGTCAGGTCTTGTGGAGCTAGATGCTGCATCCCGGCATCAGCCAAGAAAGAACCAAATTGGCTGGCAGAAAGTGGTGAATTGGAGTTTAGAAGATCAACATACTGTTGGCCAACAGTCCCCAATGCTGTCGCAATTTCGCAGGATGCCTGATCCTTCCATGACTTCATCATGGTGAAAGCGGTAGCCCAACACGCTTGATCGTTTGGCTGCGCCAAAATTTCGATTATTCCTGGAACCCTGTACGGAAGTGTCATTGTTTCCTCCTAGTCACGGTCATTTAGCCAGTTTAGCGGCTTCTGCGGCCATTGCCGCGGCGCAGTATTGTGGATGTCGCCGCGCGCAGAGTTTATTTAGAATAACGCTCGTGCCTTCGAAGGCTGCGGAAAGGCAATCAGAAACGCCTCGCGTGTTTGGTACGCCTTATCATCCGACGCACTCTTCCTCGTACTCCAAAAAGTAGTGCAAACTCATTCGGCCGTGCGATGACGAGGTCTGGCCCAATACCCCGAAGCGGCTTGACCATCTTCGCGCGCTATTCGGGCGAAGCCTTCGTCGATCGAACCACTGCCGAGCATTCTCACTTTGGACCTTTCTTGGGATCCGCTTCCGGCTTGTCGGCTGCTTTGGCGACCAGGTAGGTGGCGTGGCTTACCGATAGCATGATCGCCATCGTTGCGCCGACAATCGGTAGGCCTGGGATAAGGACGGTGAGACTCTGGATTGCGAGCAGGATTTCCGGTGTCGGCAGGTTGCGGAAGGAAGCAAAAATCGCATGGCCATAGGTCGCCAGCAGCCCGGCGGTAACCAGCACCATCTGTACTCGCGATATGTCGATGCGGTCTGTCTTGCCGGCATCCTCGCCGAGGAACCAGTCCGCGATCGAAGCGCTGTGTTCGTCACTACGTTTTTCGGTTGGCGTTGTAAAAAAGACGTTCTTGTTCGCATCCCGAGTGGCGTCAGCCACGCTGAGGTCCGCCTCCGCCTCCTGCACGGTCCCCTTCAGACTCTTGATCCAGGTCGAAAGCACCGTCGTCGACAGGGTAATGCCGAGCACGGCCCAGATCCCAGGGGGAATATCGGGAAAAAATCCGTTCTTGATGGCTGCCGGCGCGTCGGCGTTGGTAGCTGGCAGGAAATAACGCATCTGCTCGGAGACCAGCCCTGCGTTAAACACGGCGATCGCCACCACACTGGTCAGCACCAGCACGGTCCAGAACGTCACCTGCGCCAGCGCAAGCGAATAGCGGTTCTGGGGGCTGATCAACACGCCGAGCGGCGTGCCCATAATGCCCCGACCGAGCCCGATCAGCACCAGGATGACGCCGAAAATCATGAAGGCAGTTGGCATGCCGAGCGATACGTTTTCGGCAGCATTGTTTGGCACGTGCCAAGTGAGCGCAAAAGCGAGGATGGATCTCAGGGCAGTCCCGACATACTTGCTGAACCAGTTGTTGTCCTGAACCTGAATCACGAGGTAGTCGGAGGAGAATTGGAGTGCGGCGCCGAGAATTGTCAGGCATATGAGGCTTTTGGTCCGATCATCGCCCTGCAGCGGATCTAGAATTGTTTGGCTCTTCCTCTTTGAGATTTCCTCCTTGGCCCGATCAGTCAGCAGCTTGACGCATTGCGGGCCGATAACGGTTGCAAATGTATCGAGTTTAGCGTTGCGCAATTTGGCAGCGTCGGTCTTCTCCGTGTCCGATTTTCTCTGCATCAGCACGCCGGCGTCGTCGTACACGCCTTCTTCCGGCGTGAGGCAGAAAGGCTTCACGGTATTGGAGGCGTTGTCTGGACAGTTCGGCAACGGAGGGCGGCCGTCACCGGCCGTGAATTTGCCGACATAGCCCTGCTGCCGGTTGGTCATCAGATCGAAGGCCTGACTGAAGCTAATCGCGGTCCACAACACGTTGAACAATGCGATGAAAAACAGTGTGGCGCCGAAAAGTCCGATCCCCCAGTTCAGGCTCTGATACCAGTGCCGTGCCTTTGCCGGAGTGGGAACTCCAAAGCTTGTATAGCTCGATATGTAGGGCAGGTCGTCGCCCGTCGAAGCCGTGGCGGACTCAAATAGACGATAGGTTCGTGCATCCTGGCCCGAGCCTGCGACGAAATCGCCGCCGTGGGCTGCGCCGGTTTCGAAAATCCATGCCGCGGCCTTTGGCGGGGAATGGTCGCGCGGTGGCATGCCGCTCTCATTGATTTCCCAGAGCACCGCACGGTTCGGCAGCGGCACGTCGGGCGGCCCAAAGGTGCCGGCTTCGACCTGGTCCACCGTCGTCTTCAGGGCATTGTATGCAGCGAGAGCCTGCTCTTCGCTGCCGCGCGGTGCCAGTTTCCGTTTGAAGTCCTTGTCGAGACCCTTTCCCTTCGTCGCCACGGCGAGCTTGGCGACGACTGCTTCCAGGCGCGCCAATGTCTGGTCGCTGCCGTCCTTGGCTGAAAGTCCTGAGACCTCTCCCCATACGATCTCGCGCAAATCCTGATCGGCCATATCCGCCCCCAACTTGGCCCGTCGCAATATTCTGTATTCAACCGAAACGAAGCTTGGCAATGCGGTATCATTTATGATTGTATAAAAACATACAACTGAAAATTGTTGGCATATTTCGCCAACTCAAAGCCGACGCGGGGGCGTGGATGGCGGCGAGTATTATTCTATTTTCACGAAGCCAGGGTGACCTGACCGTCGAGGGCCTTGCCCCCAACGACCCGTTCACCATCGAGGAAATCTCGATCAGGGCGCAGGCGGCCACCGGCAAGATCAGGCTCCAGGATGCGGTCAAGATTCCGACGTACATCGCCGACGGAGGTACGCGCGAATCCTATTTCGTCGCCAACGGGAAACTCAAGAGCTGGGGTGAGATCCAGGCCGAGATCAAGAAGCTGAGGGATGATGGGAAGTTTGCTGCGGCCGTTCTGATCGAGACCGCGCGCGGCGAACTGATCGCCCAGCTGTCTAAGCCGGTAGACCTTGCTGTGGGTGGCAGTGCTTTCCTTGGCGTTAGCACGCTGCCGTTTTCTGCTGTTGCGGCTATCGAGGCCCGCATCCACCTCGATCTCGTCGCGCTCGATTCCGGGCCGATCGACGCCCCGTTCCTGACGGCGGCGCTTGGGGGAAGCGGTCAGATATCGACGGTCGCCGGCTCGGCGAATGCGGAAATCCGTTTCGAGTTCACGGTGTCGCGCGAAAACGTCGACGACGCTATCAAGATGCTGCCGTCGATATCGATGCCTCCGTTGCCGAATTTCCCTGCACTGGATCTGCATTGGCCGAAGATCAAATGGCCACAATTGGATTGGCCGTCGCTCGATCTCAGCGGATTGGCAAAACTGCTGCGGTTCGATCTGCCGATTCCGAGGTCGCCGGTGCGGCTCGACTGGACGGATCCGGCGACCGGAAAATCCAAGCTGAGTCTGAAATTCAATGTCGATGCCCAGAGGCGGCTTTCCATCGGCACCGCAGCGCCCTGCGATGGCAAGCTGATCTACGACGATGGCAGCAGGCCGCCACCGGCGATCGCTGACATCAACGGCTTTTCGTTCGCGCTGACGATCGGCGGTAATCTCGCTGTCGCGGGCATCGTCACGCCGCATGCAGTATCTCCCAATCTTCCGGCCACCGTAATCGATCAGCCGGAGCTGCTGCCGTTCAAGATCGAACTCCCGGCGTCGACGCTCACCATTCAGGCGCCCACAATCAATTTGTCGCAGGTGCAGGCTACTGCCCTCGGCATTACCGCGACGCTCGAGCTCAAGCGGATCGTCATTCGCGCCAAGAACGATCCTGCGCTTTTCATTGCATTGCACGCGGTCTACACGCAAACTGTCGAAGCCAGCGGCAGGACGTCGGGACAATTGACGACGCTCGAAATCATCGAGCCGTATCCCGTCAGGCTGATCACGGTAGCGGCGCAGAAGGCGGAGGATCTCGCCAAGCAATTGCTGCGGTTCGCTTCCGGAATCCGCATGCCGGACGGCAGCTTTCCAGACCTCTCCGACCTCGGCAAGGTGCTGGATCGCATTGCCGACATGGTGGCCGCGGCGGTGCGCTGGCTTACGCAGCAGGGCGGCTCGATACGCAATCCGCTGCTCGGCGTCGCCGAGGCGGTCGGCGAGGTTCTCGCCAGACTTGTCCACATGCTGCGCGACGCGATCAAAAAGATCGGCACCGGGCCCGGGATAGCGCCGCCGCACTTGATGATCGAAGTGCGGCTTGACGCGCGAACCTACGCGTTGCGGCAGATCATCATCACGCCGGCATGGGGCAGCACACCCACTACCGATAGCTTTTCCGGGGAAGGGCTTGGTCTCAGCCTCGATATCAAAGTGCCGTTTGTCTGGCAGCCACTCGTCGTCATCGATCTTGATGGACCGCCTTCGGTTGCGCTGCTGATAGCGCCGCCGCCCGCTGCGCCAGGCGCGGGGCCGTCGGCTACGATCGGGACGGACCTGTGGTTGGGACACGACTCCGGAATGGAGGCCGTTCGCGATACCGATCTCAAGGGTAAAAGAGATGCCAAGCGGCTGATCCAGGCCGACATTAAGTTCACGAACGTCAATGCGATCGCACTCGTCCGGCTGGTCGATGGAGCGGTGCATTTCATGCAGGCCTGCGACGCGCAGGTGAGCGCGACGCCGATCACGCTGACGCCGGGAACTGGTTTGCCGCCGAACCTGACAGTGGCAACCATTTCAGGCGACATCACCTACAAGGGTGCGCTGAACTGGCAGAACGTCGATGCCACCGTGTCAGCGCAGACGGACAGGCTGCTGCCGTTCCTGCAGTCCTCGCAAAGCACCGATTCCGGGGCGTTGGGTGTCCTGAACTCGATCGGGCAGTACATCAAGGTTTCGGCGCCAAGCAGCGTCAAGCCGTCGGCTGATGGCAAATGCGACCTCCCGGTCAAGGTCTCGCTCAAGATCAACGATGCGAACGTCGACTTCGACCTGCACGTCAACATCGACCTCAAGGTTTTCAGCGTAAAGCTGTCGGGGGCCGACAAGATCGCGATCCTCGGCGATTCAAGCCATACGGACTTCAGCCTGCTCGGGCTGACGGGCAACATCGTTCCCAAGGCTGGCGGCAATTGGCCCGCCGGCAAGGTCCCGTTTTTCAAACTGGATTTTTCGAGCGGCGACGCGCGCCTGTCGCTGGCGCCCGAAGCGCGGCTGGATCTCGCCTACGGCAAGGTTGCGAGTGGTGGCCGGGGTATCGTGTTTCATGTCGAAGAGCTCGATATCTCACGCAGCGGGCTCGATCTCGATGCCAAGGTCGATCGCGATACGCCGGTACAGCTCGCGGGCGTCGATATGCCGTTCAGGTTCGACAGTGGCGGCCTGTCGATCAAACACGGACAGATTCAGGCCTTCTCGATCAAGGGATCGGGCCAGTTGCCGCCCGAACTAGTCGGCGAAGCCAACGCGACGATCTCGATCTCGATGGGACGCGGGAGCGATGGTTCGCTGATCGTGCAGAGTGCGGAAGCCAAGCTCGACAAGGCCGGCGATCCGATCGTCTGTCATGCGACCCGTTTCGTTCTGACCATTTCTGCGCTCGGTTTCGAATTCCAGAACTTTGCGCGCGAGGGCGGCGGTTATCAGTTCTATTTCACTTTGACCGGAACCGCCGAGTTCCGCCCGGGTGAGGGCGAGTTCACCGACGGTCTTCTGAAGTATCTTGGCAGCGTCACCATCGTGCTCGACAAGGCGCCGCTTGCGCGCGATTCCTCGATGCTGCTGCGCGCCATCAGCTTCCAGGTCGCGGTGGTCCCGCCGAAGCAGGTCAACTTTTTCAACCTGTTCAGCTTCGAGCTGCGCGGCATCGGCTTTCACCCGTCCTCGCCCGCGTTCGGAGGCAAGCCCGCATTGTCGATTTCCGGCCAGGTCAACTTCGTCGAATCCGGCGACATCGTCAGCCCGAGATTCGATTTTCACGAGTTGTGGATCGCGCCGCCGAAGCAGGGACAGTCCTTGCCGCAGATCCGCTTCGACGGACTTACGCTCGGCATCCGGTTCGGCGGAGCGGCGTCGATCGAAGGCACTGCAATCGCGGTGGACGGTTCGCTGCCGAGCCTCTATGCGCCCGGCGCATTGCCGACGGACGTTACCGTCAATGGATTCCTCGCCTCCGGCAAGCTTTCGATCAAGGGCTGGGGAGCCATGGCCGCGGCCATGGGCTTCCTCGAGCTCCGAAAGGACGGCGGCGACCTGCGGCGCGCCTTCTTCCTGTACGCCGAGGCCGACGATCTTTCGATCGAAATCCCGACCCCGATCGGACCGATCTATTTGCGCGAAG
The DNA here is from genome assembly GCF_051168135.1 of Bradyrhizobium sp. HKCCYLRH2060. NCBI lineage: Bacteria > Pseudomonadati > Pseudomonadota > Alphaproteobacteria > Hyphomicrobiales > Nitrobacteraceae > Bradyrhizobium > Bradyrhizobium sp. HKCCYLRH2060. Next base: position 89,055 of record NZ_JBNPUK010000020.1, read on the forward strand.
TCGGTTTCGGCTTCGGCTACCGCTTTACGATCGCCGCGTTCAACCGCGCGGACAAGGTGACCAGCGTCAAGGATCTGATCAAGGTTCTCGACGACATCTCGAAATACCAGGGCAATCTGGCATCGATCAAATCGTGGGAGCCGGAAGCGGAAGGCAACCGCGTGACGCTGGCCTTGCGCGGCCTGATCACGATCGAGAGCGCGTCAGAGGAGACCGAATACAACGCCGATGGCGAGAAGGAGCTTCCGAACCCGATCCTGTTCGACATCGTCGTCGCGCTGCGCAGCGACTTCACGTTCTTCCTGAACGCGCGGGTCTGGATCGCGCGCAACTACGCCGACTGGCACGATTCCAGCGCCAATGATTTCTGGCGCAACAATCCGACGCTGCGGGGCTACGTCTATCTTTCGGTACCGCGCAAGGAGTTCCTCGGACGGCTGATCGCCGACGGGACCGGCGATGTCGACGGCAAGCATCCGCAGCTGCCGGCGCCGCTGGTCAAGGCGATGAAGGGCATTCGATGGTCGGCGACGACCTACATCCGGCCCGGTCTGTTTCACCAGGAGTTCGGCTGGCCGTACGAGCTGGGCTTCACGTTCGAGGAGAAGCTGGGCGGCGGCAGCTTCCAGATCGTCTGTTCGGGCGGCATGATCAACCGCATCGAGGACGGCGCGATGCTGTGGGGCATCGCCTTCCGCGCCAAGGGCTATGCGCAGTTCGGCGGCCAGATCGGTGGCCGGTCGTTCGGCGCTTCGGCGTTCGCACGCGCCGATTTCTCGATCGATGCGAAATTCCTTGCCTATATTTCGGTGAAGCGATTCAGCGACACGCTGTTCTACGGCTCGATCTCGTTCGACGTTTCGATCGGGCTGCAGGTTCGCATCTGGCTCGAATTCAGCGTCGGCTTCACCGACATCCATCTCGAAGTCGGATTCTCGGTCTCGTTGACGATCTCGATCGCGCTGGAGGCCGCGGCCACGCCGAACAGCATTTCGGCCCGCGGTTCGGCGTCGGTCGCCGTCGGCGCCTTCGGCCGTCATATCCGGCTGGGCGTCGCCTTCGCCGTCAATCCGGGGCGGCTTGACGAGGCACGCGCGCGCGTCGAGCGCTTCATGCAGCTCGGGCTCACGTCTTCGATGCCGGATGCCGAACAGGCGATTGCGCCGCCGGCTCCCGAACTGCCGCGCGGACCGCGCGCAGGCAGCGCCGATCAGGCCGTCGACACGGGGCTCGACAAGCATGACGCGCTCAACGCCAATGATCCGCCGACCCCGACGGTGCCCGGAAAGCCGCTGCCGGTTCCAGAAGGGCGCCCGCTGCAGCCGACCGCGTATTGGGCCATGCTGTTCCCGGTGGCCGGCAATCAGCCGGGTGCGGAAGAAGAATTCGTGATGATCTTCGTCCCGCGCGATCACACCGAGACCGGGCTGACGAGCAGGGAACTGCCGCAGGACAGGGATGGCGAGGCTTTCAGCAGCTTCTACCCGCCGCCGCTTCAACTCGATTCGTCGGTCGACAAGAATCCGGCGGCGTTCAGCCTGGTGGCGCGTGCCGGCGGCGCCCTGCCGGCGACGTTCAAGTTCAACAGGCTCGATCCGACGTCGGGTGTGCAGCCCGTCGCCCTCGGCGACATGGTGAAGTACAATACGGATTGGACGGTTGCCGTCTCGGGGGCGAATACGATGGACCTCGGCACGTTCCTGTCCCAGTGCTTCATCCGGAAGCCGAGCACGACCTCGCCGCCGCCGAAGGTCCCCGGTCTCGCCGACCTTGCCGAGCCGCTGGACACGCACATCAAGGCCGATCCGGAACGGCTTCCGAGCGCGCGCGAAGCCGCCGCTCAGGTCCTGACCGATGCCGGCCGCGATCAAATGGCGCTTGGTCTCGAGCTTCGCGCCGCCAACGACATTGAGGAGCGGCGTTCAGCGGCGATCGCATCGCTGTGCGAGTCCGCGGCGAAACTTGCGGCAGGGGGCCATAATTCCTGGCAGGCGGCCCCCGCCGCGACGGGTTTCGACATTCGCACGCTCGGCGCGGCCTTCGTCGTGAAGAAGACTGAACTCGACGACTTGTTCGAGCCGGGTTCGCCAAACGGCCCGCCGCGCCCCGGAAGGTTCGATATCGCGGCCGCGGTCACCTCGATCCCGAGGCTTCCGGGCAACGTCCATCTGTTCAATTCGCCGGAGCGGATGTTCCGCGAGCGCGGGCCGCGGCTGGCGGAGCCGGTGGTTGAAGCGACGCCCAACGGCATTCGGCTCGACTGGGATCTCGAGCCGCCGTTCGGCGTTTCGAGGGGCGTCTGGTTCGATCCCGAATTCGACCTGAAGCACTATCGCATCGAGCGGATCGTCACCAAGCTGGACGGCTTGACCAGCCTGTCGAAGCCGATGCGCACCACGACCAAGGCTGCCGCGCCGATGCGGTTGGTGCGCGATCCCGTCAGCGGAAACTTCGTGTGGCGTTTCCTGCGGCCCAACGCCCAGTTCGTCGACGACCTTTCCGATCTCCCCGACGCGATGCGGCGGGCGATCCTTCCGCCGACAATCGTGGCCGACACGGCGCCGACAGTGCCGGCCTCGCTCAACTCGATCGCCGGTCCGCCCTATGTACTTCGCTATACCGTGGTGCCGGTCGATACCGCCGGGACCGACGGCGCTCCGACGCCGCTGGTTCTGCAGACCCGGCCCGTCAAGCAGCCGCGAAAGGGCGTCAAACGCGCGGTCCTGCATTTCGAATACCGCGCCAATTCGGCGGACGCGGTCATGGTCGATGTCACGTCGCCGTCCTTCAAGCCGACATTCACGCTCGGGATCGATGACGGCTCCGACGATCTCGCGAAGCGCGACGTTCTCAGGGATAACCGTCGTTACCTCTTGCGCGTGCGTGTCGAGCAGACGGTTCCGACCGGGCTCTATGGATCCGACGCCGTCAGCGACGCAAAGGCGCGACCGTCGGCTGGCGATTTCGCTATTCGCCGGCCTGGCGATCCCGACGATTTCGTCATCATGCTGACCAAAGGCACGATCACGCCGCCGGGCGGAAAGCCAACGCCGCTCCAGCAACCCAATTTCGACGACCCGATGCTGGTGAACCGGGCGCCCCAAGTCGGCTACTCGATCGATGACATGCAGCGATTCCTGCGAGTGATCGGTGCCGACAGGCCTCCTCAAGACCGGCTCGACAACGGCCCGATCGGCGTTCGCTTTGCCATTCAGCCAGCACACTCGACAGACCCGGTACAAGCGGCGGGTGAGGATGAGCCGCCGTGGTGTCCGATGGACAGTTCGATCCTGATCGATATCATCGGTTCGAAAGACAAGCTGCCTGCCGTAGCTTCGCCGGTCGAAGTGTTCGAACATCCGGTAAGGATCGATGCAGCGCCATTGTTGTCGGAAGACATCGACGGCGACGCTGGCCGTATCGTCGTGCTGCACCCGGCGGTGAAAGCTGACGCGACGCTCGCGCCGGCCACTCTGAGACAGCTTCTCGACCCCGCGGCCAAAGACACCCTGCAGCGTTTGCGAGACGCCGCGCGCAGGGTCGGTACGCGCGTGCAGTGGAATGCGCGACCGGCAGCAATCGAGCCGGAATTGGCTGACCGCAGCGCGAGACGAAATGCGTCGTATTTCGGCGGCTACGATATTTTCGAACTCGACGCCGCCGGCGAGGCGGAGGGTGCGACCAGTGCGCCGACGGCATTGGCGCTGCAGTATCCGTTCAGCAAGTCGGTCGTGGACGCCAATCCCGGCAACGCGTTGCGCTACAACGACAAGGTCGATCCGGAGGACGAGACCGTCGGCGCCATCTATGTCGGCGGCGACCAGATGCTCGAACTGGACGCGCTGAACGCGTCCGGCGTGGGTGCAAACGCCCAGATACGGCTGATTGCGGCGGACGATCCGACCAAGGCGCTGACCCTGGATCTGAAGGTCTACGTTCGCGCCCGCGGCTATCGCAAGCTGCTGGTCAAGCACGGCGGCGGCGCCATTCCGTTCGTCGACGGCAAAAAGGTCATCCTGTTCCTGACCTGCGACCCGCCGGCCAAGCCAGTGGCGCGGGTTCAGGCGCTCCCCGCGTCCCTGGCGCAACTCGATCCGGCGGAAATCGTCGATTTCGCCAAGCTCGAGGCGCACTATCCGAGCGAGACGCTGCGGCTGATCGCGCCGAGCGGCGGACGGCAAAGCGGCTGGTATTCGCCGGCCGAGTCGTTCCTGGTCTGGCCGAAGCGCACCCTGCGCCGTTCGCTGTCGATCAATGTCGACGAGCCAATCCTGACCGAAATGCTGTCGAGCGGCCGGCCCGAAACGATCTGCGTACAACTGAAGATTACCGACAAGCTCAGCGGCATGGTTCTGCGTCGAAGGGATCGGTTCGGGGAAGCAGGCTATGACGAAGTGCTTGGATCCGGCCTGAAGGCGCCGAGCGGAGGAAAATGGACCGCGGGCGCATTGCGCGAGTTTCTGCAGAGCCTGGAATGGGATTCCCGCACCGTCGATGTGCAGGCGGCGTTTGCCGAGAATCCGGATCAATTCCGCAAGGCGACCATCACGCTCAGCGCGCTGAAGCCGTCCGGCACCGCGGGCGCGCCCGACATCGTGTTGGCCAGCGCGCAGTGGGGCATCGATCTCGATCCGCCGCTTCATCCTCTGCTCGCCGACGTCATCGACTTCGCCAGATATGCGGAAGCGCCCGCGGGCGCAGAACAATACCCATCGGTGGTGCTCGAATCCTCCGAGGCAAAGCGGCTGGCGGCGTGGCTTGCCGATGCCGGCACCGTCTTCGGAACGTCGGTCGCGTTTTCGATCAACGGCTGGACCGCATCGGCCCAACCCGTGCTCGGATTCCAGCTTGGCGCGGACTTTGATTTCTCGACGGCCAGCTTCGCGATTGAAAGGGTCGACAAGAAGGGGGGCGTCGCAACTCATGACGAGATCGCCGCGCAGATCGCCGCCGCTGCGGGGCGGCTGGCGGTGAAGCTCGACGGCGGCCAGCTTGCGGCATTGAAGCCGAACGACGCCCCCATCGCCGCGAACCTGGTCGTCGATCTCGGCGTTGCACAGAACCCGGCTCATCCCGTTCCAGCGCCGTTCAAGATCAGCGTGACGGCGCTAAAGCGGCCGAAATACCGCCGCTACGAGCCGGTGCTGGAACAGCTTCCGAAGGTCAACGCCAAGGACGTCCTGGGCTGGTTCGACGAGACGCCGGTGCAGCGCGATCCCTATGGCTGGAGCATCCTGCGCACGCTCGGCCTCGCTGCCGGCATCAAGCTGTACGACACCGAGAAGCGCGACTACATGACGCCGGCAGACACCTTGAAGCAACTGCAGGCAGCGTTCACGGAAATCTTGCCCCGATACCGCCACGACGACATCGGCTCTCCCTTTGTCGACGTCATAACCCACGCCGGCGGCACGCTGTCGCTAGCCTCGTTCGACGGCGGCATCAGCGGCGTCGGTGCGAACGAGGCGGCCGCACTGCTCGCTGGCCCGGCGCTGTCGCTGGCGCAGATATCGTTGCGTCCGACCGTCGACCGGTTTGCCCAAACCTGGGCCGATGCCGGCACGGAAACGGAAGGCTGGACGCTGAAGTCGATCGACAAGGTAGCGGCGTATTTCGCGATCCAGGCAAAACCCGGCGCGAAGGTCACGCTCGATCTCGACAAGCTCACGGGCGCCTCGCACCTGATCGCGGTCGCCGAGGTCATCGATCTCACCACCGGATTGGCGAAACCTCCGATCGTTACCCTTGCTGCGAAGAGCTTCGACCCGACGCTCAAGGATTTGCGTGACGCGATGCTCGACGGTACGGGCGAGCAGACGACGCTCGAGATCACGGCCAGGGGCCCGGGCGCCGGCGATCCCGTCACCGTCGCGATCGCGCGGGTTATCGTGAGCTCGGGCGATGCAGCGACGCTGTTTGGTCCCGACGGATCGGTGCCGTGGGCTGCCAATGCACAGGTCAAGCAGATCAACCGCCCGGTCGATTTCACCTCGACCCACGCCAGCGCGTTCGGCCGCTTTCCCGATCTGACCGCGCCACGGTTCAAGGCGCTGACCGGGGCGAATGGCCATCCCTCGTTGCACGAGGCCATTGCAAGTCTCAAGAGCTATACGCGCAAGCGCCTGCCGGAAGGCTGGCCGGGCGCGGCGGACGAGCCGACCTTGGTGGCGCGTATCCCGGATTGGACGCGGCGCTTCTTCGACCACGGGCCGCCGACACCGCCGAACCTGTCCGACGCTCCGCTATTTGCGATCGCCGAGGTCACACGGCCGGATCCGTGGCGGGTCGGTGTGGCCGCCGACGGCACGATGCAGGTAACGTTCTTGCACGACGATCGAAAGCGCCGTCTCAAGCGCTACGCGATCAAGCCGTTCGGCCGCTATGACGGCTTCGTCGATGCGCTGTTGCACGCCAGCGATCCCAATGCGATTCCGGCGCCGCCACGGCTCGGAGGCGCCTGGAGCGATCCGATCGCCAACGATCCGGATTTGCAGCGAACGTTCGAGGACAACTGGAGCCGCCGGTTCTTCGACGTCGTGATCCCCCGGACCGAGCCGCTGGCCCCTCCGGTTCTGGTGGATGCGAAGCGCATCGAGATATTGCCGCCGGCGCCCGCTGCAGGCCAGGCACGAGCTCCATCGCGCAAGGCCCTCGAGTTCCTGTTCGCCCGGCATGCGGAAGAGATTCTCTCCGAAGCCAACGTGACCGTTGAAGGTGCGTTGTCGTTCGAGACGGTTTCGTTCGGGTTCTGGCGCGAGTTTCCGATGCAGACCTGGGCGAACGATATTCAGCCAGGCATCTCGACCACCCAGGGCTTCGGCGACTGGAATAACCGGCCGGCGGTTCCTAAACTCATCGAGAGCGCCGACGCCTTTGGCGGTCTCGCACGCGACGACAAGGGCAGCGCCGGACGCTATCCAGACGGTTGGCGCGGCGCGCTCGCGTTGCGTACGGAGGCGCTTCCATTTTTCTTCCGTACCCATGTCGCGGCGTTCGCTTCGGCCGGCGTCGTGGTGTCGGATCCCGTCGTCGCGACGATCGAGGAGGGGCATTACGAGCTCGCTCTGCCTTGGCAGAAGGGAGGCGCCGACGATATCGAAGTACCGACACCGGCGCCGACCTGGTCGGTGAGCCGACAGAAGACTCCGCTTCCTCTTGGCCTCTGGGTCACGATTGAGCTTCCGTTGGTTCGGCTGTTCGATTCAATGCCGCAGGACTCGCGAAAGGCATGGCTCCGGGGGCGTGCCATTCCGGACGTATTCATGCTGCCCGACCCCGTGGTTCGATATGAAATCGCAGTCGTCGCCGCCGATGATGCCGGCATGTCGTCGGCGTCGGCGGAACTCGACATCATGGGACAGCAACGTGCCGCGACGCCGGGCAGCCCACCATCCTCCTTCGGGATGAATCTGGTCGGTCCGCTGTTCGACCCGAAAGGTGCTGTGGCTCCGCATTTGCAGCGGATGGCAAATACGGCAACCTGGAACCTGTATCCGAAGGTGCTCGCTTTTGAGGGCGCCGCGTTGTCCACGGACTTTGCTCCCTCGATCAAGGCTGCGGAGCACCCGTCCGGCCCCGCGAGCGACGCCTTGCAACTGTTCGAGATCAGGCCGACGGAATTCGTCGCCTTTTCCAGCATTGCACCGACGACGACGGTTCAATTCACCGTGGTGCCGCCTGCCGCCCCCGCGGGTTGGCCGGCGTTCAAAACCGGGGTGACGGCATGGCGCGCGCTCTACGCGCCGTACATCGCGATGAGCATCGGCGCAAAGGGGATCACGGACTTCCTCGATCAGTGGATCAATGCGAATCCGGCCGCTCCGCCATCGATCAAGATGTTCAGCACGGACGCATTCATTGCAGGCCTGCCGCGCTTGACCAGTCCATCGCCTGACGTTGTGTTCAAGCAGACCTCCCTGCAATGGCTGTGGCCAACTGCGCCGGCCGCAGGCGTCGACCAGCGAGCAGCGATACGCGCAGTCGTCCCGGTCACCGCTGCCAATTACAGCGCAGCGGAGTTCGCGGCAGGGGTCGCCAACCCCATCATCGCCGAAATGCGCCGCGTTCTCGCAACCGGCAAGGAGATCGACAGCCGCTTCATGGATTACCCCTCCCTGACGGTTTCGCTGCCGGCCGGTGCGCTTGCCGACGACGCTGGGAAGTTGGGAGAAGCGTTGCAGTTGCCTGGATGCGCCGACGTGGTGATGTCGATCCCGATCGCGGTCAAGGTGGATCCGGGGCTTGCTGCAAGAGTCCAGGCGCTATTGAAGGCCATCGAAGCGGAAGACTTCACTGCGGTTGCGATCCAGGACCTCGGCGCGCTCGAGGATAGTACCGCCGAAAATGTCGAACTCCACCTGCCGTACGGCGTGTTCGCCAAGGCCGGAGTTCGATCAGCGCTTGACGCGCTTGATCCGGCCGCCTCCGGCAGCAAGAAGCCGTGGTCGCTGCTGTTGCGACAACCGCCCGAAGACGCGGATCGGTCCAGGATCATGAGTGCGATCGACGGCGTGGCAGGACTTGCCGACAGGGACGCGCTCAAGCGCTTCTTCGACCGGGCCATGACAGATCAGATATTCGGCGTCGGCCGGTTGCCGCGCGTGAAGGCCTATCGCGGCACGTCCGCACCACAGCAAGACCAGATTGCAAGGAAGGTCTGACCGATGGCCGATCCGATGACCGCATTTCGCAGGCTGCTAGTCGACGGCCCGGGTGTCGGCAGCAACGATCCGCTCTGGCAAGCGTCGCTGGACCTTGGTTACCAGACCGGCGCGCCGGCCAACGATCCAATGCTGCGCAGTGACTCGATCCGGGTCGTGCTGCAACGTGCTTCGACGCGGCAGGTGCATATTCATGGAAAGAAGGACGTCTTCTTCCAGGAACCGATGCTGCTCGCAACCGCGGCAACGACGGTAGACTTCCGCAACAATCCATCGAGCGCGCCCTTCGTCAAGATCGGCAAAGCCCAGTTCACGCCGTTCCCGCTGGCCGACGTGCACGCGACTGTGGCAGCGGTCCCCGCGCCGCGATACGCCGAGTTGCGGGTCGCGCCGAAGTCGGGCTGGCCGCCGACGGCCGACGGCTTCACCATGACGAACGGCGTGTTCGAACTCGGGGCGCCACGGTTGGCTGCCACCCGCGGGCACATCCATGTTGGCTGTGCGCGAGATGCCGAGCCGAAAGCCGGCGATCCCGCCGAAAAGCGCTATGCGTTGACGAGATTGCTGGCGATCGACTGGGCTCTCCCGGGCAATTACGTCAAGATCTTTGGCGGATTGTTTGTCGCCCGCCGCAAGACGAAAACACCAGTCCCAGGTCACGGCGCGGTTTCGGACGCCATCGCCTTCGATCTCACGCCGGAAGGCGTCGAGTTCGATGCGCTGGTCCCTGATCCCTTCGGCGCCAGCACGACTGATCAGATCGACGTCACAAAAGCACTGTCGCTGCGGTTTCGCCTCGTGGTCTTCGACAACGGTGACGGACTCTCCAGTCTGCAACTGGAATTGATCGGGCAGCATGTCTCGTCCGCGCCGGATGCGGTGGCGCCGTTCACCTATCTCAACACCAAACTCGCATCATTGACGCGCAATCTGGCGCAGCAGGGCTGCCTGCTGCTCCAGGCGGATACCGGCGACATTCCGCCATTGGCGTGGCCGCTGGTCGTTGGCAGCAATGCCGGGTCGCCGGTCTGGACCTGCGAGAACCCGCAAGGCATTCCGACAGCGAACCTCGTCCCCGCGGTCCGGTTGCTGGAGAACTCGGTGACCGCGCGTCTGCTGACGCGCCAGGATTTCGGCGGCGGCGAACCCGGTGTTGCCGAGCTCTCCCGCCACAAGACCATGTTGTCGGCACGCCGTCCTTCCGCTGGATTCGTCCTTACCATCCAGTCGCAGGCCAGGGACTGGACGCCGGGCACGACGGATCCGGCCTCTCCCGATGTGACCCTGACATGGAGTACGGAGACGGCGATCAATCCCGACAAGGTCGAGGTATCGACCTTCTCGGGAATCGTCGAAAGTGCGCCGCTGGTGGCGCGGCTGCAAAATGTCTGGGCGCAGTCGGGAGCGATCGCACCCGATGACCGTCCTCCCTATGTCTTCATCGCGCTGGAGCGGGGCTGGGTTCAGATGCCGTTGCCCCCGCTGTCGAGCGATCCGATCTCGCTGGTCGCCGCGGATTCGGCCTTTCGCGGATATCTGCGTCTTGCGATAGGAACCGGTAACATTGACGCGCCCACCGACGACCCGATGTCGCCGGGAATTGAAATCGTGGCCGCGCAGAACATCCTGGTCACGGTGACCTGGGGCAAGCCGGATATCGCCGCACCGCGCACGATCGTTGCGGTCCTGAACGGCGCCGCCGGAACGCTCGACGGCGCATTGTGGTCAGGGGAGGCGAGCCCGTCGCCGACCGAGGTGCTGCCGCCTCTGGATGCCGGTCCGGCGGCGCTCGCCAGCGTTCCCATTTCTTTCGGCGTGAGCGGACCGGGCAGCTGGCCGGTAACGGTCGACGCGTTCGTCGAAAGCGGACCCGGCACGATCCGCTTCCCGCTGCCGCTGCTCGGATCGGCCACCAACCCCGTGCTGCTCTGGCAGCCGCATCCGACGCTTGCGCTGGTCTCGTCGATCTCGATGACGCGGACTGCCGAGAGCGCCTTGCGTCCCTCGGCGACACGCGAATTCGTTCCGTCTGAAGTCGTCGGCACTGCGGCCACGCCGTTGGTGCTGACCTTTGTTACTCCTGACGGCACGAAGCGGTTGCCGCGTGTCGACGTGGCGAAATTGCCGTCGCCGGCAACGGCCCATGGTGACGGCCGTTGGCGTTGGCCGTGGCCAAAGACGACGGGCGAGGGCCGCGATTCCTATCGATCGTCTCCGCTGGAGGCCGCCGGCGTGGCACTGGCGTCGTTGACGCTCCCAGGTATCGAGTTCACCGCGGCCACGGACGCCAATCTGCCGACAGCCGACAATCAGATGCGCGTCTCGCTTCGGTTCGATCTGCCGATCCTTGACGAGCTGTTCGCCAACGCCAAGGCGCCGGAGGCAACACCGCCGGCCACACCGCAACCAGTAACGGCGTCCAAAGGCAGCGACCTGCCGACCGCGCTCGATATGGCAGCGCTGTCCGCGGTGTGGTCCGAAAATGCGCGGCGCCTTGCGCGTGCGCGCACCGAGGCCGACCGGGTCGTGCTGCTTGAAAGAACCGTCGGCGCCGGCAAGTCCGTCGTCGACCTCTGGCATCCGTTGCCGGGCGTGACCGGTACTGTGGTTCGCGGCATCGCCGAACCCTATGTCTGGAAACCGGCGACGTTTTCCTTCAGCGCGTTGCCGATGATGCCGAACAACGTCGCATCTACGGATGTCAATCTTGGCTCCTATTGCCTGGGAGCGGGTGATGCATGGCAGTTCGGTCCCGACGCATTGGGTGGTCTGCCCGGCACGACGAGCTTCGAGATCAGCGGCGATGAACTGAAACTGGTACCGGCCACGTCGCCGCCAGGCGCGATCAGGGTCAACGGCTTTGCTGCGTCGTCGTTTCCGTCAGCCGATCCTGCCGCGCCGGCGGTCGCGCATCTTCAGGACGCACGCGGCCTGTCGCTTGCGAAAGCGCCGGACCTGATCGGCCAGCCCGAGCTGACGAGCAGGGCAGCCTTGCTCCGTGCTGCGCCGGACGACCAGAGCCTCATCCTTGCGACGCTGCGGCAACCTGCGCAGGTGAAGATCGGCAGCCGTGTATGCAGTTTCTGGTTCCGCGATTTGCCGCTCCAGCAGAACCCGGACAAGAAAACGCCGAATGTCAGCACGCTGATCTTCGATCAGTCGGGCGGTCTGGAAACCGGATTTGGACCGGACCCCACGGCGATCAATCGCAACCGGCTGGCCAGGACTCTTTACGAGTGGAGCTTTTTCGGTCCGCCGGAGCCGGGCGCCACGATACCGAAACCAAAGCCGCCGCGCGGCCGGTTCGAATTCGATCTCGCCGGTCCGTTGGCCGCCCTTCCGCTGCGGCTGCTTGACATCGGGTTTGCCGCGGATGGCCACTTGCAGGATCTCGCGATCCTGGTCTCGGTGCAGTACCGGTCGCCACCGTCGGACGGCCTGGACGTGGCGCCGTTTGCCGCGGAAGCCGTCTACGCCACCGGCAATCTCGTGAAGATGTCGTTCGAAACCGACACGGATCCGAACGTGCCGGCCGGCAGCCTCAGGCTGAAGGCCATGGAACGGGTCGAACTGAAGGATTCGTCCAATTCGACGGCGATGTCTGATCCCTTCGTCTCATCGAAGAAGCCGGTTTCGCTGGTTTCGGATATGACCGTGAATCACGGGCCCTCCGGCCACGGCACATTTCCGACCTCGCAGGCTCAACTCACTTTTGAGTTCAAGCCCGGCGTCAGCGGCAACGCGCCGGACATCGCGGCCGCGAACGTGCGCGTGCGCCTCTTCGGGCAGGATTGCAGCCTCGACACCACGGATGCGCATTTCACGGCGGATGGGTTGCAGGCAACGTTCACGGCGCCCTCCGGGCAGAACGGATTGCTCAATCTGAGGAAGATGCAGCTGATCTGGTCGCGCAACCCCGATGGCACGCCGGCATGCCCGCAATGGTATCTGAGCGAAGGCGAGCTCGGCATTCCGCTGCGCGATGAGACCGACAGCCCTGTCGCCGTCAAGCGTACTTTCGACAAGGACGGCAAAGTCCACTGGCTGGGGCTATCCTTCGCGAATGCCGGTGCGGCCGAAGTCGTCGATCACGATCTCGGCGTGATTACGATGCAGTTGCAAACGGAGGTCGGTCTGGCGGACGATCCGGCCCTGTTCCGCGGATTGCTGCTCCCGGACGGCGAGGTGCGCGGGGCCGTCTCGGTCGTCTTCAAGAAGAAATATGCCGCCGACGGAGCAAAATGGCCGAATTGGCTCGAGCCCGGTCTCGGCTCGGTGTTCGCGGAATTCGCCTTCGACGCAAAAGGCGGGGCGGACTTGCCGCAGCGGATCACCGCGATACGCCATCGCCACCGGAGTGCTCTCAATGAGGACAAGACGCCGAGCTGGCGCTCACGCCTCCTGATCGATGCGGCATTCGCCGCGCCGCAGCTCAATACCAGTTCGGTATCGTGGCCGGTCGGGCGGGTCGCCATTGCGATTCCGGCGGGCTCGGATCCCGCGACGCGTCCATTTTCCGATCCCGCCGATATTCGCTTCAACCCGGATGCTGGCGTTCCCGAGGACTGGAAGGCCAGACTGCAGGTCAACGGTACCGATGATCCGGCGCATCCGGCGCTCGTATTGTCGCACCATGTTACGCCGCGGATCTGCGCCCACGAACTGCCGACGGATTTGCTCTCGGTCGACGCCGCCGGTACCGTCATTCTCAATAGCCCGTGGCTTTTCCGAGCCGTGGTGGATCACGTCCTGCGACCTTCGTCCGGGAGGTGGCCGGGTCAGCCGGGCACGGCCGAGTTCAAGTGGACGTCGATCGACGAACTCGCATTGTTCGACATGATCCGGCTGGTCGAGAGCGCAAAGCTTGCTCCCGATCCCGACCGCGACCGCTATGCGTTTCTCGCAAGATACAAGGACAACGCCTCCGACCCGGACATCCGGATTGCCGGGGTCGCCCGCCGCGCGCTCGCCGACGCCGGCTTCCCGGTCGAATATGTCATGCAGGCCTTGAAGGCATCCACGCCAAAGCCGTCTCTGGTCCTGACCGGCGCCGCGGTGACCGAAGTGATCACGTCGGCCGCCAAGCCGGATCTCGGCGTTCCCCTGGTGCTGCAATGGATATTGCCGTGGGCGCCGCTGAAGAACGATGCCGACGGCAAGGTTGCGCTCGGCGTCTTGTCCAGTTGTCCGCAAACCGATGACAAGGTCCGCACCTACGACATCGCGCTGTACGATGCCGCGGCAGGCGCTGTGCGCCCGCTGGACGGCTCAGTGGTCACTTCGTTTGCCGCCCAGGACGGTACGCAGAGATTGATCGAAGCCCGGATGTCGGCGATCGTGGGAGGCGGTCGGGCCCGCACGATGGTCGCCGTCGATCAGGCTATCTTGCAGCCGACGGACGCCGGCGTAGCTCTTCTCAGCCGTCCATTGTTTCCGCGCACGCTGCTGGCCCTAAGTGCGGTTGCGAAGGCCTTTGGCGCACTGGCAAGCGCGCCGGGCGCGCCGTTTGCATCGAGGATCAGTTGCGTTACCGCGCGTGATGACGCGCCTGTCGACGGCACCGGGCTACGTCTGGCGAAGGAAGTCAGGTTTTCGGTCACCGCATGGGAGCCCGGGCAGAAGCCGGACGAGACGCCGGCGCCGGCCGTCTCCATGATCGTCGCTGACGACATGGCGATCCATACCGCGGAGCTGCCATCCTCGACGGCTCAAACGCTAGTCGATCCTTCCGACAACACCGTCGTTCTGGACGGCAAGCAGCGCGCCGACGCCGAGATTCGGGCGCTTGGATTGAGTGCCAGTCCGCGTGTGATCATCCTTGCGAGCGTGGACAGCAGCTATTTGACGATTCACGACACCGGCCAATCGTCGCAGGCCGTCACGACGGGGCTGCCGCACGTGTCCTGGCTAGTGACCAAGGGCGCGCAGCCCGCGCTCGCGGTCCGCAGGGCGCACACGCTGCGCAAGATGTTCGATACGATCTATGCATCGCCGGCGCTCGGTTGGCCATCAGCACCGCGGGCCGCTGAACTTGCCCTGGCTCACGCCGACCTCGGCGAGGAGGAGGTTCGTCGCAACGAGGAGGCCTGGGCAGGGCGCGTCCGATCGGCGGCCTGGCCGGCGATTGCCTGGGATCGTAGCGCCGTTCCCCCGACCGAGACATTCAAGGAGAAGACCACCGAGGGGGGTGTAGAAGCGATCCGGGACAGGACCATCGAGGGCGAGTATCGGCCCGAGGAGGCCGCCGAAGTTCGCAGCAGTGCCTTTATCGCTGCCGGACAGCGCGTTTCGCTGCGGCGGGTTGCCGCCAGGAATTTGCGCTCGGCGCCTGACCGGCTTTCGGTACTTGCGCCACCGCGCGCCCGCGCGCCCACGGTCGATGCCATGGCGGGAGCGTTCCGACAGGTGCGCAATCCGGTGCCATCGGACATGAACGAGGCCGCCGACCGGCCGGGCCTCGCGCCGATGCTTCCGGGGTCGATCGAAGCCACCGTGACGGGGCAACGGCCCGGTGTGTTGCTCACCCAGTTCGAGGGCTTGCTCCTGACTTCCTCGATGGTGCCGTTCGATCCAGAGTTCAACCGCTTCGGCCGTCCCGCCTGGCGTGCACCGCTCACAGTTCACCAGGTGCGCGCGCCCCGATCGTCGGCGCTGCCCGAGACTTCCGACCTGGCTATCCGGCGCAAGACCTATGTCGCGGCCGATGAAATCGACCACGACAATAATCTCAGGACGTTCAAGGTCGTGCTCGGACCGGCGCAAGTCGTCCGCTTCGATCACACCGGCGACGTCAACAGCCCGCACGCCGTGACGATCGCGGTGCAATCCCCCGATGGCGGCCGACTTGCCGCGGACTGGGACGGCAATATCCGACTGATGGTGACGGTGCCGAATGCCACTCCTTCCGCGGCAGTCGCGCTGACGCGGATCGGTCTGCTTCCATCGGCCGGCGGCGTCACAGAAGCTCCGCGGTGTGAGCTTGCCGTGGGCGATGTGCTGGTCGTCTTCACGACGTTGACATGGGGTTTCGACGGGGATCACAAGCCGGTAACCGACCCGAAGCGACTACCGGTCGTGCTTTCGGTGGAAGGAGCGCAAGGGGCTGCGGTTCGAACGGCAGTCGCGCAAGCCTTGAACAGCGCTTCGGCGGATACGCCGGTACGCTTGACGATCCGCGGAGCTACGCCAATGAACCCCCGCGATCACGATCCAACGCCGCAGCCGACCGGCAGTATTCCTCTCGACCCCGCAGCAGTCACCGATCTCCGTCCGGGGCCGCCGCACGTTCTGGTATTCAACCTGCCGCACATTCCGAGCCGGCAGCGCTGGCTTCCGGTGCGGACATTTACGATCGCGTTCGGCGATCCCGCCTATGACCGCGAGCTCGGTAGCCCCACCTCCAGCAACCAATACGCGATCGCAGACGTACCGCATTGGCTCGCGGTCGATCGCGCCGAATACGATCCGTCCGCGAAAATCTATCTCGCCTTCTGGAAACGGCCGAAGGGGATCGACAAGCCACCGGAGGATCCAATACCGGCGAACGGCTGGTCCCTGACCCTGCAGATCGTGCCACGTGACGGCAGTCCCGCGCGGCAACTCCAGATCGCGGCGACGCGACCCGTGGATCCGTCGCCCGCCAAGCCGAAGTATGGCATCATGGCACGCCAGCCCTACGCGGTCGCTCTTTCATCGTTGCGAGAACCATTCGATCCGAAAACACCGGCGGCCGACGTGCCGGTGCAATTCGTCGCCGGAGATCGCCTGCAGATCACGGTGAGTAACGACTCCGACGCAACCCAGATATTGACGCTCAATGTCGGAATCATCGCCGAACCGGTGCTGCCGCCGCCGGCTTCGACCTACGGACTTGCGACACTGCATAGTTTGAAGACCGCAGTGGGTGCCGGGTTGTTCGCGACCGCACCGCTTCCCCAGGCGATCGACTTCCCGGATCTGCTTGGTGATCTTTACGCCGGTCACGTCAGGCGTCGCGGAATTTTCCTGTGGCCCTTGGCGACCAACGATGCGCCCGAGGCCGGCAAGGAATTCTCGTATCTGGTGAAGGTCGACCGTACCGGGGGCGGTCAGCTGCCAGGACGGCGAGAGGACTTTCAAAAGTATGAGAATTGAGCGTTCCAAGCGAGTCCTATTATTCTGGCCCGGCAAATTTTAAGATTTGATACGGGGCATACCATACACCACTTTGTGGGGTCATCTTGGCAAGCATTGACGACGTCATCGCAAGTACAATGACATTGGAATCGAAAGCGGCTCAATGTCATCGACCGGCAGTTGCCCGCGACAGTCGAGATCGACGCCCCGGCTGGCTCTCATATGTAGTGAGGATCCGTTCGTCGACGGACTCATAAGGATGCGCAACGGCGTCAGTCGACAGACTGATAAGGCTTCATACCAAAGCTGATCAGTTGGTGTGAGACGTAGCGGCAGGGCCATTTTTTGGCTGCATGGCAGGAGGAAGATTGCATGACCGTATTGACAATTGAACTTCGCAATCCGGACGGCTCGGTTATGAATACCATCCGGTTTTCGGACGCCGATAAGAAATGGTACGATATAGATCCAGAAAACTCGCCGCTGAACACTACCCAAGGACGTGTCGACGACTCCGCATATGGTCAATTCCGATGTATGGATAGCGGTTCTGAGGTCCTTCGATTAGCTAACATTGATTGGAATATACCAGTCACCCGAAACGGCGACGCGTTTTGCTACGGCTGCAAGATTGGCTTCACACAAAACCCGCACTGGTACTGTACGGACGTCTCATAAATTTAGCCGTCACGGTCGCTGGGACTGCAGGCCGGCGATTCATTCCGGCTCGGACGACCTTGATTGCGGCGGCGCCGCTGCGTCGACCGATCGAGTGTCCGGACTGGTTTGAAGATCTTGTAGCCAGCCCTTGAGGATGACGCGGGCAGATCGTTCGCGCGATGCGGGTTCTCCACTCGTGTATCTCGTCGCGGTCGAGCATGCCGGCGGTAGGCAATTGCCTGCGGGCCGCGATGACTTTCAACCTTGGGAGCCGGTATGAATATCGGGCCCGGTTCAGACTGGCCTCGTCGTCCACCTATGCATCGGTAATCCTGAACATGGTGGCAAACCACTGCCTGATCTCCGCTCCCGTATCTTCGCAGCATTTGTTCGTCGTATGGGCCCAGACCTTGGCAGGTTTGAGCGGGTCACGCAGATCGACCGGCTCGCAGACCATAAAGGCATGCGAAGGTCGCAGGAGGTTGCTGAGAAATCCGATGTCTCCAATGATCGCGTCCACCATTCCCAACTCGCTTACGTTATCGCAATCCGCCGCCAATTTTTTCAGAGCAGGCACCAGTTCGGTATTCCGCATCGAGAGCTCCGCCGGGCATGTCGTATTGGCAGGATTATTGGGCTTGAGGGTGATTCCGCCGGCGTTCAGACAATGCGCGATGAAGTGGGCGCAATCCGTTTTTCCGGCTGGTCGTAGAAGGCGCCGCACGCGTTGTTTTTCTGGCCGCAGTAGTTCTTCGCGTAAGCAGGCAGCCGAGCTCGTCGACGGTCAGCAGCTTCGGCTTCGACAGCGCCAGCAGCTTCTCGTCCAGGCGCCGCTCGCTGTGCGCCTTGGCGGGCCCTTCGACCAGCGTCGTCGCCGTAGTGAACTGCACCGTGTAGCCGGCCAGGATCGCCTAGCCGAGCCATGCCTGCTGTTTGAATCGTGGAGACAGGTGAGCTTTGCGGACCAGGCGCAAATGTGCTGCCGGCCGCCATTCGGCGTCTTGCGACTGCAACCCACCTCTTGAAAGACCGGACCGTCGGAGGGCCGTGACGCCGCGTCTGATGCATAACATCCTGGTAAATCACGTGATTATTATGCATATGTGGCTATCTGAAACCGCTGGAACCCGCCCCGTGAACCCGGAAAGCACATTGAATATCGGTCCGCGTCTGCGGCGGGCCCGGCTGGCC
Source organism: Bradyrhizobium sp. HKCCYLRH2060 (assembly GCF_051168135.1). Taxonomy (NCBI): domain Bacteria; kingdom Pseudomonadati; phylum Pseudomonadota; class Alphaproteobacteria; order Hyphomicrobiales; family Nitrobacteraceae; genus Bradyrhizobium; species Bradyrhizobium sp. HKCCYLRH2060. Next base: position 107,681 of record NZ_JBNPUK010000020.1, read on the forward strand.
AAGGGGATGCGGATGCGCGACCTGGCGCAGGTCGTCGGTTGCGATGAAAGCATGATCTCCAAGATCGAGGCCGGCAAAGTGATGCCGTCGCTGCCGATGCTGGACAAGATGGTCCACGCGCTCGACCGCGACATGGCCTCGTTCTTCGGCCTGAGGGTGGACGACTACAAGCTGGTGCAGAAACCTGAAGACCGGATGAAGGTGCCTGTCGATGCGCTGCGCGGCGGCAAGGGTGTGGTCTACGAGCGTCTGGTCCCAGTCGCTGCAGGGAATTTGCTCGAGGCGAACATTCACGTCGTGGCGCCTGGTGGCGAGAAGGTCGATCTCATTACCCACCAGGGCGAGGCGGTCGGCTATCTCGTGTCCGGAACGATCGAGCTCACCATCGACGACACCACATATCTGATGACCGCCGGCGACTCCTTCTTCTTCAAGGCCTATCTGACCAACAGCTATCGCAACGTCGGACCCGACGAGGCGCGCATCGTCTGGGTCAATACTCCGCAAGTTCACTAGAGGCCGGTTCGTCACGGGGCGGGGTGGGGCCTTGGATCTGCTCTGCGTCATTGCATGAATTTCATGCATGTGGCGAGAACGGATGCAGAGGGCTTTGGAACCTCTGCGTTCGCAACCTCACGGCAGAGCCGCGCGGAGGTCAAATCACAGCAGTTCCGCATATCCCTGCATTTCAAGGGCTCTGTGGCGATGATGGCATAGCGCTTGCTTAATCCTCGACATGACTGTGATGCATGCCGATTGCCCCCGGCTGCGTCCGACTGTCGATGGGGCCTCACCCGCTGAGGCGTCCGGCGCAAGCCGTCGCCGCAGCGAATGATGGCAGGCGAACCGCTGATGGCTTTCGTTTGGAAGCGACTGCTTGGCACCATCCCGAGCCTGGTGGGCGTCGTCGTTCTCACATTCTTCATTTCGCGCGCGCTGCCGGGAGATCCCGCCGCGTTCTTCGCCGGGCCTGCGGCGAATGCCGCGTCCATCGCCAGCATCCGTGCCACGCTGGGCCTCGATCGTCCGCTGCCGGTGCAGTTCGTGAGCTACATCGTCGACCTCGCGCACGGCAATCTCGGCCGGTCGCTGACGACCGGACAGCCGGTGCTGACCGATCTGCTCGAGCGGTTGCCCGCATCGCTGGAACTGTCGTCCTTCGCGCTGCTGTTTGCGATCGGCATCGCCATCCCGATGGGAGTCTGGGCAGCGACGCGTCTCGACGGCGGCGTCGATCATGCCTGTCGCGCGCTGGTCACCGTGAGCGCCGCGTTTCCGACCTTCTTCGTCGGCCTGCTGTTCGTCTACATCTTCTACTTCCTGCTCGGCTGGGCGCCGCAGCCGCTCGGCCGGCTCGACGAGATCGCCTTCTCGCCGCCGCCCCGCGTCACCGGGGCCTACACGATCGACGCCGTCATCGCCGGCGACTGGCCGGTGTTGCGGGCGGCCTTGGCGCAACTGATCCTGCCGGCGATCTCGCTCGGCCTGTTCGCGCTGGCGCCGATCGCGCGGATCACGCGGGCCGCGATGCTGGAGGCGTTGAGCAGCGATTTCATCCGCACGGCGCGCGCCAGCGGCCTGCCGGTGCGCAAGATCCTGATGGCCTACGCCTTCCGCAACGTGCTGCTGCCGGTCTCGAGCGTGCTCGGCATGGTGTTCTCCTTCCTGATCGGCTCCAACGTGCTGATCGAGCAGGTGTTCGGCTGGCAGGGCGTCGGTGCTTATGCGGTGGCAGCGGTCATTGCCTCCGACTACGCGGCAGTGCAGGGCTTCGTGCTGATGATGGCCGTGCTCTACGTGCTGCTCAATCTCGCGGTCGACGTGTTCGCGACGCTGGTCGATCCCCGCGTCAGGTTCGAGGGCTGAGCGATGAGTCTCGTCACGCTCGCCCGCAACACCGGCTATGCGTTCGGCGAAAACCGCCTGACGCTGGTCGCCGCGATCATTCTGGCGCTGCTGACGCTATGCGCGATGTTCGGTCCGTCGATCGCGCCGTACGATCCTCTGCTCACCTCGGCGACGACCAAGCTCGCGCACCCGAGCCTCATGCATCCGTTCGGCACCGATGCGCTCGGACGCGACATCCTGAGCCGGGTCATCGTCGCGACGCGGCTCGATCTCGGCATGGCGGTGTCGGCGGTGGCGCTGTCCTTCGTGGTCGGCCTCGCGCTCGGCGCGCTCGCCGGCTATTTCGGCGGCTGGACCGATCGCATCATCGGCCGGGCGATGGACACCATCATGGCGTTCCCGCTGTTCGTGCTCGCGATGGGCATCGTGGTGGCGCTGGGCAACAGCGTCGCCAACATCATCATCGCCACCATGATCATCAACCTGCCGTTCTACTGCCGCTTCGCCCGCGCGGAGGTGAACGTGCGGCGCGAGCTTGGCTATGTCGAGGCGGCACGGATGGGTGGCAACGGGCCGCTGCGCGTCCTGATCAATCACATCGTCCCGAACATCCTGCCGCCGATGATGGTGCAGGCCTCGCTGAACATGGGCTGGGCGATCCTCAATGCCGCCGGCCTGTCCTTCATCGGGCTCGGGGTCCGGCCGCCGACGCCCGAATGGGGCATCATGGTGTCGGAAGGCGCGAGCTACATCATTTCCGGCGAATGGTGGGCCTTCATGTTCCCGGGCGCCGCGCTCGTGCTCGCGGTGTTCTCCTTCAACATGCTGGGTGACGGGCTGCGCGATCTGCTCGATCCGAGAAAGCGCGTGTGATGGCGCAGCTCGAGATCGACAACCTCTCGGTGGAATTCCGCACGCGTCATGGCGTGGTGCGGGCGCTGGATGCCGTCAGCCTGTCGGTGTCGCGCGGCGAGATCGTCGGCGTGGTCGGTGAAAGCGGCTCCGGCAAATCCGTCACCGCCTACACCGTGATGGGCCTCAACGATGCCGCCGCACGCATCACCAAGGGCGCGATCACGATGGGCGGCATCGATCTCTTGGCGGCACGCCCGGAAGCAATGCGCGAGCTGCGTGGACGCGAGATGGCGATGATCTTCCAGAGCCCGCGCACCGCGCTCAATCCGATCCGCAAGGTCGGCAAGCAGATCGAGGACGTCCTGCAGGAGCATGCGGCGCTGCCGCGGCGTGAGCTGAAGCAGGCGGCGATCTCAGCGCTCGCGCGGGTGCGCATTCCCGATCCCGAACGCCGCGCGGAGGCCTATCCGTTCGAGCTGTCCGGCGGCATGTGCCAGCGCGTGATGATCGCGATGGCGCTGGCCTGCACGCCCTCGGTGCTGATCGCGGACGAGCCGACGACGGGACTCGACGTCACGACCCAGGCCGTGATCATGGACCTGATCCGCGAGATGAGCCGCGCGACACAGATGTCGACCTTGCTGATCACCCACGACCTCGGCCTCGCCGGTGAATATTGCGACCGGATCGCTGTTATGCATGCCGGCCACATCGTCGAGATCGCCCCCACGGAAGAACTGCTGGAGCGTCCTGCGCATCCCTATACGCGCCGGCTGCTGGCGGCGACGCCCGTGCCGGAGTCGCGCCTCGACGACCTCAATGCCATTCCCGGCCATCTGCCCGATCTGCGCGGCGCGCTGCCGCCGTGCCGCTTCAGCGGACGCTGCGAGCTGAAGCAACCGATCTGCGACGAGGCGGAACTGCCGTGGACCAAGCTGTCGCCCCAGCATCTCGTGCGTTGCCGGTTTCCGCTGTCATGACGCCGCTGCTCGAGGTCGCCTCGCTGTCCAAGCTGTACCCGATCAAGCGGGCGGGGAAGGGGGCGATGCTCCATGCCGTCGACGACGTCAGCCTGGTGATCTCAGCCGGAGAAAGCGTCGGCCTCGTCGGTGAATCCGGCTGCGGCAAGTCGACGATGGTGCGCCTGCTCGGCCGTCTGATCGATCCCACCGCAGGCCACGTGCTGATGGACGGTGAGGATCTCACCGCGATCACGCAGACGAAATTCGCGGCGTCGCCGAACCGGCGGCGCATCCAGGTCGTGTTCCAGGATGCGACCGAGAGCCTCAATCCATCCTTCCGCGTGTTCCAGGCGGTCGCCGATCCGCTAAAGCGGCTGCTCGGCATCAACGATAGCGCCGAGATCGCGCGTCGCGTTCACGCGACCGCCGCCCTGGTCGGGCTGCCGGATGAGCTGCTGCAGCGCTATCCGCACCAGCTGTCGGGCGGCCAGCGCGCGCGTGTTGGCATCGCGCGCGCGGTCGCCGTCGAGCCGTCGCTGCTGATCCTGGACGAGCCGACCTCGGCGCTCGACGTGTCGGTACAGGCCGTGATCCTGCGGCTGCTCGCGGACCTGCGCGCGCGGCTGTCGATGAGCTACCTGTTCGTGTCGCACGATCTCAACGTTGTCAGGCTGCTGTGCTCGCGCGTGGTCGTGATGTATCTCGGCAAGATCGTCGAGATCGCGCCGGCGGAGGCGCTGTTCACCGCGCCACGCCATCCCTACACGCAGGCGCTGGTCGCCGCGATCCCGGATCCCGCGCGACGCGGTGAAGCGTGGCCGCGGCTCGATGGCAGCCCGGCCAGCCCGATCAATCCCGATCCCAATGTCTGCCGCTTCTACGGACGTTGTCCGAAAGCAGCCGACATCTGTGCGAAGGCGATGCCGCCGCTGCGCGCGACAGGGCCGGATCATTTCGCCGCCTGCCACTTCGCTGTTTCACCCGCTGGAGGAAACGATGAGCGCTGACAACGAAATCTGCCGTATGGACGCCGTCACCGTTGCGGCGAAGGTCAAGGACAAGACGCTCTCGGCCACGGAGGTCACCGAGGCGGTCCTGCGCCGCATGGACAAGCTCGAGCCGCACATCCATGCCTTCTGCACGCCGACCCCCGACGTTGCGCGCGCGGCGGCTGCCGCCGTCGACGCCAAGATCGCGGCGGGCGAAGATCCCGGCCTCCTCGCGGGCGTACCGATCGGCATCAAGGATCTGGTCGCGACCAAGGACATCCTCACTGTCATGGGGTCGCCGCTCTACCGCGATTTCGTGCCCGACGAGGATGACATCGTTGTCGAACGCCTCAAGGCAGCCGGCGCCGTCATCATTGGCAAGACCAACGTGCCGGAGTTCGGCTACAGCGGCGTCGGCCACAATCCGGTGTTTCCGGCGACGCGCAATCCGTGGAATCTCTACATGACGTCGGGTGGATCGAGCGCCGGCTCGGGTGCATCGGTTGCCTCAGGCGTCGCGCCGTTTGCGATCGGCTCCGACGGCGGCGGCTCGATCCGCATTCCCTCGGCGCTGTGCGGCCTCTACGGCATCAAGGCTTCCATGGGCCGCGTGCCGCTGTATCCGGGCTGCCGCGACGAGCGTTATCCCGGCGTATCGAGCTGGGAGTCGCTCGAACATGTCGGTCCCATGAGCCGCACCGTGGCCGACTCCGCATTGATGCTCAAGGTGATCACGGGACCCGATCCACGCGATCGCTACTCCATTCCATCAGCCGATTTCGACTACATCGATGCGACGAAGGAGAGTATCAAGGGTCTCCGCATCGCCTACAGCGAAGACTGGGGCTATGCGCCGGTGGATCCGGAAGTCCGGCGTGTCGTTTCCGAAGCGGTCCGCGTGTTCGAGACCGACCTCGGCTGCACGGTCGAGCGCGCCAATCCGGGCTGGGACGATCCGTTCCCACATTTCTGGACCATCGTCGCCGGCGACACCGATCTCACCGGGATGCGCCGGATGATGAAGGGGCGCGAGAAGGAAATGTCGCCGCATCTCGTCGCGATGTTGCAGCGGCAGTGGACGGCGGAGGAATTCACGGATGCCAAGATGATCCGCCAGATGGTCTGCAACCGCATGTGGCGGTTCATGGCCAACTACGATCTCCTGATCACGCCGACGCTCGCGGTGCCGGCCTTCCCGCTCTACATGCAGGGGCCCGAGATCATCGAAGACAAGATGGTCACGACCGGCGACTGGCTCTGCTTCACCTTCATCTGCAATCTGACCGGCCAGCCCGCCGCGACCATTCCAGCGGGCTTCACCAACACGGGTCTCCCCGTCGGCATGCAGATCATCGGCCGCCATCTGGCTGATCGGACCGTGCTCGCCGCCTCCGGCGCCTTCGAGCAGGCGCGCCCGTGGGCGCACAAATGGCCGAAGCTGCTGAGCGAGCTCGGCCTCTGACACCGCCTCGAACCACCCACCTGAAACATCCAGAAAGGACGCACGATATGAAGCTCTATCGCAGTCTCGTTGCAGCGGCGTTGCTCACAGCGTCCGCTGTGCTGCCCGGCGCCGTTGCGCGCGCGGCCGAGATCGCCAAGGACACCCTGGTGATCGTGTCGGAGATGGGCCCGAACGGCCTCGACACGATGGTGCCGACCGCCAACGATCACAGCCGCATGGTGGTGTGGCAGGCGTATGACCGCCTGGTTAGCCATGGCGAGAAGACGCTGGCGGACGGCACGGTGTCCTACGACGCCAAGATCATGACGCCGGAGCTCGCCGAGAGCTGGGAAGCGAGCGAGGACGGCAAGACCTACATCTTCCATCTGCGCAAGGACGCAACGTTCCACGACGGCACGCCGGTCACCGCCAAGGACGTCAAATGGTCGTTCGACCGGGCCATCGCCGCCGGCGGCTTTCCGGCGGTGCAGATGGCCGCGGGTTCGCTGGTCAAGCCCGAACAGTTCTCGGTGGTCGACGATCACACCTTCAAGGCCACGTTCGATCAGTTCAACAAGCTGACCATGCCGGATCTCGTCGTTCCCGTGCCGGTCATCATCAACTCGGAGCTCGCCAAAAAGCACGCCACGGCGCAGGACCCGTGGGTGTTCGACTGGGTGTCCCGCAACGATTGCGGCGGCGGCGCCTACAAGGTCGAGTCATGGACGCCGGGCCAGCAGACCGTGTTCACGCGGTTCGACGCCTGGAAGTCCGGACCGCTGCCCAAGCTCAAGCGCGTCGTCTACCGGCAGATCGCCTCCGCGGGCACGCGCCGCGCGCTCCTTGAGAAGGGCGACGTCGACATGTCGGTCGGCCTGCCGCCGAAGGACTACGCTGAGCTGGCGGAGCAGGGCAAGGTCACGATCATCGGCGTGCCGGTGCAGAACGACCTTGTCTTCGTCGACATGAACGTGAAGATCGCCCCGTTCGACAATCCGAAGGTGCGTGAAGCGATCTCCTACGCCATTCCCTACAAGGAAATCGTCAGCTCCGCGCTCTACAACCGCGCCAAGCCGATGTTCGGCGGCGATCCGGACAAGCCCTATCCAGATGCGACCTGGCCGGTGCCGATCAAGCATGGCCAGGACCTCGCGAAGGCCAAGCAGCTGCTCACCGAGGCCGGATTCCCGAACGGCTTCAAGACCACGCTGTCGATCGATCTCAGCGAGTCTACGGTGCGTGAACCGACCGCGATCCTGATCCAGGAAGCGCTCAAGAACATCGGTGTCGAGCTGACGATCGAGAAGGTGCCGGGCTCAAACTGGTTTGCCCAGATGGCCAGCAAGACGATGCCGATGGTCATCGCCGAGTTCTACGGCTGGCTCGACTATCCCGACTACTTCTTCTTCTGGACCTTCCATGGTGGCAACAATTCGGTGTTCAACACCGCCAACTACGTCAATCCCGACCTCGACAAGGTCATCGACGAGGCCCGCTTTACGCGGGATCCGGAGATCTACAAGACCAGCCTGAACAAGATGGTCGACATCGTCATGACCGACCTCCCGCGCATCCCGCTCTACACCCGCTTTGCGGACTATGCGATGCAGAAGAACGTCAAGGGCTTCGAGTACTGGTTCCACACCCATCCGGACTTCCGCAAGCTCTACAAGGAGTGACTGCATGACAGGCGCGCTCACCCGAGCGCGCCTGTCAGCCTTTCAGGATGCTCCTTGCGAGTGATCGGGAGAACCATGGTGCAGGACACACTCGGAGCCTTCCTTCCGGGCACGATCATCCGCCGTTCGCCGCATCGGTCCGGCCGGTTGTCGGGCCTGAGTTTCGCGGTCAAGGATTTGTTCGATATCGCCGGCGACGTGACCGGCTGCGGCAATCCGGACTGGGCCGCCAGTCATGACACGCCGGAAACGGATGCCTGGGCCGTCGATGCGCTGCGGAGCGCCGGCGCGACGCTGGCCGGCAAGACCATCACCGATGAGATTTCGCTCGGGCTGCTCGGCATCAACAAGTTCTACGGAACGCCGCTCAATCCGCGTGCGCCGGATCGTGTCCCTGGCGGCTCGTCGAGCGGCTCTGCCTCTGCCGTGGCTGGTGGACTGGTCGACGCGGCGTTGGGCACCGACTCCGGCGGCTCCGTGCGCACGCCCGCGAGCTTCTGCGGGATCTATGGCCTGCGTCCCACCCACGGCCGCATCTCCGTCGCAGGCCTGATGACCCAGGCGCCGTCGTTCGACACCGTCGGCTATTTCACGAGAGATGCGCTGACGTTTGGCCGCGTCGGTAGCGTGCTGCTCGGCGAGCCGATTGCGGATGGGCTGCAGCCGGACATCGTGATTGCGTCCGATTGCTTTGCGCTGGCTGACGAGCCGGTCAGGGCTGTCTTGCAGCCGGTCGTCGCGCGGCTTCGCGGCGTCGCACCAGCGACGGTGTCGGCGCTGGCGGACGGCGATCTTCTCGAGTGGGGGCGCCAGCAGCGCGTCCTGCAGAAGAGCGAATTTCACGCGACGTTTCGCGATTGGATCGATCGGGTCAATCCGCGCTTTTCCTTGGAGGTGGCCGGCGCCTTTGCCGATGATGGCCGTATCGAGCCGCATGATCTCGCAGCCGCCAATGCATTCCGTGCTGCAGCTTCGAAGCGGCTTGACGATCTCTTGGATGGCCGGCGCATGCTGTGTCTGCCGACCTCGCCCATTCTGCCGATCGCTCGCGATGTCCGTCTGTCGGAGATGCGCGCGGCCGTGCATCGGATCGTCGACTTGACGTGCATTGCCGGGTTGACGGGGCTTCCGCAGGTGAACCTTCCCGTTGCGACGTCCGGTCCGGTCCCTGTCGGGCTGTCCTTGATCGGCTGGCGCGGCGGCGATGCGTCGCTGCTCGCCGTGGCGCAGACGCTTGCAAGAGAGTTCTCACTTGGCCTGTTCGAGGAGCTGTCATGACCGACGTCAAGGACACGCGTACCCTGACGCTTGCAGGCGGCCTCAAGGTGCTGAACGCAGCGATCACCGAGGCCGACCGCATCGGCCAGCCGATGTGCATCGCCGTGGTCGATACCGGCGGCAACCTGCTTGCGTTCGGGCGCATGGACGGGTCGAAGGGACTGAGTGTGACATCGTCCATCAACAAGGCGCGCACGTCGGCGCTGTCGGGTTCGCCGACCGGCGGCGCGCATGCGGACGTGGAAATTCAAGTCACCTTGGCGCATGAAAGCCGCTGGACCAATCTGATCGGCGGCCTGCCGATCCGCGTCGACGGCTTCATCCTCGGCTCCGTGGCCGCCGGTTCCGGGACCGGCGCGCAGGATCTCGCCGTCGCCCGCGCCGGCGCAGCCGCCATCCCCGGCGCCGACATGTACACCGACTTCGAGCCGATGGGCGCGGAAGATACGGGGATCATCAGGGGCACGACGCTCCAGGCGCAGGTCTGACCTCGGCAGGCCGGTGATCCGTGCGGTCGTCGGCGACCGTTGGACGAAGCTTCACTTATCGGCGTACTCCGCGCGACTAGGCCGCTTGCGCCGCGTCTGTCTCCGCGTCTGCGACGCGCTTCGTGTTGATGAGATTCAACAGCTGGGCTGCCGCCCGAGCGTCGCAGAGCGCTCGATGGTGGTCTTCCAGCTCGATGCCGTAGATCGCGCACAGCTTTCCCAGCCCATATGATTTGTGCCCGGGATATCGGCGCCGCATTCCGACGCAGGTACACAGCTTCGGGAAGCGGAAGCGCCGTCCGAGCCGTTCATACTCGCTCGATAGGAACCCGTAGTCGAAGTTCACATTATGGGCCACGAAGATGCCATCCCCCATGAACGCCATGAAGCGATCGGCGACTTCGTGAAACACGGGCGCATCCCGAACCATCTGGTTCGTGATCCCGGTCAGTTCGACGATCTTCGCGGGGATCGGCCGCTGCGGGTTGATCAGCGCGTGCCACTCCTCGGTCAGTTGATGGTTGCGGACCTTCACCGCTCCGATCTCGGTGATGCGATCGCCCGATGACCAGGAGCCCGTAGTCTCGATGTCGACGACGACGTAGTCTTGCTCCGAGTCGAAGCGGTAATCCACGCGGCCGATCTCGGCCGGTATGCCGGCCTGCTCGAGCTGGCGCAGACGGGTCAATTGATTGCGGCGTATGGCGTCACCCTCGGCCTTGACCTCGACGAAAGACACTCTACCGTCGTGCACCTGCATCAGGTCGGGAAAGCCGTCCCGCATGCCGCGGAAGTCCTCGCACATCGTCCGAAGAATCGCAGCCAAACCGTTTGCATTGGCGTATGCGAGCAAGGCGCGCAGCGCGTCCATCTGCACGTGCTCCCAGGCGAACAGTCCGTTGGACCGGCCCCATTTGCAGGCGACCGTGCGCAGGATGATCGGAAGCCCATGCCCGGCTTCGACCTGCGCGAGCTTCGCATCGATCTGCGCGGCGAAACGCCGATGGAAGGTTCGGTCGCGAAGGCAATGCGGAAGCCAGTCGAACAGGCTGTTGAACTGGCCGGATTCGAAAAGCTCATCCCAGAACAGCAGCCCGAACAGCGTGAGCCACAGCGTATTCTCGGCGAAATAGACGTCGCCGCCCCGCCGTCTCAGCACGCCGGCGACGCCTGCTTCCGGATGACCGCGATGCGTATCGTCGACGACGATCGTGCGCCCGGATCGCAGCAACGCAGTGCTGAGGCCCGTCCGTTGCCTGCCGAACTTGCGGGCGTAGAAGTCCATTGCGAAGAGGTGCTCATCGTCGCTTCCGGGATCGTCGATCATCTCCCGCAACAGAACCTCGGCGGCGTCCTTGTCGCCCCTGGCGTATAGCAGCCGGACGAGGCGCTCGCGGCAGTCCGCCGACCGGCCGAAACGATAGAGGCGCTCCGCAAGATCCAGCTCGCCCTGTTTCTCGAAAAACTGTCCGACCTGACACGCCGAGCGAGACGCGAGATCGGCGGCGTAGTCGGTCGTCCGCGGCGGACCGTCCAGGATTGCTGTGACCGCCCAATGGTAGATGTCGGGGGAACGAGCCTCGATGCGGTCCAGCACCTGGCTGTAGTGAAAACAGGCATGTGCCTCATCGGAATCGATGAAGCGGGAGCTGAACGACGTCTCTTGGTTCGTGCGCAGCACGCCGAGATCTCGCAGAGCGAAATTCTTGAGATTGTCGGCCGTCTTTCCGAAATAGAGATACAGCAGAAAGTCGATGGACCGCGTGTTGTCGAGAGCGATGAAGCCTGCGGCACCGCAATGCTTTGCGGCGACATCGAACGGAATTGCTGCCATGAAAAAGGCGGCCAGCGCCGGCTTCGACCAGGACGTGCGTATATCGCGGCCGAATCCCGCCGCGCGGGCGCCGTCGAGAAGCGTGGTCTTCGGTTGGCAGAGCAGGAAGGCGGAATAATCGTCGGCACGAAGACCGCGGGCGTATCCGCAAGCGATCAGGTTTCGAGCGGCGGACTCGAGATCTGTGATCTCCGGGTACTTGAAGAGCGCGCGGTTGAAGATCGTTCCACGTCGGTTGACCATGCGGATCAAGAGACACTGCGCGTCTTTGGAGAGGCCACGAAAGCGCGAGGTGAACGCACGATCGTCGTCGGTGAGGATCTCGCCATACGTTCTCTCGACGAACTCCAGCATTTCGACGAAATGGTCGAGATAATAGTAGACCGGCAATGTGGTGGGCTTCATGGGGTACGCGCCGATCTCCTGCGGCCTCGGTCAACGACCGTTCCGGCGTTGAGCCGGGCGGAGTCGCTCGTTCCTTTTTTGTTCTGAATGCGCGATTTGTCAAGCTGGAGCGTCTTCCTTGGCGACGCGGCAGCCTTTCTCAGGCTCATCGGCGCCCGTCGGAACGCCTCCCGCCAGTTCCAACTGCTGGAATTCGCGTGATGCTGGCCACTTGATGCTCGGACTAGGTATCGTTTCGAACGAAAACATCGCCTGATCGACATGACCTCGCGAAGGGACGGAGCCCATCTCATGCCAGCAGTCACACCTGTCCGCGTTGCCGTGCTCGACGACTTTCAGAATGTCGCGCACTCGCTCGCGGACTGGAGCTCGCTCGAGCCCCGTGCCACGACGACGTTCTTCAATGACAATGTGACGGGGGACGCGCTGCTGGCGCGATTGCTGCCGTTCGACGTGATCATGCTCATCCGAGAGCGGACCAAGTTGCCGGCTTCGCTGGTCGCCGGCCTGCCCAACCTCAAGCTGGTCGTCACCGCGGGGATGCGCAATCTGGGCATCGACGTGGCCGCCTGCGCGGCGCGCGGGATCCCGGTCTGCGGTACCGATACCGGCAGCAGCTCGACGGCCGAGCTGGCCTTCGGAATGCTCCTGGCGCTGTCGCGCAATATCGTGGTGGAGGACCGCGCGCTTCGCGAGGGACGGTGGCAGACGCGGATGGGCTATGCCGTGAAGGGCTTGACGCTCGGCATTCTCGGGCTCGGCCGGCTCGGCGCTCAGATGGCGGGATATGGCAGGGCGTTCGGCATGGATGTCATCGCCTGGAGCCAGAACTTGACGCCGACGGATGCGGCAGCCGGGGGCGCCGCTTTGGTCGGAAAGGACGAGTTGTTCCGGCGCGCGGACTTCATCAGCCTGCATGTCGTCTTGAGCGAGCGGACCCGCAACATCGTGGGCGCCGCGGAACTGGCGCGGATGAAGCCGTCGGCCTGTCTGATCAATACGTCGCGCGCCGGCCTTGTCGACGAGGCCGCTTTGATTGCCGCGCTGACGGACGGCCGGATTGCAGGCGCGGCGCTTGACGTGTTCGATGTCGAGCCGTTGCCGCGGGATGCGCCGATCCTGTCGGCGCCCAACACCTTGCTGACGCCGCATCTCGGCTATGCCTCGCGCGACAGCTACAGGACCTATTTCAGCCAGGCCGTGGAGGACATCGCTGCCTGGCTCGACGGCAAGCCGATCCGGGTCTTGAGCGCCTGATCTCCGGACCCGTGCGATCCTCAAGCCCGATAGGTCTCGGCGGTCGGCGCCAATGGCGTCGTGCCGCGCGGCTCGTCGCTTGACCCCTTGTCCGGTCGGCGCCGCGCCACAAGCCCGGACACGATCTGCCAGGCGAAGATCAGGGCGACGATTCCGAGAATGCCGCCGCTGATCGGGTGCTCGACGAACGTCGTGAGGCTGCCGTGGCTGAGCAGCATCGCGCGCCGGAAATTCTCCTCCAGGATCGGTCCAAGGATGAAGCCGAGCATCAAGGGCGCGGGATCGAGGCTGAGCCGGAAGAAGATGGTGCCAAGCACGCCGAAGAATGCCGTGGTGTAGATGTCGTCCAGGCTGTTGTTGACGCTGTAGGTGCCGACGCAGCAGAAGAACAGGATCGAGGGGAAGAGCGCGCTGTAGGGAATCTTGAAGACCGTCAGCCAGTAGCGGACCAGCGGAACGTTCAGGACGACCAGGAAAAGATTTCCGATCCACATGCTCGCAACCAGCCCCCAGAACAGATCGGGATGGTCTGCGATCATGGTGGGCCCCGGCTTGATGCCGTTGATGATGAAGGCCGCCATCATCAGCGCCATCACGGCATTCTCGGGAATGCCGATGCTCATCAGCGGAATGAAGCTCGTGCGTGCGGCCGCTTCGTCGGCCGCCGCCTGTCCGGCAACGCCCTCGATCGCGCCCTGGCCGATCTCGTCGCGGTACTTGCTGAACTTCTTGTCGACGGCATAGGCGGCGAATTGCGCAATGACGGGGCCGCCGCCCGGCAGCAGTCCGAGGAGCGAGCCGGCTGCGCTGCCGCGGAGCGCGCTCGGGATGATGCGCTTGAACTCGGTCCAGCTCGGTATCAGCTTGATCTCTCCGCGAAACGGCGACGTCTGCCGGTCCTTGTCCAGATTCTTGGTGATCTCGGCGATGCCGAAGCAGCCGAGCGACAGGCTGACGAGCGCGACTCCGTCGTACAGTTGCGGAAGACCCATCGTGAACCGGAGGGTGCCGGTGTTGACGTCGGTGCCGACGAGGCCGAGCAGGACGCCAACGAGGCACATCGACAGGCCGTCGAGAACGCTCCCGGTCGTCACGAGGCTGACGCAGAGGAAGCCGAGCAGCACGAGCGCGCAGTATTCGGTCGGGCCGAACATCAGCGCCAGCTGGCTCAAGGGCGGCGCGAGCGACGCCAGGACGATCGTCGCGATCGTGCCGCCGATGAAGCTGGAAATGCCCGCCGTAAACAGCGCAAGGCCGGTCTTGCCCTTGAGCGTCATCTCATAGCCGTCGATGCAGGCGATGATGCTGGATGCGTGCGGCATCCTCATCGTGATGGCGCTGACATTGTCGCCATACTGGGCACCGTAATAGATTCCGGCCAGCATGATCAGCGCGCCGTCGGTCGGCAAGGAGTAGGTCAGCGGCAGCAGCAGGCTGATCGTCGCCAGCGGCCCGAGCCCCGGCAGCAGACCAACCAGGGTGCCGATGGTGCAGCCGGCGGCACAGAACAGCAGGTTGTTGAGCGTCAGGGCGTGGCTGAAGCCGAAGGAGAGATTGGACAGGATATCCATCAGTGTCGCCTCAATAGAGCGGGAGCTGCAGTCCGAGGCCGAGCTTCATCGCAAGCGCGACGGAAGCAAGGACGGCACTCAGCGCCAGAGCGCGCGACAGCTTGAAGTCGGAGGCCGCGTAGGAGGTGACGAGCACCATGACGACAAGGCCGACCAGCATGTTCACGTGTTCGGAGAGCAGCACGAAGCTGAGCAGGCCGGCGGCCACGAGTGCGATGTTCCTCGCCTTGAATTCAAGTTTGCCGGCGCTGACGAGGCGGGTGCGCACGACGATCGCGAGGCCCACGAGGAAGAGCAGGGCAGAAACGACCAGCGGAAACATGCCAGGTCCTGCACGGCCCAGCGTACCCAGGGAATAGCCACGCGCCTGCAGGCCGAAGAACAGGGCTATGGCGAGCAGGCTCAGCCCTTTTGCCAGGTCTCGATTGATCGTCATGTTTCCTCCGGGGCGTGCGCTTGAGATCGGCACATTGTCCCATGAGGAGGGAGCCCAACGTTCGTGACGAACCTGGACACGCGCTCAGTCGTCTGGTCGGCCTCGATATTCAGAGTCGGGCGGGACAGACGTGATGGGCTTCCTCCACTCGCATCAAGAATAGCTGTCGTGCTAGGGTCGAGATGCACCCGAATTCCATCTGCTGGAACACGAGAAAATGGCGGCAGACCACAGCTATGACGGCGTGAACCGCTCGCTGGAGCGCGGCATCGCCATATTGCGGGCGTTCAAGCCGGGGGTCGCCGATCTCGGCAACGCCGAGATCGCGGAACGCACCGGGCTCGCCAAGGCGACGGTCAGCCGGTTGACGCAGACGCTGGTGAGCGGAGGGCTGCTGCAGAGGGATCCGGGACGCCGGGTCTACAGGTTGGCCCCGGCGGTCCTCAGCCTGGCGCACGCGATGCGTCTCAGCTCGCCCATGCTGTCCGTCGTAGCACCCCTGATGCGGACCGAAGCATCGCGGCGTCGCGTCAATGTCGGGCTGGCTGCGGCGGACCAGGAGATGATGGTCTACCTGGAGTCGTTCCGCTATCACCCGCGATTGACACATCGGACGGTGGTGTCGGGCCAGCGCATCCCTGTCGAACTCACCTCGCTGGGGCGCGCCTATCTATGGGCGCTCGAGCCCTCCGCCCGCGAACGGGAGTATGCCGCCATCGCAAGACGGCGCCCGAAAACCTACAAGCGGCTCATTCGCGAGATCGAGAGATCCTTCACCGAGCTGGACAAGCTCGGCTATTGCGCGGTCGGTTGGCAGCCCGGAGTCGTGGCCGTTGCGACGACGCTACCTTACGGCGCGAGTGAGCCGCACGTCATGAACATGAGCATCGGGAGCGTCGAGCCACTGGCCGAGGCTGCGCACAGGCTGGCTCCCTGGCTGCTCGATCTGAAGCGCCGCTGCCTGAATCGACTCGAGCATGCAGCGGCCTCCGAATTGAGCTGAGCGCGCGCCCCGCGCGGCCCAATTCCAACAGGTGGAATTGAGGGCGTCCCGGACGAGCCGTCGCATCGTAGTCTCCTCCGCAACAAGGTCCGGCGGCCTACGCCGGATGTGGCGGAGGACACCCTAGATGGCAGATCATCGCGTAGGACGTAAAGTTTTGATGCTGGCGAGCCTGGGTCTGGCAATCGTCGGCGCAATTCCGGGGACTGCCCGGGCCGAGTATCCCGATCGACCGATCAAGGTCGTCGTTCCCTTTTCGCCCGGCGGCGGGACGGATCTGATCGCGCGAACCCTGGCGAAGCCGATGGCTGAGAAGCTCGGGCAATCGATCGTTGTGGAGAACAGGGCTGGCGCGGGGACCATCATCGGCTCTGATGTCGTCGCCCGAAGCCAGCCGGATGGCTATACGCTCCTGATTGCGACGCTCGCCCATTCGGTCAATCCGAGCCTTCACGCCAAGCTGCCGTACGATACGGACAAGGCGTTCGCCCCGGTCACGCTCATCGGCACCTACCAGAACATTCTGGTCGTCAAGCCGGACAGCCCGTTCAAGACCGTCGAAGACGTCATCAAGGCAGCCAAGGCAAATCCGGGGAAATACACCTATGCTTCGCAAGGCATCGGGACCTCGGCGCATCTGGCGGGTGAGCTTCTGAACAATCTTGCTCATATCGAGCTGACGCACATTCCCTACAAGGGCGCGGGCCCCGCATTGACGGACGTCCTCGGCGGCCAGGTCGACATGATGTTCGCGAGCAGCGCCGCAGTGTCCGGGTTCATCGCGAGCAAGAGCCTGCGGCCGATCGCCGTCACGGGCGCCAAGGGACAGACCCAAGTGCCGGGCGTTCCCAGCGTCGAGGAAACCGTGCCCGGATATGTGTTCGACAGCTGGTACGGGCTCTACGTGCCCGCGAAGACGCCGAAGCCCGTGATCGACAAGCTGCTCGAGGCCGTCAAGTTCGCCGCACAGGATCCGGACTTTCTCAAGCGGGCACAGGACGAAGGCCTGCTGCTGCGGGTCGGCACCCCCGACGAACTCGACGCCTACGTCAAGGCGGATACCGAACGCTGGCGCAAGGTCGTGACTGAAAACAAGATCAAACCGGAATAGGCACCATGGGCTCGGATATCGTTCTGAAGACTGTCAGCGACGGCATTGCAACCGTGACGCTGAACCGCCCCGAGAAGCGCAATGCCATGAGCGACGAGATGCGCTCGTCGCTGATCGAGGTGCTCGAGGACATCGCTGCAGACAAATCGGTTCGCGCCCTCGTGCTCACGGGGGCCGGCAGGGGGTTCTGTGCAGGCGGCGACGTCGCCGGCATGAAGCGGCGAATGGAGGCGCCGGCCGGCGAGGTCGGATTCAACGGATGGGCACGTCAGCAGCGGGTGCACCGGACGCAGATGTTGCTCCACACCATGCCCAAGCCGACCATCGCTGCCGTGAACGGGGCGGCGGCGGGGCTCGGCGCGGACACGGCGATGGCGTGCGACTTCATCATCGCGAGCCCCTTTGCGAAGTTCGTGTGGTCCTACATCCTGCGCGGTCTCATTCCGGACGGCGGCGGCATGTACTTCCTGCCGCGGCGCGTCGGGCTCGCGAAAGCGAAGGAATTGATCTTCACCGGTCGGCAGGTCGGTGCTGACGAGGCCGTCCAGCTCGGCATCGTCGATCGCATGAGTTCGGCCGAGACGTTGCTTCAGGATGCGCAAGATTGGGCACGCGAACTCTCCGCCGGTTCGAGCACTGCGATCGCGCTCGGAAAGGCCATTCTCAACCGGTCGTTCGAGACCGAGGCCAACAACATCTTTGCGAGCGGAAGCCAGGCGCAAGGCATCTGCTATACCAGCACCGAGCATCGCGATGCGGTCCTCGCCTTCCTCGCCAAGTCGAGCAACTGACGAGCACTGCCGATGTCCCTGGACGCTTTGTTCAATCCACGCAGCATTGCCATCGTCGGCGCCTCCGCCGACTCGACCAAGACGTCCGGTCTGCCGATTCGGTTCTTGCGGCAGCAGAAGTACGAAGGCGAGATTTTCCCGGTCAACCCGCGCGTAGCCGAAATCGACGGTCTTCGGTGCTACAAGAGCATCGAGACTCTGCCGGTCTCACCTGATGTTGCGATGGTCCTGCTGGGTTCGGCTCACGCAGTGGAGGCGGTGCGCGAACTGGCGGCCAAGGGCACGACATACGCGATCGTCCTGGCAGGCGGATTTGGCGAGAGCGGAGAAGACGGACGAAAGCGCCAGCAGCAGCTTCTTGCTGCGGCAGGCGGCATGCGCATCCTCGGACCGAATACGATTGGTCTCGTGAACGTCTCGAACGCCGTGCCGCTGTCGGCGAGCGGCGCGCTGTCGGCTGGCGCGCTGTTGAAGGGCTCCGTCAGCGTGGTCTCTCAGAGCGGCGGAATTCTCGGTGCGTTGCTGTCGCGGCTGACGGCGAACGGTGTCGGCCTTTCCAAGCTGATTGCGACCGGCAACGAAGCGGATCTCGAAATAGCCGACTTCGTCGACCATCTGGCCGATGATCCCGACACGTCCGTGATCGCTCTCTACATCGAGGCCATCCGGCATCCCGGGAAGTTCCGCCGCGCGGCGCGCCGGGCCAGAGAGGCGGGCAAGACAATCGTTGCCTTGAAGATCGGCCGCTCGGCAGCCGGCGCCCGCGCTGCCGCCTCGCACACCGGCGCGATGGCCGGCACGGACCGGACCTATGATGCCTTCTTCCGCGATCTCGGCATCATCCGAGCGCAGACCTTCGGCGACCTCGTCGACATTCCCGCGGCACTGGCGACGCAGCCGCCATTGATGGGACGCCGTGTCGCGATACTGACGTCGACCGGAGGGGCAGGGACCCTCCTCGTCGACAGTTTCGGCCTGAACAGCTTCGAAGCGCCGGACCCGGACGCGAGGACTGCGGCACAACTCGCCGCCCTCATGCCCGATGGTCCATCGTCACTCGCGACCAATCCGATCGATGTCACCCTCGCAGGCCTGCAGCCGGCGATCCTGAAGGGCTGTATCGAAACGCTGCTGGACAGCCCCGCCTACGATGCACTGGTGGTGATCGTCGGAGCGACGAGCGTGCGCAATCCCGACTTGATCAGCAACGCCATCCGTGATGCGAAGTCCGTGCGGTCGAAGCCCTTGCTGGCCTATGTGAGCCCGCATGCGCCTGAAGCCGTGTCGCGATTGACCACGCAGGGCGTTCCGACCTTCAGCACGCCGGAGGCGGTCACTGTTGCTCTCGATGCCCTGTGGACCGTTGGACGCCCCCTCCGTCGGCTTGAAGGACCTCAGCCGCGCCCGGCCGTCGACATTCCCCACGACTGGGTTGGCTCGCTCGACGAGCACAAGGCCAGAGCGCTGTTCGCAAGGTTCGGCATCCCCGTCGTGCGCGAGAAGATCGTCGCAAATGAGTCCGAGGCCCGGGAGGCGGCGCAAGCGTTCAGTGGCCCCGTCGTCCTGAAGATTCTCTCGTCGACGATCACCCACAAGAGCGATGTCGGGGGCGTGGCCGTCGGGCTCGACGCCGCGACGGTCGGTGATGCTCTCGATCGGATGCGGGAGGTCGTCACGGCCAAAGCAGGACGCGCGCCGGAAGCTTTCATTGTGCAGGAAATGGTTCAAGGCGGCGGATTGGAACTGATCCTCGGCTGCCACCGCGATCCGCTCGGTCTGGTCCTGCTGCTCGGCATGGGAGGCGTCACGGCCGAGCTCATGAACGACACGGTCATCCGGCTGCTGTCCTCCGAGCACTCGCTGTCGCACGACCTCGCGCTGGAGATGGTTCAGGAACTCCGGTGCTGGCCCTTGCTCGACGGATATCGAGGGCGCGCCAAGCTCGACGTCGAGGCGCTGGTCAGCGCCATCGTCAATTTCGCCGCGATGGCCATCGCGCTCGACGGGCGCATCGTAGAGGCCGAGATCAATCCGATGTTCGTTCTCCCGACAGGTGCTGGCGTCCGCGCCGCCGACGCGGTGGCCGTGCTGACGAGCGGTCCGGCTTCCCAAGGATGACCTCTCGCACAAGAGCTCCTTATGCCCATGCTGGGATCTGACTGTACGAAGGGGACGCCGCCGCGAGGTCATCTGCTTGATCGAGCAGGTGGCGGACGTCAGCAGATCGGGAGGGCGCAATGTCGGTACCGTTGGTCGCGTCTCCGCGATATTTGCCTGCTACGCTCCGGCTAAATTCGGGTGACTTGATTGGACTGCACCCCTCAAGTGAGACACGATAATCTCAGTGACAATGGGTAAAGTCATCGCATCGTGTTTTGCTTGAAC
>NZ_JBNPUK010000021.1:2500-125294 GCF_051168135.1 Bradyrhizobium sp. HKCCYLRH2060
TTCTGGTTGGCTTACATTCATGACTGGCCTGGTCCGCGTTCGCTCGCCACTACTAGCGGAGTCTCGGTTGATGTCCTTTCCTCCAGGTACTTAGATGTTTCAGTTCCCTGGGTTTGCTTGAAACCTCCTATGTATTCAGAAGTCTCATACCTTCTCTTGATAACCGGAAATCCAAAACCTCACGGCCTTGAATTCTCTCGGTCTCCCAATCGAACACCAAGACTCGAGGTCTTGGAGTTCCGGCTATCGAAGGTGGGTTTCCCCATTCGGAAATCCGCGGATCAAAGCTTCTTCGCAGCTCCCCACGGCTTATCGCAGCGTAGCACGTCCTTCATCGCCTCTCAGCGCCAAGGCATCCACCGAACACCCTTAAGGCACTTGATTGCTCTCATTATCAATGTCCACACACTCGGCAGAATGTTCACTGCTCTCACCTGCCCCGAAGGACCGGCGTTAGAGACAGCGAGGACACTGATTAGAAAGACCAGCTTGCTTCTTAAGATCGAACCGATCGCCGTGCGGTCAAGCGCAGCGAACAGAGTCATTTACAACAGACAGGATGCTTCACAGCTTCCAGCCTGCGCCGAAATGACCCGGAGATAGTGAAGGCGTCGGTGCAAAGTCGAACGCGGACCGCTTGCGCGGTGGCGCTCATTGCACGACCCTACTCGGATCGATCTCCTCTTCACGATGTCAGATAACACGCAGTCTCCTGTAGTCCCGGTGAGGACCAGAAGATGCGAAATGTTGTCTCGCGGACGAATTTGAACACGGTGGCAAAAAGCCCGCCTACGCCCAAGTGGGCTCCGGCGCGGCAGCCTTCGCTGCACTCTGGCTTGCCGAGCCGAAGCAGGCGTAGCCTGCGAAGGCTGGTGGAGCCTGTCGGGATCGAACCGACGACCTCATGCTTGCAAAGCACGCGCTCTCCCAGCTGAGCTAAGGCCCCATACTCGGAAAGACGAATGCAGCAGCGCGATCGTCGAGACGATAACTAGCCGAAGCTCGCGTTGACCAGTCCGCCTTCGCCCAACTGGGCTACGGCGCGACAGCCTTCGCGCATCTTCTGGCTTGCCGAGCCGAAGCGCCGTGAGGCGCGAAGGCTGGTGGGCCTGGGAAGACTTGAACTTCCGACCTCACGCTTATCAAGCGCGCGCTCTAACCAACTGAGCTACAAGCCCTAACGCTCGAAGCTCGTCACCGCCCTGCCCGTGAGGGCCGATGCAGCAACCGCGCAGCCCCAGGCAGCGTGTTCGTCCGCGAAGAAAGAGAAACGAAGACGGCGAAATCCCGCCAATGGAGCTCAAGCAAGATCTGGCGATCTTGATGGCCCCTGATGTTTCTAAAACAGCTCGATAGCTGACAGGTCCGAAGACCAGTCGATCCGAAGATCATGCTGAAGAGCCATCCTTAGAAAGGAGGTGATCCAGCCGCAGGTTCCCCTACGGCTACCTTGTTACGACTTCACCCCAGTCGCTGACCCTACCGTGGTCGGCTGCCTCCATTGCTGGTTAGCGCACCGCCTTCAGGTAAAGCCAACTCCCATGGTGTGACGGGCGGTGTGTACAAGGCCCGGGAACGTATTCACCGTGGCGTGCTGATCCACGATTACTAGCGATTCCAACTTCATGGGCTCGAGTTGCAGAGCCCAATCCGAACTGAGACGGCTTTTTGAGATTTGCGAAGGGTTGCCCCTTAGCTTCCCACTGTCACCGCCATTGTAGCACGTGTGTAGCCCAGCCCGTAAGGGCCATGAGGACTTGACGTCATCCCCACCTTCCTCGCGGCTTATCACCGGCAGTCTCCTTAGAGTGCTCAACTAAATGGTAGCAACTAAGGACGGGGGTTGCGCTCGTTGCGGGACTTAACCCAACATCTCACGACACGAGCTGACGACAGCCATGCAGCACCTGTGTTTCGGGCTCCGAAGAGAAGGTCACGTCTCTGCGACCGGTCCCAAACATGTCAAGGGCTGGTAAGGTTCTGCGCGTTGCGTCGAATTAAACCACATGCTCCACCGCTTGTGCGGGCCCCCGTCAATTCCTTTGAGTTTTAATCTTGCGACCGTACTCCCCAGGCGGAATGCTTAAAGCGTTAGCTGCGCCACTAGTGAGTAAACCCACTAACGGCTGGCATTCATCGTTTACGGCGTGGACTACCAGGGTATCTAATCCTGTTTGCTCCCCACGCTTTCGTGCCTCAGCGTCAGTATCGGGCCAGTGAGCCGCCTTCGCCACTGGTGTTCTTGCGAATATCTACGAATTTCACCTCTACACTCGCAGTTCCACTCACCTCTCCCGAACTCAAGATCTTCAGTATCAAAGGCAGTTCTGGAGTTGAGCTCCAGGATTTCACCCCTGACTTAAAGACCCGCCTACGCACCCTTTACGCCCAGTGATTCCGAGCAACGCTAGCCCCCTTCGTATTACCGCGGCTGCTGGCACGAAGTTAGCCGGGGCTTATTCTTGCGGTACCGTCATTATCTTCCCGCACAAAAGAGCTTTACAACCCTAGGGCCTTCATCACTCACGCGGCATGGCTGGATCAGGGTTGCCCCCATTGTCCAATATTCCCCACTGCTGCCTCCCGTAGGAGTTTGGGCCGTGTCTCAGTCCCAATGTGGCTGATCATCCTCTCAGACCAGCTACTGATCGTCGCCTTGGTGGGCCATTACCCCACCAACTAGCTAATCAGACGCGGGCCGATCTTTCGGCGATAAATCTTTCCCCGTAAGGGCTTATCCGGTATTAGCACAAGTTTCCCTGTGTTGTTCCGAACCAAAAGGTACGTTCCCACGCGTTACTCACCCGTCTGCCGCTGACGTATTGCTACGCCCGCTCGACTTGCATGTGTTAAGCCTGCCGCCAGCGTTCGCTCTGAGCCAGGATCAAACTCTCAAGTTGAACTTGAAGCTTTGAACCGGCTGATCACAACGTTTGACGAGGTCCCACCAATCGATCTCCACGCTTCACAGCGCGAAAACCATGGTGTTACCTTTGAAACATTGTCCGCCGAAGTCTTCTCGTCCGATCTCAGAACCAAAAGCCGAAGCTCTCAACCCCGAGATCCGCAAGGACTCCGCCGTCCACGTTTCTCTTTCTTCATCTTTACTTGTCAAACAGCCCGCACTTGTTAGTTCGCTCGAACTACTTAGTGCATCATCTTCGATCGTCTGTTTCGCCGAAGAAGTCCCGATGTCCGGGGCGCTTCACATAGCCGATTTTCAGAGACCGTCAAGAGCATTTCTTGAAGAAAAACTCAGGAGCCAGTCAGACGAAAAGCAACGTCGGTCCCGAAAGTCGGGTGCCTCAGTCATCAGTGATGTCCGGCTGGCGTGGTGGTGAGATAGTGCGATGCCGCATCCCGCGCAAGAACTTTTTGCGACGGCTGTGCAGAAATGTGGATAGCGCTGTCGCCCCCACGCTCGAACCCCTCACACGCGGTTTCCGTTCCATTTTGGAACGGTGGGCGCGCGCAGCGTCGGGAATTGCCCGCCTTCGGTTGCACCGGCGCACGATACGAGCGCGGCATGGGCATGCAGGACGACATCCTTCCGCCGGACAAGGTTGGTCGAACAGACGCTGAGATTGCGGGTGTCGATTTCGACGGTCGCGATCCCCTCCCCGCCTGCGACGATCGCGGCGCGGACGCGGAAACGCCAATGGTTCCGCACCGAACACGCCGCTGAGCCCGGGATCGAAATTCGCGGCGTCGCACACATTCGCGAATGCGAACTGGCATTGCTCTCGCCACCGCGAACACCGAAGTGACGCCGGTGATACGGATCGGCGATATCCGCAAAGCCTGGCGGTGACGCGGCCGGGAATTGGCTCGCCGTCTCGGCCGGATTCGGTCAGCCCTATTGCCGCAAGCTCCGGAAATACCACCAGCCCGGCGCTCTCGCCTTCGCGGCCGCAGCCAGATCAGCGATGCGCGCGACGACGCCGGACGGAGCCGGTCGAGAGCACCCCCAACGCGACACGTCGTCCGTCCCGCGTCCCAAAAAAACGCCCGTCGGCCGTGAAGCCGAGGGCGCCCTCGCCACCAGCCAAACATGCTTCAATCCGCGCGGCCTTGGAAATGGTGTGATCGTGCTCGCGTCTCTGGACTGCCTTGCGCAACGCATGGTCGTTGCGGTCGCTCAGGACGTCGATCCTGTCGAGCGCGTCGCTGCAGCGATGCCTGCATCAATTCGGGTCCGCATGCCGCAAAAGCAGCCGCGGCATTGTTGCTCGGTCAACATTCGTTGCTCGGTCGACATTGCTGCTTGGTGACCTGCTGCGTGGTGACCTCCGCGGCGTCGCGCCACGTCGTCCGAGGCCGGCGCGAGACGGCGTCAACGCGACCGCGGCGGCGTGCTGCGTGCTGGGGCCGTCAGGAAGCGATCGAGCTCGACGATCGCTTCGGCCTCGCGGGCGCGCCGCAGCTGCCTGGCCTGTTCGATGCCCGGGGGCAGACGTTTCGCCCTGTCTCGCGCCTCGCGCGCCATCTCCAGCAACCGCTCACCCAGCGACATCGTCTGCTTGACACGCCGGCGCCGCTTCTTTTGACCTTCTACTTCCATGCGGGATTGCATCCAGTTTCATTGATGCGCATCGACAACTCTAGATCAGGCGATGCCGCGCGCATCAACATAGGTGAATCGGCCGTGACCAACGTCGTCCGGACGGCAGACCAGCAGCGGCCGGCCGCGCCGGGATCATCGACGGTAGCCGCGGCGCCGGCCCGCTCTCGGATCATTTGATATGCAGCGGCCCAGGTTTTCCGGCAGCTCTCTCAGGAACCAATCGAGCCGGTGTATGGTTCAAGGCATTCGACGAAAGGGGGTCACATGAAGCACAAGCAATTTGCGGCCCTGCCCTTTCGTATCGAGGCCGCGCAGCTCAGCATCCTGCTGATCACCACCCGGCGCAAGCAGCGCTGGTCGGTGCCGAAGGGCTCGCCGATCCTCCGCAAGGGTCCGCATCGGGTCGCGGCGATCGAGGCGTATGAAGAGGCAGGCTTGCGCGGCAAGATCGGCCGCCAGCCGCTCGGCCGTTTCAAGCACAGCAAGCGCAAGGGCAAGCGGAAGATCCCGTGCGAGGTCAAGCTCTACCCGCTGAAGGTGACCAAGCAGCATGGACGCTATCCCGAACGCGGGCAGCGGAAGCTGGCCTGGCTGCCCGCCGCGGAAGCCGCACGTCGCGTGCACCGGGCCAAGCTGCGGCGCCTCATCGAGAGCTTTGCCAGCGGGCACGCCAAGCAGCGTTGATCAAGCCGCTCGATCGCTTGAGCGCTCCAGATCCGAGACCAACGCCGCCGCTCAGGATTGCGTGAACTTGATGGTCGACACCGGCCAGCGCCCGTCATGACCGCTGAGGGTGATGCGCAACCCATGCAGCTCGTCGAGATACACCTGCTCGACAGTTCCCGCCTTGCCGTCGCTCAAGGCCACGCATTTCCCGATCAGCTCGGTCTGGGCGTGCTCGAACTCGCACAGAATGGTGAAGGCTCGCGTCTTGACGGCAACCATGATTGAACGGTCTGAGGGCTGATGGGAGCCGCAACGCTGCGGAGACAGGCCGGCGCTGGCGGATAGATCGGCTCGTACCCATCCCAATTCAACCGCTCATCAAGTGATCGTGCACCGCGCAGACGACATGCACGACCGGTTCAGCGGCACTCGAAATTCGCCGCATCCTCGAGGCTGCCGCTGCCCTTGTAGGTCAGCACCTTCGGGAACGCGCAGAGATCGCGTGTGCGCCCGGGCCATGGCACATCGGGCGCGCGCCGCGCGGTGGCCCGGATCGCCTCGGGCGCCGCGGCCGTGCCCTCCACCCATCGGTCCAGCGCGCTCAGCAAGTCGAACTGATCGGTGGCGGGTCCGCCGCCGCAATGGTTCATGCCGGGAACCAGGAACAGCCGCGCGAAGCCGTCGGCATCAGGGCCGTATCTGGTCTTGAGCTGATCAACATAGTCGATCGTGTCGAGCGCCGAGAAGATCGGGTCGGCCGTGCCGTGATAGAACAGCATCTTGCCGCCCTTCGCCTTGAAGGCGTCGAGATCGGTCGAGGTCGCGGCCTCATATTCCATGCCGGCGTCGAAGCCGCCGGCGCCCTTCATCACCTTCCGCGGATCGCGGTCGAGATCGAAATTGCGCACCCAGGCGACGAGATCCTCCGGCGTCTCCGGCGGGCTCATGAAATCATAGGCGACGCCGCCGGGAATGAGCGTGAGATTGCGCGCATTGGGCGGACTCGCTTTGGGCGTACCGAGCTTCCAGGCGCGCCAGCCGGGCGCGGCGAGCCCGGGATCATACGGCCAGCGCGCATAGATCAATCCGCCCATGGAATTGCGGCTGCCGTCGAACATCAGCCTGACGGCCTTCAGCTTGGGAGCGGACAGGCATTGCGCGCTCTCGCCCTCCTTGCAGGCGAGCACGGCCGGATCGAAGCGGCAGGCCATGACATCCTGCACCATGCCGTCCTTGGCACCGTCGGCGCCGTCGCAAGAGGCGGTCACGGCATCGGCGACGAGCTTCAGGTCGTCGTCGGTCAGCGCGCTGCCCACATCGGCCTTGCCGTCAGGTCCCGGAGGCGCGATCGCCAGCAGCGCCTGCTCCTGCGCGATCACGTCGATGCCGGCCAGCGGCACGCGATAGGCCGGCGCACCGGCGATGACGCCGTCGAACAGCTCGGGGAAGCGCTGGGTCACCGCCATCGCCTGCCGGCCGCCGTTGGAGCAGCCAGCGAAGTAGGACCGGCGCGGTGCCTTGCCGTACAGCTTCTCGGCCGCGGCCTTCGCCGCCGCGGCCACCGGCGGGATCGAGCTGTAGCCCTTGTCCCGCCGCGCCTGCGGATCGAGGCCGAACAGATACGGCCCGAGCGGCCCCGGCTCCTCGAGATGGCCCGAGTCGGTCGAGGCGACGGCATAGCCGTTCGAGAGTCCGTTGGGCGGCGTCGCGCCGGTGAGCAGGCCGAGTGCCGGGCGCAGCACGCCGTCGACGCCGCCGCCGCCCTGAAAGACGAACTTGCCATTCCACGTCGCGGGCAATCGCAGCTCGTAGCCAACAGCATAGGGCTTGCCGTCGATGCCGGTACGCTCGTTGATCTTGCCCCGGATCAGGCAGTGATCCGGCGCGGGTGCGGTCGCGCCCGCAGGCGCGGGCGGCGCCAGTTGCACACCGCCTGCAGCGACGAATTCCGCCGTGACGATGCGGCCGCTGCCGGAGAAGCCTTGCGCCAGCGTGGCGCAGCTCGCCTTGAACTCCTCCGCCTGCGCGGCCGCCATGGCGGACGTCGTCAGCAAGACCGCGGTCAGCGCCGTCACACGGATCGTCATCACGGTCGTCCTCACAGTCGTCCCCACACCTGCGGGCCAAAGCCCGTCACGCATCGTCGTTGCTTCGCGGCGCGCTCGATCGCTTCCGACCATAGCCAAGCCTGCGCCCGCCGCAAGCGGCCGTGCGCAGGGGTGCGATTGAAAACGTCGGCCGAAGCGTGCCATCTGATGGGCGTCGAGGAAGCGCCGAGGGACATCATGGCTGCGGACATCAGGTTGAATGCGTTTGCGATGAACTGCGTGGGGCACCAGTCGCCCGGCCTGTGGCGGCATCCGCGCGACCGGTCCTCCGACTACAATCGCCTGCCCTATTGGCTCGACCTCGCCAAGACCTTGGAGCGCGGCCGCTTCGACGGACTGTTTCTCGCCGATGTGCTCGGCGTCTACGATGTCTATGGCGGCAACCCCGACGCGGCGCTCCGTCACGCCATCCAGGTGCCGGTGAACGATCCGATGATGCTGATCTCGGCCATGGCCGCCGTGACCGAGCATCTCGGCTTCGGCGTCACCTGCACGCTGTCCTATGAGCCGCCCTACCCGTTCGCGCGGCGGATGTCGACGCTCGATCATCTGACCGAAGGCCGCATCGGCTGGAACATCGTCACCGGCTATCTCGACAGTGCCGCGCGTGGCATGGGCAAGGACCGCCAGACCGCGCATGACGACCGCTACGACGTCGCCGACGAGTACATGGAGGTGGTCTACAGACTGTGGGAAGGCAGCTGGGAGGACGACGCCGTCAAGCGCGACCGGACCAGCGGCGTGTTCACCGATCCCACGAAGGTTCACCGCGTCAGCCATCACGGCGAGAACTACCAGCTCGACGCCATCCATCTCTGTGAGCCGTCGCCGCAGCGGACGCCGGTGCTGTATCAGGCCGGCACCTCGCCGCGCGGCCGCGTGTTCGCCGGCCGGCATGCCGAATGCGTGTTCATGTCCGGCCCGTCGGCCAAGATCATCGCGCCGCGCGTCGCCGCGATCCGCCAGGCCGCCGCCGACGCGGGTCGCGCGGGCAGCGACATTGTCATCTTCAGCATCGCCACCGTCGTGCTCGGCGAAACCGATGCGGCGGCCGAGGCGAAGTTCGCCGACTATCGCCGCTACATCGACCACGAGGCGTCGCTGACCCTGATGTCGGGCTGGACCGGCGTCGACTTCTCGACCTACGACCTCGACCAGCAGGTCCGCCACGTGCTCAACGATGCCGGCCGCAGCGCGATGGACAACGTCACGCGGGCCGATCCGGACCGGGTGTGGACCGTGCGCGAGGTTGCCGAGCATGTCGGCATCGGCGGCATCGGCCCGGTGTTCGTCGGCGGGCCTGCGAAGGTCGCCGATCTCATCGAGAGTTGGATCGAGCAGACCGGGGTCGACGGCCTCAACCTCGCCTTTGCGTTATCACCGGAGAGTTTTGCCGATGTCGCCGACATGCTGGTGCCGGAGCTGACCAGACGCGGCCGCTACAAGAAGGCCTACCAGCCGGGGACGCTGCGCGAAAAGCTGTTCGGCCGTGCCCGGCTCGCGGCCCCGCATCCCGCGGCGGGCTACCGGCCGTAATGCTGCTGGCACTCAGCCCGACAGACGCGACAGCAACACGGCCACCGCCGCCTCGATCGGCTTGATGATCGGCACGGCGAATTGCCGCTGCAACTGATCGGCGGCCTGCGCCAGCGGCCCGCCGCCGATGATCACGGCCTCGGCGCCGTCCTCGGCAATACAGGCGCGCGTGGCGTCAGCCAGGGCGGCAGCAAGCCGCGCCGGATCGACGGCGAGCGCGGCCGGGTCGCCGTGCGTCAGACGCGTCCCGGTGAACTGCGCGGACAGGTTCAGCCTGTCTGCAAGGCCCGCGATGCTCGCGACCAGCGCAGGCGTCACCGTGGCAACGCCGAAGCGCCGCCCGCCCTCTGCGGCCTCGCGCATCGACGCCTCGCCGATGCCCGCCACCGGCAGCGAGCACTGGCTGCCAAGCTCCGCGGCGCCGGGATCGCCGAACGCCGCGACGATGATGCCGTCGCAAGCATCGCGATGCGCGCGGCCGATATCGACCACTTCCGCCGCCGATGCGGCCAGCGCCTCGGCATCCACGATCATGGCCGGCGCCCGCGTCGCGGTCGCGCCGACCACCTCGGCCCGGCCGGCGCAGCAGGCGGCCGCGATCGAGACCATCATCGCGGTGGTCGTGGCCGAGCTGTTGGGATTGATCAGGAGGATGCGGGGCATGAGGACGGTTGCTCAGATGACGAAGCTCTCCTCGTGAACAATCGTCGGCCAAACGTCAACTCCAGCCCCATTCGCCTATGAGGGTGGCGGGCATCGCCGTTCGCCGCCGCCGGCTCACCCGATCCGCATCGACAATTCGACTTCGTCGCCGAACGGCACCGACAGATAGCCGTTATCAGGCGAACGGACGTAGGCGAGGTAGTCGGGGCTGTGGTCGGCATTGTCAGCGACGATGAACGCGCCGGCGCTGAGCCGGCTCTCGAGCAGCGCCAGGATATCGCCATACAGCGGCTTGGCGCCGTCGAGCAGAACCAGGTCGATCGCGTCCGGGAGATCACCGCTTAGCGTCTGCAGAGCGTCGCCCTGGCGGATCTCGACCAGATCGGCCAGCCCGCCCTCCGCGAGGTTGGCACGGGCACGGGCGACCTTGGACGGCTCGAACTCCGTGGTGATCAGCCGGCCGCCGCCATTGTCACGCAGCGCCGCGGCGAGGAACAGCGTCGAGAT
Source organism: Bradyrhizobium sp. HKCCYLRH2060 (assembly GCF_051168135.1). Taxonomy (NCBI): domain Bacteria; kingdom Pseudomonadati; phylum Pseudomonadota; class Alphaproteobacteria; order Hyphomicrobiales; family Nitrobacteraceae; genus Bradyrhizobium; species Bradyrhizobium sp. HKCCYLRH2060. The sequence goes on from NZ_JBNPUK010000021.1 coordinate 12,545, forward strand.
GCCGAACGAGGTGCCGAATTCGACGATCGATCGCGCACCGACGCCGCGCGCCAGCATGTAGAGCAGCATGCCGGTGTCGCGCGACACGGGCAACGGAAAGTCCTTGAGCTGCGTGTAGAGCTCGACATGGCCGGACCTGCTGCGCATCAGCTGCGCGCCCCGTTCGGCCATGCCGGCGAAGATCGGGCTCGTCTCCGGCCGCAGCAACGTGGCCTCGGCAAGCAGGCGATCCAGCAGCGGCGCCACCGGCTGGGTGGTCAGGGTGATCATCGATATTCTCCGTATTCTCGATGCGTGTCGTTTGCGTCGAAGTCAGAATACGAATAATCATTCGCATTCGCTAATCGCATTTCGGAACGCTCCATGGCCCCGGCTCGAAAAGCCCCGATTTCCCCGCGAAAACTGCCGCAACAGGCACGCTCGGCCGACCTCGTCGCGGCCATTCTGCAGGCGGCTGTTCAGGTTTTGACCAAGGAAGGCGCGCAACGTTTCACCACGGCCCGTGTCGCCGAGAAGGCTGGCGTCAGCGTCGGCTCGCTCTATCAGTACTTCCCGAACAAGGCGGCGATCCTGTTCAGGCTGCAGAGCGACGAGTGGCAGCAGACGACGAAACTGCTGCACGGCATTCTGGAGGACACCCGCCGTCCGCCTCTGACGCGATTGCGCGCCCTCGTTCACGCGTTCCTGCAATCGGAGTGCGACGAGGCCGCCGTGCGCGGCGCACTCTACGACGCCGCCCCGCTCTATCGCGACGCGCCCGAGGCACGCCAGGCCAGGGCCAGTGGCCGCCGCGCCATGCTCGCCTTCATGCGCGAGGTGCTGCCTGGTGCCGGAGAGGCCGAGCGCGCGCGGGCCGCCGATCTGATCAAGACGACGCTCGGCCAGGTCGGCAAGCGCTTCTCGGAGACACCGCGCAGCCGGGCCGAGATATCGGCCTATGCCGATGCGATGGCCGACATGTTCTGTGCGTACCTCTCCACCGCGAACAAGCCTCACAGGCGTAAGGCCGGGTAGTCCTAGAGCCGGCGTGTCTCCGGTCAAGCGGCCTCTCGGGGTGTTCCCGCCATGGGCGGGCTTGTCCCGCGCATCCACGCCTCTCCCACGCAAACTGGGAACCTCTGCACGGCCACGGGGCGCCGCGACGCTCCGTTGACTTGATGCCGTCGTATCCCAGATCGCCGCCGACTTGATGCAGCGCCGCAGGTCGGGGGTCCGCAGCCAACGACGGACCTCTCATCAGAGTCCGTGATTGTCGGTTAAGGGCGAATTCCGGACACGATGAGGCGTCCAATCAAGTCGCGAATTGACCCATTGAAGACGTCGCATGGTTCGGTAAATGTGAGGCTCGGAGATATCTCACGACCAACGGAGTGAGAATGAATTTCGTTGCCGTCACTGCTGAATACGGGATCGTCATCCGTCGGCGCGCCTTGACCGAAAGGGGCGTATCGTATCAGGCCGTACTTAATGCCCTTGAGACGGATAAGCCGCGCGGTGCTGATGAGGAGCTACTCTCTTTTGGTCCAAGCTTCGGTCCAGAGGCACTCGCAACTCTGACGCGGAGGCTCATCGATCTGGGCCTCGTCTATTTCGATGACTTCTTCGAAGTTCGCCAGCGACGTCCCGCTGTGGTGCAAGTTTGCCGTGGCGTTTGTGGCGACTAAGTCAACGTGAAACCAGCGCACTGGATGTCTGCTGTTAGTCCGTCGCGGATCTCACGGTCGGTGGTCGTGAAGTCCGCATTCTGGTTTCAACCGGAAGTAAGCCGCCGGAGGGCCGGAGGTCGCTTTGACCCAGAGCGGACCTATGATGGGACTGTTCCCAGTTCACCGCCGGGCGTGATCAGTCAGCTTTTCTCAGCGTGAGATTCTGGCTTTGAATGGCTCTGATACGGCTGATGTTCAATGTATCCTTAAGGTCGACGCAATCAATATACGCTACTGGCCGTCCCCCGACCTTCGCTTGGCAACGGCTGGCGCCAAGGACAACGTTCAATGTACTTACTCATTGTCTGTCTAATCATTATAATCGTTAGTGCCCAGATATCATCTCGTTGGGCCTGGAACCTGTTCCGGGACTATGAGCTGGCGAGCCCATCCAAGCGGCTCGCCGCGCGGCGGCGCGCGGTTTTGCCAGTACTCTGCGTGGGAGGTGTGGGGCTTCTTGTCGTCCTGCTACTTCGTGTTTCAGGGCCAGAACTTGGAGCAGCCTTAGTGAATGCTCTGATGGTGGTGGTTTCCATTTTTTTCGGCCTGTTTATTGGCATCATTGGTGCCGTCGGCGCGCACCGTAATTAACAAGCACTACAATGGCCGGCACTTCCGCTTCTGTGAAGGGTTTCGGACGCCGGCCGCATGATTGACGGCGCGGCACATTCGGGCGGCCGGCGTGCCCTACCGCGCGAGCGGTTTAATCCATTGGCCCATCTCCGACCTTCCGGTCTACGCCTGGGATGTCCGCGACGCGCTGAATGCGGACGCCGCCGACTCGATCGCAGAGGTCTGCCTTAGTCACGGGCTGTCCTCCCGAACGTGCCCGCTCCGCGGCTCCTGCCCCCCATGGCTGCTGGCTTGCTGCACCGCGCAAGTATGCGGGCTTCGGCCAAATCCGCTCATGAGCCCCCGCGCTTCATTTCGGCCGGCAGATGCAAGGCAGTTCGATCGGACATGCCCGCCCAGACCTCTGCGGAGAGTCGCTAAGACGTCATGGCCGGGCCGAGGCCCTGCCATGACGTCGCGGCAGAGGGGCACAAGCTGATTGTGATATGCCGAAGCCCCAGGGCTTGCGTGACGAGCCGATGGCTTCTCCTCGCGCGTGCGCGACGAAGTGGAATTCGCCCGCATTCTCAGGCTGATTTGCCCTGTCCAGTCCCGCGACGAAAAATATTCTTGTTTCTTTTTTTCAGAATTCATGATTGAATAGCGCCATCCCGCCCGATCGAGAGGGGCGCTTCGCGAACGTCACGAAACGTTGGTGCGGGATGCGATGGCCGGTTCTCGTCGCAGCGTGCGTCAAGCGCGCGGACGAACGAGGGGAGCCGGACGGCGAAATCGCGTGGTCCTGATACTCCGACGCTAGTATCAAGTTCGCGAAGATGCTTGCGTGTCTAGCGGATGACGGTGGCCAGAAAGCCCGGCGCACCGGGGAGATCGCGTATAAGCCGTAAGCCCATTGCGCAGGGAAGGCCGGATGTCCGGCTGATCCTGTGGTAACCGCCGCGTGCTTCCTTTTTGCACGCGGGCCATGGGTGTCAGTCGACGCCCGGCCTTCCCTGTGCCCTCTCATCGAAAGAGGGACGAACGGCAGACACATCTCGGACGCCATGCGCGCCGCGAGGATGCGAGCGGCTGTCCACCGGGTCTCTCACGCGCCAAGAAAACAAACTTCTCGCGACGCGGCCACATGAAGAACTTTCCTCTCCATCCGAACCGATCTGCAAAATTGCGCAACACTCCCGATCCTGCGAATGATCCGGGACAAGTGCACGCCATCGCCTGTTTGGGAGATTTCCGAATGACCCCGTCCTTCAGCGGACTGCGCCGCGCGCGATCCTCGCATCTCGCCCGCCGCGGCGTCCTGGTGATGGCGCTCGCCGTGCTCGGCGCGTTCGCCACGCCGCAAGCCGACGCCGCCGAGACGCTGCGCATCGGCTATCAGAAGTCCTCGACCCTGATTGCTCTCCTCAAGAGCAATGGCGAGCTGGAGAAGGTGCTGGCGCCGCTCGGCATCAAGGTGTCCTGGCACGAATTCTCCAGCGGCCTGCCGCTGCTGGAAGCGATCAACATCGGCAGCATCGATTTCGGCGCCGATGTTGCCGACACCGTCCCGGTGTTTGCGCAGGCCGCGGGCGCGAAGCTCGCCTATGTCGCGGAGGAAGCCGCCTCGCCGTCGGCGCAGGCGATCCTCGTGGCGACGGCATCGCCGACCAGGACGCTGGCCGATCTGAAAGGCAAGAAGATCGCGGTGACCAAGGGCGCGGGGAGCCACTATTTGCTGCTGTCGGCGCTCGCCAAGGCTGGTCTGACCTTCAAGGACATCACCCCGGCCTATCTGCCACCCGCCGACGGCCGCACCGCTTTCGTCAGCAACAATGTGGACGCCTGGGTGGCGTGGGATCCGTTCCTGACCAGCACCATCCGCCAGTCCGGGGCGCGCGTGCTCGCCGACGGTAGCGACGGGCTTGCCAGCTACAAGCGCTATTATCTCGCCGCTGCCGACTACGCTGCCAAGCATGGCGACGCGCTCGACGTCATCTATGGCAAGCTGGTCGAGACCGGCAAATGGGTGAAGGCCAATCCGGCCGCCGCGGCCGGCCAGCTCGCGGCGCTCTGGGGCATCGATGCCGCCACCGTCGAGGAGGCCAACAGCCACCGCTCCTACCAGGTCGGCGCGGTCACCGCGGCCGGCCTCTCGGAGCAGCAGAAGATCGCGGACGCTTTCCTTGCCGAGCGCGTGCTGCCGGTCAAGGTGGACACATCTGCGTTGGCGATCTGGACTCCCAAGGCGCCGTGAGCCACACAGGGGCCGAGGATTGTGCTCCGCAGCGAGGCGCGGCACGAGGCCCGACGACGGGCCTGAACGAAGGAGACCACCGTGACTGCCCATCTTCCCCCGCCGACCGATCGCATCACCGAGCATCCGGCGCATCGCATCTTCGTCGATCGCTGGTCGCCGCGCGGCTTCAGCGACGAGGCGCTGCCCGAAACGGAGCTCCTGACCTTCATCGAGGCGGCGCGCTGGGCCCCCTCCTCCTACAACTCGCAGCCCTGGCGCTTCCTCTACGCGCTGCGCGGCTCGGCCGAGTTCGACACCTTCCTGGCGCCGCTGGTCGAGTTCAATCGCGGCTGGGCGCAGCATGCCGCGGCGATCGTCTACGTGCTGTCGAAGAAGACCTTCATCCCGGCGGGCAAGACCGAGCCGGCACCGACGCGGACGCATTCCTTCGATGCCGGCGCGGCCTGGGCCAATTTCGCCAACCAGGCGGCGGTGTCCGGCTGGGTCACCCACGGCATGAGCGGGTTCGACGTCGCCGCCGCGCAGACGGCGCTCGGCGTCCCCGACGGTTTCGCCGTGGAGATCGCGATCGCGGTCGGCCGCAAGGGCGATGGCGACAAGCTGCCGGCCATGCTCAAGGAGCGCGAGAAGCCGAGCGCACGTCTCTCCATCGCCGAGATCGCCTCGGCTGGCCTTTTCCCGCAGCGCTTCGCCGGCTGATCGATGCGTCAGGGGCGGCGTGCCGCGCCGCCCCTGACGGACGGCGAAATCTGTGGCAGAAGACGCGTTCTGCTTGAGGAGAGTTGATCCGCATGCCGCCGCCGAAACCGCCCGCCTTCGAGACCCTGAGCCTGCACGCGGGCCAGCACCCGGATCCCGCAACCGGCGCCCGCGCAGTGCCGATCTACCAGACCACGTCCTACGTGTTCGACGACACCGAGCACGCCGCGGCGCTGTTCAATCTCGAGCGCGCCGGCCACATCTATACCCGCATCTCCAACCCGACCACGGCCGTGCTCGAGGAGCGGCTTGCCGCGCTCGAGGGCGGCGTCGGCGCCGTCTGCACCGCGAGCGGCCAGGCGGCGCTGCATCTCGCCATTGCCACGCTCTTGAATGCGGGCGATCACATCGTCGCCTCCTCCTCGCTCTATGGCGGCACCATCAATCTGCTCGCCCACACGCTGCCGCGCTTCGGCATCACCACGAGCTTCGTCAAGCCCAGGGATCACGACGGTTTCCGCGCCGCGATCAAGCCGAACACGCGGCTGCTGATCGGCGAGACATTGGGCAACCCCGGCCTCGAGGTACTGGACATTCCCAAGGTCTCGGCGATCGCGCACGCGTCCGGCGTGCCGCTCCTGATCGACAACACCTTCGCGACGCCCTTTCTCAGCCAGCCGATCACCCAAGGCGCCGACATCGTGATGCACTCCGCCACCAAATGGCTCGGCGGCCATGGCATCGCGATCGGCGGCGCGATCATCGATGGCGGCCGGTTCGACTGGCGCGCCTCGGCCAAGTTCCCGCAGCTCACCGAGCCCTATGCCGGCTATCACGGCATCGTCTTCGACGAGCAGTTCGGCGCAGCCGCCTTCATCATGCGCGCGCGCACCGAGGGCCTGCGCGATTTCGGCGCCTGCCTGTCGCCGACCAACGCGTTCCACCTGCTTCAGGGCGTCGAGACCTTGCATCTGCGCATGGAGCGGCATGTTGCCAACACCGCCGCGGTGCTGGCGGCGCTGACGGCCAACAAGGCCGTCGACTGGGTGCTGCATCCCTCGCTGGAGACGCATCCGGACCATGCGCTCGCCAAGGCGCTGTTGCCGCGCGGCGCCGGCTCGATCATCTCGTTCGGCATCAAGGGCGGACGTCCCGCAGGACGCAAGTTCATCGAGAGCCTGAAGCTGATCAGCCATCTCGCCAATGTCGGCGACGCCAAGACGCTGGTGATCCATCCCGCCTCGACCACGCATCAGCAGATGGACGCAGCCCAGCTCGCCGCGGCAGGGATCGGCGAGGAGCTGATCCGGCTCTCCGTCGGCATCGAGGCGGCCGGCGACATCATCGACGATCTCGGACAGGCGCTGCGCGCCTCGCAGAAGGTGTGAGCCATGCAGCTGTCGATCGGAGATCATGAGGTCTTCGCCGCCACGGGCGGCCGCGAGTTCGATTCGTCCTTGCCCGCCGTCGTCTTCATCCATGGCGCCGGCTTCGATCATTCGGTCTGGGCGCTGCACAGCCGCTGGTTCGCCCATCACGGCTTTGCCGTGCTGGCGCCCGACCTGCCGGGCCACGGCCGCTCGGCCGGCCCGGCGCTGCCGACCATTGCTGCGATGGCCGACTGGATCGTCGCGCTCTTGCAGGCGGTGCACGCCAAGCCTGCGCACCTGATCGGCCACTCGATGGGCTCGCTGATCGCGCTCGATGCCGCGGCCCGCCATCCCGATCGCGTGTCGGCGCTGAGCCTGATCGGCACCGCGGCCACGATGACAGTCGGGCCTGACCTCCTGAACGCCGCCGAAGCCAATGATCACGCCGCCATCGACATGGTCTCGATCTGGGGCCTCGGTTTTGCCGCCGAGCTCGGCGGCAGCCGCGCGCCGGGGCTGTGGATGCATGGCGGCGCGCAGGCGACCCTGGAGCGCTGCGCGCCAGGCGTGCTGTTCAACGATCTCTCCGCCTGCAACGCCTATCAGGATGCGCTGGCGGCGGCGGCCAAGATCAAGGTGCCGGCGCGGCTGATCCTCGGCGAGAAGGACATGATGACGCCGCTGAAAGCCGGCAAGGCGCTGGCGGCTGCGATCGCGCAATCGCGCACCATCGTGCTGCCCGGCGCGGGGCATACGATGATGACAGAATGTCCGGATGCGCTGCTCGATGCGCTGATCGAGTAGCTTGCGGTCACGGTTCCCCTCTGGGATGCGACCTCGTGCCGCCGACATGCTCCGTCGCGGCGCGGAACGGAGGACGGCGGCGAGCCGTTGCCCTCCGCATAACGAACAGAAAGGAGCACGCAGATGGATCTGCGCAAACTTTTCACGGTCGCCACCATCGGAACGATGACGCTCGCGACCGCATCGCCGCTCGCCGCCGCGCCGTTGCTGCCGAACCATCCGGCGCCGGCCGCCGCCACGCAGAACGCGACCGAGCTGCAGCAGGTGCAGTATCGCCACTGGCGCGGCGGCTACGGTCATCACCACGGCTATTACGGCCATCGCTATGGCGGGCACGGCTACGGTGCGGGTGCCGCGGCCCTGGGCGGTCTGGCGGCCGGCGCGATCATCGGTGGCGCGATCGCCAACAGCCGCGCCGAGGCCGCCAATGCCCAGGCCTATTGCGCCCAGCGCTTCCAGTCCTACGACCCGGGCTCCGGCACCTATCTCGGCAATGACGGCCTGCGCCATTCCTGCCCGTAACGACACCAGGGTCGATGCCGGTCTCCGGCATCGACCGCCACCTGGACCAATGGCGCGCGACAAAACGTCCGTCGCGACGACTGCAACGAAGATCGTCTGTTCCGGTTGAGCATGACCCAGAATCAACGGGAGACACCAGGATGGTCACCTTCAAAGCCGCCGCGACGCTCGCCATCGCCGGCGCACTTTCTCTGTCCACGCTGCACTCGGTCTCGGCTGCGCCGCTGACGTCGCTGTCAGCAGCCGCCAAACCGGGCGCCGAAAGCGCGCATGCCGTCCAGGTCCGCTACGGCGGCTGGCATGGCGGCTGGGGCGGCGGTGCCGCGATCGGCGCGGGGCTGCTGGCGGGGGCCGTGATCGGATCAGCGATCGCCGCGCCCTCCTATTATGGCGGCTACGCGCCCTATCCCTATTACGGCGGGTATCGCTACGCCGCCTACCCCTATGGCTATGGCGGCTACTACCCGGCCTACCGCCCCTATTACGGCGGCTATGGCTACAGCTACGCGCCGCGCCCGGTCTATCGCAGCTACGGCTATTCCTATGGCCCGCGGCCGTGGCGGCACAGCTACGGCTATTACCGCGGTCCGGGTTGGGGCCATCATCATGGCTGGCACGGCGGCCGTCATTTCGGACACCGCCACGGCCATGGCGTGATCCGCACCCATCATCGCTGGTGACGTGAGTTCGCCGGTGCGTGGGGCTCGCCCGACGCACCGGCACGTCAATGCGCAACCTCCGCCGCGCGGATGACGGACTCGTCATGATCGCGCCACGGCAAATGCTGCCAACGCCTCATTGCGCCGAGCGCCATCACCCACCAGATCTGCGCGAGACCCATGACCGTGGCGACGAAGGCGCAGACGACTCCAGTGCGAAATTCCTCGGCAGCTCGGCGTCCTGATCATCCTCTTCCCGCAGATGGAGCTGCTGAGCTTTCGCGTTTTCCTTGATCCGCCCATGCCCATCCCGCCGACCGCAATCAGTGCTGCTGTCTCAGCGCAGGTAACTGGCGAGGTTCAGGCTCTGGATCTTGGAGATGGCGGTATAGCTCGCGGTGAGCTGGGCCTGATATGTCGAGAGCTGGGCGGTGACCGCAGCGACGTCGACGCTGGTCAGGTCGGTCGCCAGGCTCTCGGCATAGCTCTTGTAATCGGTCTGCTGCGACTTCGCGCTCTCGATCCGGGACGCCGCGTCGGAGAGCTTGGCCTGCACCGTCGCGACGTCGTCCACCGCCTGATCGGCAAGCGTCAATGCGGAGGTGACGTCGGTTCCGGAGAGGGTCGAGCTGTTGGCGACGAACTTCAGGACCCGCATGACCTCCTCGAACGCCGGGTTGTCGGCGGTGACGCCATAGGTGACCGACTGCCCGTCGGAAACCCGGACCGAGGCCAGCTCGCCGTCGCCCCGATAGTAGCTGCTATCCGTCGTTGTCAGCGATCCCGTGCCGGAGGCGAAGCTCGACGTGTCGACCGCCGCCGTCGCGGTTCGTCCGCCGCCGAACAGATACTGCCCGTCATACTGGGTGTTCAGGATGCCCGCCATCTGCTGCAGCAACTGCTGCGCGCTGCTGATCGCGGACGTGGTTCCCGTGCTGCTGCCGGAGCTCGCAGCACTCAGCGCCGTGCGCAGCTGACTGACGATGTCCGACACCTGTCCCACGGCGGAATACATCACCTGCACCTTGCTGTCGGCCAGGGTCGCGGCATCGATATAGGACTGCGCCCGCGTGACCGACACCTGCAGATTGACGACGTGCTGGGTGTCGGCGCCATAACCGGCGAGATACTCGGTCTTCAGCCCCGAGGCCTCCTGCACCTGGAGGTTGGCCATGGTCGCCTGCGTCCGCAGCGCGCTCGCGATCATCTGGTCGGAGTTCGAGAATGTCGCAATCCGCATCGTCATGATAGGCGCTCCGGACTAGGTCGACTGCACGGCAGTGAGCAATGACGAGAACATGCTGTTGATCACGGAGATCAGCTGCGAGGCGGCAGCGTATTTGTTCTGCAGCGAGCTCAGCCGCGCCGTCTCCTCGTCGAGGTTGACGCCCGACTGCGAGGACAGCGAGCTCGCATAGCTCGACTGGGCCGTCGATTTCGCGGTGTAGGCCGTCGCGGCCTGCGACGCCTTGCTGGCCACATTGGCGACGATCGCCGCGGCATAGTCGGCAAACGAACCGCTCGTTGCGCTCAGGCCGCCGGCCGAGGCGAAGCTGGTCGAGCCGGTCAGTTTGTCGATGAGCGCGTTGATGACCGTCGCCGAGCCGGCCGTCAGCACCTGGCTGCCGGTCGTCAGGGTCGCGGAGCCGTCGAGCGTGCCGGTCGGAAGACCGGCAGCGCCGCTCAGGATGCTACTGTTGACGGCAAAATTGGCCGCGCTCGTGCCGGTGACGAGGTCATTCATGCCGAAATAGCCGGCGAAGCCGCTGCCGCCGATCGCGCTGGTCATGTCGTTGATCGCGATGCCGTTCGACGACGACGTGGCGCTGATCGACAGGTGCCCGCTGGAATCGATCGAGGCGGAGACGCCGGAGATGCCGTTGAGCGCCGTGACCAGATCGCCCACCGTCGCATAGGACGACAGGTCGAGATCCTGATACGAAACGAGATTGCCGCTCTGGTCAGCCACGGCGATGCGGACCGTTCCGGATGCCGCCAGGGCCGTCGTGCTGCTGACGCTCGCCGATCCGGTCAGGGTAGTCGGAGGTGGAACGGCCGACGCGCTATCAGTGATCGAATTCAGCGCCGATTTCAGCTGCGAGGCCAGTTGATCGAGCTGGGTCTGCGCGGCCGGCAGGGTTTCGTCCCGCAACGTGACCAGCGAGCCGATCTTGCCCGACGTGATCTGGGACGTGACGTCGACGCCGTCGACCGTGATGCCGCTGAAGTCGCCGGACGCATAGCTCGACGCCGCCGAGACATTCGCCGAGGCCGTATAGCTCAGTGTGTGCGCCGAGCTGTCGACCAGAGCCCGCCCCGACGAGGTATAGACCTGAAGATCGCCGTTCGACGCCGTGTAGTAGCTGACGTTCATGTAGGACGACAGGTCCTGCAGCGCCGCGTTGCGCTCGTCCTCGAGATCCGCGGTCGATTGGCCGGACGCCGCCATCTTCCGGATCTCGACGTTGAGATCGGCGACCTGCTGCAGGTCGTCGTTGACGCTCTGGACCGACGACGCGATGTCCTTGTCGGCATTGGCGCGCAGCGTCTGCACGCCGCTCGACGTGCTGCGCAGCTGGCTGGCGAAATCGTCCAGCGCGCTGACCACGGCCGATTGCAGCGACACGCTGCTGGGCGAGCTCGCCAGCGACGACAAAGCGGACTCCAGCGAGGCCAGCGAGTTTGCCAGCGACGTTCCCGTCGTCGAGGTGCCGGACGTGGACGCGCTGCCGAACAACTGCTGGAGTTGCGTCAGGTAATTGTTCGTGGTGTCGGCCGCGCCGAGCTCGGAGTTGGCTCCGATCAGGGATTTCAGCAGCAGCTTGTCGACATTGCTTGAAATGCCGGTAATGGAAACGCCGGTTCCAACTCCCCCGGTCACGTTCGTGACCTGGTTGGCCGTCTTCTGCGTATACCCCTTCGTGTCGGCGTTCGAGATGTTCGACGACGCCACGCTGATCTGCAGCTCCGTGGCCGAGATGCCGCTGAAGGCGACCAACCGTGCTATGTCGAGCGACATTGCCCTACTCCCGCTGCTGGCTGGCCATCACGCCCTCACATTGGTTCCGCACGATGTCGCACGCGCGGTACGACGTCCACCGGCTCCATAGGGGGAGGCATTTGCGATTTGCTCGCGGATCGCCTGCATGACCGCCTCGATGCGACGATTGCTGGCTTCGATCGCGGCCCGCAGCCGCACGAGGTTCTCATCCATCGCGCCACGCAGGTTGAGGATGTGCTCCATGAGCTGCTCGCGCAGGACGCGGTCGCGGACGTCGAGGCTTGCCGTCTGCCTGGCGCATTCGGCCACCCGCTGCTCGAACAACCCGGCCAACCGGTTCTTGTCGTCGAGCTGCTTCGAGCGCGAGGCCGGCAATCCCTTGGCGAGCTCCACATTCTCCTCCGACACCACCGCGATGAGTTCGTCGATCAGCGCGATCAAGGTCCGCACCTCGTCCTCGCTTGCGGGCCGTCGATCGGCCTGAATTGCGTGTTTCATCCTGTCGCTCCCCTCTTACTGTTCACGCTGCGGTCGGCGACTGATCTGCGCGACGCGGGCATAGGTATTCAGCGCCGTCACCCTCACGGTGGCGACCTTGAGTTCCTCGTCGAGCAGCGCACATTCGCGAAGCAGCTTTCGTCGGACCGTTTCGATATCGTCGATCAAGGCCAACAGTTGCACGCGGTCGTCCTTGCCGGCGGTCGCGGCGCGCAGTCTCAGCCGCCGCAGCTTCTTCAGCAGAACCTCGCCCTCGCCGAGCCGCTCCCTCTTGAGGTCGACCATGATCACCTCATCGACGAGATCAGGGTGTCGTACATCTTGTTGACGGCCGAGATCACCTGCGACGCCGCCGAATAGGCCTGCTGAGCCGAGATCATGCTGCTGAACTGGCCCGTGGTATCGGTCGTGCTCGACTCCAGCTCGCTACCGTAAATGGTCCCTGCACCATTCTCGCCGGATGCCTGCAGGGTCGCGTTGCCCGATGTCGCCGTCGACGTGTACATGCCGCTGCTATGCGCCACGAGGCCATTGGGATCGGCGAAGGTCGCCACCGCGATCTTGTAGATCGGAACCGTCTGGCCGTTGGAATAGGTCGCCTCGACAAGACCGTTCTTGCCGACCGAAATGCTGCTCAGCGTTCCGAACGAGATGCCGTCGGAATTGGCGCTGAAATTGGAGACGCTCGGCGTCGTGCTGCCGGACGACAATTGGGTCAGACCGTCGGTGCCGCCGCCGGTGGTGCCGAAGCTGAGCGTGATCGAGCTCGCCGCGGCGCCGTTGTTCCAGGTGATGCCGAGATTGGTCGAGGAGACCGTGCTCAGCGAGCCGTCAGAGTTGAAATCGATCGTATAGGTGCCGCTCGTCACGGTGCCGTCCGACGCCGTGGCAGGCGCGACATCGGCAGTCCATTCGTTCGCCGTCGCCGACTTGGTCCAGGTCACATTGAGCGTATGCGACTGGCCAAGCGAATCGTACACCGTCATCGAGCTGCTGAAGGTGTCTCCGCTCGCAGCATCGGCCGGCAGGTTGGCCGCAAGCGACGTCTTGGTCGTCGCCCCACCATTCGTCAGCGCCACCTTGGTATTGACCGGCTCGAGGCCGTTGCCGACCACGTTGCCGCTCGCATCTGTGCGCCAGCCTTCGAGATAGTAGCCGTCGTTCTCGAGATAGCCGGCATTGTCGGTCGTGAACGCGCCGTTGCGCGTGTAGAAGGTCTCGCCTCCGGCCGAAGTCGAGTTGGTCGCGACGAAGAAGCCCGAGCCCTGGATGGCGACGTCGGTCGCGTTGGTGGTGGCGGCCAGCAGCCCCTGCTGCGTGATGTTGGCACGGCCGGAGACCGAGACGCCCCCCGAGGAATAGGCTTTCGAGCTGCTCGATGCCGTCACCAGCTGCTCGAACAGGCCGGACGTGGTCTTGTATCCGGTCGTATCGGCGTTGGAGATGTTGTCGCTGATCATGGCGAGCGACGAGCTCTGCGCGTTGAGCGCCGAGATCGCCGATGACAGGGCTCCAGAAAGACTCATGATTGTACTCCGGGTAATGCGGTCAGGAGGTGACGCCGATGATGTTGCTGGCGCTGACAGGAACGCCGCCGACGGTGAGCGACGGCGTGCTGGTCGAGGTGTCGATGCCGGTTACGGTCCCGATGACCGTCGTGTAGTTGAGGACCGAGGTGCCCGCGGAGTCCGTCGCCGTCACGGAGATCGTGTACTGGCCGCCATTGCTGAGCTGATTGCCGCTGGAATCGGTGCCGTCCCAGGTGATCGAATTGGCGCCCTTGTTGCCGGTCCCGGTGCCTGTCCAGACCGTGCTTCCGGAGGAATCCTTGATCGAGATCGAAACGTTTGACGCTGCTGACGACAGCGAATAGCCGAACGTCGCCGAGCCGTTCGAGAGGACGGCAGTGTCACTCTTGGCCTCGACGGTGTGGCCGATGTAGTTCACCGAATTCAGCGTCACCAGGCTCGAGAACGAGCCGGCCAGCGAGGTCATGCTGCTGTTGAGCGACTGCTGCGAGGTGAAATTGGCGTAGGACGTCATCTGGTTGATGAAGTCGGTCACGCTGGTCGCGTTGAGCGGATCCTGGTTCTGCAGTTCGCTCACCAGCAGCTGAAGAAAGTCGGTCGAGCTGAGCGTCGTACGCGATGTGTCGCTGGACGATGATGTCGATGAGGTGGTCGCGGTCGACGAACTCGCGGCGGTGACGGTCATGGCAGAACTCCGGCTCGCGCCGCGAGCGGCGGCGGGACACAGCACGACCACGCGGTCGTGAAGGCGTTTGCTGATCAAACGGCCAGAGCGCCGATTCCAGGCGCACAATTAGTCGATCGAATTAGTTGATCCGACGGCAGAATTTGCCGCCGCGCTGTTGCGCAGAGGCGGCAAAAATCGCCTGGTGCGAGGCCCCGATCTGCATCGGCGCCACGGCTCGCCGTCGTCGCACTCGGGCGCCCTCGATTCGCGCGCAAGCGAGCTCAAGAAACTGAGCGAGATGACAGTTGCGATGGTGTTGCGGTTCCAGCGGCGAGGTCCGACCGGCCGAAGCGCAGCCGCGCAAGCGCGGTCCTGGCTAAGGCTCAGCCGGGCTGATGGGCGTCAGCCGGCGGGGTTGCCGCTTCCTCTTGGGCCAGGCGATGGGCCGCAGCAAGGATACGCGACGTCAGGCCGGCGGGTGCACGAACCGGCGGCGACGACAGCGCCTCACGAACGAGACGTGCCTCGGATAGCAATCGATCGGCTTCGGGGGAGGACGCAAGCAGATCAGCAGCGGATTGACGCTGCTCCGCCGGCCAGCGCGAGAGGTCCTCACCCAGCCTGCCGATCAGATCCTCGAATTCCCTGACGTCCATCGTCCGCCCAATCCAGCGCTTCCAGCTTGGTCATAAAGCATTCAGCCCGCGAACGAAATTGATATCGGCAATTGTGACGATCGACCGCAACCAAGCTCTGGAAACTCCGTACTTTTCGGGAGTCGTATGCACGCGAGGCCGCACTGGATACCGAAACGGGAGACAATGCAGCCCATTTCTGATCGATTTCTCAAGATTTCCGCAGCGCGGCGAGTGCCCGATTCGGCGAGATCTACCGACGGTTGGCCGAATCAGCAGCCGCTCGCTTTCCCCGGGCCGCCACATCGACAGCCTCCCACGCCTGCCGCAGTTCCAGCAGGCTTTCGGTGATCCGCTGGAAATTCTCGCGCATGTGAGGTCGACCATAGGCCCGCAGCGCGGCCACGATCAGGGCGTTGTAGGTTCCGAACAACTGGTCGGCGACCGGTCCGCCGCGCGTGGAATCGAGGTGCAAGCTCAACCCGCGCAGGATCGCCGTTGCCCGGGTCAGGTGGGCATGCCCCTCCTCGAAGCGACGCACCTCCTGCGCTTGCACGGATTTCTGCAGGCAGGTGACCGCGCCGTTGAGCAGCATGATCACGGCCCGCAGCGGCGGAACCGCGACGGCCGTGCCGCGGTAGGCCTGACTTGCAAATTGCGCCATCGAACTCTGGGTCATCAGTTACTCGAACTCGAATTGAGGAGGGCTTTCAGATAGGTCAGCGTATTGTTGGCGCTCTCGATCGCGGCCTGGTACTTGGCGTATTGCGCCGTGAGCTGGGTCTGGAACGTCGCAGCCGAGCTCTTGATGTCGTTGACCTTGGCCTGCATCGTCTCGTCCTGGGACGTCAGATTGTCGATCAAAGTCTGCAACGAGCCGGTGCTGGACGATGCGGTCTTGGCGATCTGGTAGATCTGGGTTGCAAGCCCCTGGGTCGAGGTCACCGTGATCGATTGCGAGGTCGAGCCGGTATAGGTGAAAGCCATGCCGGCATAGATCGTCCCGGAATTGCCCACGATCGTGTTGCCGCTGACCGTGAACAGCGAACTGTCGCCACCGACGGATGCGGCCGAGAGATTCCCCGAGGCATCCACCGTCAGATCCAGGGTGAACGACTGCGGCGACGACCCGGTATTGACGACGCTGAGCTGGCTCGACGAGGTCTTGGTCTGCGCCGACAACAACGTCGTCACACCGCTCAAATTGGTGCTCAGGATCGTCGACAGCGTGCCCGTATCGAGTTCGAGTTCGTTCTTTTCGTTGAACGAGAGACCAAGGTCCGCCATCGTCAGCCCGCCGACGGACGTTCCGAGCACGGCCTGAAGCGAGTTCATGATGTCGCGCATGGTGCCGTCGCCGAACAGCACCGAGCTGGATGAGGCGGTTCCGTCGGAGTTGGTGGTCTGCTGCGCAATCACGGCATCGCGGAACGCATTGTAGTCGGTGACGAAGGTCTGCAGCGCCGACGAGATCTGGCTCGTATCGGCGCCGATGGTGACGGTCAGCGTCGTTCCGGAGGGTGTCGCCTGCAGCAGATCGAACGTGACGCCGCTGAGCACGTCGGTGATGTCGTTTGTGTTGCGGGTCAGGCTGATCCCATCGAGCGTGAACTCCGCGGCCTGGGCCGTCTGCAGCACCGTCGCGAAGGCTCCCGAGCTGTCGGTCACCCCGAGCTTGTTGAGGATGTCGTCCCCGGACGAGCTTGCATAGGTGATGTCGGCGGCATCCTGGGTCCCCGTCAGCACCAGTTGATAGGACCCGCTCGATACCTGGACGATCGACGCCTCGACATCGGTCGCGGAGGTCTGCGCGTTGATCGCGTCGACGACATCCTGCAGCGACATGCCGCTGGTGATGGTGATGTCGGCCGTGCTGCCTCCGGACAGGCCGAGCGAGAACGTGCCGGAATAGCCGAGGGCCGCGGTCTGGCTCGACTGCGTCGTGCCCGTCACCTTGTGCGCCGTGGCGACCTGGCCGATCGTCAGCGTGTGGCTGCCGGTCGCGGCTCCATTGCTCACCGACATCGACAGCGCCGATGAGGCGCTGACGTCGCCGGTCGCACTGATGGTAGCGGCCCGCGTGGCGAAGGCGTTGGTCGCAAGCGAGTTCACCATCGATGTCGCCAGCGACGACAATCCCGATGACAGTGTCTTCAGTGCGGTCTGCAGCGTCTGGTACGCCGTGATCTTGGCTTCATTGGCGGTGATCTTGGTCGAGATCTGGGTCGCCTGGGTGAGCTTGGCATTGACGGCGGACTCGATCAGCGCGGTCCAGTCGATCGTGCTCGTGGTGCTCGTTCCCGACGTCGTGAGCGAGCTGCTCGAACTCGTCGATGATGAAGAAGACGATGTCGTGCTGCTCGTGCTCGAGGTTGCGCTGCTCACCGTCATCCGTCGTCGTCCTCCGAGGAAAAAGCCGGACCGGCGAGGCGCCGGCCCGGCAGATCACGGCTCAGCCCAGCAGCTTCAGGAGGTACTGCGGGATCTGGTTGGCGGCGGCTTCCGCCGATACCGCGGCCTGGGTCTTCACCTGCGCCGACGACAGCTTCGCCTGCTCCGAGGCGATGTCGACGTCCTTGATGGCGGAATTGGCCGATTGCAGGTTCTGCGTCTGCGTCGAGATCGAATCGGCCGAGAAGTTGAAGCGCGACTCCTGCGCGCCGATGTCGGCACGCGCCTTCGACACGGTGTCGATCGCGGTGTCGAGAGTGGTCAAGGCTGCGGTCGCGCCGGTCTGGGTGCTGACGTCGAGCGACGAGACGCCGAGCGTGCTCGCGGTGAGATCCGACAGCGTGATGTTGATGGTGTCGGACGCGGACGATCCGACCAGAACCGAGACGCCCGACGAGAACGTGCTGGTGCCGTCGAGCAGGCTCTGACCGCTGTAGCGCGTTCCGGTCGCGATCGACGAGATTTCGCTGATGAGCTGCGAGAATTCCGACTGGATGTAGGTGCGGCTGGTTCCGACCGTGGTGCCCGATGCGGACTCGGAGGCCAGCGACTTCATGCGCGCCAGGATGTCGCTGATGTTCGACGCGCCGCCATCCGCGGTCTGCAGGATCGACGTCGCCTGGGCGGCGTTGGTCGCGGCCTGCTGCAGCGTGGTGATGTCCGAGGAGATGCGCGTGGAAATGGCGAGACCGGCCGCGTCGTCCGAGGCCGACGTGATGCGCGAACCGCTCGACAGCTTGGAGAGCGAGCTCGTCTCCTGGTTGGAGTTGATGTTCAAGTAGCGGACGGCGGAGTTGGCGGCGATGTTGGTGGAAATTGCGGGCACGGTGAGGACTCCTGAGTGATCGGCAAAGCACGCCGCATCGTGGAAGGACTGACGGTGCGGATCGGCCCCGTCTGACCGATCAAACGGAAGCGCCTGCGGGAATCAGGCGGGAATTCTCCCGCGCCGGGAATTTTATGGTTAGCAATCGGTGAAGGCGCCGCGAATGTCGCGCTCGTGACGCCGCAGCATGTCGCGCAGATGCTGGCGACCCCGCTTCAACAGCGACTCCACGGCGGCCACTGTCGTGTCCATCACCTCGGCGATTTCGCCGTTGCTCATGTTCTCGTGATACGACAGGATCACGGCGATCCGTTGCTGCTCCGGAAGCCGCTGCATCGCTCCTTCCAGGAGGTCGCTGAGCTCCGCACGCTCGATGACGCTCACGGCATCCGGCTTGCCGTCCGCAACCTCGGGCACCACATCGACATTCTCGGTCCGCGGCTTGCGGCGGATGTCGATGCAGCGGTTGCTGACGACGCGATAGAGCCAGGTCGAGAATTTGGCACGGCCGTGCTGCCACCGCCCGCGATGAGTCCAGACCTTCAGCATCGTATCCTGAACGACGTCCTCGGCGTCGGCGGCATTGCCGACGATGCGCAACGCAATCGCATAGGCGCGGTCGATGTGGCGCTCGACGAGAAGGCGAAATGCGAGCTCCTCTCCGGTGGCCAGCCGGTCGAGCAGATCCTTGTCCTCGTCGAAGACCATGGTCTCGCCCGGCGGCGCAGAGTCTGGAACGGTGCTGACCGACTCGCTCGACGGCAGCACCACCGCGACGTCCGGGGACCCCGGCTCCTTCGAAGATACGCCATCGGCCGGGGCCCAGACGTCCAGCGCGTAGCTCATTTCCGCATCTCCAACCCGCAATGCCGAATGCGGTATTCGCAGACGGCTTCCGATCGTTGAACGCTGTGATCGAGAGAAGCAGGCGAAGATTCTTCGTGATTTTTCAGGTAGTTAGATGGAATGTTTTGCCTAGGGACAGGCAAATTCTGCCGCACGCGGATCGAGCGCTCGACGATCATTGAGAAGGAGAGGCCGATGTTCGGCATGGCGCGGGTTCATTCCGGAAGACGAGTTCAGCAGAAAACGCGGGCTGCAACGCTTACTAACAGCATCCCTGGATGCGGACCGCGCACACCAAATCTGCGGTCGATCAAGATCCGGAGTTCTTGCGAAACGATCATCTCGCCCGGCAATTTTTTCCGAATCACCTCGACGAAATTATCGCATTTTTCGACTCTGTCAGTTTCCGCAGACGCGATTTTTGAATCTCGTGACGATTTTTGCGACAAGGCGCGCCTGATCTGTCGTGCTCGTACGTTGTAGTTGCTGATGGAACGACAAATGAAGCGATCGACGTGATGCGTCGCGCGCCGACGACGCACGCGTAGGTGTCAATCGATTTCTGTAGCGTCACCGAATGTTGCTCAATGTTTCGATCGACGTCGACTTTCGTGAGTATCGTCGCGTTCGATATCTCAGCGCGAAGCGCGCGATCCGCGCCCGCGACTGCTTTTTAATGCCCGATTTCGTACTTCGGCGTCGACCAAGCGCTATCAGATCGAAAGCGAATGCCCGTACGTCTTCTTACGCATCCACGATGTTGATTCATCTGTGCGGGCTTCGCGCGGCGCGCCGGCAACATTGCGAAACGAAGTTCGCGTTTTCCGTGTCGAGAGCTTCGTCCTGCTCGCATCATCGCAAGTGACCGACGCCGGCGCATGCGTGATCGACGCGCCTGATTGGCCGACGTGGTCCGTTTGATTGTGCAGGAGGACCCGGCATGATGCGACAAGACCCGAAAGCCATCGACGACGACCCGACGCAAGCCTTGCGCGCTCGAGGCGTCAGGCTCGGTCAGCAGCAAGGTCTTCGTCTGCAGTGGCTGTCGCGGACATTCGGGCCGCTGGTTCACTGCGACGAACGTCCATCGCCTGGCCGCGGCCGCACGATCGTCCTGCTCGATCCGCCAACCGGCGCGGGTGCGGAGCTGCTGTACGGCACGCTGACCTCGCACGATGCCGTGGCGATCCCTTTCGGCGAAAACCCCGCGTTCGATTTCCTGAAATCCAAGTTGACGGCGTTCGGCACCGTCGGCACCTCGGCCGACGGTCCGCATGAATTGTGGTGGGGCGGCCGCGACTGGCCTGCTCCGGAGACGGCACCCGCAACTACGATGCGTGTCGTGTCCTGCCATCCGACGACGGTCGGCGACTTGCACGTCTATCATCTCAGACGCTCGCTGCAGCGGCTCGGGCTCCCATTCGACATCGAGGCGATCGATTGCCGCCCCGGCGAACGCCTGAGCGCTGCCGACAAGGCCGACTTCGTCGCGCGGATGTGGCAGCGGCACCGCGAGCCGCTGTTGTACGTCGAGGCGGACGTGATGTTTCAAGCCGCCCCGGGCCTTCCTCATCTGGCCGGCTGCGACTTCGCCGTCCATAAGTGGAACGGCTGGGAGATGTCGCCGCGCACTCTCTATTTCGGCCGCTCCAAGGCGGCCGAGACCATGCTGACGACCTGGCGCGAGATTGCCTCGTCATATCCCGATGTCTGGGACGGCTATCTGATCGACCAGGCCTGGAGTGCGGTGACGTCCCAGATCGCACTCGATACGGTCTGGCTTCCCCGCAGCTACCATGCCGTTGCAGGGGAAGCCGGAGTCGGCAACGCGACGATCGTCCACAATCTGAAGCCGACAAACGCTGATCTCGGCCCCGACCCGGACTTCGCCGAAGTGGCACGCTCGCCGCGGCGGGCGGGGCGCGTCGGCGCGCTGGAGTCGCTGCTCGTGGTGCGCTCGAAAGTAAAATCTGGCCGGGGCGTCACGGTCATCCTGCGCGATGTCGAAGGTAGCAGCGCGCGCGCAACGGCCGACAGCATCGAGCGGCTGACGAGCGCCTTCGTCGCCGATTGCGGCGGCTTTGGCCGCCTCGAGCTTTCGCTGTGCTCGTGGGCGCCGGAGGTTCGCATGGCGCGGCGGGCCGCTTTGCTGGCCGACAACATGGTACTCGAGATCGTCCCCGGTCAGGAGCTGCCGGCCGATCTGTTCGCCGCCACCGCTGCCTCGGAAGCCATGCGCCGGCCCGCCAGCTTCAACGCCCATCGCCACTGACGCCAGCCAGGACAAATCATGTTCGACACCATCATTCTTCTCACCGGCAGCCGTGACCAGCAGCTCGCGTTGTCCGAGCTCCTGCGGGCGCACAACGCTGCCCTCGCATTCCGCTGCGCGGTCAGCCTGCAGGACCTCGAAGCCATCGAACGCGACGTGCTCGGCAGATCCCGCCTGCTTGCGTTCACGACCGGCGTCGTCGTGCCTGCCGCCATCCTTCAGGCGCTCGGTTACGGCGCCTACAATTTTCATCCGGGCCCACCGGATTATCCCGGCTGGGCGCCGGCCCATTTCGCAATGTACGACGGTACGAAGCGCTTCGGCGCGACGGCCCACGCGATGGAGACCCGGGTCGACTGCGGCGCGATCGTCGGTGTCGAGCCGTTCGACATCCCCCAAGGCGTGGATGTCCGCGGCCTGGAGCAGATGGCGTTCGTGCGGCTCGCCTATCTGTTCTGGCGGATGTCGCGCGACCTCGCCTGCCAGGCCGGCCCGCTGCCGGCGCTCGGCACCGGTTGGAGCGGCACCAAGAGCACGAGGCAGATGTACGCCGCCCTATGCGACATGCCCGCCGACATCGATCGATCCGAGATGGCGCGCCGCATCCACGCCTTTCACGACGATTTCCGCGGCATTCCACTGACCGTCAACCTGCACGGCACACGGTTTCAGCTCATGCGCGCCGAGGCCGCCGTCGGCGAGCCGATGACGGTTGACGCGCCGGCGTTGGCGCTCGCGTCGTGACCTAACGCTTGAGCGGCTTGATCACGGTCTGGTCGAGCCGCGTTTCCCAGCCGTGACGTTCCAGCTCGGGATCGTCATGCTCCTCCTGCGGCCAGCCGACGCAGAGATACGCAATCAGGCTCCAGTCCGACGGCAATTCGAGCGCGCGACAGACAGCCTCCGGGTTCAGGATCGACACCCAGCCAACGCCGAGACCGTCCGCGCGCGCCGCCAGCCAGAACGTCTGGATCGCTGCGACCACCGAGTAGCGGAGCGTTTCCGGCATCGTGGCGCGGCCGAGACGATGCCCGGTGGCAGCGCCTTCGTCGGCACAGACGGCGAGATGGACCGGCGCCTGCGTCAAGCCTTCCAGCTTGAGGCTTGCATAGAGCGCGCGCCGCTCACCATCATAGCCGGCGAGCGCCGCCTGGTTCGCATGCTGGAAGTTCTCGATCACCGTCGCGCGGCGTTCGGCGCTCTCGACGAGCACGAACCGCCAAGGCTGGCAGAAGCCGACGGACGGCGCGTAGGACGCGAGAGCGAGCAACTGCTCGATCAGCTCAAGGGAGACCGGATCGGCGCGGAAACGGCGGACGTCGCGACGCCAGCGCACCAGCTCGGCAAAGCGCTGCCGGAATGTCGCGTCGAACTGCGGAGGGCTTCGGCCTGGCTCGCTCATGCGCCCTCCCCGCTCAGGACGTGCAGGAACGATCCGGTCATCGACCCGCGCCGGGCGCCGCGCTCGGCGATGACGCCGCCCGAGGCATCGCGGCACGCGATCAGCGGATCGTCTGCCTCGCTCAGGATGGTTGCATAATGGAATTCGTGGCCGTGAACGACGGCCCCTCTCGGGCCGAGGCTGCAGTCGACCAAGAGCGTCGCTTGACGATAGCCGAGATGCAGGCGGCGTCGCGCGAACGACGTTTCCAGTGAAAGCAGCCCAGCCATCGCATGCCGGACACCATGGGCATCTTCGAGTCCCGCGCCTAGCGTCATGTAGCCGCCGCACTCGCCGTGGATTGGCACGCCGCGCGAGGCCATCGCGCGCAACGCGTCGAGGAACGACCGCGCCGAGGCCAGCCGTCCCGCATGCAATTCGGGATAGCCGCCTGGCAGCCACACCGCGTCGGCTGCTGGATCAGGAGCCTCGTCGTTCAACGGCGAGAACGGGATGGTCTCCGCGCCCTGAGCGCGCCAGTGCCGCAGCAGATGCGGATAGCTGAACGAGAAGGCCGCATCTGATGCGAGCGCGATGCGCTGTCCGGGCGGTTTGATGCCGAGGCTGGAGCTCTGCGCGGCGAGGCCAGGCGCCCGAATCGGATTTGCGAGAGCAAGCACCGCGTCGAGATCGACCGACCCGGACACGCTTGCCGCAAGACGCTCGAGATGGGCCTCGATGGCCGTGATCTCCTGGGCCTGGACCAGCCCGAGATGGCGTTCGGGCAAGGTCAGTTGCGCGTCCCGCGCCAGCGCGCCGAGCACCTCGATTCCGACGGTCGCAAACGCCGG
This sequence comes from Bradyrhizobium sp. HKCCYLRH2060, assembly GCF_051168135.1. Taxonomy (NCBI): domain Bacteria; kingdom Pseudomonadati; phylum Pseudomonadota; class Alphaproteobacteria; order Hyphomicrobiales; family Nitrobacteraceae; genus Bradyrhizobium; species Bradyrhizobium sp. HKCCYLRH2060. The sequence goes on from NZ_JBNPUK010000021.1 coordinate 36,071, forward strand.
CTCGATGAGCGCCCGGTGCCGCTCGCTCGCGACCCGATTGAGGATCACCCCGGCCACGTGGACATCGTCGCGAAAACGCGCGCAGCCGAGCGCGACGGCGGCGGCCGTCTCGGTCTGCCCGCTGACATCGAGAACGAGCACGACCGGCCAGCCGGTCAGGGCTGCAAGATCCGCAGCCGAGCCCCTGCCCGCGCGCCCGGGATGCGACGCGCCATCGAACAGGCCCATGACGCCCTCGACGATGGCGATATCGGCGTCGGCGGCGACGCCGCAGGCAAGCCCGAGCAGCTGCGGCGCGGACATCGCCCAGCTGTCGAGATTGTAGCTCGTCCGCTTTGCCGCAGCCGTGTGATAGGCGAGATCGATATAGTCGGGGCCGCATTTAAAGGGTTGCACGCGCGTGCCGCGCCGGCTGAGCGCACGCAACAGCCCGAGCGTGGCGGTCGTCTTGCCGGCGCCCGAACGCGGCGCGGCGATGATGATTCCGCTGGGCGCCGCCGTGCTCATGGCCGTAACGCCGCCGAGGCATGGCAAAATGTGCTATGCGAACCGACATGATGGACATCGCGGATCCGCCGAACCGACCGCTGAAGCGTGGCTGGACGACCGGCAGCTGCGCCACGGCCGCAGCGCGCGCCGCCTACGAGCTGCTGATCACGGGCAACTGTCCTGCCATGGTCGAGATCGTCCTGCCTGGCGGACGTCGCGTCGGCTTTGCGATCGCGATGCACGAGGCCGACGGCATCAAGGCCACCGCGGGCGTGGTCAAGGACGCCGGCGACGATCCTGACGTCACGCATGGTGCGCTGGTCAGAGCAACCTTGCGGCGCGGTGCAGACAATTCCGGCGTAACGTTCCGCGCCGGCCCCGGCGTCGGCACCGTGACACGACCGGGATTGCCGCTGCCGCCGGGAGAGCCTGCGATCAATCCGGTGCCGCGCGAGATGATCACGGCGGCGATTGGCGAAGCCTCGGCAAAGCTCGGTGCGACAGGCGACGTGGCCGTCGAGATCTCCATTCCCGGCGGCGAGGAGCTCGCCAGAAAGACGCTCAACCCGCGGCTTGGCATCGTCGGCGGCCTGTCGATCCTCGGCACCACGGGGATCGTGGTGCCGTTCAGCTGTGCAGCCTGGATCCACTCCATCTATCGCGGCATCGACGTCGCGCGCGCGGCCGGCCTGCCGCACATCGCCGGCGCGACGGGAAGCACCTCCGAGAAGGCCGTGCAGCGGCTCCATGGCCTGCCGGAGACGGCGCTGATCGACATGGGCGATTTCGCCGGCGGCATGCTGAAATATCTGCGACGGCATCCGGTCGCTCGCGTCACCGTGGCCGGCGGCTTCGCCAAGATGACCAAGCTCGGCCAGGGCCTGCTCGACCTGCATTCGCGCGCCGGCGAGGTCGATCTCGGCTGGCTGGCGAACACGCTGCATGACGCGGGTGCGCCGGCCACGCTGGTCACGAGCGCACGCACGGCCAACACCGCGCTGCAGGTGCTGCAGGAGTCCCAGCGGGTCGGGTTTCCTGCCGGAGAGGTGGTCGCGCTCGCCGCCTGGACGACGGCGCGGCGTGCGCTGGGCGACAACGACATGGCCCTCGACATCGCCGTGTTCGACCGCGACGGCCGGCTGGTCGGACAAAGTCATGGACCGGCTCACTCCCCTCTCCCGCGGAAGCGCCGCTGATAGTCGGCATCGTACAGCGCGCTGTTGCGAAAATCCTCGGTTGCGAGTGCGCGGCCCACCAGGATCAGCGCGGTCCGCTCCACGGCGGAAGCCGCGGCCTGGCCGACGATGGTCGCCAGCGTGCCGGTCAGGACCAGCTGGTCCGGCCAGCTCGCGCGATAGACGATCGCGACCGGACAGTCGTCACCGTAATGCGGCCGCAGCTCCTCGACGACCTTGTCGAGAACGTGGATCGAGAGATGGATGGCGAGCGTGGCGCGCGACTGCGCGAACAGCGAAAGCTGCTCCGTGTCCGGCATGGCCGACGCGCGGCCGGAGGTCCGCGTGAGCACCACCGATTGGGCTAATCCCGGCAAGGTCAATTCGCGACCAAGCGCGGCCGCCGCCGCCGCGAACGACGGCACACCGGGTGTGATCGTGTAGGGAATCCGCAATGCATCCAGGCGCCGCAATTGCTCGCCGAGCGCGCTCCAGATCGAGAGATCGCCGGAATGCAGCCGCGCCACGTCGTCGCCCGCGAGCGTGGCGCGCTCGATCTCGGCCACGATCTCGTCGAGCGACATCGGTGCCGTGTCGACGATACGTGCGCCGGGCGGGCAATGATCGAGCAGCGCTCGAGGGACCAGCGAGCCCGCATAGAGACATACCGGACAGCGCGCGATCAGGTCACGGCCGCGCAAGGTGATCAGGTCCGGGGCGCCGGGACCGGCGCCGATGAAGTGCACCGTCATGGCGCACGCTCCGCATCGATGGCCGCCTCGCCCTCCGCCAGCGCGCAGGTCGCTACGGCGTTTGCGACGCGCGCCAGGACCAGCCGGGCATTCGCGCCGGCGGCAGCGAGCGCCGCCGTCTCGGCAACCGAAGGTACACCCTTCAGGCGCCTGACGCGATCGCTTCGCGTGATCGCGCGATCGGCGACAGCCGTCATGTCAGCAAGATCGACTCCGACGAGCGGACGGCCGAGCCGCTGCGCGGCGGACACCACGCCAGGCTCGCTGACCTTGTCCGCCGCCGTGGCGAGCACCGCCACGTCTGCCGGGGCGAGGCGCGCCAACGAGAGCGCCTGTGCGATGACCGCCTCGATGTCTGCGACGCTGGCGGCGCGGCGGCAACCGATCCCGAGCGCGATCATGGTTTCGTCACCCGCCACTGCGTGATCGGCATGGCCTGCCGCCAACCATGCATGCGGCCGACCGGCTCGATGCGCGAAACCGCGATGCGGATCAGTTCACCGCCATGCTGGCCGAACAACGCGCTCAGCCGCGCCTCGCCTTCGAGCGACACCACGTTGGCGACGAGGCGGCCGCCACGCTTCAGCCGCGACCAGACCGCTTCGAACACACCCGCTTCAGAAATGCCGCCGCCGATGAAGACCGCATCGGGCGCTTCGAGATCCGCCAGCATCGCCGGCGCGCGTCCGATCACCAGCTTCAGCTCGGGAGTGCCGAGCGCCAGCGCGTTGCGCATCGCCCGGTCGGCCCGGTCCTGCCGCGCCTCGATGCCGATCGCGCGCAACGAACCATGACGAAGCAGCCACTCGATCGCCACCGCGCCCGAGCCCAGCCCGACGTCCCACAGCAGTTCGCCTGGACGCGGCGCCAAGGCCGACAACGTCACGGCGCGAACGTCACGCTTGGTCAACTGGCCGTCATGCTCGAACAGGTCATCGGCAAGACCGGCGGTCAGCGGGATCACGGGCGCATCAACCTCCGCGTCGACCTCGATCGCGATCGTCGTCAGCGGATGGATATCGGAGAGATCGAACGCGTCAGCTGGCGCGCCTCGCACCCGCTCGTGTGGGCCGCCGATCGCTTCCAGCACCGTCAGGCGCGAACGTCCCATGCGGCGCGAGGTCAGCAGCGCGGCGAGCCTTGCGGCAGTGGATCCATCCCAGGCCAGCGCCAGAATGCGCGCCCCCGGCGCAAGATGGCGGATGATCCCTTCCAGCGGGCGGCCGTGCAGCGTCACCTGCGCCACGTCCTGCAGCGGCCAGCCGAGCCGTGCCGCCGCGAGGCTGAAGGCCGAGGGCTGCGGGACGCACAACATCTCGGCGGGCGCGAAACGCTGCATCAGCTGCTTGCCGACGCCGTAGTTGAAAGGATCGCCGCTTGCGAGAACGACGACGGGCTCTCCCCGTCGCGCCGCGATCTGATCGAACGCGAGCTTCAACGGGCTGGGCCAAGCCAGCCGTTCCCCCGCGATCAACGGCGCGGCAAGCTCGAGATGGCGCGCGCCTCCGACCACGAGCGCCGCCTGCGCGATGAGACGTCGTGCGGACGTCGAGAGACCGCCAACACCATCCTCGCCAATACCGACGATGGACAGCCAGCGCTGCGCGTTGCAAGTTGCGGCCGAGTTCACCATGGACACTGCCCCGCATGCGTATTCTCATTCTTGGCGGGACGACCGAGGCTTCGGAGCTGGCGCGGCTGCTCGCCGGCGACGACCGGTTCGCAGCGACGCTGTCGCTCGCCGGCCGCACCGCCGCGCCCAGACCGCAGCCGCTGCCGACGCGCATCGGCGGCTTCGGCGGCATCGCCGGACTGGAAGCCTGGCTGCGGGATCATGCGATCGACGCCGTCATCGATGCCACGCATCCCTACGCCGACCAGATCTCGCGCCATGCGGTTGCAGGCTGCCATGCGCTGTCGGTGCCGCTGGCGTCGATCCGGCGCGTGGCCTGGCAACGCCAGGCCGGCGACCGCTGGATCGAGGTCGGCAGTGCCGACGACGCGGCTTCCGCGCTCGGAACGGATCCGGCGCGCGTGTTCCTCAGTCTTGGCCGCCTGGAGCTCGCAGCCTTCGCAGCAGCCCCGCAGCATCATTATGTCGCGCGGACCATCGACCCGCCTGGCGACGTCGCGCTGCCGCCCGACATTCGCTTTGTCCACGATCGGGGGCCATTCGACGAGCCGACAGAGCAAGCCTTTCTGACCCGAGAGCGCATCGCCATCGTGGTGTCGAAGAACTCCGGAGGCGCGGCGACCTATCCGAAGATCGCAGCCGCGCGGCGGCTCGCAATTCCCGTGGTGATGATCGCTCGACCCGACAAGCCGCACGGCGTCGCGCTGGAAGGGGCGCGAGCCGCGTTGCAGTGGCTGGAAGCACAATTGACTCATGCGCCGCCCTCGACCTCACGGCGCAGCGTATAGACGTAGGGCAACTTTCCATCGCGCGCGATCAGGCGCGTGGCGCTCGATCCGATCAGCACAAGCGTGCGCATGTCCGCCTTGTCGGGATCGACCTCGCCCAAGGTGGTGATGATCCGTCCGACATCACCACTGCCCGCGGCCCTGACCATGACGACGACGGTCGAAGCCGGCTTGATCTGGCGCAGCAGCGCGAACGCCTCGCCCAGCTGATGAGGCCGCGCCTTGGACAGCGGATTATAGAGCGCAACGACGAAATCGGCCGCGGCGGCCGCCTCGAGGCGACGACGAATGGTCGTCCAGCTCTTGAGATTGTCGGACAGCGAGATCGCGCAGAAGTCGCCGCCGAGCGGCGCCCCGACCTCAGCCGCGGCCGCCAGCATGGCGGTGACGCCAGGCTCGACGCGGATGTCGAGGTCGCGCCAAGCCGGCGGTCCCGCCTCGACCGCCTCGAACACCGCCGCGGCCATCGCGAACACGCCGGGATCACCGCCCGACACCACCACGACCTGCTTGCCGTCGCGTGCGAGCGCCAGTGCGTGGCGCGCACGGTCGAGCTCGACGCGATTGTCGCTGGCATGCCGGATCTGGCCCGGACTCGTCGAGGTCACCCTGTCGAGATACGGTCCATAGCCGATCAGATCGGTCGCGCTTGCGATGGCGGCCGCGGCGGCGGGCGTGATCAATTCGGCCCGCCCCGGGCCGACGCCCACGATGGTCAGCGTGCCCGTCATAGCCGTCGCCCCTGCCCGGGGATCAGGATCATCGAGAAATAGGGACCGCGGTCCAGCTCCACCTCGGCCAGCGGCGCGACGCGCTGCGCCTCCATCGTGCCGCGCTCGACATAGAGCGCGCGATCGAGCAATCCGGCGCTGATGATCGCGCGCTTCACCTTGGCGAGGTTGCGCCCGACCTTCATGATCACGGCAGCCTCGCAACGCGTCAGCCGATCATGCAGGACGTCCTCGCCCAACGTGCCCGGCAGCACCGAGAGGACGTCGTCGCCCCAGGTGATCGGAACATTGGCCTTTGTCCAGCAGCCGGACATGCCGGTGACGCCCGGCACCACCTCGACCGGATGATCGTGCTCCAGTCGCCGCCACATATGCATGAACGAGCCGTAGAAGAACGGATCGCCTTCCGACAGCAGACCGACCGATCGCCCCGCCGCCAGATGCGCGGTGATGCTGTCCGACGCGCGCCGATAGAAATCGGCGATCTCTGACTGATAGGACGGGTCGGCGACGGGCAGTTCCTCCGTGACCGGATATTCGAGCCGCAGCTCGTGGCGGCCGGCTTCCATCAAGGGCGCCACGATCCGCCGCGCGTTGCCTTCCATGCCGCGCTTGGCAAAGAACGCCACCACATCGACGGACCGGACCAGGCCCGCGGCGCGCAAGGTCAGATAACGAACGTCGCCCGGACCGACGCCGATGCCGTACAGCGTGCCCGCATTGGCCGAGCCCGCGATGGTGTCCAGCAGGCTCATTCGACGTCGCTCGCGATCGCATTCACCGCGGCGACCGCCATCGCGCTGCCGCCCTTGCGGCCCTTCACGATCAGATACGGCACCCGGCCATCGGCCGCGAGCGCCTCCTTGGACTCCCGCGCTCCAACGAACCCAACCGCCGTTCCGATCACCGCGGCCGGTCGCGGCGCGCCCTGATCGAGCATGTCGAGCAGATGAAACAGCGATGTCGGCGCATTGCCGATCGCCACCAGTGCGCCGCCGAGATGCGGCCGCCACAGCTCCAGCGCCGCGGCGGATCGGGTGGTGCCGAGCTGCGCGGCAAGTGCCGGCACCTCGGGCGCCTCGAGCGTGCAGATGATCTCGTTCCTCGCCGGCAGCCTCGCCCGCGTGATCCCCTGCGCCACCATCTTGGCATCGCACAGGATCGGCGCGCCGCCATCGAGCGCCGCCCGCGCCTCCGCGGCGAAATGTTCGGACATCGCGATGTCGGAGGTGATCTCGACCATGCCGCAGGCATGGACGATGCGCACGGCGATCTTCTCTTCCAGTCCCTGGAAGCGCGACAGGTCGGCCTCGGCGCGGATGGTCGCGAACGAGCGGCGGTAGATCTCCGCGCCGTCCTTGATGTAGTCGCGGAGCTCAGACATCGGCCTTTTCTTTCGTTTCGAACAACCCGTCGACGTCGATCTCGGCGGGATCGAGCATGCCGCAGGGCTCGCTCTTCACCGTGCCGTGGCGGACGATGTGATAACCTTTGGCCTCGCCGACCAGCACGATGTCGGCAGCCGCCGACCGTGCACAGCCCTTGGCGCAGCCGGAGACGTGCAGCGTGCCGTTGAATCCCGTCCGGGCCATCGCATCGGCGATCATGCGGGCATGCTGCCGCGTCGCCAATTCCGTGGACGGACAGCAGCCGGCGCCCGAGCAGGCGTCGATGCGCATCAGTGGATCGGCGTCGTCGACGACCAGGCCGAGCCGGGCTGCGTCCGCCACCAATTGCCCTGCACTCACGGCGCCCGCGACGACATATAGCGCGCGCCATGGTGACAGGCGGACCTCGGCGACATCATGTGCCGCGAGCACGGCCGTAAGCCGCGCCAGCGCGTCGCTATCGATGCGGCCGAACGGCACGCCGAGACCGACGGCGCAGGTTTGATCCGTGAGAGCAATGACGCCGCAATGTCGCTGCCCCATGGCGGCTGACGGTGGCGCGATGTCGGAAACGTCAAGGTTCAGCTCTGCGCTGACCGCGGCGATCGCGGACGGCGGCAACGTCGCGGAGCGGCGCGTGGGGCTAAGTTGCAGCACCAGCCGCGCGAGGTGAACGGCCGTCGATGCCGCGTCGATCACGGCTGTCGTTCCGAGCCACACGGGATCATCGGAACCCGCAATGCCGACGGCGACACGCCTCCCCCGAGTGCCGCCACAGGCGACGAGACGAACATCCGCGGCGAGCTCCGTCAGCGGCAGCCGGCCGCCGCCGTCCAGCGCAAAGCCGAACTTGGGCGGCAGCGCATGGAGCGTCTGATCCGAGGCCAGCAACGTCTCCAGCTCGGCCGCGACGGGTCGCATGTCGGCCCGTTCGGCCGGGTCGTGTCCCGCCAGCGGATTGACGACGATGTTGCGGATGGCTTCGCGCTCGGCGCTGTCATCGAGCAGCCCGAGCGATGCCATCAGCTCCCACAGCGGCACGAGCGTCTCGGACGATACGCCACGTATCTGCAGATTGGCGCGGCGCGTGAGGTCGATCTCGCCGTTGCCGTAACGCCGCGCGGCCTCGGCAAGCTCGCGCAGCGTCGACACCGGCAGCGCGCCGCCATGCGGCCGGACGCGAACGATCAACCCGTCGCCGCTCGGCATCGGACGCCGCGCGCCCGGACACCAGCCCTTGATCTCGACCGCGGCGCTCACGACACGCTCTCCTTTTGCGTGAGGCGCGCGCGAGCCTGCACGATCTCGTCAGCGACCGCATTGCGGCGCGGCACCCAGAGCTGCCGGCGCAGCGCATCCTCGAACCGCGAGACGATCGCAGCGACAGCCGCAGGATTGCGCGCGACCATGCCGTCCAGCACGGCCTCGTCGCGCAGCAGCGCGCCATGCGCCAGATCGAACAGGTGCTCGGCGACGGCATCGGAGGTGGCCGCAAAGGCATAGAGCGCGTCGACGCCCTGCGCGATCTCGGCCACGCCGCGATAGCCGTGAGCGAGCATTCCGTTGATCCACCGCGGATTGGCGAGACGGCCGCGGACCACGCGGGCAATCTCCTCACTGAAGCTCCGCGCCGTCGGCGCCTCTGGACGGCTGGTGTCGAGATGCAGCAGCGCGGGCGACGCGCCGAGCGACGCTGCGGCGGCAGCAAATCCACCGGCGAAATCGGCGACCTCCTCGCCATCGAGCAGGTCGCGCTCACGATCGTCCTGCGGATGCACGAGGGCATCGGCGCTGCGGACGCGGGCGCGAAACGTGTCGGAGGCCGACACGCCGTCATGCGCTCCGCCGAAACTGTAAGCGGTGCTCTCGAGATACGCCTCGCCGAGCTGCGACCGGCTCGTCCAGTCCATCCCGAGCGCGAGATCGGCGGCAACGGCGCCGTAGCTGCCGGGCGCTCCGCCGAACACGCGTGTCAGGCTCTCGCCGCGCCGCCGGGCCGCGGCCAGCGGATTGTCGGTATCGCCCTCGTCGAGCGCTGCCACCTTCTGCACGGCGAGATCGAACAGCGCGATCTGCGCTTCGAACAGGTCGCGAAACAGCCCCGAGATCCGCAGCGTCGCGTCGATGCGCGGGCGGTCGAGCATCGCCAACGGCAGCACGTCGACACCCGTGACGCGATTGGAATTGAGATCCCAGCGCGGCCGCACGCCGAGATAAGCCAAGGCCTGTGCCAGGTCGTCTCCGCCCGTGCGCAGCGATGCGGACGCCCAGAGATCGAGCATGAGCGCGCGCGGGTAGTCGCCATGGTCCTGCAGATAGCGCCGGATCACCTCGTCGGCGGCACGTTGGCCGACCAGAGCCGCAGTGCGGGTCGGAATCGCGCGCGGGTCGATCGCGGTCAGATTGCGGCCGGTCGGCAGCACGTCGAGACGGCCGCGGCTCGGCGCGCCGGCCGGACCGGCGGCGACGCGCCGGCCATCGAGCGCAGCGAGCAACGCGGTGCGCTCGGCCGCAGCGCTCGCAGCGATCCGGGCCGCGATGTCGACGCGATCGACCGCCGCGGCCGCCGGCCCCACGGCCGCCATGATCGCATCGGCCAGCAGGCCGGTCGCGGCCGTGTCGGGCGCCTCGCCGAACACATGCAGGCGGTCGCGCACCGCGAGCTCCTTGATGTCGCAGAGCTGCGCATCGAGCTGCGCGATCGCCTCGCGTCCGGCCATGGCACGGTCGAGCCCGCAATCGGCGGCCAGGCCGCTCTGCCAAGCCCGCGCGACGATCTCCTCCTCGAGCAGCTTCAGGCGCCGCTTGTCGAGACCGTCGGCCTCGGCATATTCCTCGACAAGGCCCTCCAGCTCCAGCAACGGTCCGTGCAGACCGGCCTGCGACAGCGGCGGCGTCAAGTGCCCGAGCGTCAGCGCCGACAACCGCCGCTTGGCCTGCATCGCTTCGCCGGGGTTGTTGACGATGAAGGGATAGATCACCGGCAGCGGGCCCAGTACGGCCTCCGGCCAGCACGCGTTTGACAGCGCCAGCGCCTTTCCAGGCAGCCATTCCAGCGTGCCATGCGCGCCCAGATGAATCAGCGCATCGATCCGCTCGGCCTCTCGCAGATGCGCGTACAGCGCGACGAAAGCGTGCCGCGGCGGCACGCTGGTGTCGTGATAGCCGGACTTGCGATCGGCGCGATTGCCACGATCCGGCTGCAGCAGGATCAGGAGTTTTCCCGCACGCAGCACCGGAAAACGGAACGCGCCGCCCCGGAACGCCGGATCGAGGTCCGCCTCTCCCCAGGTGTCGTGCAAGACGCGCTGCAGATCATCCGGCAGCAGCGCCAGTGCGCACCGATAGATTTCGAGCGGCACGACGAGCTCATCTGCCTCGTCCCGCAGCAGCGCTTCGATGTCGTCGGCGATCGGCGCTGCGCGGCCGATGTCGTACCCGCTCTCCGCCAGCAACTGCGCGATCGCGGCCCCGCTTGCGCTGGTGTCGAGCCCGACCGCATAGCCGCGTCGGCCGTCGCGCGACGGATAATCGGACAGCATCAGCGCCACGCGCCGCTCGTCGGCCGACAGCGCCCGCAGGCGCGCCCATCGCGCCGCCAGCCGGGCGACGTAAGCGATGCGGTCCTGTTGAGGCACATAGCGCATCGCGCCGAACTGCAGACGCTCGTCCGCCGGCGCTTCGCCCTTGAACGCAATCGGGCGCGCCAGCAGCCGGCCGTCAAGCTCAGGCAGCACGACATTCATCGCAAGGTCCGTCGGCGACAATCCACGCGCCGAGGAGGTCCAGGCCTCCTCGGTGCTCTGCGCCTGGATGATCTGCAGAACCGGCGCGTCCGCGAGGTCGAGCGCCGTTGTTCCGTCCTCGCGCTGCGCCGAGAACGCGGTCGCGTTCAAGATGACCGCAGGATGCCGGTGCCGGACCAGTCGCGCCAGCGCGTCCCCGATGCTGGGATCCTTCAGGCTGGTTACCGCGACCGCGACGGCCGCCAGCCCTTCGGCTTCGATCACCTGCATCAGCGCGGCAATCCCGGCCGTATCGGCGGCGAGCAGACTCGCACGGTAGAACACGATCAGCGCGCTCGGCCGCGCATCATCGTGGCTGCAGAGGTCATCGATGCCGACCGTGCCGCGGTCGCGCGCGAAGCCGACGATGGAGCCGAGCGCGAGCGGCTCGCCAAACGGCGCGTCACCGCCAAGCAGGCTCGCGAGATAGTGCAGCGCCTCGCGCGCATTGCCGACGCCGCCCTCGTGCAGATAGCCGTAGAGCCGCGACGTCGCGTCTTGCGGCAAGGTCGAGAGCTCATCGAGCCGGTCGTCGGCGCGATCATCGCCCGGCAGTGCCGCGAACAGAATGTTGCGGCTGCGGCAGGCCGACGCGATGCGCTCCAGCCCGTAGCGCCAATAGTCGAGCCCGCCGAGACAGCGCACGACGACGGCGCGCGCGCCGAGCACGACGCGGTCGACGTAGAGATCGACCGACATCGGATGCTTCAGCCGCTTCAGGCTGGCGAGGCGCAGGCTCGGCAGCTCGGTCGACGTCGCGGTCCAGGCTTCGGCCAACGCCGACAGGTCGGTGTCCGAGAACGACAGCACGACGATCTCGGCCGGCGACTGCGCAAGATCCACGGCCTGTTCGAGGTCGTCGAGATCCCCGCCCGTTGTCGCCAGCAGGTGCATCGGTGGCGCCTACCCTGTGATCAGGCTCTGGATGGCGGCGGCATCGAGGCCGCGCTCGCCGATGATCACCAACCGCCCCTGCCGCGATTCGCCCGAGCGCCACGGGCGCTCGAACTGATGCTGGATGCGGCTGCCCACGGCCTGCACGAGGAGGCGCAGCGGCTTGCCGGCAACCTCCACGAACCCTTTCACCCGCAAGACATCATGCGCATCGACGGCGGCCGCGATGCGGTCGACGAGCGCATCGGGCGAGGCCTGCGCCGGGACGTCGAGCACGAAGCTCTCAAAATCGTCGTGATCATGCTCGGCCTCGTTGTCGTGATGCGACGGCCGGGCGGCGAGATCATCCTCCGCCGCGGCGCCGAGCCCGAGCAGCACCGACGCCGACAGCCTGCCATGCTCGGTCGCGATCACCTTGACGGCGCGCTGCACCTTGGCGGCAATCTCGGCGGCGACATCCTTGCGCTGCTCCTCGCTCATCAGATCGCTCTTGTTCATCACGACGAGATCGGCGCACAGCAGCTGGTCCTCGTAGACCTCCTCCAGCGGGTTGTCGTGATCGAGCGAGGCATCGGTGGCGCGCTGCGCCGCGAGCGCTTCCGGATCGTCGGCGAAGCGGCCCGCAACCACCGCCGGGCCGTCGACGACCGCCACGACGCCGTCGACCGTGACACGCGTCGCGATCTCGGGCCAGTTGAAGGCCTGCACCAGCGGCTTCGGCAGCGCCAGCCCCGAGGTCTCGATCACGATATGCTCCGGCGGCTCCTTCTGATCCAGCAGGCTCCTGAGCGCGGGCACGAAATCGTCGGCGACGGTGCAGCACAGACAGCCGTTCGACAGCTCGACGATGCGATCCTCCGGACAGTCCGGCACGCCGCAGCCCTTCAGGATGTCGCCGTCGATGCCGACGTCGCCGAACTCGTTGACGATGATGGCGAGCCGGCGGCCGTTCGCGGTCTCGATCAGATTGCGCACCAGCGTCGTCTTGCCGGCGCCGAGAAAACCGGTGACGATGGTGCAAGGCGTCTTGGCGAACGACTTCGTCATGGCGATGCGATCTCTCGGTTTCAGCGTGGCGCCGACAGCGCAGGCACGCGCGCGACGGTGTTCTTGCGGATGTATTCCGGGCGCTCGCGCCAGGCCGGCAGGCCCGCATCATGGCGCTGATGCAGCTGCGCGAATGCCAGCACATCCCGCGCATGCAGATCCGGATCGAGCGCGCCGAGCACATAGGTCCATTTGCCCGGCGCCGTCACCGCAACCGTGCACGCACGATTGCAGTTCGACAGGCACTCGACACCGACAACGGTGACGCCGGCGCGCTGCGCGGCCGGCACCGTCTCGATGGCTGCGAGCAAACGGGCACCGGCCCGCGGCTCGTCCGGCGGCGCAGCTTCAGGCGCCTGCGTGCGGCAGGTGACGCAGACGAACAGCGTCGTCTCTCCAGTCTCCGATGCGATCATCAATCAACCGATCACGCCGGCGGCCGTTGCGGCGGCAACGCCGCCCACCAGCACGATGGCAGCGCCCGCGAGCCGCAGCGCCAGCGGCGCAGCCGCCTTGGCCTTCGCCGACAGCAGCCTAGTGCCGAGGAACGCACCGGCCGCGATGACGGTCTGGATCACGAGCAGCCCGGCGAGATAGGCTCCAAGCGGAGAGTTCTCGGCGCCGACGATCGATTCACCCAGCGCATATCCGTGGACGAGGCCGGTCACGGCGAACAGGCCGGCAACCGGCAACACGCCGAAACGCCCACGCATCACCACCACCAGCCCGACCACGGCGGTGGTCAGGCCGACCAGCAGCTCGGCAGCGGGGATGTTGGCCTTGGCCACATGCAGGCCGACGCCCGCGATCATCGCGGTGGTGAAGGCGAGCACCGGCGCGAAGCCGCGGCCCAGAAGAGCTGCAACGATGCCTGCGCCCACGATCGCCGCCAGATGGTCGATTCCGATGATGGGATGGCCGAGGCCGGACAGCATCCCCTGCGCAAACGTCTGCGGCAGCTTGCCGCCCATCATGTGATGCGCGAAGGCGGGATCGGCGGCGAGCAGCAACAGGCTCGCGGCTGCAAAGGTCGTGGTACGGGTCAACTTCATGGCCGTCTCCGTCGCTTGCCGGCTCCCCAGAGGACCGGACGATGCGCTGCATCCGACGGCATCCCGCCCATCCCGGCGGGATCAGAACCAGCATCGCGACTCCCCGCGCGACGGGTCGGCCAACAGCAATGTCGACGGCAGGTCTCCTGGCTCTCGGGTCGCTGCATCAGGCCACCTTCCCGGTTTCCCAGTGGTGTCTTGGCCTCACACTCGCCGATTACAGTTGCGGGGGCAGCCACGGCCTTGGGTCAAGAACCCGCACCGTGTTCCCTAAATCTCTCCTTTCGGAGAACCGTCATCTGTTAGATACGGGTCGCGTCAAAGCCCGTCAATCGGAATCGTCCCCATGGTCCCTGCCCCGCCGCACCCCGTCCTGCCGCGCCTGACGCTGGTGCTCGGCGGCGCGCGCTCGGGCAAGAGTCGCCATGCCGAGACCCTCGTCACCGCCTACCCGCCGCCTTGGACCTATGTTGCGACCGCGCAGGCGTTCGACGCCGAAATGACCGACCGGATCGCCCAGCACAAGGCGCGCCGCATTGAGGGATGGCAGACGCTGGAAACGACACATGATCTCGCCGGCCTCATCCGGGCACATGGAGATTCGGGCACGCCGATGCTGATCGATTGCCTGACGCTCTGGCTCAGCAATGTGATGCTCGCCGACATGGACGTACCGGCCAGATGTGCCGAGCTGATCGATGCGCTCAGGAGCGCGAATGGCCCCATCGTGGCCGTGTCCAACGAAGTCGGGCTGGGCATCGTGCCGGACAATGCGCTGGCCCGCGCCTTTCGCGACGCCCAGGGTCGACTGAACCAGGACGTCGCGGCCGTGGCCGATCGCGTGATCCTGATGGCGGCAGGACTGCCGCTGACTTTGAAGTGACAAGGAGAACATGCCCGTGACCGAAAGCGCCGACAATTCCCGCCACAAGGCGAAGATGGAGAACCGCAAGGCGGTGCAGGATGCCGAGGTCGCCTCCAAGACCGTGGAGAAGGGCCTGCTCATCGTTCACACCGGCAAGGGCAAGGGCAAATCGACGGCGGCGTGGGGCCTGATGCTGCGCGCGATCGGCCGCGGCTTTCGCATCGGCATCGTGCAGTTCGGCAAGGGCGCGTGGGAAACCGGCGAGCGCAAGGCGATCGAGACGTTCGGCGACCAGGTGTCGTGGCACACGCTCGGGGAAGGCTTCACGTGGGAGACCCAGGATCGTGCGCGCGACGTCGCCGCGGCCGAGCGCGCCTGGGCCAAGGCAAAGGAGCTGATGGCGGATCCGTCGATCCGGCTGCTCGTTCTCGATGAGCTCAACATCGCGCTGCGCTACGATCATCTTGATATCGCCGACGTCGTCGCCACGCTCGCAGGGCGCCGTCCCGATCTGCACGTCGTCGTCACCGGCCGCAACGCCAAGCCGGAGCTGATCGAGGCCGCCGATCTCGTCACCGAGATGAACCTCGTGAAGCATCATTTCGCGGCCGGCGTGAAGGCGCAGGAAGGCATCGAGTACTAGGCTCATGAGCGCGCGCGCCATCATGTTCCAGGGCACCGGCTCCGACGTCGGCAAATCGCTGATCGTCGCTGGGCTCGCGCGTGCGCTGACCTTGCGCGGCCTGAAAGTGGCGCCGTTCAAGCCGCAGAACATGTCGAACAACGCCGCCGTCACCACGGATGGCGGCGAGATCGGCCGCGCCCAGGCGCTGCAGGCGCGCGCGGCGCGGCGGCCGATGACGGTGCACATGAACCCGGTGCTGCTGAAGCCGCAGAGCGAGATCGGGTCGCAGGTCGTGGTGCAGGGCCGCGTGATCGGCAACGCCAAGGCATCGGCCTATCAGGCGATGAAGCCGCAATTGATGAATACGGTGCTCGAGAGCTTTCACCATCTGGCTGCTGATGCCGACATCGTGCTGGTCGAAGGCGCCGGCTCCGCCTCCGAGATCAACCTGCGCGCCGGCGATATCGCCAACATGGGTTTTGCCCAGGCGGTGCAGATTCCGGTGGTGCTGATCGGCGACATCGACCGCGGCGGCGTCATTGCGAGCCTGGTCGGCACCCAGGCGGTGATCGCGCCCGCGGATGCCGCACGCATCGCGGGTTTCCTCGTCAACAAGTTCCGCGGCGATCCGGCGTTATTCGCGTCGGGCATCAACGAGATCGCGCAGCGGACGGGCTGGACGTCGCTCGGGCTCATTCCGCATTTTTCCGATGCGCGCCGCCTGCCCGCCGAGGATGCGCTCGGACTGGCTGAACGCGGATCATCGGAAGGACGCAGGCCGAAGGTCGTCATCCTCGCCTATCCGCGCATCTCCAATTTCGACGAGTTCGATCCGTTGCGGCTGGAGGACGGAATCGATCTGCAGTTCCTGCGGCCGGGCACGCCGATTCCCGGCGACGCATCCATCGTGATCCTGCCGGGCTCGAAGGCGACGATCGCCGATCTCAGCGCCCTGCGTGACGCCGGCTGGGACATCGATCTCATCGCGCATCTGCGCCGCGGCGGCCGCGTGCTCGGCATCTGCGGCGGCTATCAGATGCTCGGACGCATGATCAGCGATCCCGACGGACACGAGGGGGCATCTGGTTCCGTCACGGGACTTGGGCTGCTTGACGTCGAAACGACCCTGACCGACGACAAGGCGTTGCGCGAGGTCCAGGGCACGCTGATGGACGGTCAATTGTCGTTTCACGGCTACGAGATGCATATCGGCCGCACCGAGGGACTGGCGACACAGCGCCCCTTCCTGACCTTCTCCGATGGCCGGCGCGATGGTGCCATCACGGCCGATGGCCTGGTTGCCGGCTGCTACGTACATGGCCTGTTCGCCGACGACGGCCTGCGTAGCCACTGGCTGCGCGGCCTCGGCTCGACGACGAGCGGCCTCGTCTATGAGACCGATGTGGACACGACGTTGGATGCATTCGCGGCGCATCTCGAGCGCTACGTCGACGTTGACCGTATCCTGGCATTGGCGAGCAAACCCGCGCCCCCCGTGGCGACTACAGGATCCTGACCAGGACGAGGCCTGCGACGACCGCCGCCTGAACCAGACACGCCAGCCGATACAGCCGCAGGGCACGCCGGATGTCGGACGCGTCGAGATCGGCGCGCCCGTCTCCCATCCAGGCATCGGTGACGAGATGACCGTGATAGACGCGCGGCCCTGCCAAGCGCAATCCAAGCGCACCGGCCATCGCCGCTTCCGGCCAGCCGGCATTGGGCGAACGATGCTTCGATGCATCGCGTGCAACGTTTCGCAGTGCGGCCGAAGCCGAAGCGTTGGGGATGCAGACCGCAGCGGCTGCGATCCACAGCGCGGACAGGCGCGAGGCCGGCAGGTTGACGAGATCATCGAGCCGCGCCGCCGCCCAGCCGAACGCGCGGTGACGGTCCGAGAGATGACCGATCATGCTGTCGGCGGTGTTGAGAGCCTTGTAGATCAGGATGCCTGGAAGACCGCCGATGACGAGCCAGAACAACGGAGCCACGACACCGTCGGAGAAGTTCTCAGCCAGGCTCTCGACCGCAGCCCGCGCGACGCCGGCTTCATCCAGCCGCTCGGGATCGCGGCCGACGATCATCGCCACGGCCCGGCGGCCGCCGTCGAGTCCCTGCTGCTCCAATCCTTCGGCGACGGCGGCGACATGCGTATCGAGACTGCGCTGGGCCAGCAGGCTGCTTGCCGCCACACCAAGGATGATGGTGGCAACCGGCTCGCCGACCAGCGCCTGCACGACCCATGTTGCAACGAGGCCGGTGGCCATCAGCCCCACGACGAGCAGGCACACGAGCCCAATGCCACGCGCGCGTCGTGCGGCAAAGCCGTCTGCTGCCCTGTTCCAGCGGCGGTCGCCCCATGCTATCAGCGCGCCCACCCACATCACGGGATGACCGATCCGCTGCACCAGGACCTGGGGATAGCCCACGGCCGCCTCGACGAGGAGCGCCGTGAGCGCGAGAGAGACGAACATCGATCTCCGCTGAAGGAAAGGCATGTAAAGGAACGAGATGGACGACAGAGCGACTAGCACGCATAAGGATGAGCCGGAAGCGATCCTTCACGGCGGCGATCTCGCTGCGGTCAGCCGTCTCTACCCGGACGCACCGCTGCCGTGGATCGATCTGTCGACCGGCATCAATCCGATCCCTTACCCCGTGCCGACGGTCCCGGCTGAGAGCTGGACACGGTTGCCCAGCAAGCCCGACGAGGACGCGCTGCTGTCCGTTGCCGCTGCACGGTACCGCCTGCAGACACCCGCATCGATTGTTGCGGCCGCAGGCACCCAAGCGCTGCTGCAGATTCTGCCGCGCCTGCGCGCTTCGAGTTCGGTCGCTGTGTTTGCGCCGACCTACGAAGAACATGAGCTCTGCTGGCGCCGCTGCGGTCACCGAGTGCGTTTGGTCGACAAGGTCGATGCGCTGGCGGAAGCAGACGTCGCCATTGTGGTCAACCCGAACAATCCCACTGGACGATTGCTGCCACGCGCCACGCTCCACTTGCTCGGCGTGACGCTCGCGCGTCGCAACAGCCTGCTTGTGGTAGACGAAGCTTTTGCTGATTTCTGTCCCGTGGAGGCGAGCCTGATTCCGAGCTTGCCACCAGCCACTCTGGTGTTGCGATCGTTCGGAAAGGCTTACGGCCTGGCAGGATTGAGGCTCGGCTTTGCCATAACTTCCCAGGACCTGGCCGATCAATTGCGCCGTGCGCTGGGTCCATGGGCCGTGTCTGGACCTGCGCTTGCGATAGGTTCGATTGCTCTGGCTGACGACCAATGGCTGCGGGACGCACGCGTGAGGCTGGTGTCCGACGGACAACGGCTCGATACGATGCTGACCGCGTCCGGCTGCCAAATTCACAGCCTCGGTTCCAGGGCTCTTGGCGGAACACCCCTGTTCAGGCTGGTCGAGAACGCGAATGCTGCCGCATTGGCCGAGCGGCTCGCCCGGCACGGCATCCACGTCCGGCGTTTTCCGGCTCAGCCGAACTGGCTGCGCTTCGGCCTGCCGGGCGATGAGTCCGAGTGGCAGCGGCTGGCGCAGGCGCTCGGCGGCGCCTTCTAGCCGAGCACGCAGGCGGCAAGCAGCAGCGTTTCCGTGACCTCGATGCTGGCGCCATGGCAATCACCAGTGATGCCGCCGAGCCGCCATTGCCAATAGAATGCGACCGCCGGCAGGAGCACGATGGCGAGCAGCGTCGGGACCGCGCCGGCCAGCGCGGCGATCACGAGCACGCCGCCCCACGCGATAATGACATTCCAACCGACGCTGTTCGCGACGCTCGCGCCGAGCCCCGGCTTCAGCGACAGCAGCGTCTTGGTGCAGACCAGCGTTCCCAGCCGTGCCCAAGCCGGGATCAGCAGCAGCACCCAGGCCGTCGGGCCCGTGGCCAGCTCGGCGATCAGCACCAGCTTGGCGGCGATCTGAAGCGATATCGCGACGACGGCGAAGCTGCCGGCATGGGGATCGCCGAGCACGGCGATGAAGCGTTCAGGCTTGCCATGCGCGGCGCCGAACGCATCAGCGACGTCGCCGAGCCCATCGAGATGCAGCGCGCCGGTGATCCAGATCCAGGCGACCAGCACGGCCAGCGCGACGATCCACGGATCGGCCTCATGAAAAAGGCGGGCGATCAGCGCCAGACAGGCGCCAATCACCAGTCCCGCGGCCGGAAACCAGACCGACGCCCGCGCAAGATCGTCCGGTCGCGACTCCGCGACGCGTGGGGTCGGCAGCCGCGTCAGGAACTGCAATGCAATCCAGAATTCACGAAGCGTCATGGCTGAATGATCTCGACGATTTCGCCCCAAGCTACACCATCATCGCCCTGCCCGGCTTCGAGTGTGATCCGCGTGCCGGGACAGATACGCAGGCTCCATAGCTGGCGCAGCGGCCAGCCGAGCAGATGCGACAGCGCGGCACGCACGGCGCCGCCATGCGTCACCACCAGAACCGGCGCAGGCCCGGACTTTGCCAGAATGCGATCAGTCGCGCGCGTGACACGCGCTCGCAGATCGACCCAGCTCTCACCGCCCGGTGCCCGGACTGTGGGATCAGCATGAAAGGCGTCGAGCAAACCTTTCCCCCCGGGCTCGGCGGCGAGGTCACGGCGGCTTCGCCCGTCCCAGTGCCCGAAATCGAGCTCGCTCCAGTCCGCATCGATGTCCAGCGCGCAGCCGGCCTGTCGCGCATAGTCCTCCGCCGCCGCACGTGCGCGCGCCAACGGCGAGCTGACAACGCTGCGCCAGATCCGGCTCTGCGTCTGCCGCCGGAATTGATCCCAGCCGAGGTCGCTGAGCGGCGGGTCGGTACGGCCGTCGAGATGGCCGTCCCGCCCCGTCGTCCCGTGCCGCAGCAGATCGATCCGCATCAGGGCTTGGCTCCCGAGACGGCGGCCTCCGCGAAGGTCGCCATGCCCCCGTGGAGCGCGCAGGCCAGCCTGATGATCGGCAGCGCAGTGGCGGCGCCCGAGGCCTCGCCGAGCCGCAGATCGAGGTCGATCAGAGGACGCGCGCCGAGCGCGTCGAGCACAATGGCGTGGCCGCGTTCGGCCGAGCGATGCGAGAACAGCAGCCACGCACGGCAGGACGGATTGAGGCGGACGGCAACCAGCGCCGCGACCGAGACGATGAAGCCGTCGACCAGCACCGGCCAGCGCCGCTGCGCGGCGGCGACGATCGCCCCGGCCATCGCGATGATCTCGAAGCCGCCGACCGCGGCCAGGACGTCCGCGACCGCCGTCCCAGCCGTGAGCCCGTGTCGCCGCAGCGCATCGTCGATCACCGCCGCCTTCCTGGCCCGCCCGTCGGCATCGAGCCCGGTGCCGCTGCCGACGATATCGGCGGACGCGCAGGATAGCAGCGCGGCGGCGATCGCCGCCGCCGACGTTGTATTACCGATCCCCATCTCGCCGAAGATCACGAGTTGCGGCGCGTGATCGGCCTGCCGCACCACCGCCCGCCGTCCGGCTTCGGCCGCGAACGCAACCTCCTCCGGCGTCAGCGCCGCCTCGGTGCTGAAATCGCGGGTGCCGCGCCGCGGCTTGTCGACGACGACGCCGGGCACCGGCTCATGCGCCAGCGTCCCGACGTCGACCACCTCAAGCGGGCAGCCCAGACTGCGCGCCAGCACCGAGATCGCCGCACCACCGGCCGCGAAGTTGTGCAGCATCTGCACCGTCACTTCCGGCGGATAGGCCGACACGCCCTGCGCCGCGATGCCGTGATCCCCTGCGAACAGCACCACCGGGACCCTGTCGGCCCCCGGCCGTTCCAGGGCCTGCAGCGCCGCCAGTTCGACCGCCACCTGCTCCAATCGCCCAAGGGCGCCAAACGGCTTGGTCAACTGCGCCTGGCGTTCCAGCGCCGCCTGCCGGTGGAGTTCGGACGGGGCCGCACAATCAAGGCTGATCCATTCAGGAAGCACCGCGGATCCTTTCAGCGTCACTCGGGTTCGGGACGATTGCCACCGCGAGACGGCCGAGACAAGCTCCGTGAGGCGCCCAATTGTCATCGAACCGTCATCGAACGTGACGACAGGTGGCTGCCCCACCCAGCCCGAAAGACGCTCATGGATTACTTCCGCCGCTTCACCTTCCTGTTCGCCGCGCCCGTGTTCGAGACCGACGATCTCGCCGGCGTCCGCTTCAACCAGATCATTGAGGAGATCCAGCGCTCGGGCTTCGAGGTGGTGCGCGCCCGCAAGCTGGAGGACGCCGAGATCGCGGTGCAGACGGATGCCGCGATCGGCTGCATGGTCGTCGACTGGGGCAAGAAGGGACTGGAGGGCAAGACGGCGTCGCTGATCAATCTGATGCGCCGGCGCGGACTGGACTTCCCGATCATCCTCCTGATCCGCCGCAAGCGGTTCGAGGATCTGCCGGTCGAGGTGCTCGACTTCATCGACGGCTATGTCTTCCTGTCGGAGGAGACGCCCGCCTTCATCGCCAAGAACCTGATCAGCCGGCTGAAGCAATACGCGGAGACGCTGAAGACGCCGTTCTTCGGCACACTGGTCGACTATGCCGAGGAAGGCAACCAGCTCTGGACCTGTCCCGGACACAATGGCGGCGTGTTCTACAGCCGCAGCCCGATCGGCCGGATCTTCGTCGAGCATCTCGGCGAAGCCGTATTCCGCGACGACCTTGACAATTCCGTGCTCGATCTCGGTGATCTCCTGACCCATGAGGGACCGGCGCTGCGCGCGCAGAAGGAAGCGGCGCAAATCTTTGGCGCCGAGAAGACCTATTTCGTCCTCAACGGCACCTCGACCTCCAACAAGGTCGTGTTGGGCGCGCTGGTCACCGATGGTGACCTCGTGCTGTTCGACCGCAACAACCACAAGGCGGCCCATCATGGTGCGCTGCTCATCTCGGGCGGCGTCCCGATCTACGTCCCGACAGTTCGCAACCCCTGGGGCCTGATCGGCCCGATGCGCTGGGACCTGCTCGACGAGCAGCACCTGCGGCAACAAATCCGCGACAACCCGCTGGTGAAGGACCCCGACGCCTGGCGCAAGGAGCGGCCGTTCCGCGTCGCGGTGGTCGAGCAGTGCACCTATGACGGCACGATCCACAGCGCCGAGATGATCCTGAAGCGGATCGGCCACCTCTGCGACTACATCATGTTCGACGAGGCCTGGGCGGGGTTCATGAAGTTCCACCCGCTCTATGCCGGCCGCTTCGCCATGGGCCTCGGCGATCTCGGACCCGACGCACCAGGCATCATCGCCACGCAATCGACCCACAAGCAGCTCGCGAGCTTCTCCCAGGCCTCGCAGATCCACGTCAAGGACCGCCACATCAAGGGGCAGCGGCGGCGGATCGAGCATCGGCGCTTCAACGAGAGCTTCATGCAGCACGCCTCGACATCGCCGTTCTACCCGCTGTTCGCCTCGCTGGACGTCGGCGCGCAGATGATGAAGGGCCGCTCCGGCGAGGTGCTGTGGGACGACACGATCCGGCTCGGCATCGAATTGCGCAAGAAGATCCGGGCGATGCGCAGGGAATTCGAGGAGAAGGAGAAGGATCCGGCACGGCGCTGGTTCTTCGAGCCGTTCGTGCCGGATCGCGTCTCGATTCCCGATGCGGCCAATCCCGGAGCCAGCCACGATGTGGCCTGGGAGGCGATCTCGACCGACCAGCTCGCGACCGACGCGTCCCTCTGGCAGCTCGCGCCCGGGGCCGCATGGCACGGCTTTCCGGATCTCGCCGCCGGCTTCACCATGACCGATCCGAACAAGCTGACCCTGCTGACCCCAGGCTTTGATCGCGCCACCGGCGGCTATGCCGACCACGGCATCCCGGCGCCGATCGTCGCCCAATATCTGCGCGAGAACCGCATCGTGGCGGAGAAGAACGACCTCAACTCGCTGCTGTTCCTGCTGACGCCGGGTGTCGAGGCCAGCAAGGCCGGAACCCTGATCAGCGGCCTGGTTGCCTTCAAGCGGCTCCACGATGACAACGTGCTGCTGGAGGACGCCATTCCGGAGTTCACCCGGAAGCGCTTTGCGCGCTACGGCAAGCTGCGGCTGCGCGACCTCTGCGGCGAGATGCATCGGTTCTATCGCGAGGCCGAGGTGAGCGCGCTGCAGGCAAAGCAGTTCCAGCCGCAGCATTTGCCGGAGATCGCGATGTCGCCGCGCGAGGCAGCGCGTGCACTGATGCGCAACGAGGTCGATTACCTGCCGATCGACCAGATCGCCGGGCGCGTTGCGACGACGCCGTTCGTGGTCTATCCGCCGGGCATCGCCACCATCGTTCCGGGCGAGCGGCTCTCCGCGCGCGCCCAGCCGATGATCGATTACCTCAAGATGTTCGAGCGGGCGTTCAACGCCTATCCCGGCTTCGACGTCGAGATCCAGGGGCTGTACAAGGAGCTCGACGAGTCCGGCCGGATCCGGCTCCATACCTATGTCTGCGCAGAGTAATTCGAACCATGGACAGCACGATCACGGCTGGCGAGACCGAGCCGCCGGTCCTCGTCAGGCCGTCACGCGACGAGGACGTCGAGGCCATGCTCTCGATCTACCGGCGGCATGTCCGCCGCGGGGTCGAGGACAGCGCCCCCGGTTCCGGCGCGCCGGAGCCGGACGATCTCAAGCAGCGGCGCAAGAATCTGCGCAATCATCGCCTGCCGCATCTGGTTGCGACATTCCGCGGCGAGGTCGTGGGCTATGCCTATGTCGTCCTGTTCAGGAAGCGGCCGGCCTATCGGTTCGCGGTCAAGCATTCGATCTATGTCCACCATGAGCATCTCGGCCGTGGTGTCGGCCGGCTGCTGATGCAGGCGCTGATCGATGCGTCCGCCGCGGCGGGATATCGGCAGATGATCGGCTATATCGACGCCGACAACGTCGCCTCGCTCGGCATTCACGAACGCTTCGGATTCGCCAGAGTGGGGCTGCTGCCGGGCGTCGCCTACCGCTACGGCCGCTGGTGCGACACCGTGATGGTGCAGCGCTCGCTCGGCCCCGGGGCCCGCGATGCACCGGCTGGGCTGAGCCGCTGAGCCGCAGCTCAGGAGGGAAAGTCGGCCGCCTTCACCTCGATGCGGTCGGCGTGCAGCGACCAGTCGCGCAGCTCCTGCTGTTCGCAGAACCTGGACTTTGCGATTTCTGCGGCTTCGCCTTCGCTGTCGGCCTCAACCTCCAGCGTGCTCTGGCAAATCTCGCACTGGCGGCCATTCTCGCCCAGCACGTCCTTCAGGAAATGGATGACGTAGCGCGACATGCAACCTCCTGCCTCTCACGCAGTGATCGAGGAGATGTTAGCGCGCTTCTCCATCCGCTGTTGACCGATATCAAGCGGCCGCCGCAAATATTTGACGCAGCTCGTGGAACCGGCGCTCAGGCTCCGACCGAAGGCAGGCTTGCGGCGGCAATCGCGACGAACTGCGAGACGGCGCGACGGACGCGGCCGTGGGTCGACTTCAGGATGGCGTTCAGCCGGCGCATCGGACCAGTTTCCCTTCCGCGCCGAGCGAAAAAAATGGCCTAAGCTCATGGCGCCTCTGGAAAAATGATCAGCCGCCGCCGGGCTGTCGAGACGGCGCGGAAAATAGCAATGTCCACGTCGCCGCAGCCGCCCGGGAGAGAAGATTCATTACCACCCCGCGGCTTGCGACGCATGAAA
This sequence comes from Bradyrhizobium sp. HKCCYLRH2060, assembly GCF_051168135.1. Classification (NCBI taxonomy): domain Bacteria; kingdom Pseudomonadati; phylum Pseudomonadota; class Alphaproteobacteria; order Hyphomicrobiales; family Nitrobacteraceae; genus Bradyrhizobium; species Bradyrhizobium sp. HKCCYLRH2060. Next base: position 60,926 of record NZ_JBNPUK010000021.1, read on the forward strand.
TCTTCTCCCCGCAACTCCCCCTCTCCCGGCTAGCCCGGCGCCAATCCGAACGCCTCGCGGAAACGGGCGCTGTAGCGCGGCCAGGCCTCGGGATTGATCAGGCGCGGCGGCCGGCCGCCGTCGAGCGCGGCGAGCAGTTGCTCGGCCGCGATCCGGCCCATGTTCTGCCGCGCCTCCCGCGTCACGCCGGCGGTGTGCGGGCTCGCCAGCACGTTGTCGAATTGGAGCAGCGGATGATCCGGCGGCGGCGGCTCCTTGGCCCAGACGTCGAGCCCAGCGCCGGCGATGCGCTTTTCGCTCAGAGCAGCGAACAGCGCCTCCTCATCGTGGATGAAGCCGCGGGCGGTGGTGACGAAATAGGCATGCGGCTGCATCAGCGCAAACTCCCGGGCGCCGATCATGCCGCGGCTGTCTCTCGTCAGCGGGCAGTTGATCGAGACGAAATCCGAGCGCCGCATCAGGTCATGGAGGTCCACCTTCTCCGCGCCGCGGGCCGCGATCTCCTCCGACGAGAGATAGGGGTCATAGGCCAGCACCGTCATGCCGAGGAGGCCGCGGCACAGCTCGGCAACCCGGCGGCCGACATTGCCAAGTCCGACGATGCCGATCGTCCGCCCCTGCACCTCGTTGCCGATCAGATCGTTGCGGTTGACGTCCGCCTCCCGGCGCAGCCGGCGGTCGGACTGGATGATGCGCTTCGACAGGGTCAGCATCATGCCGAGCGTGTGCTCCGCCACCGAATGGGCGTTGCCGCCGGACTGGTTCACGACCAGGACGCCGGCCGCGGTGCAGGCCTCGACATCGACGGGGTCGTATCCCGCCCCGTTGCTGGACACGATCAGCAGGTTGGGCGCGCGGCGCAGCAGGTTTGCATCGACATGGAAGCGCGGCGCGAGCTCGTCGCGGGCCGCCCCGATCTGGTAGGCGTGGGCCGCCGCGAGGATCGGCGCCATCTCGGCCTCGGAGCTCTCGTTCTCCAGCCGGTCGAGCCGGACGTCGGGGCGTGCGGCGAGCAGCTCGCTGAAGATCGGGTGCGCGAGATATTTGACGTAGAAGACGCGCTTGGAATTCGCGGCCATGAACAGGCGACCTCCTGGTATCTTGGTTCTTGATTTCGGACTTGAAAGGCGGATGCCTGACCGGCCGGGCCGGCATGTTGACAATCGTCCCGGTGCCGTCAAGCTCGGCACCAAACAGAGCCCCATCAGGGACGACCGGAGGAACAGCAATGGCCGCCGATGCCGACGCGGCGCGATCCGCAGCCGCTGTGCCGAATTGGCACGAGATCGTGCTGCAGACGTTCAAGCGCAACGACGTCGATCTCATCCCCTACGTTCCCGACCGCGTCCTGACGCCGCTGATCCGGAGCCTGCACGACGATCCGTTCTTCACGACGTTTGCGACCGCGCGCGAGGAGGAAGCGGTCGGCATTCTCGCCGGCGCCTGGATGGGCGGGCGGCGCGGCGCGCTCCTGATGCAGACCTCGGGCTTCGCGACCTTGCCCAACGTGCTGGCCTCGCTGGTCGTGCCCTGCCAGATCCCGCTCATCATGCTCGTGTCGGAGCGCGGCACGCTCGGCGAATTCAATGTCGGCCAGTCGCTGGTGTGCCGGACCATGCGGCCGGTGCTCGATGCGCTGGCGATGGAGCATCACACCATGACGCGGCTCGACGAGCTCGACTTCATCGTCGACCGCTCGATCAAGCAGGCGGTCGCGACGCAGGCGCCGGTGGCGCTGATCCTCTCCCCGCTGCTCACCGGCGGAAAGGTGTTCGCATGACCGCGCCGATCCTCAACACCAAGATCATGAACCGCCATGACCTTACCTGCCGGCTGGTTGCGAAGCTCAAGCATGAGGAAGCCGTCATCGGCGGCATCGGCAACACCAATTTCGATCTGTGGGCGGCGGGCCCGCGGCCGCAGAACTTCTACATGCTCGGCAGCATGGGGCTGGCCTGCCCGATCGCGCTCGGCGTCGCGCTGGCGCAGCCGCAGCGCCGGGTGTTCGCGCTCGAAGGCGACGGCTCGCTGCTGATGCAGCTCGGCTGCCTCGCCACGATTGCGACGCTGGCGCCGAAAAATTTGGCCATCATCGTCATGGACAACGGCGTCTACCAGATCACCGGCAGCCAGCCGACCTCGGCCCGGCAGGCCGACGTCGCAGCCATTGCCGCAGGATGCGGCATTCGCGCCAGCCATTGGGCCGCAGATGAGGAGGATTTCGAACGCCTCGTCGATCTGGCGCTGGGAACCGCCGGCCCGGTGCTGATCGCGGCCCGCATCGACGACAAGCCCGGCGTCGGCGCCACCCGGCGCGATCCCGCGCAGATTCGCGAGCGCTTCATGCAGGGGTTGGGCGTGCGGCAGCCGATCTGAAAAGCCCGGCGACGGCGCCGCGCGGTAAGATGAGACGCCATGAACCTCGACCCGCGCCGCGTTAACTACACTAGGGGCTCAAGCCGCTGTGAGCCCGGCCCACAGCCCGGATCGTGCTAAGCAGAGCTCATGAAGATCGTATTCCGCCTTTCGGCCTGGCTGCTCGCCGCAGCCGTCGCCTTCGCGACGCTGGGCCCGCCGAACTACCGGCCGCATTCCCATCTCGGACAGGACGGCGAGCACGCCCTCGCCTTCGTCCTGATCGGCCTGGCCTTCGGCCTCGCCTATCGCAGCCATCGGCTGCTGACCACAGGGATCGCGGTCATCCTGATCGGGGCGCTGGAGCTGGCGCAATTCCTGGCACCCGGGCGTCATGCGCGGCTGGAGGATTTCATCGTCGACGCCACCACCGCCTGCATCGGCTTCGGCCTGGCCGCCGCGCTCGACTGGCTCGCGCGCCAGATCCGCACCCAGACCACCTGAACGCAGAAAGGCCCCGCCACGGTTTGCGGCGGGGCCTTCCGGCGCGATGATGTCAGATCACTCGATGATCTTGATCACGCGGCGGGTGCGCGGATCGACGATCACGCGGCGATCGTTCACGACTGCGTAGCGATACTCGGTGTAGCGCGGCACCGGGCGCAGCTCGACGGTGGCGGGCAGCGGCTCGCCGACCACGACGCGCTCATGCACCACGACGGACGGCGCACGCTCGGCATCGATCGACGTGATCACGGCGTTCGGGATCTCCACCGCGGCACCAACGGCCGCACCGACCGTGCCGCCGACCATGGCGCCAACCGGACCGGCGACCGCGCCGCCAGCCGCCGCGCCGTTGGCGGCGCCTTCGACGGTGGTGGACTGGGCAAACGCGGCGGTCGATGCCAGCAGCGAGGTGGCGATCAGCGTAACAGCAAGACGGGTCCTCATCATTCTCTCCTCCAGTGCGTTCAAGGTGCCCGCTCAACACCGAGAGAACGCCCGCGGTTCCGGTTCCAAATGGCCGAAACTTCATCATTCCCTTGGGAACGGAAACCGAAGCTCCGCACCGGGACATGACAAAGATCGCTAGAGGTCTCTCCACGTTTCAAACAGCGGCGTAGGTTCGCGATCTCGCGGCGGATCACGCCCGAGTCCTGCGATCGATCGCCCTTCGATGAGATCGAGAGGGCGCAGGGAATGCCGGGTGAAGGCCTCACCCATGGCCCGCCTGCTGAAAAAATGCAGGCGGCAGGTACCACAGGCAAAGCCGATCAACCGGCATTCCCTGCGCGGCGGTCTTAACGCTTCCTTCGCGCTCTCCTCGGGGACCGGCTGATTGACCCCGTCGCTCGCGCGAGGGCAAGAGCCCTCGTCACGCGCTTGACCTCGGCACCGGGAGGCCAGGACCACACGACTTCGCGTCCGTGATGTGTCGTTCGTCCGCATGCGCAAGCACATGCTGCGACATCTCACGGCCACCGCATCCCTGCCCCACGTGTCGTGACGATCGCGCGCTACGCCCCTCTCGGCGGGACAGGATGGGTGCATCATGCATGATTTCTGAGAAAAAGAAAGGCCTTTCCGGAGCTGCCGATCGTCAGCGGACTATCAAGTTGATTCAGAAGCCGAATTTTTTGCGTGCGGATGCGACACCGCCTAGCGCCTGATGGCCCGCTCAGCCTAAAGCGCGCAAAGCTCCGGGACTGATTTGCCCGACGAGCAAGCGGTCGCTGTCAGCTCGGAGGACAATCGGGGCACTCGGGAAAGAGCACACTCGAGTGGCTTCCTGAATGTCAGCGCCGCGCGTGTCCGGCTCTAGGATGGAACCGGAGCAAGCCGTCCGATGGCCGCTTGACCCAAAGGCGAAGCGATCGCTTGGCATCTTTCGCCGTGCGGGACATTCGAAATAACCGCCCCAGAGACCGCTATTGCTGCTTTGTCTTACGCAGGTCGTTTCGAGTTGTCGTCACGACCGCAGACACTTTACCATGAAACTCCTGCTCCGCAGCTGTCATCGCCTCCGGAGCATAGGACTTGCCATGACTTGAATATGTATCAACGACAATCCGTCTGTTCTTACTACACCCTGCGAGGGCCTCTTGCTCGATCGCATCGATGGAGTCATCGGACGTTCGAGCCAATTGGCGAGCAGCGCCCTCGAGACAGAAGGAATAGGCGCGCACAGCCTGCTCTTCGAACGCCTTATCTGGATCAATCTTCAAGAGCTGCTCCGCCCGGTGCTGCAGATCGACAATCCAGGGGATCTCCTTGAAGAATGATCCTACGCGTCGTCAACGTAGGAGCGCTCATCTACGCGGTGCGCACCATCCAATGCGCGCTGCCGACAGACCGAAAACAAGTCATTCACAATGTCAGTTCTCGCGCTATCCCCCGCGCGCTTCAGTCTATCTGGACCATTGGCTGGACCGTTTGCGATGACGAAGCGGCGCAAAGCCGAGGGCATTTCCTGCTTCACGCAGTCGTGGAAATATTGCAGCTCGTCAGCAGCCCCCACGGGGCGCGGGTCGAGGAGCCCGAGAGCCATGGCCAAAATGCCGAGACTTGTAAGGTACGGCTGAGATGATCGGCTGAGCTTCATCGGGCTTCATTCCAATTTTCCATCAAGCTCCACTCATATTGACCTCAGATTGATAAGCCATGAAAATGATCGCATCGAAGATCCGCGATGATCGAGTCAGCTGTACGCCGACGGCCCGCCGCGCTCGTGCATCTGCAAGGAATAACCTCGTACTCTGGCTCATACCGCACCTTCAAATGGCAGCTGGGATGTCCGCCTGCCGGGGCAATCGGAAGCAAGTCATTGGACTACCGAAAGCATGTTTTGACCCGAGGCCGACTTCTAGCTCATTCAATCAAGTTTAACTTTCGGCCCGCCGATTGATTGACATAGGTGCTATAGCGTATTGTCGCATGTTCATCCTGTTACAACTCTGGATTATGATAGGAGCATCGGCCCTCGTATGGAGGACCGGCAAGCTGATCCGTGAAGAAAGGCAAATAGCCAACCGTGATCGAGCGTATTATCGGCGCAGTGACAGCGATCTTTTCAAGCTGATCTTGTATTTTATTCTTTGGTTTCTGACGGGGCTTGGACTGTTCATCCTGTGGCTTCATGTCACTCGCAGCGTCTAAGGACAACTCCCGCTTCAGGCCCGAGTCCGACTTCGAGACCTTCATGGCGGCCAAAAACAAGGACGAGAGTAGATGCGCAGGGTCTTTCTGCTTTGGCACAGCCGACCGCTCGAAGGCGGCATCGATGAGAACGATACCGATGACAAGCTCATCGGGGTCTACAGCAGCGCCGCCGAAGCAGAGTCCGCAAGACAGCGCAAACTTCAATTTGAAGGCTTTCGCGGCTATCCGGACGCCTTCCTTGTCGACGAATATCAGGTCGACAAGGATCGGTGGAGTGAAGGGTTCATCACGGAGCCGACCGCGAAGTGAACGTCGCACGATGCCGGTTTCTGGCCCGTCCCGGACCCTTCCGGGACGGCGCTGGCAACGTCCACTCTTGGGCTCCTCGGAATTAGGCGCCAGAATGCCTCAGGGCCACTTTGACCGGAAGCTGGACCAGCAAGGCTGGCTTTCATCAACTCTCAACCGTTGCGACGGAACATTCCGGACGGACACCGGTTCGCCCAAGTTCCAGCGCGTTTAAAGCCAAAGCGCGTTTTTCAGAGGGTCCCGCTGATGTCATCGTCCGATGTGGTCAGGAGCGCTCACGATCGCCGTCAACGACGGTTGCTGATCGTGCTGGCCCTGGGATTTGTCGCTTTTGGCGCCGCTGCAGCCGGCCTGTTCTACGTCTTGCAGCCCGAGACACTCCGGATCGCCGTCGGACCGGCGGCGAGCGACGACCATAAGGTGGTCCAGGCGATGGCCGACGCCTTCGGTGAGGAAAGCAGGACCGTCCGGCTCTCCCCGATCACGACCGGCGGAGCGGCGGAGTCACTGGCGCTGCTGGCCGCCGACAAGACCGATCTGGCGGTCGGCCGCGGTGACCTCGGCATGCCGCCCGATGCGCAAACACTGGCCGTCCTGCGCAAGAACTATGTCGTGCTGTGGTCGCCCTCCGGGCGACGCGGCAGCGAATCCAAGCATAAGGCCGGCGGCAAGATCGCCGATATCGCCCATCTGGCGGGTCACAAGGTCGGCATCATCGGAAGGACCGGAGCAAACGTGGCCGTGCTCCAGGCCATTCTGGAGGGATCCGGCGTGCCACCCGACAAGGTTGCCACCGCCCAATTCGGCACAGACGAGATCGAGAAGCTTGCGCAAGACCCCACCCTCGATGCGTATCTCGCCGTCGGTCCGCTCGACAGCAAGATCACGGTGGACGCGATCACCGCGACCTCCCGGGCACGCGGAGCGCCCACGTTTCTTCCGATCGAAGCATCGGAGGCCATTGCCCTGAAGCATCCGCGCTACGAGGCCGAGGAAATTCCAGCCAGCGTCTTCAACGCGAAACCGGCCTGGCCGGAGGACAAGGTCGACACGATCAGCGTCAATCACCTGATCCTGGCCAAGAAGGGGCTCTCCGAAGCCAAGGCGGCGGCCTTCTACCGGCAACTCTTCGCGGTCCGCGACACGATCACGCAAGGTCTCGCCGGCGCTTCGCACATCATGAAGCCCGATACCGAGAAGGAGACCGAACCATCGGTGCATCGCGGCGCCGCGGCGGTGATCAACGGCACTGAGCGAACCTTTCTGGACAAGTACAGCGACTACTTCTGGTTCGCCTTGCTCGTTCTGTCCGGCATCGGTTCGGCCGCCGAATGGCTGCGCCGCTATCTGAACCGGGATGAACTGGAGGACGACACCAGCGGCCGCAACCGCATTCTTGCGGCGGTCTCGGAAGTGCGCAATGCCGCGTCGGAAAACGATCTGCTGACCTGGCAGCGGGAGGTCGACGGGATCATCGCCGAGACCCTCAAGGGCTATGATGATGGCGCCATCGAACCGGAGGACTTGGCGGCATTCGGTCTCGTCGTTGAATTGTTCAATCATGCCATTGCCGAAAGGCGAACGACGCTGCACGGCGATCCCACCGATCAACCACGAACGGTGGGTAACCCTCGGCTCTCTTCGATAGGCGCGCCCGGCCAATGACGCCTCATCGGCGCCTTGGGTTGCGGCGAAGCGCTGCAAGTTCCAGCCCCATTGGACGCCCGATCTGATAGCCATCAGAATGCGAGCCTCCCGCCTTGATATGCTCGGCGGGATAGTCCCAAGGTCAGGCCGAAGCCGAGGCAGCAGGCGCCTGCCCGAAGGCTGCTTTTGACCTGCACGGCCGTCCATCGTCCCCGCTATTCGGCTTCAACATAGCGAATGATGCTCTGGTTCTGAACGTTTGCGACCAGCTCGTCGGCGCGCGACAAGAGCCGGCGGAGCAAGGGCGACTGGTTTGACCGATTGTATCCCAGGGCCAAATCGACCGTCGGGGTGCCGCCCTCGAGCGCCCGCGCGACGACGTTGGGGGCGAGCATGTTCTGCGCATAGAGCGGAACGAGGCTGATGCCGCCGGTCGATGCCACCAGCGACATGGCGGACGATATGTTCTCGCCTGCGTACTTTGCCTCCAGGGTGATGCCGACCCTGGAGGCATAGTCCTGGATGACCTCCTGCAACACGGGGGAGGTTCGCGCCGAACTGACATAGATTTCGCGGGCGAGATCCTGCGGCCGAATCTTCTTGCGCGAGGCCAGACGATGATCGGCGGGCAGCACCGCGATCAACGGCTCCTTCGCCAGCACTTTGAAGACGACACCCTCGTTGTCTTTCTCGGGACGGAGAAAGGCGATGTCCAGCTTCCCCCGCATCAATGCAAGCGCGAGCTCCGGCGAGGATTGCGTGCTGAGCGTGACGTCGACGTCCGGGGCTTCCTCGCGCAGGATGCGCAAGAGTTGCGGCAGCCACATGACCTCCAGCCCAACGAGGAATCCCATCGAGAGGAGAGGCTTTTGCGGGCGAGCCGTCTGCCGGGCCCCCTCGGTCGCCGCCTCGACCTGAAGCAGCGCCAATCGCGCGTGATCGAGAAACACGCGTCCGGCGGAGGTCAGCGTCACGCCGCGGGCCTGGCGCTCCAACAGCGGAACGCCGACTTCGGATTCGAGATCGCGGATCTGCCGGCTGAGCGATGGCTGCGAGGTGTTCAGTCGCCGCTGGGCAGCGGTCAGCAGGCTGCCTTCTTCAGCGACGGCAACGAAATAGCGCAGATGCCTGAGCTCCATGCCCCCTCGTATATCTTCCGAGCATAGCTCGAAGCTTACAAGGTCTTGGTCATCGGCAAAAGATGAGATCTACCGTCGCGCCGTCTGCAACCCAAAATGGGACAAGAAACATTGTCGACGCCGAAGCCCAGCATCGTCTTCTGTCATGGCCTTTGGGCCGAGCAGGAGCAGAAGCTGGTCTGGGCAACCCACTATCCGCCGGCCGCCGACCTGCTCGAGCAGCAAGATCTCGACGCGGTCGCCTGGAGATCGAAGCCGAGCTGGTACATTCTCGCCAAGAACGACCAGACCGTGCACCCCGATCTGCAGCGGTTTCTTTCCAAGCGCATGAAGGCGACCGTGATCGAGGCCGACAGCAGCCATGTCGCCATGCTGTCGCAGCCCGACCTCGTCATCGAGGCCATTCGCAAGGCTTCCGCTGCCGTTTGAGACCGTCGGCCGAACTGAGGTTCATCTCACTCGCGAAGGGAGATGCCGTTGGCCGGAGCGCATCTCCCTTCCGCTGGTCTCCGGGCAAGGACCGCGCGGCCCCGGCACGCGATCCGGCGCACACCAGCCGCCAGTCAATCGATGATGCCCGGACCCTCTGCCATCGCCCGCGCAACGCCCTCCTTCATCTTGGTCAGCACATCCGGTGCGTGCCCCTGCCAATCGACGACCTCGGCAACGACCCGCAGCGGCGCGCGGGATCGATAGGACTTTGTCGGATTGCCCGGGTACTTCTTGTCCGTCAGGTTCGGGTCGTCGACGATCGGTCCCGTGGGCTCCACGACATAGATCCGCTCACGTCCGCTGCCGGCGGCCAGCTCGGCTCCCCAGATCGCCGCGTCCAGCGTGGCTGCGAAGTAGACCCAGGACAGCGGCTCCGCCTCGGTGAAATTGGAGGGATGGCCGACAGCGACGAGATCGCCCGGCCGCAGATCGGCGCGTGTGCCGCGGAAGAACGATTGCGCAAACACGGTCGCGACAGACGACATCAGTGACCTCGGAAGAGACTACGCTTTCGCGAAGCATGACAGCGGGAGCCAAACCAGAGCGCCTGGGCTTTTGACCTGAACAGATATTTGCTTTCATCGAATGGCCGAGTACAATCAGGAAATGTCTCCGATCGTCATCACAATTGCCAGGGGCTCGCTGATCGTCGTCTTTCTGGCCGCCTTCTTCACGGCGATGTGGGCCGACTGGCGCATGATGAAGCGAATGCTTGGATCCGGGTACTCAATCTTCAATCCAATGTCTGCCTTCGCGGCGTGGAAGAGTTTGTACTTCCCTCTATTTCTAGCGTCGATTCTCGTGGCGGCTGGCGCCGGAGTGGCACTTAAAGCGTTGGAATGAGGCTGTCCCCTCGCTGACGCCGCGGTCTTTGACTCGTATCAAGCTCGCCATGTCGGCTCGATCAGAGATCCACGCGACGTCCGCGATATCGGCGAACGACCGGAGCAGCCGATGTCGTCGGCAGCGGGCTCCGGTAAACGAAGCGCGCAGATCACGGTGCTCGCGCCTGCAGCGACTTGCGGTTGGATTGCGCGACGAAACCCGCAAAAAACCTCACGGCCAGACAGGGACGCCGTCCAGGCCTGCGGTCTCCGGCAGGCCGCAGAGCAGGTTCGCGTTCTGCACGGCCTGACCGGCCGCGCCCTTGCCGAGATTGTCGACCACGCCCATCGCGATCACCAGATTGCGCTCGGGATCGGCCGCATAACTGACGAAAGCGAGGTTCGAGCCGGTCGCCCATTTGGTCTGCGGCGGTTTGTCAGTCACACGGACGAAGGCCCTGTTGGCATAGAAGCGCCGGGCCGCGTCCAGGCACTGCTCCGTGGTGGCGCGGCCGCGGCAGTAGATGGTGGCGAGGATGCCGCGGGTCATCGGCACCAGATGCGGCGTGAACACCAGGCCGGCGGCGCTGCCGCCGCTCAGCCGGGCGATCGTCCGTTCGATCTCCGGCATGTGGACGTGCTTCAGCAGACCGTAGGGCACCAGGTTCTCGTTGCTCTCGGCGTAGCCGAAACCGGAGCCGCCGCCCCGGCCGGCGCCGGAGATGCCGGTCTTGGCGTCGATCACGATGTTGCCGGGCTCGATCAATTTGTCGGCCAGCAGGGGCGCCAGCGCGGTCAAGGTCGCTGCGGGGAAGCAGCCGGGATTGGCGACGCGGGTCCGCCCCTCGATATCGGCCGGCCAGACGTCGGCGAGGCCATACGACCAGCCCTCGACGTAGCGGTGGTCGCCGCCGATGTCGACGATCTTCACCTCCTTCGGCACGCGCGCCAGCGCCTCGGCCGAGGTGCCCGTGGGCAGCGAGGCGAACAGCACGTCGAGCTTCGGCAGCGTGGCCGGATCCCACTTCTCGATCACCAGCCCGGCCAGCCGCGCCGGCACGCCCGGAAAGCGGTCGACCAGCCGGCTGCCGGCGCTGCCCTCGCCCGCGGCGTAGACCAGTTCGAACGAGGGGTGGCCCGCGATCAGGCGCATCGCCTCGCCGCCGCCAAAACCGGAGATGCCGACAATGCCGACGCGAATGGTCATCGTGGTGTCCTCGTGCTGCCGCGGCGGCTGGCGCCGCGAGCGCGCGTTGCATGAGCGACAGCAAATTGCGTAGGTCGCAGGGCCTGTCAAGCACACTCCGAGACGGCGGCGACGTGAGCAGCAAGCGCGGCGCGGCGAAACGGACGACTGGCCGCCTGTGCATGGTCACCGCCCCAACATGCCCGCACCTCCCGTGCGGCAGCCCCTCACCTCAACCCTCTCCCCGTGAAGAACGGGGAGCGCATTGTGCTCCGGGGCCGGCGTTCGCTGCTCTTGGGACATAGCGGCGCATCGCTGTCGGAAATCGCTTACGAACAATGCGCACCAGGCGACGCTCAGTCGGCCGGAACGATCGCCCGGTCCGTCATCCACCCCAGCCCGTCCGCGGTCGTCGTCAGCGGCTTGTACTCGCAGCCGATCCAGCCGGAATAGCCGATGGCGTCGAGGTGGCGGAACAGGAAGGGGTAGTTGATCTCGCCGGTGCCGGGCTCGTGGCGGCCAGGGTTGTCGGCGAGCTGGATGTGGGCGATGCGGGCGAGATGCTTCTGCATGGTGCGGGCGAGATCACCTTCCATGATCTGCATGTGGTAGATGTCGTACTGCACGAACAGATTGTCGGACTCGACATCTGAGATCAGCTGCAGCGCCTGGGCCGTGCGGTTGAGGAAGAAGCCGGGGATGTCGGGCGTGTTGATGGGCTCGATCAGCAGCTTGATGCCCTGCGCCTTCAGCGCTATCGCGGCAAAGCGCAAATTGCGCACCAGCACCTGGTTGAGCTCGCGCGGATCGGCATCGTCGGGCGCGATGCCGACGAGGCAGTTGAGCTGACGGCAGTCGAGCGCCCGCGCATACTCGATCGCGCGGCGCACGCCGTCGCGGAAATCGTCGACACGATCGGGCAAGATCGCGATGCCGCGCTCGCCGGCCGCCCAGTTGCCGGCGGGCAGATTGTGCAGCACCTGGGTCAGGCCGTGGCGCGCGAGCTGCTCGCGCAGCTCGGCCTTGTCGAACTCGTAGGGGAACAGATATTCGACGCCGCTGAAGCCGGCGGCCTTGGCGGCGGCGAAGCGCTCCATGAACGGCAGCTCGTTGAACAGCATCGTGAGGTTGGCGGCAAAGCGCGGCATGGCGTGATCCTCGATAGGAGCGATGGCTGCGGTCAGGCCGGCTGCAAGGTGCGGGCCGGCTCCGCCGGCGTCTCGTCCACCGGAAGATCGAGCACCTCCTCGAACTCCACGACATTGTCGATCTCGGTACCCATCGCGATGTTGGTGACGCGCTCGAGCACGAACTCGACCACGACGGGCACCTGGTACTCCGCCATCCATTCGCGCGCGGTCGCGAACGCCGCCTGGGCGTCGCGCGGATCGGTGACGCGGATCGCCTTGCAGCCGAGCCCTTGCGCGACCGCGACATGATCGACGCCGTAGCCGCCGACCTCCGGCGCGTTGATGTTCTCGAACGACAGCTGCACCTGGTAGTCCATCGAGAAGCCGCGCTGCGCCTGGCGGATCAGGCCGAGATAGGCGTTGTTCACGACGACGTGGATGTAGGGCAAATTGAACTGGGCGCCGACCGCGAGCTCCTCGATCAGGAACTGGAAGTCGTAGTCGCCCGACAGCGCGACGATCTCGCGCTTGGGATCGGCAGCGCGGACGCCGAGCGCGGCCGGCAGGGTCCAGCCGAGCGGGCCCGCCTGCCCGGCATTGATCCAGTGGCGCGGATGGTTGACGCTGAGGAACTGCGCGCCGCCGATCTGCGACAGGCCGATGACGCTGACATAGCAGGTGTCGCGGCCGAACGCCTTGTTCATCTCGTGATAGACGCGCTGCGGCTTGATTGGCACCTGGTCGAAATCGCTGCGCCGGAGCATCGTACGCTTGCGGTCCTGACATGCGGCCGGCCACGCCTGCCGCTCGCGCAATTTGCCGGCCTTTCGCCACTCGCGTGCGACCGTGATGAACATCTCCAGCGCGGCCTTGGCATCGGAGACGATGCCGAGGTCGGGATTGAAGACGCGGCCGATCTGGGTCGGCTCGATGTCGACATGCACGAAGCTGCGGCCCTTGGTGTAGGTCTCGAGCGATCCCGTATGGCGGTTGGCCCAGCGGTTGCCGATGCCGAGCACGAAATCGGACTCCAGGAAATTGGCATTGCCGTAGCGATGGCTGGTCTGCAGGCCGACCATGCCGGCCATCAGCACATGATCGTCGGGAATGGCGCCCCACCCCATCAGGGTCGGCACGACCGGCACGTTGACGGTCTCGGCGAAGGTGACGAGGAGATCGCTGGCGTCGGCGTTGATGACGCCGCCGCCAGCGACGATCAGCGGGCGCTCGGCCGCATTGAGCATCTCCAGCGCCTTCTCGATCTGCTTGCGGCTCGCCGCGGGCTTGTAGACCGGCAGCGGCGTATAGGTCTCGTCGTCGAACTCGATCTCGGCGAGCTGCACGTCGAGCGGCAGGTCGATCAGCACCGGTCCGGGCCGGCCCGAGCGCATGATGTGGAAGGCCTGGCTGAACACGCGCGGCACGAGGCCAGGCTCGCGCACCGTCACCGCCCATTTCGTCACGGGCTTGGCGATCTGCTCGATGTCGACAGCCTGGAAATCCTCCTTGTAGAGCCTGGCGCGCGGCGCCTGGCCGGTGATGCAGAGGATCGGAATCGAATCCGCGATCGCCGAATACAGCCCGGTGATCATGTCGGTGCCGGCCGGCCCCGAGGTGCCGATGCACACGCCGATATTGCCGGCCCTGGCGCGGGTGTAGCCCTCGGCCATGTGCGAGGCGCCCTCGACGTGACGGGCGAGAATGTGGCGGATCGAGCCGCGGCGTTGCAGCGCGGAATACAGCGGATTGATCGCCGCCCCGGGAACGCCGAAGGCGCAGGTGACGCCCTCCTTCTCCAAGATCCGCACCGCAGCATCGATCGCCCGCATCTTCGCCATCTCGCGCCTCCCGCTTGTTTGATGCGCGAGCTTCGCTGCTGCGGGCTGCGATCTCAATTCAGTCGTCGATTTTTCCCACGATGCGGCACGCTCGGCAAAACACCGGCGGCCTCAATTAGTTAGGACAGAACGACACTGACATGTCCTAACAGGATGAGACGCGAGTAGTTATTCGAACAGCGGCGCTAGTTCCATCTGCGGCACGAGCACGAGGCCCTTGTCGGTGATGCGAATTTCCGGAATGACCGATAGAGGAATCAAATTGAAGCCCATGTAGGGAATGGTGCAGCCGGCTTCCGCCCACTCTTTCTTCAACAGCTTTACCTCCTCGGCGACCTCGGTGACGCGCTTGTCCGACAAGAGTCCCGCGATCGGCAAGGGAACCATCGCCCTCACCTCGCCGTCGGCGACCACGCAGACGCCGCCCTGGTGCTGGCCGATCGCGGCGACCGCGGCCTGCATGTCCGCCTCGTTGGTGCCGGCGACGATGATATTGTGGCTGTCATGGCCGACGCTGGAGGCGACGGCGCCGCGCTTCAGGCCAAAGTCCTTCAACAGGCCATGCGCGACGTTCCCCGCCGACTTGCCGTGGCGCTCGATCACGGCGACGAAGCAGAGACCATGGCGCGCGAACAGCGTCTCCCAATCGTTGGCCGGCTCGATCGCGACCTTGTCGTGGATCAACGTGATGCCCGGCAGCGCCGTCTTGATCGCGTTGACGGTGCAGGCCTTGGTGGGAAGCTGCGGCGTCAGCGTCATCTGCGCCGGCAGCTTCACGGTCGCATAGGCCGCCTTCGGATATTGATAGCGCTGCGACAGCGCCTGATCGAGCCGCGCGGTGATCTTGCCCTTGTCGACGACGAGCTCGCCGCCATACCAGGTCGATTGCGGCTTCAGGCCGTCGTCGAGCAGCACGAGGTCGGCGCGGCGGCCGCCGCCGAGGCCGCCGATCTCGCCGTCCACGGCAAAGCGCGTCGCGCCGTGCAGCGAGCCCATCGACCAGGCCTGCTCCGGCGACATCCCCGCCTTGACCGCCTCGCGCACCACCCAGTCCAGGCCGAACAGCATGAGATCGTCGGCATCGCGGTCGTCGGTGCAGACGGCGGTGCGCTTGTGCGACGCGCCGAGCTCGGTGATGGTGCGGATCGCCTGCGGCAGGCTGTGCCACGGCGTGGTCGGTGGCCCACCGCGCAAAAAAATCCAGACGCCGGCATCGAGCAGATCGTCGGCGATGTCGCGGTCGATCGCCTCATGGGTATCGGTGACGCCGCTCGCGGCATAGGCCGCGACGAACTCGCGGCCATAGACATGGCCCGACACCGGCCGCCCGCGCTGCAAAGCCGCTGCAAGGATGGCGTGGCTGCGCTCGTCGCCCATGCAGACCGGCACGAAATCCATCTTCTCGCCGAGCGCCACCGCCTCCGGCCAGCGGTCGAACAGGCCGGCGATCTTGTCCGGCGTGAGATCGCCGCCGGCGGTTTCCAACGCGGCCGACGTGGCCGGCACCGTCGAGGGCACGGTGAGGAAGATCGACAGCGGCGCCTGCCGCGCATCCTCCAGCATCGCCTCGACGCCGGCGACATCCATCACATTGCCGATCTCGTGGCTGTCGCAGAAGATCGTCGTGGTGCCGTTGAGCAGCGCCGCCTCGGCATAGGCGCAAGCCGTCACCATCGAGGATTCGATGTGGATGTGCGGATCGACCAGCCCCGGCGCGATGATGCCGCCGGCGGCGTCGTAGACCGCAAAGCCGCTGGGAAGTGACTTGTGCGCACCCGCCGGCTTCACCGCCGCGACGCGTCCGCCGGTGATCCAGAGCTCGCGGTTGGGGAGAATGCGCTCCGAATAGGTCGACAGCACCCGCGCGCCTGTGATCACGAGATCGGGCGCGACCCGGCCCGAGGCGACGTCGGCCAGCCGCCGCGTCATGCTGTGCAGGGGGGCGACAGAGAAGCGGGTGAGTTTGGTCATGGCACAACTCGCTGGACGTGTTCGGGGGATCCGCCACGATCGTTGCGCGCGATGCGCAAGACGGCAAGCCCAAATAGGTCGGCGCAGCTGACTACGGCTTGGGCAGCGAAGCTGGCTGCCGATCTCCCGCTTCAGCGGCAGCGCGGCGCCACGGTCGCTTTGCAGCCATCCGTCGCAGCGACCGCCTGCGGCAGGTCTGATGACGAGGCGTGCTCGGGCAATCGGACTGCGCGAAAGCTCTCCGCCTGCTGATGCCCATGCAAGCTCGGTCGCCCGCAGGCGCAGGACGATGACAAGGACTGACCTGCAGCGTTCTTCTTCCGGTTGATAGAGATCAAAACCACACTTTGGATTCTAGTGTTATTTTGTCGAGACCAGAGCGCGTTCGGCGACCGCTCGGACGAGCGCCTGCCGAGGAGGCGTCCATGCGCAACACCATCTTGATCCTGGCCTGTTCCATTCTCGCCGCGAGCGCCACAGGGTCCGCAGCGCGCGCCGGCATGATCGCGCATTACGAATGCACGGTGGTCGGCTTCCCCTTTCCCGAGCCGGTCGGCGATCGACCCGATCACAACCTCCTGACGGTCGAATATTCCTGCCTCGGCACCGACGGCGTGCTGAAGGGCGCTGTGTATACGGCCTCGAACACGGTCGAGTGGGATGGTGCCAAAGGAACGTTCTTGATCGGCGGCGGCGTCCACCGCATCCCCGGCGGGCGCGCGGTGACGCAGGCGACCGAAGGGACCGCATCGCCGGTGATGCGGGACGGCAAGCCGGTGGGCAACGAGACCTCCGGAACAGGCATCATCAAATTCGCATCGGGCTCGCTGGCGGCGTTGGCCGGCAAGACGATCCATTTCGTGACCAAGCCCATCAGCCCGATCCGCTTCACCATCGATTTCACCGACTGACCTGACTCAGTCTCGCTCGGACCACATCGCGATGCGTGGACCGGCCATCCCGCCACAGCGGCTGGTTTCCCCTTGTCGGCTGCTGCGCCGAT
This sequence comes from Bradyrhizobium sp. HKCCYLRH2060, assembly GCF_051168135.1. Lineage (NCBI taxonomy): Bacteria > Pseudomonadati > Pseudomonadota > Alphaproteobacteria > Hyphomicrobiales > Nitrobacteraceae > Bradyrhizobium > Bradyrhizobium sp. HKCCYLRH2060. The sequence goes on from NZ_JBNPUK010000021.1 coordinate 77,979, forward strand.
CTCGCACGCATCTGCCGCTGTTGCTGCATCACTCCGCAAGGTCAGCCGCTGGCTTGGGACCGCCCAGCGCCACCGTCAGCTCCGCCGCAATATCCCGCACCATGCCCCCGACCACAGGCACCCGCTCCTCGGTCAGCCGGCTCGCCAGGCCGGACACCGAAATCGCCGCCAGCGGCTCGCGGCAGGAATCGTGAACGACGGCGGCGATGCAGCGCAGGCCGAGGCGGGCTTCCTCGTCGTCGACGGCGTAGCCCTGGCGGCGGATGGTCTCCAACTCGCGGAACAGGTCGCTGGCGCGGATGATGGATTTCTCGGTCAGGCGCGGCATGCCCTGGCGGTGAATGATGCCGTTCACATCCTCGTCGGAATAGGTCGCAAGCACCGCCTTGCCCATGCCGGAGGCGACCATGGCGAGGCGGCCGCCGACCTTGGTCAGCGAGCGCATGATCTCGCGGCTGTCGAGCCGCAGCAGCACCATCAGCGATTCATCATCGACGACGGCGAGATTGGCGGTTTCGCGCGACTGATCACGCAAGCGCCGCAGATAGGGAATGGCGAGCGCGACGAAATTGCGCCGGCGGGTGAAGGTCGCGCCGACCGCAAAGCTCTGCGCGCCAACGTGCCATTTCGATTCCATGCGGTCGAACTGGACGAAGCGGCGCTTCTCCAGGGTCGTCAGCAGGCGATGAACGGTCGACGTGGATAGCCCGGCCCGCACGGCGAGATCACTGAGGCGATAGCCTTCGTCGTCCTCGGCGAGAATTTCCAGGATCTGCAGGGCACGGCCGACGGATTGCACGCCGCCGTCGCGGGGCTCGGCCGCAGCATCCGCGCGTGGCTCGATCGTCTTGCGACGGATCACGTGGCGCCTCTCTGCGCGGCCATTACAGGCGGCGTCGTTGCAGGACGGACGGATCTTGCTTGGTCACGCTAGCAAAGAAAGTGCCGCCCCGGCGAGACGCCGGAGCGGCATTCGCATCACTATGACTTAGAGCAGGCCCGCGCCGCGCGCCCACTTGTACTTGGCGCCGAGCACCTCGACCGGCAGCTCGGTCGAATAGGCGTAGGCCGGGATGCCGTTCTGGTAGAGATATTCGGCGGCTTCCTCGACCTCGACGTCGCCGGCGAGCGAGGCGACGATCGGCTTGACGAAGCCCTTGGCCTCCATCTCCTTCTTCACCTCGACCATGTTGCGCGCGAACACCATCGGCGGCGTCACGATCGTGTGCCAGTAGCCGAGGATCAGCGCGTGGATGCGGTCGTCCGACAGGCCGAGCTTGACCGTGTTCACATAGGTGATCGGCGGCTCGCCGCCGGTGATGTCGACCGGATTGCCGGCGGCACCGAACGGCGGGATGAACTTGCGGAAGGCGGCATCGAGGTCGGCCGGCATGGCCATCAGCGACATGCCATTGTCGACGACGGAGTCGGACAGCAGCACGCCCGAGCCTCCCGCACCGGTGATGATGACGACGTTCTCACCCTTCGGCGTCGGCAGCACCGGCACGCCGCGGGCGAACTCGAGCAGCTGGCGCAGCGAGCGGGCGCGGATCACGCCGGACTGCTTCAGCACGTCCTCATAGATCTTGTCGTTGCCGGCGAGCGCGCCGGTATGCGACGAGGCGGCCTTGGCGCCGGCCGAGGTGCGGCCGGCCTTGAGCACGATGACCGGCTTCTTCTTGGAGACGCGCTTGGCGGCTTCGGCGAAGGCGCGGCCGTCCTTGAGGTCCTCGCAGTGCTGCGCGATCAGGTTCGTGTTCGGATCCTGCTCGAAGAAGGCGAGCAGATCGTCCTCGTCGATGTCCGACTTGTTGCCGAGGCCGACGATCGCCGACACGCCCATCTTGGCCGAGCGCGAGAAGCCGATGATCGCCATGCCGATGCCGCCCGACTGCGACGACAGCGCGGCGTGGCCCTTGACGTCATAGGCGGTGCAGAAGGTCGCGCAAAGATTGGCCGGCGTGTAGTAGAAGCCGTAGATGTTCGGGCCCATCAGGCGGATGTTGTACTTGTTGCCGACCTCGACGATCTCGGCCTGCAGCTCCGGCGCGCCGGCTTCGGCGAAGCCCGACGGGATCAGCACCGCGCCCGGAATCTTCTTCTCGCCGCACTCGGTCAGCGCCGCGGCCACGAACTTCGCGGGGATCGCGAACACCGCGGTGTCGATCACGCCGGGCACGTCCTTGACGCTCTTGTAGGCCTTGTAGCCGAGGATCTCGGAGGCCTTCGGGTGGATCGGATAGATCTCGCCCTTGTAGCCGCCGTTGATCAGGTTCTTCATCACGGAGTTGCCGATCTTGCCGTCCTCGGCGGAGGCACCGATCACGGCGACCGCGGAAGGCTTCATGATGCGGTTCATCGCGGTGACGATTTCCTCGTTCGAGCGCGGCGCCGGACGGGGCTTGTAGTCGAAATCGACGACGATCCGGACGTCGGCGGCGATGGCGCCGGTCTTGGTGGCGAACACCGGGTTGAGGTCGAGCTCGACGATCTCAGGGAAATCGCTGACCAGCTGCGACACCTTGACGATGACGTCCGACAGCGCCTCGCGGCTGACTGGATCGCCGCCGCGCACGCCCTTGAGCATCTCATGGGCCTGGATGCCGTCGAGCATCGACAGCGCATCCTCCTTGGTCGCGGGGGCGAGACGGAATGTCACATCCTTGAGAACTTCGACCAGCACGCCGCCCAGGCCGAAGGCCACCAGCTTGCCGAACGAGCCGTCGGTGATCGAACCGACGATCACCTCGGTACCGCCGGTCAGCATCTGCTGGACCTGGATGCCTTCGATCTTGGCGTCGGCCTTGTACTTCTTCGCATTCGCGAGAATGGTCTCATACGCCTTCTGCGCGTCGTCAGCGGTCTTGACGCCGACGATGACGCCACCGGCTTCCGTCTTGTGCAGAATGTCCGGCGAGACGATTTTCATGACGACCGGAAAACCCATATCTCCCGCGAGCTTGGCCGCCTCGGCGGCTGACTTCGCCAATCCCTCCTTCGGCACCGGAATGCCGTAGGCATCGCAGACGATCTTGCCTTCGGGCGCGGTCAGGCTGGTGCGTTTATCCGCCTTCACACGATCGAGAACGTCTCGGATCGTAGCCTTGGCATTCGGGATGGCGTCAGACATCGGGGCTTCCTCCTGGGGATTGCTCGTCGTTTATGGCATTTGGTATGCCAGAAGCAAACTTTGTCAAGCGCGACGAAGATGTGGAAACGCTGAAAAAGCACGCAGCTTGACAGTCTGGCATCTGGTATGCCAAAAATCTTGGACGCAAAATGCTGTAAACAAGCATCTCCCAAGGAGAGGAGATCGGTCTTGTCTACAGAGAAAACAAACAAGGCATTGCCCATCATGGCCGAGGCCGACATCGCGATCGCTCGCATCGCCCCGGAGACGAGCTTCAAGAATAAGGCCTACGAGGCCTTGAAAGAAGCCATTCTGAAGATGGACATCTACGCCTCGCCCGAGCCCGTGATGCTCGACGAGCGCGCGCTCTCCGAGCGCCTCGGTGTCAGCCGCACGCCGATCCGCGAAGCGATCGCGATGCTCGAGCAGGACGGCTTCGTGAAGACCGTGCCGCGCCGTGGCATCGTCGTCGTCCGCAGGACGAAGAGCGAGATCGTCGACATGATCCGCGCCTGGGCGGCGCTGGAGAGCATGGCCGCGCGGCTCATCACCACGATCGCGCGCAAGAAGGACATCAGCGCGCTGCGCGACTACTTCAAGGACTTCGGCAAGGATCGCCCGCCGCAGGAGCACATCGAGGAATATTCCAAGGCGAACATCGCGTTTCATCAGGCGCTGATCTCGCTGTCGGAATCGCCGGTGCTCGTCGACATGACCAACGACATCCTGCTGCACGTGCGCGGCTATCGCCAGCTCACGATCGGGCGCACCGACCGTATCGCGGCCTCCCTGCCCGAGCATCTCGCGATCATCGAGGCGCTGGAGGAACGCAACACCGAGCTCGCCGAGAAGCGCGCGCGGGATCACACGCTGGGCCTTGCGAGCTATGTCGAGACGCACGGCCAGGAACTATTCAGCTGACGGGTTCAAACAGAAGAAGTCGCCGCAAAGCGCCTTCGTAGACGACCAGGGAGAGAGGCGCATGGCGCAGACTGCTGTTAAGACCGAGGCACCGGACACGCACGAGGAGCTCACGGACGGTTTCCATCTCGTCATCGACGCGATGAAGCTGAACGGGATCGACACGATCTACAACGTGCCGGGCATTCCGATCACCGATCTCGGTCGCATGGCGCAGGCTGAAGGCATCCGCGTGCTCTCCTTCCGTCACGAGCAGAACGCCGGCTACGCCGCAGCGATCGCCGGCTTCCTCACCAAGAAGCCGGGCGTCTGCCTCACCGTCTCCGCTCCCGGCTTTCTGAACGGCCTCACCGCGCTGGCGCATGCGACCACGAACTGCTTCCCGATGATCCTGGTCTCGGGCTCCTCGGAGCGCGAGATCGTCGACCTGCAGCAGGGCGACTACGAGGAGATGGATCAGCTCGCGATCGCCAAGCCGCTGTGCAAGGCGGCGTTCCGCGTGCTGCACGCCCAGGACATCGGCATCGGCTTCGCCCGCGCCATCCGCGCCGCGGTCTCCGGGCGTCCCGGCGGCGTCTATCTCGACCTGCCGGCAAAGCTGTTCGGCCAGGTGATGAACGCGCAGGCAGGCAGCGCCTCGCTGGTCAAGGTAATCGATCCGGCGCCGGCGCAGATCCCCTCGCCCGACTCCGTCAAACGCGCGCTCGATCTGTTGAAGAACGCGAAACGTCCGCTGATCATTCTCGGCAAGGGCGCGGCCTATGCGCAAGCCGATGAGGCGATCAAGACTTTCGTCGAGAAGAGCGGCGTGCCGTTCCTGCCGATGAGCATGGCCAAGGGCCTCTTGCCCGACCTGCATCCGCAATGCGCCGGTGCCGCGCGCTCGACCGTGCTGAAGGACTCCGACGTCGTGATGCTGATCGGCGCCCGCCTCAACTGGCTCTTGTCGCACGGCAAGGGCAAGAGCTGGGGCGAACAGCCCAAGAAGTTCATCCAGGTCGACATCGAGCCGAAGGAGATGGACTCCAACGTCGAGATCGCCGCCCCCGTGGTGGGCGACATCGGTTCGGTCGTCACCGCCTTCTCCGACGCGATGGGCAGCAACTGGGCCAAGGCGCCGGCCGAGTGGCTGAGCGCGGTGCAGAAGAAGCGCGAGGACAACGTCGCCAAGATGGCGCCGCGGCTGATGAACAACAACTCGCCGATGGACTATCACGGCGCGCTCGGCGTGCTCCGCACCATCATCAAGGAGCGTCCGGACGCGATCCTGGTCAACGAGGGCGCCAACACGCTCGACCTCGCCCGCGGCGTGATCGACATGTATCAGCCGCGCAAGCGGCTCGACGTCGGCACCTGGGGCGTGATGGGCATCGGCATGGGCTCGGCGATCGCCGCCGCGGTCGAGACCGGTAAGCCGGTGCTGGCGATCGAGGGCGACAGCGCCTTCGGTTTCTCCGGCATGGAGGTCGAGACCATCTGCCGCTACAATCTGCCGATCTGCGTCGTCATCTTCAACAATGACGGCATCTATCGCGGCACCGACCAGAACGCGGCGAGCGACGATCCGGCGACCACCGTGTTCGTCAAGGGCGCGCGCTACGACAAGATGATGGAGGCCTTCGGCGGCGTCGGCGTCAACGCGACCTCGCCGGACGAGCTGAAGCGCGCCGTCAACGCGGCGATGGATTCCGGCAAGCCCACCTTGATCAACGCCGTGATTGATCCCGCGGCCGGATCCGAGAGCGGCCGTATCGGCAACCTCAATCCGCAGAGCGTGCTGACGAAGAAGAAGTAAGGCCACCCGCAAGACATCACCTGCCCGCGCCATGCGGGATGACCAATCGTTACGGAGAGCAACACATGACCAAGGCGCTCGAGGGCGTTCGCATTCTCGACTTCACCCACGTCCAGTCCGGACCGACCTGCACGCAACTGCTGGCCTGGTTCGGCGCCGACGTGATCAAGGTCGAGCGTCCGGGCGTGGGTGACATCACCCGCGGCCAGCTGCAGGACATTCCGAACGTGGACAGCCTCTATTTCACGATGCTGAACCACAACAAGCGGTCGATCACGCTCGACACCAAGAACCCGAAGGGCAAGGAAGTCCTGACCGAGCTGATCAAGAAGTGCGACGTGCTGGTCGAGAATTTCGGCCCCGGCGTGCTCGACCGCATGGGCTTCCCCTGGGAGAAGATCCAGGCGATCAACCCGAAGATGATCGTCGCCTCGATCAAGGGTTTCGGCCCCGGCCCCTACGAGGACTGCAAGGTCTACGAGAACGTCGCGCAGTGCACCGGCGGCGCCGCTTCGACCACCGGCTTCCGTGACGGCCTGCCGCTCGTCACCGGCGCGCAGATCGGCGATTCCGGCACCGGACTTCATCTGGCGCTCGGCATCGTCACCGCGCTCTATCAGCGCACCCACACCGGCCGCGGCCAGCGCGTCACCGCCGCGATGCAGGACGGCGTGCTCAACCTCTGCCGCGTCAAGCTGCGCGACCAGCAGCGGCTCGATCACGGCCCGCTGAAGGAGTACAGCCAGTTCGGCGAGGGCGTGCCGTTCGGCGACGCCGTGCCGCGCGCCGGCAACGATTCCGGTGGTGGCCAGCCCGGCCGCATCCTGAAGTGCAAGGGCTGGGAGACCGACCCGAACGCCTACATCTACTTCATCACCCAGGCGCCGGTCTGGGAGAAGATCTGCGACGTGATCGGCGAGCCGACCTGGAAGACCGACCCGAACTACGCCAAGCCCGCCGCCCGCCTGCCGCGCCTGAACGAGATCTTCGGCCGCATCGAGCAGTGGACCATGACCAAGACCAAGTTCGAGGCCATGGACATCCTGAACGAGTTCGACATCCCCTGCGGTCCCATTCTCTCGATGAAGGAGATCGCCGAGGACGAGTCGCTGCGCAAGACCGGCACCCTGGTCGAGGTCGACCACCCGACCCGCGGCAAGTATCTCTCGGTCGGCAACCCGATCAAGCTCTCGGACAGCCCGGCCGACGTGACCCGCTCGCCCCTGCTCGGCGAGCACACCGACGAGGTCCTCCGCCAGGTGCTCGGCTTCAGCGACCACCAGGTCGCCGAGATCCACGACTCCGGCGCGCTGGATCCGCCGCGCAAGGAAGCGGCGGAGTAGCGATCTCGCGCCAGAGAAGACAGGCGCGGCCCGGTCACCCACCGGACATGGCACCCATCGACACCAAGCCGCCGGCATCCTCCGGCGGCTTTTTGATTCTCACGTCGGAGAATCAATCTCTCCCGCCGCACATCGACGGGGACCCTAGTCTCGGAGTGAGGTCGACGATCGCCCCTGGGCCGAGAATGTCTGGCATCCAGGACGCAGCCAACATGGCGCATGTCGTCGGAGATTCGACGGCTTGTGACCCTTAGCGAACATGAGCTTGGCGGCTCTAGTTTCCTCGGCGCTACGGGCCCACGTCAACCGGGCCTCCGACGAAACAAACGGCGATGAGCAAAGCTGGCTTTCTGTCCCCCTTACGAAAGCCGATTGATTTCCATCAACATGCCATCCGAGAATACAACTAATGGTTTTGTATCGGAGACGCCCAAACTGGATTCTAGGCGCACATGAGCCGATTAATCAGGGTTGCCGGCTGGGAAGGTGGAACTCAGGTCAATGTTGTATTTGTACACGGCCTAGGGGGACACCCATACGACACTTGGCGCCAAAGTGCCGAGAGCGATACTTTTTGGCCCGCTTGGCTTGCAAGCGAAATTCCGGGTCTGGCAACCTGGACCTTGGCTTACGACGCACCGCTCACTAATTGGCTCGGCACGGCAATGCCAATCCAAGATCGGGCCAACAACGTGCTGGAATGCCTTCTCGGACAGCACGACTTGAGGGATTTCCCGCTAGTGTTCGTGTGCCATAGTCTGGGCGGTCTTGTTGTGAAGCAGCTCCTTCGTGCTGCCGACGGACGACGCGCGTACGACCAGGAAGCAAAGTCTTTTCTCGATTCCGTAAAAGGTGTCGTCTTCATTGCCACGCCACACAGTGGATCAATACAAGCGACTCTGCTGGAAAAGTTGCGCCTTGCAGCCTGGCCATCCGATTCAGCTGTCGATCTTGTCAAGAACAACCCCAATTTGCGTGACCTCAACGTTTGGTACCGAAACAACTCGGCAGATATTCGTCACAAGGTTTTTTATGAAAAGCAGGGAACCGCAATCGGAATCATAGTCGCGCCAAGCAGTAGCGATCCCGGCTTGTTACATGTAGACCCCGTTGCTATCGATGCGGATCATCTGCAAATTTGCAAGCCCGTGGACAGAAGCGATCTAGTCTACATTCGAACTAAGGATTTTATTGAAGATACCATTAAAAGTGGCGATCTCAGCAAGATCTACGGACTATTTCGAGCGTGCGATCTACCTCAGTTGCCGCCAGCAAGACCGCCAACGCTCGTGCCAATTGCGATTCGGCTGGCAACTCTCTTGATCGTAGGCTTGATCATTCTCAGAGGGCTATTCCCTTCATACCTTTTGGGCCATGCTATTTTTGGGCAGATTGGAACCATCATGACAGCAGCGTTTGTGCTGCTGTTAATTTTGTACAATGCATGGATCTGGCGAACGCGGACGCCGCCCATCGGAATTAAGCGCCGGTTGGTCATTCACTTCCTTTCTGGTCTCGTCCTCATCGCGACCAGCGGCACAACGGCCATTTTAGTGTCTGACCGCTACGCGGCTCGGATGCTTCCCTCCCTGTTGTGCCGTCGCTCAGAAGGCCCCTCGTTCGCGCAAACGGCGATCTCTCGGCTCGAACGATACACAACCGGCGACGGCTCCCGTGACCTTGCTGCACGCCTCGATCTAGCGACCTGCTATGATCGAGCGGGGCGAACTTCTGACTACGTCGATACGCTCGATAAGTTACTATCCGATCCGGCTAGTCTGTCGATCCTGGGTCCGACAGAGTACGGTTCGCATGCGACTCTTCTCGGTCTTACGCTCTTAAGCGAAGAATTCTATTATTCACCGTCCAACCGATCGAAAGCGATTCGCTACCTACGCGCAGGTCGCCGCTATTTTCCGGGAAGCCCATTTCCGCTTCTCTATCTCGGATTTGCAGTTTCAGATGAGACAAAGGGTCGATCGTCGGAGCAGCAGCAGGAGATCGCAGAGATCTTTGCGGAAGCTCAGCAGTTGCTGCAGCAACCGCCATTTTCGCAAAACCCCGTACACATAAGAGAGTATCATTATTGGTATGGCAGGTCTCTAGCGCGCATCGACAAGCCGAACGACGCGAGCCGAGAACTGAACGCCGCGCTTGAGGGAGAGCAACGTGAGGATCGGCGTGACCATCTGTTTTTCTACCTAGGCCAGATCGAACTCCTCGACAGGCACGATCGTGAAGCAGCCTTGAAATGGTGGCGCCAGATGAAAAGCCGCGAGCGGCTGGCGGAGGCGGCTAGCAATTCCGCTATGTCTCTCTTCATCGATAGTGAAGGCTCAGAGGACAAGGCTCACCAAACGGAACTTCTCGGTCAGGCCGATCAAATGCTTATCTCTGCACAGACACTTGGGATACCAGCCCCCGAATTCCATGAAATGGCAGGATTGATCGCGATGGGCCGAGATCAATATAGGGAGGCGATGATTCAATTCGGCGCGTTGGTAGAGGCGCGGCCATTTCACGCCATTGCGTATTACTTGTTGGGCAAGGCGGCCCACTCTGCAAAGTCTTATGCGGAAGCTAGAACCGCCCTTTCGAAGGCCATTGAACTCGATCCGACCAATAACGAGGCCAAATATTTGCTCGGTCAATCGCTCGTACACCTCAATGAATGGGATAAGGCCGGCAGTATGCTCAGTGAAGCTGTCGTTGGGGCCCCTGAGAACCCGTCCTACCTTTGGGCGCTACTGGCTTGGCGCGATCTTCAGGCCAAGAGCGAATTCGAAAAAGATCCCGACGTGAGCGAGAATTCGTTTATCGAAGCTCTTAAGCTCTCGGAGCGGACAATTCGCGCCGCCGAAAAGGCAGACAATGCGGGCCTTGCCAAGCTGGCTCGTCGGGAGCGCGCCGAAATATGGAATTCGCTAGCTTATAGCTATATGTCTCGCGGACAGGCTTTGACAATGGCTATGAAGTACATCGATCAAGCATTGGAAGGCTGGCCTAAAGACGGGATGTTTCTGAGCACCAAAGCAGAAATTCTAACTAAGCGCGCCGAGCGGGAGCCTGCAGAATCGCCGCAAAGGGAAGCAAACCTAACACAAGCTGAAACCTTGCTCAATTCGGCCCTGAGTGATAAGACAATCACCTATGAACTAGCTGCCGCGTGTTGGGTGGACCTCGGGCGAGTAGAGAAACTACGCGGTAACCGCGATGCAGCCAACAAGAACTTCCTCAGGGCGCTAGAATTGGATCCGACGAACGCTAACGCTAAGAAGCTTGCCGACTGAGGGGCGAACGTCTGCTCGTAGCCATTTCGGACCCAAAGATCATTGCTTGCCGCGGTCTGTTACTAATCCCAGAGTGGATATCTGCCGAAGAAGCGCCAGCGTCTTCACTTCTCCGGCGGCCAATCCTGAAGCGCAAGGGCTGGGAGACCGACCCGAACGCCTACATCTACTTCATCACCCAGGCCCTGGTTGGGAGAATATCTACGACGTGATCGGCGAACCGACCTGGAAGACCGATCCGAACGCCTAACGCGGACCTTTCCCGTCGGCCCTCGCAACGTTTTGATCCAGAGCAAGGTCCTCTCGCGCTTCGATGTGCATTCTGCGAGGGTTCCCGTGGAGGTGTGCAGCGATGCGTCCCAACTTCACACTGCCGGAGCTTGAGAACGCGTTGGGGCGCGGCGTATGGCGATTGTGGTGCGATGGAGGGATGTCTTGGTAAGTCCGATCAGGAAGCCCCCAATCCTGGGGCACCCTCCCGTCCAACTCGAAACGTCCGTGCCGAAGGGCGGAACCAAGACCCCAAACATCGTCCACCCGGACGGCCACGACACCGCGTTCTCGATCCCCGCCGGCAAGACATTCGTGGTAACCGATGTCTCCGTTCAGCGGCTGTCCGTCCTTGGTACGGCGATGTTGTTGGAGGTCTCGCTGACGCAGGATATTCCCTCCAGCGGAGGAACGACAAATCGCTGGAGCTTCGTCGGGGAGACGACAGCCAATGTCGAGCGGACCTTCAGCACCGGAATTGCTTTCTCGACGCCGTTCGTGGTGAGAAACGGCAGCCAGAGCGGCGACACGGTTGTGGTTCGACTTTGGGGGTTCTTCCGATAGCGATCGAGCTGGCGCGCGCCAATTCTGGTCCGGAGGTCGCCTCCAGCAGCTCCTGATCCGGCCCCGCTTCGGCCGGGCTTTCATATCGCCACCGTCGGCAAGCGCAGGGCGTCGAGAAGACGAAGGCCGCTTCAGCGGGCAGGTCCTACGGTAGAAATTGCCTCGAGCGTCTTCCAACTCTTTGAAGATCTGACGAGCTACCTGCCGAATATTCCGCCCACCACACGGTGCATCGCGCCGCCGATCGCGCCGATGGGACCTCCGACATTCCGCTGATGTCGCGCGCGCCCTGCGCTGCGGCGGGGTTGACGGTCGGGTTTGGCAGTCTCGGTGGCTGCGTCCATCAGGACCTTGTGCTGAGCGGCGTTGAGGAAGCCGGTCGTGGGATAGCCGCGCTCCTCCTGCCAACGGGCGATGATGGCGCGAGTCTGCTCGTCGAACGTCCCGTTGATCCTGGTGCCGAACCCGAGCCTGGTCAGCCCCCGTTGCACGGCCCGACGCTTCGCCTTGGTGAGGCCGATCTGATTCTCGGTCTCCTGATTGGCTTCCTGGGCGGCGATCACCGTATCGGCGGGTGCCGACGCTTCACGCGGTGAGCTGCTCAGACCAGCGTGAGCGACCTGCGCGCTTCCGGCGATCGCCAGGATGGACAGTGCCACGATCAAGGCGCGCATGGCCTTATCCTTCGCCCTCAGGTCTGCCGATGACACGTTTCGAGGAATACAGCGCGACGCACTGAACGATCAACATCCGGCGACGCCACTCCGCTTCGTTGCAGAGTAACTGCGGCCCGGGCAGCACAGTTCCCTCACCTCGGGCCGATCGTTCCGTCGCGTTGCACGCGCGGGATCGGCGCACGGGATGGCAGATGTCGGCAGTCGCCGAGATACCCGGAGTTTGCCGGCTCGGTCCGCCGAGGAGGGATCGAGACCGACCGGCGCCTCGGTTGGGCGGCTCTTTCCATATGAAAATGCCGTTCTCGATAAGAAACCCCAATCGTAACATTCCTGCCGCATCGCAAAATGCTCATGCCGCTATGCAATATCGATCGTTGTATCTGGCATCTGGTATACGTAAATTCTCCTCAGTCAGAACGTCATACCGCCTCACTGAAGGAGACAAACCATGGCCAAGACCGTTGCCCTCCCCCTCGTTCAGCCCGTGTCCCTGTTCGGCCGCTTCCTCGCCGCCCTCGACCGCGTGCTGATGATCAGCGCCCGCGCTGCCAACCGCAACGGCGACCTGCCCTATTTCGGTCTCTGAGGCCGAAGGCGCTTCCGGCGCGCAGCCAGCACCGAAGCCCAACCAAGAGCCCCGGACCTCCGGGGCTTTTGCTTTTCGCGACACCCCACCGCCTGCGACAAATTGGCCTGCCAGGCATCCCACCCAATCTCCTCAATTGCGGTCGGTCACCTCTTCATACCAAAATCAAATCGGTCGATTGGCTGCGGATGCACCTCTTGTTGCCTGATCCCGGCTGCCAACACAACTTTTGGCTGCATGGGCATCGCAGGGGAGTACGGAGCTGACGACGGCCTGAAGCGCGGCACGGCGGAAAACGCCACCGGCCGGGCTCGACAGGTCAGTGGTTCGATTGGGCACAGCGGCCGCAAGAAGCCGTGCGTTCCGGGAATGAAGGGGAGAAAGCGTGATGAAGCGTTCCGTGTGCGTGGCCGTTATGGCCGGCATCGCCCTGATGGCAGGGCATATCCCGGCTCTGGCGGGATGGGAGCCCGTCCGGCCGGTCGAGTTCATCGTTCCGGCTGGCACCGGTGGCGGTGCCGATCAGATGGCCCGGACGATCCAGGGCATCGTCACCAAGCACAATTTGATGAAGCAGCCGCTGGTCGTGATCAACAAGTCCGGTGGCGCCGGCGGCGAAGGCTTCCTCGACGTCAAGGCGTCGGCCGGCAACCCGCACAAGATCATCATCACGCTGTCGAACCTGTTCACGACGCCGCTCGCGACCGGCATTCCTTTCAACTGGAAGGACCTCACTCCCGTCGCCATGCTGGCGCTCGACGAGTTCGTGCTCTGGGTCAACGCCGAGAAGCCCTATGCGACCGCCAAGGACTACATCGATGCGGTCAAGCAAGGCGGCGGCACCTTGAAGATGGGCGGCACCGGCTCGAAGCAGGAAGACCAGATCATCACGGTGGCGATGGAGAAGGCGACCGGCGCGAAGTTCACCTACATCCCCTACAAGGGCGGCGGCGAAGTGGCCGTGCAACTGGTGGGCAACCACATCGAATCCACCGTCAACAATCCCATCGAGGCGGTGGCGCAGTGGCGCGGCGGCAAGGTCAGGCCGCTCTGCGTCTTCGACGACAAGCCGATGGGCTATGACGAGCCGATCACCGACGGCAAGGCCTGGAAGGACATCCCGACCTGCAAGTCGCAGGGGCTCGACATCGAATATCTGATGCTGCGCGGCATCTTCATGTCGCCACGGGCCACCAAGGACCAGATCGAATACTACGTCGACCTGTTCAAGAAGGTGCGGGAGACGCCGGAGTGGCAGGAGTTCATGAAGACCGGTGCCTTCAACACCACCTTCATGACCGGCGCCGATTATGCCAAATGGGTCGAGACCGAAGAGAAGCGGCACGAGCTCCTGATGAAGGAAGCCGGCTTCCTGGCCTCGAACTGAGCGCCCTCGCATGAGCCGTCAAGGTGGATTCGCCGGCCCGAGCCACAAGGCGGTCGAGGTCGGCGTCACGCTCGCGATCGCGCTGTTCGGGATCATCGTGATCCTCGGCAGCGTGAAGGCCGGGATCAACTGGGGAGTCGAAGGGCCGCGGGCGGGGTTCTTCCCGTTCTACGTCGGACTTTTCATCGTCGCGGCCAGCGCGATGAACTTCCGCAGCACGCTGCGCGAGGATGACGGCCGTGTCTTCGCCGAATGGGGACAGCTGCGCCAGGTCATGAGCGTGGTGGTGCCGACGGCAATCTATGTCGGCGCCCTGCCCTTCACCGGCCTGTACGTCGCCTCCATGATCTTCATCGCATGGTTCATGCGGTGGCTCGGCAAATATGGCTGGCTCACGGTGGCGGCGGTCGCGATCGGCATGCCGGTCGTGACCTATCTGATCTTCGAGCGCTGGTTCATGGTCCCTCTGCCCAAGGGGCCGGTCGAGGACTGGCTCGGACTCTAACAAGAAACCTCATCCGCTGAGGGTTGCAGGACCAAGCCGGCATGGAAGAACTCGCCAATCTGTTTCACGGCTTCGCCGTCGCCCTCCAACCCTTCAACCTCATGGTGATGATCCTCGGGATCGTCCTCGGGGTGATCATCGGCGTGCTGCCGGGATTGGGCGGCGCCAACGGCGTCGCGATCCTGCTGCCGCTGACCTTCAGCATGCCGCCGACCTCGGCGATCATCATGCTGTCCTGCATCTACTGGGGCGCGCTGTTCGGCGGCGCCATCACCTCGATCCTGTTCAACATACCCGGCGAGCCATGGTCGGTCGCGACCACCTTCGACGGCTATCCGATGGCGCAGCAGGGCAAGGCCGGCGAGGCGCTCACGGCAGCATTCACCTCGTCCTTCGTCGGCGCGCTGTTCGCGGTCATCATGATCACGCTGATCGCGCCGCTGGTGGCCGGCTTCGCGCTTCAGTTCGGCCCCGCCGAGAAGTTCGCCGTCTACTTCCTCGCCTTTTGCAGCTTCGTCGGCCTGAGCAAGGAGCCGCCGTTCAAGACGATCGCGGCGATGATGATCGGTTTCGCGCTCGCCGCAGTCGGCCTGGATTCCATCACCGGCCAGCTCCGGCTCACCTTCGGCATCACCGAGCTGCTCAACGGCTTCGACTTCCTGATCGCCGTGATCGGCCTGTTCGGCATCGGCGAGATCCTGCTGACGATGGAGGAAGGACTGAGCTTCCGCGGCGGCAACGCGCAGATCAATCTGCGCGTTGTGCTGCACACCTGGAAGGAGATGCCGGCACACTGGCTCACCGCGCTGCGCTCCTGTGTGATCGGCTGCTGGATGGGCATCACCCCCGCCGGCGCCACGCCGGCCTCGTTCATGAGCTACGGCATCGCCAAGCGCCTTTCCGAGCGCGGCAAGAAGTTCGGCCATGGCGAGATCGAGGGCGTCGTCGCGCCGGAGACGGCAGCCCATGCGGCGGGCACGGCGGCGCTGCTGCCGATGCTGTCGCTCGGCGTGCCCGGCTCCCCCACGGCGGCGGTGCTGCTCGGCGGTCTCTTGATCTGGGGCCTGCAACCGGGGCCGATGCTGTTCGTCGAGCAGAAGGAGTTCGTCTGGGGTCTGATCGCCTCGATGTATCTCGGCAACCTCGCCGGCCTGCTCGTCGTGCTGACCTGCGTCCCGGTGTTCGCGGCGATCCTGCGCATTCCCTTCAGCATCATCGCGCCGCTCATCCTCGTGCTCTGTGCCATCGGCGCCTATTCGGTGCACAGCAGCACGTTCGATGTGGTGCTGATGCTGATGTTCGGCGTGCTCGGCTATCTGTTCAAGAAGTGCGGCTATCCGCTCGCGCCGCTGGTGCTCGCCATCGTGCTCGGCGACAAGGCCGAGGAGGCCTTCCGGCAGTCGCTGCTGGGATCCCAGGGATCGCTCGCGATCTTCTTCTCCAACGGGCTGGTCGGCACCATCATGGCGCTCGGGTTGATCGCGCTGTTCTGGTCGGCGATCCAGCAGGGCTACAACCGGTTGCGGGCGTTCGCCGCATAAACCCGCCCTTACTTCGATAGTTGAGCTACAAAGATCCTCTGCTGCGTCGTATTGTCGCTGCAGCGATTTGCCTTGCTTCTGCAGGCTTTTTTGTCGATCGCTGGTCTACCAGCGCCAACCGGCTCGATGAATCCGCTTGTCTATTGGCATATCATATACCAAACTCCGCATAGCTGTTAGGACAAAAATAGACAGCAAATAGACAGCCTGGAGGAAACATGACGGACTTGGCTCACGCGGGGGCGCCCGCATCTGCAAGAGTAAGCGACGCCTATCGCTGGACGCAGCTCGCGGTTGGCGTCCTGGCGATGGTGATGATCGCCAACTATCAATATGGCTGGACCTTCTTCGTCCCGGATATCGCCAAGACGTTCGGCTGGGATCGCGCCTCGATCCAGTGGGCCTTCACGCTGTTCGTGCTGTTCGAGACCTGGCTGGTGCCGGTCGAGGGCTGGTTCGTCGACAAATACGGCCCGCGCATCGTCGTGCTCGTCGGCGGCGTGCTGTGCGCCATCGGTTGGATGATCAACGCCTACGCCACCTCGCTCAACGGCTACTATCTCGGCATGATCATCGCGGGCATCGGCGCCGGCGGCGTCTATGGCACCTGCGTCGGCAACGCGCTGAAGTGGTTTCCCGACAAGCGCGGCCTCGCGGCCGGCATCACCGCGGCCGGCTTCGGCGCCGGCTCGGCGCTCACCGTCGCACCGATCCAGGCCATGATCCGCGACTCCGGCTTCCAGACCACCTTCCTGTATTTCGGTCTCGGCCAGGGCATCATCATCGTCATCCTCGCCTTCTTCCTGTTCGCGCCCAAGGAAGGCCAGGTGCCCGCGGTCACTCAGAACACCAACCTCGTCCAGAGCCGCCGCAACTACAACCCGACCGAAGTGATCCGTCAGCCGATCTTCTGGCTGATGTACTTCATGTTCGTGATCGTCGGCGCCGGCGGCCTGATGGTGACGGCCAACCTCAAGCCGATCGCCGGCGACTGGAAGGTCGACAACATTCCGGTGACGCTGATCGGCATGACCATGACGGCGGTGACGTTCGCAGCCACCATCGACCGCGTTCTGAACGGCCTGACACGTCCGTTCTTCGGCTGGATCTCTGACATGATCGGCCGCGAGAATACGATGTTCATCGCCTTCGGCATGGAAGGCATCGGCATCTGGGCGCTGTACATGCTGGGCCACGATCCGGTGTGGTTCGTGATCCTCTCCGGCTTCGTGTTCTTCGCCTGGGGTGAGATCTACTCGCTCTTCCCCTCGACCTGCACCGACACGTTCGGCACCAAGTTCGCCACCACCAATGCCGGCCTGCTGTACACCGCCAAGGGCACGGCAGCGCTGCTTGTGCCGATCGCGAACTACATGCAGCAGTCCTCCGGCAATTGGGACCGCGTCTTCATCATCGCGGCCGGCGCCAACATCCTGGCGTCGATTCTCGCGATCGCGGTGCTCAAGCCCTGGCGGCGGGTCGTGGTGCAGAAATCAACGCTCTGACGCACCCTTCGCGCTGCAGCAAAAATAAAAAAGAACGCTTCCAGATTGACGACGCTCGGCATTTTGCCGAGCGTTTTCTTTTGCTTGGCGGACGATTTCGGTCTCGCTGCAAAGCAGCATGTCGCACCCTGTGTCGCAGGCCATATTGCGGACTGGAATATGTTATACCAGAATGGCTCGATGCGCAGATGAGGAGCGCGCTCGCAGCGGCATCCTCCAACAGAGCGCGTTTGGGAGGACACATGGTTTCCAGCACAGAGGCAACACCGCCTGTCCAGGCACAGTCCAGCGGCTTCCGCTGGCTCCAGCTCGCGATGGGCATCATCTGCATGGCGATGATCGCCAACCTGCAATATGGCTGGACACTGTTCGTCGATCCGATCGACGCGAAGTTTCACTGGGGTCGCACGGCGATCCAGCTGGCCTTCACGATCTTCGTCGTCACCGAAACCTGGCTCGTGCCGGTCGAGGCCTGGTTCGTCGACAAATACGGCCCGCGCCTCGTCATCATGTTCGGCGCCGTCATGATCTCGCTGGCATGGGTGCTGAACTCCTACGCCGACTCGCTCACCCTGCTCTACGCCGGCGCCGTCATCGGCGGCATCGGCGCAGGTGCGGTGTACGGCACCTGCGTCGGCAATGCGCTGAAATGGTTTCCCGACCGCCGCGGCCTCGCCGCCGGTGCCACCGCCGCGGGCTTCGGCGCCGGTGCGGCGCTGACCGTGGTGCCGATCGCCAGCATGATCGCCTCAAGCGGTTATCAGAGCGCCTTCTTCACCTTCGGCATCGGCCAGGGGCTGGTCGTGTTCGTGCTCGCGATCTTCCTGCGGCCGCCGACGGTTGCGGTGCCGGCCCGCAAGAAGCAGCTCAACCTGCCGCAGACCAAGATCGACTACACGCCGCCGCAGGTGCTGCGCACGCCGATCTTCTGGATCATGTATCTGGTGTTCGTCATGGTGGCCTCCGGCGGCCTGATGACCGCCGCCCAGATCGCCCCGATCGCCCACGATTTCAAGATCGCCAACGAGCCGGTGTCGCTCGCCGGCTTCCAGATGGCGGCGCTGACGTTCGCGATCTCGCTCGATCGCATTTTCGACGGCTTCGGCCGCCCTGTGTTCGGCTGGATCTCCGACACGATCGGTCGTGAGCACACCATGTTCATCGCCTTCGGCACGGCCGCCTTGATGCTGCTGACGCTGTCGAGCTACGGGCACAACCCGATCGTGTTCGTGCTCGCCACCGCCGTCTATTTCGGCGTCTTCGGCGAAATCTACAGCCTGTTTCCGGCGACCTCGGGCGATACGTTCGGCAGCAAATACGCCGCGACCAACAACGGCATGCTCTACACTGCGAAGGGCACCGCCTCGCTCTTGGTCCCGCTCGCGAGCATCGTCTCCGCAAAATATGGCTGGCAGGCCGTGTTCGTGATCGGCGTCGCGCTGAACGCGACGGCCGCCTTGATGGCGCTGTTCGTGATCAAGCCGCTGCGCCGGGCCTTCATCCTCGGCAAGGAGCCGGTCACCGAGCCGGTGACGCAGGACGCCAGGATGGCGTGACGCCACGGTTTCCTCCCGCGACTTCAGGAGGCGCACCAGTGGTGCGCCTCTTTTTTTTGCGCCGGGGCGGGATGCCCCGGTCATATCCGGCAGTGTCGCTGACGTGTTTTTTCGGTGGCCTCGCGCACGAAAAGCCATCAAACCCGATTGACTTCTGGCATAACGTATACCAGACTTCCTCCCGTTCACTACCAACCAAACGGGAGGGTGCCATGAAGGTCGGAGACATCCTGCGCAACAAGACGGCGCGCGTGATCACGGTGCGAATGAACGAGACCGTCGGCGTCGCGGCGCAGCTGATGCGCGCCAGCAATGTCAGCGCCCTCGTCGTCAAGGATGTCGTCCGCACCGAGGGCAACACCGCGGCCGGCATGTTCACCGAGCGCGATGTCGTGCGCGCCATCGCCGAGCATGGCGCCGCCGGCGTCAACCTGAAGGTCTCGCAATTGATCTCGCCGCAGCGGCTGATCTCCTGCAGCACCGAGGATACGCTCGAACACGTGCGGCACCTGATGAACGTGCACCACATCCGCCACCTCCCGGTCATTGTCGACTTCGCGCTGGCCGGCGTCATCAGCATGCGCGACGTCTCCTCGGCCTTCGACGAAGCGGAAGCTCCAGTCGCCGCCTGACGCATCCAGCCCGGTCAGCGGAACCGGTTCAATCCTGAGAGAACCTTGTCGGAGCTGCGCGCCGCCTGTTAGGCGGTGCGCAGAGAGGAGCGGCACAGTAAGGTCGCCGTTCATGCTGACCCGACAGGATTCCTTGCGATGAAAGCCTATGTCTACGGCGCCCAGGGCGCCGCGATCACCGATATCGCCAAGCCCGCGCCGAAGGGCACGCAGGTGCTGGTGCGCGTGCGCGCCTGCGGCCTCAATCGCGCCGATCTCGGCATGACCAAGGGGCATGTGCATGGCGCCGCCGGCGGCGTCGGCACCGTCCTCGGCATGGAATGGGCCGGCGAGGTCGCCGAGCTCGGGCCCGACGCCAGGGGCGTGAAGATCGGCGACAAGGTCATGGGCTCGGGCAGCGCGGCGTTCGCCGAATACACCCTTGCCGACCATGGCCGGCTGTTCCACGCGCCGTCGAACATGAACTTCGACGAGGCCGCCACGCTGCCGATCGCGCTGACCACGATGCACAACGCCGTCGTCACCAACGGCGCTTTGCAGCCGGGCCAGCGCATGCTGGTGCAGGGTGCGAGCTCCGGCGTCGGGCTGATGGCGATGCAGATCGCCAAGCTCAAGGGCGCCCGGCTCGTGATCGGCTCCTCGACCGATGCGATGCGCCGCGGACGGCTCAAGGAGTTCGGCGCCGATCTCGCCATCGACTCCAGCGATCCTGCCTGGGTCGACCAGGTGCTGCAGGCGACCGACGGCGAGGGCGTCGATCTGATCGTCGATCAGGTGTCCGGCAAGGTTGCCAATCAGAACCTCGCCGCAACCAAGGTCCTCGGCCGCATCGTCAACGTCGGCCGGCTCGGCGGCACCCATGCCGACTTCAATTTCGACCTGCACGCGGCGCGCCGCATCACCTATGTCGGCGTCACTTTCCGAACCCGTTCGATCGAGGAGATCCGTACGATCTTCGACGAGGTGAAAAAGGACATCTGGGGGGCGGTCGAGCAGCGCACGCTGCGGCTGCCGATCGACCGCGTTTTCGCCTTCGACGACATTGGCGCGGCGTTCGCGCACATGGAGGCGAACAAGCATCTCGGCAAGATCGTGGTGACCTTGTGAACGCAACCTTCTGAGATTTAGAAGCACTCGAAACAGCGCGCGGTCCACGCCCATGGACCGCGCGATCCCGGCTTTCATGGTGCGGCCTCGGCTGCTACATCCGCCGCCATGAGAGACGCCGCCTCCCATGTCGATTCCGGGAAAACCCGTGTCGCCGCGATCTCGATCGCGGCGAGCGCCAGCATGGCCGCGGCGAAGTTCATCGTCGGCATCCTGATCGGCAGCCTCGCGCTCGTCTCCGAGGCCCTGCACAGCGCCGTCGACGTCGTCGCCACCGTCATCACGTGGATGGTGGTTCGGGTATCGGACCGGCCGGCCGACGACGAGCATCATTACGGCCACGGCAAGCTGGAGAGCCTGTCGGCGCTTGGCGTCATCGCCCTGCTCTACGTGCTGGCCGGCGGCGTGCTGGTCGAGTCCGTCAGCCGGCTGCGCGAGGCGGCGGCACCGCCGTCGCTGTCGGCGATTCCGTTCGTGGTGCTGCTGATCGACATCGCCGTCAATTTCTGGCGCGCCCGCGCGCTGCACCGGGCCGCGCACGAGACCCACAGCCAGGCGCTCGCCGCCGACGCTCTGCATTTTGCCTCCGACGTGCTCGGCTCGATCGCCGTCATCGCCGGCCTGGTCCTCACCGCGTTCGGGTTCTGGTGGGGGGATTCCGCCGCCGCGGTCGCCGTCGCCCTGATGATCTCGATGCTCGGCCTGCGGCTGGCGCGCTCCACCGTAGAAACACTGCTCGACCGCGCGCCGGAGGGCGCGGCCGAAAAGGCGCGCGCCGCGATCCGTTCGATCAATGGCGTCGTCGACGTCGAGCGGCTGCGGGTGCGGCTCGTCGGCGCGACGCATTTTGTCGACGCCACGGTGCAGGTGCCGCGCACCTACCCGATCGACCGCGTGCACGAGATCAAGCGCGATGCGCAGGCCGCGGTCGATGCCAGCCTGTCCGGCGCCGACGTCACCTTCACGACGGTGCCGGTCGCGCTCAGCAATGAGAGCGTGCGCGAGCGCATCATGGTGATCGCGCGCAATTCCGGCCTCGCGATCCATCACGTCACCGTCCATGATGTCGGCGGGCGCCTGATCGTCGCGATCGACCTCGAGGTCGACGGCGACATGAGCCTGTTCGCGGCACATGCGATCGCGCACGAGCTGGAACGCTCGATCCGCGACGAATTCGGCGCCGATGTCGAGGTCGACACCCATATCGAGCCGCTCGAGCCCGAGCTGCCGTTCGGCGTCGACGCGCCGGCGCAGCGGATCGCCGAGATCGCCGCGGCCCTGCAGCGCCTCGCCGCCGAGACCGACATGTACGACGTGCACAATGTCCGCGTCCGCAACACCGAGGCTGGCGAGATCGTCAACTTCCACTGCCGCGCAGCGCCGTCGATGAGCGTGCTGAAGGTGCACGACAATGTCGACCACATCGAGCGCGGAGTGCGTCGCGCCTTCCCGAGCGTCAAGCGCGTCATCAGTCACGCCGAGCCGCCGCACGGTTGAGGCCTGAACGTCACGCTGCGTTCCCGCTTCGGACTCACTCTGCCGGCTTTTCGCCATGGCAAATCCGCATTGGATAAGATTTATTAGCTTTTGCCAAATCGTTGACTCTCGACAGCCCGAGAAATCTGGATTCAAATCAACTTGATTCGGAAGCGGCTGGGGCTCTTTCGAAATTCGGGTATCCAAGAAGTTTCGGGGGTCTACAGCATGACGCGTGCGCATGCCGCGAACGCGTGCGTCCAATCTTCTGATTCCATCAAGGGGTTGGCGCAATCGATCGCGAAACCGGCCTATCAAAGGCTGCTGACTGCTGAGCCGGTATTGCGTCGTGCTGTCCCTACTTTGATCATCGCCTTTCTCGTCACCATCTGCCTCGGCGCTTTCGTCCAGGTGCTCGACCAGAGCCGTCAGAAGCGCGGCGCGACCAAGCGCGACCTGGCCGCGATCTCCGACCTGCTCGCCGACCGCATCGGCAATCTGGCGATGCGCCCGGACCGCATCGCCCATATCGAGCACCTGCAGAGCCTGCTGCCCGACCTGATCCCCGCCTGGGGCGCAGCGCCCGGCCGCCACGTGATCGTGACCGGCGCCGACCACCGCATTCTCGCCCGGGTTCCGGTCGACACCGGACTCGGCGAGAACGACCGTATCCTCGATTTGATCTCCACCGCGCAGCTCCTGGCGACGCCGGGCCTGCAGGGCGCGGTCACCGAGATCACGCTGCCGAACGGCCGTCCGGCCTTCGCGGTGTCGCAGTTGATCAAGGCGCTGCCTGGCCGCGTCGTGGTGATCCAGGAGAAGCTCGAGCCGATCTGGGGCTCGGACGCCGCACTCTCGGTCACGCTGTCGGCGACGACGGGCTTCGTCGTGCTGATCCTCGGCTTCGCCTTCCACTGGCAGTCGACCCGCGCCCGCGAGGGCGACCTGATCAACGACGCCGTGCGGGGCCGCATCGACACCGCGCTCAATCGCGGCCGCTGCGGGCTGTGGGACTGGGACCTGTCGCGCGGCCGCATCTTCTGGTCGAACTCGATGTTCGCGATGCTCGGCCTGGAAAACCGCACCGACCTCCTCACCTTCGGCGAGGTCAACGCGCTGGTGAACTCCGACGACATCGACCTGTTCGAGATCGCTGACCAGCTCGTCGCCGGCGACATCCACCAGATCGATCAGAGCTTCCGGATGCGCCACACCGAGGGTCACTGGATCTGGCTCCGGGTGCGTTGCGAGCTCAGCCAGGGCACCTCCGATTCCGGCCTGCACCTGATCGGCATCGCCGTCGACGTCACCGAGCAGAAGAGCCTGGTCGAGAAGACCGTCGAGGCCGACCTCCGCCTGCGCGACGCGATCGAGACGATCTCGGAAGCCTTCGTGCTGTGGGACGCCAACAACCGGCTGGTGCTGTGCAACTCGCATTTCCAGAAGCTGCACAAGCTGCCGGACTCCGCCGTGATCCCCGGCACCTCCTATGAGACCGTCATCGAGGTCGGCAAGATGCCGGAGATCCGCACGCGGCTGCACGATCACAGCCAGCAGGCGCCGGGCGGCCGCACCTTCGAGGCGCAGCTCGACGACGGCAGCTGGCTGCACATCAGCGAGCGCCGCACCAAGGACGGCGGCTACGTCTCGGTCGGCACCGACATCACCCGCATCAAGGAGCACGAGCAGAAGCTCGTCGACAACGACCTGCGCCTGCGCGCCACCGTGATCGACCTGCAGCGCTCGCAGAGCGCGCTCGAGCGCCAGGCGATCGAGCTTGCCGACCTCGCGGAGAAATACTCGCAGGAGAAGACGCGCGCCGAGGAAGCCAACCAGACCAAGTCGAAATTCCTCGCCAATATGAGCCACGAGCTGCGCACGCCGCTCAACGCCATCATCGGCTTCTCCGAGATCATGGGCAGCGGCATGTTCGGCTCGCTCGGCTCCGAGAAGTACCAGGAATACTGCCACGACATCCTGACCTCCGGTCAGTATCTGCTCGAGGTGATCAACGACATCCTCGACATGTCGAAGATCGAGGCCGGCCGCATGAAGCTCGACATGGAGCCGCTCGACCTCGCCAAGACGCTGGCGGAATCGCTGCGCGTCGTCTCCGGTCGCGCCCTGGACAAGAGCCTCGTCCTCGACGCCGACATCGGAGGCAGCATCCCCGTCGTCGCCGACCGTCGCGCCACCAAGCAGATCATGGTCAACCTGCTGTCGAACGCGGTGAAGTTCACCCCCGAAGGCGGCCGTGTCACGATGCGGAGCCGCGTGTTCGAGGACAAGGTCGTGCTCATCATCGCCGACACCGGCATCGGCATCCCCGCGCAGTCGCTGGCGCGGCTCGGCCGCCCGTTCGAGCAGGTCGAGAGCCAGATGACCAAGACCTATCACGGCTCCGGCCTCGGCCTCGCCATCGCCCGCTCGCTGGCCCAGTTGCACGGCGGCTCGATGCGGCTGCGCTCGCGGCTGGAGTGCGGCACCGTCGTCCGCGTCACCCTGCCCCGCGACGCGTACAAGGCGACGGCGAGCATCTCGGTCGCGGCCTGAGCGCGGCGGCCCCGGACTGCCGTAGCGTGGGCAAGGTGCACCCAGCTCGTTGTAGTGAACACGGCCTCCGCGCGGCGGATGATGCCCAGGAATGCGATCGGCTTGCCCTTCAGAAGGGCAGCGCGGGCTGCATGACGCAGGTGGATGACCGCATCACGACATCGCTTCGTGCTTGGTAAGCAACATTGGCGGAACATGGTATTGACGCACCTACGCATGGGCAACTAAGGCAATCGCTCCGAAAACTGGAGTACCGCGTGTGATCATCGCCTTTATCGTTGCCGCCTTCGCCTATCGCTTTGCCATGCTCGGCATCTCGATCCGCAACGAAAAACGGCTGCGCACCGACGGCGCCGTCGAATACGGCGCATCCGTGTCGCGCTGGCTGGCCATCGCGCATGTCGCTTTCTATCTCGCAGCGACGGCCGAGGGCCTCGTCCGGGATGCACCGCTCGACGCCGTCAGCATCATCGGTTTCGTGATCTATCTGTTCGGCGCGGTGATGCTGCTCGTGGTGTCGCAGTTGCTCGGTCGCCTCTGGACCGTCAAGCTGATGCTCGCGCGCGACCACGCGCTGGTGACCCATCCGCTGTTCCGGATCGTGCGCCACCCGAACTACTTCCTCAACATCCTGCCTGAGCTGATCGGCTACGCGCTGACGCTGCACGCCTATGTCACGCTCGTGGCCGGCCTGATCATCTATGCCGTGCCGCTGACCTTGCGGATCCGGCAGGAGGAGAAGATCATGCGGGAGCAATTTGCGGCCTACTGAGCGGAGGCAGCCGCTCCGCGAGTTCGCAGCGCGGACCGCAACTTTCACCAAGTCCGGCGCTCGACGCCCGTGCAAGGGTTCGATGACCATCATCGGACCCAAGGGAGCATCGCGATGCTGAAGCGGATTTGGCACGGCTGGACCAGGGCGGTGGATGCCGATGCCTATGAGGAGCTGCTGCGGTCGACGATCTTTCCAGCCATCGTCGATCGGGCAATCGAAGGATTTCTAGGCATCGAGCTGCTGCGCAGACCGCTGGAGGCCGAGGTCGAATTCGTGACGATCATGACCTTCGCCGATCAGGCGGCGGTGGTTCGCTTTGCGGGTCCAGCGCATGACGCGGCGGTGGTTCCGCCCGCGGCGCGGAAGCTGCTCAGCCGCTATGACGCCCATGCCGCGCATTACGAGCTCCGGGCCACGCGCCACGCGCAAGGCCAGAGCTCCGCGACCGCATGAGAGCCCGAAGTCCGCCGATGACGCCGGCGAGGTCGGGTGACGGTGCCGACATGCGCCTCACGCCTGCAGGCTGGGCGCGACCTCGCGCGCCACCTGCACCAGGGCCGCGATCAGCGGCGTCATCGGGTCGCGCTGCGGGATGACGAGGCCGATCTGGTAGTTGATCACGGGATCGACGATCGGGATCGAGCGCACCTTGTCGGCGAGGCCGAGCGTCTCGGCAAGCTTGGCCGGCATCACGCTGGCCCAGCGGCCGGTCTTTACATGGGTGTAGAGCACGAGCAGCGAGTTCGAGGTGAGCGTCGGCGTGACGTCGTTGCCGGCGGCGCGCAGCGCGCGGTCGATGATGCGGCGGTTCTGCATGTCGGGCGTCAAGAGGCACAGCGGCACCTGCCCGACATCCTTCCAGGTCACCTGCTCGCGATCGCCGAACATGGCGTCGGGCGCCGTCAGCAGGCGGTAGCTCTCGTTGTAGAGCGGGATGGTTCTGACACGGCCGATCGGCTCGTTCTCGATGTAGGTCAGTCCGGCGTCGACCTCGAGGTTCTCCAGCAGTCCCAGCACGTCGGCCGAGGTGCACGACATGATGCGGAACCGGACCTCCGGATGCTTGGCGCGGAACGGCGTCGTCAGCGACGCAACCATGCCGAGCACGGTCGGCACCGCCGCGATGCGGATCTCGCCGGACAGCTTGTCCCTGAGGCCATTGATCTCCTGGCGCATCGCCCGGAAGTCGCCGACGATCCGGCGCGCCCAATCCAGTGTTCGCTCGCCTTCGGGCGTGAACCCCTGGAACCGCGAGCCCCGCTGCACCAGCATCACCCCGAGGATCTCCTCGAGCTGCTTGATGCTGGTCGACATGGTCGGCTGGGTAACGCCGCACGCCTCCGCCGCCCGGCCGAAATGACGCTCCTTGGCCAGCGCCAGCAGCAGTTCGAGCTTGTCGATCAAGAGGTCGGCCTTCCAGCGGTTGAACGGCCCGGTTCCACGCGTTTTCGGCGGCTGCCGGCCAGGGTGAAACCTATCACGACGAGGGTGTCGCCGACACGGTAAAACGCGGCCGCAAGCCGGTCGCGCGAAGGCCCGTTTTTCGTCAACTTCTAGCTATCTCTCGATTGCGTTTCGCTATCGCAGCACGGGACTGCTTTATTGATATCTTGAGCAATTCCAATTTGGATGTGCGAAACGCTTGCAACGCAGAATCGGGATCAGGATGACGCCCAAGATGACGCCGATGTACGAAAGTTGGGACGCGGCGCGCGGCGCCGAGATCATCGCCGAACATAGCAAGATGGAGGGAGCAACCTTGCCCATCCTCCATGCGTTGCAGGAGACGTTCGGCCACGTGCCGGAGGATGCCATTCCGATGATCGCATCCGCTTTGAACCTCTCGCGCGCCGAGGTTTACGGCGTGTTCACGTTCTACCATGATTTCCGGGCCAAGAAGGCCGGTCGTCACGTGCTCAAGCTGTGCCGCGCCGAGGCCTGCCAGGCCGCTGGCGGCGACGCCCTCGCGGCCCGCGCCGAAGCCAAGCTCGGCATTGCCATGGGCAACACGACGGCCGATGAGCGCGTCACGCTCGAGCCGATCTACTGCCTCGGCCTGTGCGCCACCGCGCCATCGGCGATGCTCGACGGCCGGCTGGTCGGCCGGCTCGACGAAGCCCGGATCGATGCCCTCGTCTCGGAGGCCCAGCGATGAGCGTGCGTCTTTTTGTCCCGTGTGATGCCGGCGCACTCGCCGTCGGCGCCGATGAGGTCGCCCACGCGCTGCACAAGGCGGCGCTGGAGCGGAAGGTCGATATCGAGATCGTGCGCAACGGCTCGCGTGGGTTGTACTGGCTGGAGCCGCTGGTCGAATTGGAGACGGCGCAGGGCCGGTTCGGCTTCGGACCGGTGACAGCAGACGACGTTCCGTCCCTGCTCGACGCTGTTATCGCCGACAAGTCGCACAAGCTCTCGCTCGGCCTGACCGAGGAGATCCCGTGGCTGAAGCGGCAGACCCGCCTCACCTTCGCCCGCTGCGGCATCGTCGATCCGCTGTCGCTCGACGACTACCGCGCCCATGGCGGCTACAAGGGCCTGACGCGCGCCCTGTCGCTGACGCCTGACGCCGTGATTGCCGAGGTCACCACCTCCGGCCTGCGCGGCCGCGGCGGTGCCGGCTTCCCGACCGGCATCAAGTGGAAGACGGTGGCGCAGACCGCGGCCGACCGCAAATACGTCATCTGCAACGCCGACGAGGGCGACAGCGGCACCTTCGCCGACCGCATGCTGATGGAAGGCGATCCCTTCGTGCTGATCGAAGGCATGACCATCTGCGGCATCGCGGTGGGCGCCACCAAGGGCTACATCTACACGCGTTCGGAATATCCGCACGCCATCGCGACCATGACCAAGGCGATCGACATCGCCAGGAAGGCGGGCCTGCTCGGCGACAAGATCGCGGGCTCGAACTATACGTTCGAGCTGGAGGTCCGCACCGGCGCCGGCGCCTATGTCTGTGGCGAAGAGACCGCGCTGATGGAGAGCCTCGAGGGCAAGCGCGGCATCGTGCGCGCCAAGCCGCCGCTGCCCGCCCATCATGGTTTGTTCGGCAAGCCGACCGTGGTCAACAACCTGCTGTCGTTCGCCGCGATCCCGTTCATCCTCGACGAGGGCGCCAAGGCCTATGCCGATTTCGGCATGGGACGCTCGCGCGGCACGATGCCGATCCAGATCGCCGGCAACGTTAAGTTCGGCGGCCTGTTCGAGACCGCATTCGGCATCACGCTGGGCGAACTGGTCGACGACATCGGCGGCGGCACCTTCACCGGCCGTCCCGTTCGTGCGGTGCAGGTCGGCGGTCCGCTCGGCGCCTACTTCCCACGCGCCCTGTTCGACACGCCGTTCGACTACGAGGCGTTCACCGCCAAGGACGGCCTGATCGGCCATGGCGGCATCGTCGTGTTCGACGACACCGTCGACATGTCGAAGCAGGCGCGCTTCGCGATGGAGTTCTGCGCCATCGAATCCTGCGGCAAGTGCACGCCCTGCCGCATCGGCTCGACGCGCGGCGCCGAGACCATCGACAAGATCCGCCGCGGCGAGCGCGTCGCCGAGAACATCGCCCTGGTCGAGGACCTCTGCGGCACTATGAAGCTCGGATCGCTCTGTGCACTCGGCGGCTTCACGCCCTACCCTGTGCTCTCGGCGCTGAAGCACTTCCGCGAAGATTTCGGCCCCCAGCAGCCGCGCCTGCAGGCTGCGGAATAAGATATCGGGAACAAGGACACCGACCATGTCGCTCATCCACGAAACCGATTACGGCACGCCGCTCTCCAAGTCCGAGAAGATGGTCACGCTCACCATCGACGGCCAGAGCATCACCGTTCCCGAGGGCACCTCGATCATGCGCGCGGCCATGGAGGCCGGCACGCAGATCCCGAAGCTGTGCGCGACCGACATGGTCGACGCGTTCGGCTCGTGCCGCCTCTGCCTCGTCGAGGTCGAGGGCCGCGCCGGCACGCCGGCCTCGTGCACCACGCCGGTGGCCGCGGGCCTCGTCGTGCACACCCAGACCGAGCGGCTGAAGAAGCTGCGCAAGGGCGTGATGGAGCTTTACATCTCCGACCATCCGCTCGACTGTCTGACCTGCGCCGCCAATGGCGATTGTGAGCTGCAGGACATGGCCGGCGCGGTCGGCCTGCGTGACGTGCGCTACGGCAACCAGGGTGAGAACCACGTGTTCGCCGACGCCTGCGGCGAGGCCAATCCGGCCTGGCTGCCGAAGGACGAGTCCAACCCCTATTTCACCTACGATCCCTCCAAGTGCATCGTCTGCTCGCGCTGCGTCCGCGCCTGCGAGGAGGTGCAAGGCACCTTCGCGCTGACCATCTCGGGCCGCGGCTTCGACAGCCGGGTGTCGCCGGGCATGAGCGAGAGCTTCCTCGGCTCGGAATGCGTCTCCTGCGGCGCCTGCGTGCAGGCCTGCCCGACCGCGACCCTGACCGAGAAGAGCGTGATCGAGATCGGCCAGCCCGAGCACTCGGCCGTCACCACTTGCGCCTATTGCGGCGTCGGCTGCACCTTCAAGGCCGAGATGCGCGGGGAGGAAGTGGTGCGCATGATGCCGTACAAGGACGGCAAGGCCAATCGCGGCCATTCCTGCGTCAAGGGCCGCTTCGCCTGGGGCTATGCGACCCACAAGGAGCGCATCCTCAAGCCGATGATCCGCGAGAGCATCGACCAGCCC
This sequence comes from Bradyrhizobium sp. HKCCYLRH2060, assembly GCF_051168135.1. Classification (NCBI taxonomy): domain Bacteria; kingdom Pseudomonadati; phylum Pseudomonadota; class Alphaproteobacteria; order Hyphomicrobiales; family Nitrobacteraceae; genus Bradyrhizobium; species Bradyrhizobium sp. HKCCYLRH2060. The sequence goes on from NZ_JBNPUK010000021.1 coordinate 108,279, forward strand.
TGGCGCGAGGTCTCCTATGACGAGGCGTTCAAATTCGCCGCCGACAAGATGCGTGGTATCCAGGCGAAGTATGGCCGCGACTCGATCGGCGGCATCACCTCGTCACGCTGCACCAACGAAGAGACCTATCTGGTGCAGAAGCTGATCCGCGCCGGCTTCGGCAACAACAACGTCGACACCTGCGCCCGCGTCTGCCATTCGCCGACCGGCTACGGCCTTGCCACCACCTTCGGCACCTCGGCCGGCACGCAGGACTTCGACTCGGTCGAGGACAGCGACGTCATCATGGTGATCGGCGCCAACCCGACCGACGCGCATCCGGTGTTCGGCTCGCGCATGAAGAAGCGGCTGCGCCAGGGCGCCAAGCTGATCGTTGTCGATCCGCGCAAGATCGATCTCGTGAAGTCGGCGCATGTCGTGGCGGACTACCATCTGCCGCTGCTGCCCGGCACCAACGTCGCGATCCTGACCGCGATGGCGCATGTCATCGTCACCGAGGGCCTCGTCAACGAGACCTTCGTGCGCGAGCGCTGCGACTGGAGCGAATTCCAGGATTGGGCCGAGTTCGTCGCGCTGGAGAAGAACAGCCCCGAAGCGGTCGCAAAGATCTCCGGTGTCGATGCGGAAGCGATCCGCGGCGCCGCCCGGCTCTACGCTACCGGCGGCAACGGCGCGATCTATTACGGCCTGGGCGTCACCGAGCACAGCCAGGGCTCGACCACGGTGATCGCGATCGCCAACCTCGCAATGGCGACCGGCAATATCGGCCGCCGCGGCGTCGGCGTGAACCCGCTGCGCGGCCAGAACAACGTGCAGGGCTCCTGCGACATGGGCTCGTTCCCGCACGAGCTGCCGGGCTACCGGCATATTGCGGGCGACGCGGTGCGCGAGCAGTTCGAGGCGATGTGGAACGTCAAGCTCAACCCCGAGCCGGGCCTGCGCATCCCCAACATGTTCGACTCGGCGATCGAAGGCACCTTCATGGGCCTCTATGTGCAGGGCGAGGACATCCTGCAGTCCGATCCGAACACCACGCATGTGGTGCAGGCGCTGTCGTCGATGGAATGCGTCATCGTGCAGGACCTGTTCCTGAACGAGACCGCCAACTACGCCCACGTGTTCCTGCCCGGCTCGACCTTCCTGGAGAAGGACGGCACCTTCACCAATGCCGAGCGCCGCATCCAGCGCGTGCGCAAGGTGATGACGCCGCGCAATGGCATGGCCGACTGGGAGGTCACGATCGGCCTCGCCAAGGCGATGGGCTTCGAGATGACGTACAACCACCCATCCGAGATCATGGACGAGATCGCGGCGCTGACGCCGACCTTCACCGGCGTCTCCTACCAGAAGCTCGAGGAGATGGGCTCGGTGCAGTGGCCCTGCAACGAGAAGTATCCCGAGGGCTCGCCGATCATGCATGTCGACGGCTTCGTCCGCGGCAAGGGCAAGTTCGTGGTCACCGAATATGTCGCGACCGACGAGCGCACCGGCCCGCGCTTCCCGCTGCTGCTCACCACGGGGCGCATCCTGTCGCAGTACAATGTCGGCGCCCAGACGCGGCGCACCGAGAACGTGGTGTGGCATGGCGAGGACGTGCTCGAGATCCATCCACACGATGCCGAGCAGCGCGGCATCCGCGACGGCGACTGGGTGCGGCTGACCAGCCGCGCCGGCGAGACCACGCTGCACGCGCTGATCTCCGAGCGCGTGGCGCCGGGCGTGGTCTACACCACCTTCCACCACCCGCTGACGCAGGCCAACGTCATCACCACCGACTATTCGGACTGGGCGACCAATTGTCCGGAGTACAAGGTCACGGCGGTGCAGGTGTCGCAGTCCAACGGACCGTCGGACTGGCAGAAGGCCTATGACGAGCAGGCCCGCAACTCGCGCCGCATCGCCCCGGTCGTGGAGGCGGCGGAGTAGCATGACCGATGCAGTGCGCATCGCGGATCGTCTGGTCTGGCGCGACGGAGCCCTCACCGAGGGCCACCGCCGCGTGCCGGAGGAGACCGCGGTCGCGCTGACCTACAATGGCGGCACCCAGGCCGTCATGATGGCGACGCCGCAGGACCTCCGCGACTTCGCCATCGGCTTCAGCCTGAACGAAGGTCTGGTCACGAGCCGCGACGACATCATCTCGCTGGACGTCGTCGAGCTGGATGACGGCATCGAGCTCAGGATGTGGCTGCCCGACGCTCTCGCCGAACGCCTGGCCGAGCGCCGCCGCAACATCGCCGGCCCCACCGGCTGCGGCCTGTGCGGCATCGATTCCATCAGCGAAGCGGTCCGGCCGGCAGCGCATGTCCCCGACGGCCGGCGTTTCACGCCGCGCGACGTCATGGCGGCCCTGGCGGCGATCGAGCCGCTGCAGAAGCTCAACCACGAGACCCGCGCGGTGCACGCCGCCGCCTTCTGGACGCCAGCGCGCGGCATCGTCGCGCTCCGCGAGGATGTCGGCCGCCACAACGCCCTCGACAAGCTCGCCGGCCACCTCGCGCAAGCGCGCTGTGCGGCGAGCGAGGGCCTCGTAGTCCTGACGAGCCGCGTCTCGGTCGAGCTGGTGCAGAAGGCGGCTGCCATGGGCGCACCCATCATGGTCGCGGTGTCAGCGCCGACCGCGCTCGCCATTCGCATGGCGGACGCCGCGGGCATCACGCTCATTGCCGTGGCCCGCAACGACGGCTTCGAAATCTTCACCCATCCCGAGCGGATCGTCGCGGGCGCCGAGACCGGCGCGCGACCAACACAGACGGACAACACCCATGTCGCATAACCCCTCCGAGCGCCTCGTCTACATGGCCAACCAGATCGGCAAGTTCTTCCAGAGCCAGGGGCAGGAGAAAGAGGTCGCCGGCGTCGCCGAGCACATCAAGAAGTTCTGGGACCCGCGCATGCTCAAGACGATCTATGCGCACCACGATGCCGGCGGCGCCGGCCTCGACCCGGCGGTGAAGGAAGCGATCGGCCGGCTGAAGCAGGCGGCGGTCGCCAAGGAAAAGGCATAGGCGGCCGTCCGACCGCGCTCCCGGTCATCCCTCCACGAGGGCGGTGAACACGCGCCGCACCTCGGTCTGCGTCTCGCGCAGCCGCGCCTCGAGCGCCGAGAAATCCGGCGCGTCGCCTGCGCGGGCCATCACCCGCAGCAGGTCCTCGCCGGCCTGATCCGGCCTGAACTTGTCGCTGACGCACAGCCGCACGATCTGCGTCAGATCGTGATACAGCCGTGCGGCCTGGCGCAGGATCACCGCTTCAGCACGCGGCAGCACGCCGAGCCGCTCGGCATTGTCGAGCACCGCGAGCGTGCTGACGTCGAGGATCTCCGGCGTCGTCGCCGCATGCACGAGCTGCAGATATTGCGCGACGAAGTCGATATCGACCATGCCGCCGGCGGCATGCTTGAGGTCCCACAGATCCGCCTCGCCCTTCTCGGCCGCGATCGCGCGGCGCATGTCGGCGACATCGCGCGCGATCGCACTCCTGTCGCGCACCCGCCGCAGCGCAGCCTGGATGATTTCCTCGATCCGAACCCGAAACGCCGGCGAAGCCGAGATCACCCGCGCCCGCGTCAGCGCCATGTGCTCCCAGGTCCACGCCTCCTGCTCCTGATAATGCGCAAAGGAGTCGATGTGCGAGGCCAGCGGGCCGGCGCGGCCCGACGGCCGCAGCCGCATGTCGATGTCGTAGAGCACGCCGTAATTGGTGCGCGAGGTGAAGGCTGAGATCAGCCGCTGAGTGAAGCGCGCGAAGTAGTGGGCGCCCTGCAGCGAGCGCTCGCCGTCGGAATCCGGGGCATCGCCGTCGAAATCATAGAGCAGGATCAGGTCGAGATCGGACGAGGCCGTCATCTCGCGGGCCCCGAGCCGTCCCATCGCGACGATCGCGGTCTCCTGGCCCTTGATGCGGCCGTGCTGGGCGGCGAAGCGCTCGGTCACGAGATCATGCACGGTGTGCACGATGCCCTCGGCGACGTCGGCAAACGCGGTGCCGGCCTGCTGCGCCGACACCGTGCCGGAGAGGATGCGCGTGCCGATCAGGAACAGGCTTTCCTGGCCGAACAGCCGGAGGCGATCGAGAAACTCCTCATAGGTCCCGGCATCCTGTAGCGTCGAGGCCAGCCGCTCCGACAATTCGCGCCGGTCCGGGATGGCGCCGAAGAAGCGCGGATCGATCAGGCCGTCCATCAGCCGCGGCTGCCGCGCCAGCATGTCGCCGAGCCGCGGCGCAGCGCCTAGCACGAGCGCGACGAGCGCAACGAGATCACGGTTCTGCCCGAGCAGGGTGATCAGGCGGCCGCCGAGCTGCAGCGCCTGCAGGAAGCGGTCGAAGGCCACGACGGCGCGATCCGGCTCGTCGGCATGGGCGAGACCATCGATCAGCGCGGGCAGGAAATCGGTGAACGCGGTGCGCGTCGCATCCGCACGGAACACGCGGTACTCGCCCGCCAGCCATTGCTGCAGGGTCTTGGCGACCATCACCGGATCGCGGAAGCCCAATCCGGCAAGATGCTCCATCAGGCGCGGCTCGTCGGGCCCGGCGCCATAGTTCACCGCGGGCAGGCTGACGGTGCCGGTCGGATCGCCCTCGAACAGCCGCGCGTAATGTCCCTGCACGATGTCGAGATGGAACAGCAGATCGGCCGCGAACCGCTCGCGGCTCTCATAGCCGAAGAAGCATGCGAATCGGCTCACGCCCTCGACATCGTCGGGCAGGCTGTGGATCTGCTCGTCCGCCATCATCTGCAGGCGGTGCTCGACCCGGCGCAGGAACTCATAGGCCGTGGTGAGCTCGTCGCGCGCCTGCTCCGTGATCCAGTTGCTGGCCGTGAGCACGTCGAGCGCCTGCAGGGTGGGACGCACCCGCAGCTCGGGATGACGGCCGCCGGCGATCAGCTGCTGGGTCTGGGCGAAGAACTCGATCTCGCGGATGCCGCCGCGGCCGACCTTGACGTTGTGGCCTTCGACCGCGATCTCGCTGTGGCCTCGATAGACCTGCATCTGCCGCTTCATGTCGTGGACGTCGGTCAGCGCCTGGAAGTCGAGATGCTTGCGCCAGACGAACGGCGACAGCTCCGCCAGCATCGCCTCGCCCGCCGCGACGTCGCCGGCACAGACCCGCGCCTTGATCATCGCGGCGCGTTCCCAGGTGCGGCCCTCGCGCTCGTAGTAATGCAGCGCCGCCTCGGTCGACATCGCCACCTGCGTCGAGGCCGGATCCGGCCGCAGCCGCAGATCGACGCGGAACACGTAGCCGTCCGCGGTGCGGCTCTGCAGCAGCCGCGCCATCGCCTGCGTCACGCGGACGAAGAACGGCTGCGGCTCGATGTCGCGCGCCAGCGAATTGACCTCGGGATCGAAGAACACGATCAGGTCGATGTCGCTCGAATAGTTGAGCTCGCCCGCCCCCATCTTGCCCATCGCGAGCACGAACAGGCCGCTGCCCTGCTCCGGATCGTCGGCATCGACGGGCGCGAGCCGGCCGCGCACGGTCTCCAGCCTCAGCAGGTATCGCAGCGCCATCTGCACCGAGGACACCGCGACATCGGTCAGCCCCGCCGTCACCTGCATCACCGGCCACACGCCGCCGATGTCGCACAGCGCGATCAAGAGCGCGGCCTCGGATTTCAGCCGGCGCAAAAGGCTCATCACCTCGGCTTCATTGGACGCGGCAAACACCTCGCGGCCGGTGCGGGCGATCAGCTCGGCGAGATGCGCCTGCGGCTCGCAGCGCAAGAGACGATCGAGGCGATGGCCGTCGGCGCGGACGAGATCGAACAGATAGGGCGAGCACTCGGCAATCCCGAGCAGGATGGTGCGGGCCCAGCCGCCAGCGAGCAGCGGGCGGAGCGAGGCGGCCAAGGACGGCTCGAGCTCGGCGAGCCACTCGTTGAGACGGAGTTCGGCTTTGTCGGGCGCACGGACATGTGGGCCGGCAACGAAACGTTCGGCCAGCATCTGCCCGTCCGCGTTTCCCGGCGCGGATGAGGTCATGCGGCCTTCTGTGGCACATCCTGCGCCGGCGCCGCAAGCTTGGCGGGCTGGCCTGCGCCGGCCGGCAGCACCAGGGTCGCGACCAGGCCCGGCCTGGCATCGCCGAGCCGGAGCTCGCCGCCATGCAGGGTCGCCACCGCGGCGGCGAGGCTGAGGCCGAGGCCGGACCCCGGCAAGGTGCGGGACGCCTCCAGCCGCACGAAGCGCTCGACGGCGTGCTTGCGCTCGGCCTCGGGGATGCCCTCGCCATGATCGGTGACGCTGAGCAGCACCTGTCCGCCCTCGCGCCGCGCCTCGATCAGGATCTCGCGGCTATCAGCCGCGGCGGCGGCATCGAGCGGCAGCGCCGCCGGCTTGCCGTATTTGATCGCGTTCTCGACGAGATTGGCGAGCGCCTGGCTGATCAGCTCGCGATTGCCATGCACCGGCGCGGCCGCGGCCTTGACCCGCAGGGTCATCTCGTTGTCCTCGGCCAGCGGCTCGTACAATTCGTGGATGCCGCCGGCGACCTCGGCCGCATCGAACTCGACCATGTCGCCGCGCGCCTGCCCGGACTCCGCCCGCGCGATCATCAGCAGCGCATTGAAAGTTCGAATGAGCCCGTCGGACTCCTCGATCGTGCGCTCCAGCGCGGCGCGATATTCGTCCTCGGAGCGCGACTTCGCCAGCGCCTCCTCGGCGCGGTTGCGCAGGCGCGTCAGCGGCGTCTTGAGATCATGCGCGATGTTGTCGGAGACCTCCTTGAGGCCGGTCATCAGCGCCTCGATGCGCTCCAGCATCGCGTTGAGATTCTCCGCCAGGCGATCGAGCTCGTCGCCGCTGCGCCCGACCGGCAGCCGGCCGGAGAGATCGCCATCCATGATCCGCCGCGTCGTGCCGGTCATGGCGTCGATCCGGACCAGCACGCGCCGCGCGACGAAGATGCCGCCGCCGATGCCGAGCACGACCACGACCAGCACCGACCATTGCGCCGCCTTGGCGACGATGCCGAACATGCGGCGGCGCTCCTCGAGATCGCGGCCGATCAAAAGCCGGAAACCGCTGGAGAGCTGGGTGACATAGACCAGCGCGCGGTGGCTGTGCTCGGTGCTGTCGTCGAGCCGCCGGTAGAACGTCTCCGACCAGCCGGACGAGCCCATCACGCCCGGCGCCAGCGAGCCGACATTGCCGGCGATCGCCTGCCCGCTCGGCGTGGTGATGAGATAGAGATTGGCGCCCGGCCGCAGCGCGCGGCTTTCGATCGCGCCGACGATGCCGCGCAGGCCCCAGCGGGCGAAGATGTCGGTCATCTCGCTGATCTCGGAGGTGACCGTGGTCGAGATCTGCTCGGTGATGAGGCGGCGGGTGTTCCAGGCGAAATAGCCGAGCAGCGAGGCTGCGAACAGCGCAAACAACAGCAGATAGACCAGCGTCAGCCGGAATGCCGTGGTGCGGATCAGCTTACCGAAGGCCGTCACGGATCATGTACCCCGCGCCGCGGATGGTGTGGAGCAGCGGACGGTCGAACCCCTTGTCGATCTTGGAGCGCAGCCGCGAGATGTGGACGTCGATCACGTTGGTCTGCGGATCGAAGTGATAGTCCCAGACGTTCTCCAGCAGCATCGTGCGCGTCACCACCTGGCCCGCATGCTTCATGAGATATTCGAGCAGCCGGAACTCGCGCGGCTGCAACGTCAATTCATCCTTGCCGCGCGCCACCCGATGCGACAGCCGGTCGAGCTCGAGGTCGCCGACCTTATAGGTGGTCTCCTCGGCCGGGCCGCCATGGCGGCGCGACAGCACCTCGACGCGGGCCAGCAGCTCGGCAAAGGCGTAGGGTTTCGGCAGATAATCGTCGCCGCCGGCGCGCAGGCCCTTGATGCGGTCGTCGACCTGGCCGAGCGCCGACAGGATCAGCACCGGCGTCCGGTTGCCCTTGTCGCGCAGCGCGCCGATCAGCGACAGGCCGTCGCGCTTGGGCAGCATGCGGTCGACCACCAGCACGTCGTAATCCCCGCTCTCGGCCATGGCGAGCCCCTCCTCGCCGTCGCTGGCGAGGTCTGCGACATGTCCGACCTCGCGGAACGCCTTGACCAGATAGTCGGCGGACTCGCGGTCGTCTTCGATGATCAGGAGGCGCATTGCGGAAACGGGGGCGGCGGTCACGGTTGGATGTCCATCTACATGGACCGGCCGCCGTTTCCGTGCAAGGCGGCATGGGCCCGGGGTTGATCGGCAGCAAAGTGGGCGGTGAGGCTGGGGGACCTCACCGCCCGAGTTCCTTCCGACGGAGGGGGGCATTATCCAACGGAAGGTTTGCGGGAGCGGAACTTGAAGCCCGCCCCCAGGAAGAGCCGCCGGTGCGGGGGCACATGCCGGCGGTCTCCCATCTCGTGAGGGCCTTAGCCCTCCCTTAGCCCTTGGCCAGCGGCACCGCGACGAAGCGCGACTGGCCGCCGCTCTTCACACGCATCAGCACGCTGTTCTTGTTGTCGGCCTTGGCGGCGTTGATCGCCTCGCGCACGTCACCGGCCGAGGTCACCGACTTGCCCGCGACCTCGAGGATGACGTCGCCTTCCTTGAAGCCGCGATCGGCAGCGGCGCTCTTCGGATCGACCTCGGTGACGACGACGCCCTCCTTGCCGGCGCCGGCGACGCTCGACGCGGGCGCCACCGTCATGCCGAGCTTCGGCACGTCGGCGCCGCGGGTCGGGCTCGCATTGTCGCCGCCGGTGTCGGCCTTGGCCTCGATGGTGTTCGGCAGCTTGCCGAGCGTCAGGTTGATGGTCTTGTCCTCGCCCTTGTGCAGGACGTTGAGCTTGACCGAGGCGCCCGGCGCGATGCCGCCGATGGTGCGGGCGAGCTCACGCGCGTCCTTCACCGGCTCGCCGTTGACAGCGGTGATGACGTCGCCGGACTGGATGCCCGCCTTCGCCGCCGGGCCGTTGGCCTGCGGCTCGGCGACCAGCGCGCCCTCGGCCTTCTTCATGCCGAGGCTGTCGGCGATGTCCTGCGTCACCGGCTGGATCTGCACGCCGATCCAGCCGCGGCTGACCGAGCCGTTGTCCTTGAGCTGGGCCACCACGCTCTTCACCGTCGAGGCGGGGATCGAGAACGCGATGCCGACGCTGCCGCCGGACGGCGAGTAGATCGCGGTGTTGACGCCGACGACATTGCCGTCGACATCGAACGCCGGACCGCCGGAATTGCCCTTGTTCACGGGCGCGTCGATCTGGATGAAATCATCATACGGGCCGTTGCCGATGTCGCGGCCGACCGCCGAGACGATGCCGGCCGTCACCGTGCCGCCGAGGCCGAACGGGTTGCCGACCGCCAGCACCCAGTCGCCGATGCGCGGCTTGCCGTCGGCGAGCTTGGCGAACGAGAAGTTCGAGCCGCCCTCGACCTTGATCAGCGCCAGATCCGTGCGCGGATCGGTGCCGATCACCTTGGCGCTGTAGGTCTTGCCGTCGTCGGTCGTCACCTCGACCTTGTTGGCGCTGTCGACCACGTGGTTGTTGGTCACGGCATAGCCGTCGGCGGAGATGAAGAAGCCGGAGCCCTGCCCGGTCACGGCGCGACCGCCACCACGACCGCCGCGGCCCGGCATGCCGGGAATGCCGTTCTCACCGCCGAAGCGGCGGAAGAAGCGTTCCATCGGCGAGCCCGGCTGGAACGGCAGATCCTCGTCGCTGTCGTCCTTCGACACCTTCTCGGCGATGTTGACCTTGACCGAAATCACCGACGGCTTCACCCGCTCCACGATGTCGGCAAAGCCGATCGGGCGCGCGACCTTGCTGACCTCGTTCGCCACCTGCGCATGCGCCGAGGTCGAGAACAGGTCGAGCGGCGCCCCCTGCGGCGACAGGCCATAGGCGGCAACACCGAGGCCCGCGACCACGGAGGCCATCAGCGCGAACTTGCGCGCCGAGAACAGCCCGCGCCGGGACTGGCGACAGGATGGAAGCGAGGACAGGTCGGTCGGACGGTCAGTCATACGGTTTTCTCCGCAAGTGATTTTGGTCAAGGTCTAAACGTGTGTCCCGGGCTGTGCGCCCCGTTCGCAAGTGAAGATGGGACTTGCCGCCTTACGGCGTGCTGGCTGCGGCGTTAAACTTCTGTAATGGATGGACACACAGACTGCGGCGGAATGGCGCGGATGGTGGAACGAGGCGGAAAAGCCTTGCGAGACCAGGCGCTTGCCCACGCCCCGGCCGCCCCGTGACGGCCATCATTTTGGCCGGTCCGACCAAAGTCGTACCCCCCGTAGGGCGGGTTGGCCGCAGGCGTAACCCGCCGCCTTTCCAACAGCCCCCCGATCCAGCCGCCGCACATCCGCCCGCACGGGAGCCAGCCCCCGGCGGATGACGCTTTCGCCATTCCGCCCTACCCGTCCGGTGCGCTCGAAATGACGCCCGGAGCAACTATCCTGATCCACACGAACAACAGCATGTGGAGAAAACGAACCGCGCGTCGTGCCTCCACATCCTCGCGACGCATCCCGCGCCCGAGCTATGCCCTTGAACTCGCACCCTCGCAGCGAGGGCACAGGGAAGGCCGGGCGCTGGCCGCGCCCGTGGCCCGCCTGCGTAAAAAAATGCAGGCGGCAGGTACCACAGGTCTGGCCGAACACGCCCGGCCCTCCCTGTGCGATGGTTTTAACATTTATACGTGCTCTCCCCGGGGACCGGCTCATTGACCCCGTCGCCGGCGGATCATCACCACCGGCTTGGCCTCGGCACCGGGAGGCCAGGACGACACGATTTCCTGTCCGCAGTCAGCCGTTCGTCGGCGAGGCCAAAGCCCCGCTGCGGCAGCCCGCATCCATCGCATTCCATCCCGACGTCCGTGACGATCGCGATACGCCCCTCGGTGGAACGGAACGGGCGGAAGATACGGGTGATTTGGGGTGGGAGGCAAGAGGATTTTTGATTTTCGGAAGACGGAGTGATTGGGGCGACGGGCAGAGGACACCGATAGAGCGGGCCGCGGTCGACCGACCGATCAGTCCCCACCAAAGCGGCTATCGGCTAGACAGCAGTCCTCCAGCATCATTCACGGCAATACTTCCATGAGTTGTTCAGCCAGCGCTTGAATATAAAGTGCGTTGGCCGTGCTGCACAACTGCGCTTGGCTAAGCAGCGAAAGACAAGATAAGCTATCGATTATTCGATAGCGGTGACATCTCCTGGGGAGAGTGCGCCTTGAAAACGATCAATATTTCAAATCACGACTTCATTGCCATTACCGAGCATGATGAGGACCACTTCTACGACGTCAAGGAATTTGCGGTTAGCGGCAAAGCAATTCAAAAGATTGCAGCAGCGTTCTCCAACGCCGATGGTGGTGAGTTCATCATTGGGATAAAAGACAAAGGATCTGGGCTGCCGCCGAACGAACGCTGGGAAGGTGTCCAAGACATCGAACAATTCAACGGGCACCTCCAAGCACTCTTCGAAGTGAAACCGGCTCTAGACGTCAAATTTGAATTTCTTCGGCGTGATGGTGGCGAAGGCTTTGCGTTGCGCATCACCATCGAAAAGGGGACCCAGGTCTGCACTACGGCGGACGGCACTATCTATGTTCGTCAAGGAGCTCAGTCGTTACCGGTCAAGGATCCCGACCGGATTCAGCAACTCAGTTTCTCGAAAGGAGCCGTCTCATATGAAGATTTTCCACTCCCGGAGCTCCCTCCTGAACAGATCACTGAGGGCAGCGAGATAGCAAACTTTCTGGCCGACTATTCTCCAAGAACTGACGCTTTAGAGTTTTGCCTGAACCAAAATTTGCTTGAGTTTAAAACTTGGCAGCCGCGCGTTGTCGGGGCCCTGCTTTTTCACCCCGTGCCCAGCGCGGTGATCCCCAAGAAATGCGCGATTAAGATCACGAGATATGAGACTAAAGAGGACGACCCTGAGAGGGACCATTTGGCCGACCAAGCCACAATTGAAGGTCCAGCATACAAACTGATACACGACTCCATCGCTCGCGTCACACAAATGATGTCCAACATTGAAGTGTGGACAACAAACGGACTTAAGAAGATTGAGTATCCGCCCGAAGCTTTATGGGAGACTATTGTCAACGCCGTTCTTCATCGCGATTACTCGATATCAGATGACATACAGATTCTTATCTTTGACAACAGAATCGAAATTCTGAGCCCTGGAAAGCTACCGGGTTACGTGAACATCGAGAATATTCTGGATGCGCGATTCTCTCGGAACGCAAAACTCGTTCGCACGCTAAATCGCTACAAGGACCCTCCAAATAAGGATCTCGGCGAAGGGCTGAACACCGCATTTCAGAAAATGAAGGAATTCGGGTTGAAGGACCCCGTAATTTCGGAGGAAGGCAACTATGTTAAGGTAGTTCTACCGCATCTGCCGCTAGCCGCCCCTTCCGTGGCGATAATGGACTTTTTGCGGCAGCACGATCAGATCACTAATAGGCAGGCTCGCGATCTGACCGGCATTAGATCCGAGAACTCCGTTAAAACTGAATTCTACAAGCTCCGCGACGAAGGACACTTGGAGCGCGTCCCATGTCTCGCAGGCAATAAGTCTGCTTGGCGCTTGACTGAAAAGGGCAAGGCCTTCCTAAATGAATAGAAAGCCTTGGCTTGCTTAGAAGCACTCAGCCTACCGTGTAGCCTGAGGAATATTTGCGAACCTGGCTTGACAAAGACCGAAATGTCAACCGCAGATTGCTGTTATAGCTTTGTTGACCCGAGAGCGCGACCTTAAAGATGTCCACCAAACTACCAAGCCGAGAATGGTTTGAAATGGCTGACCATCGGCGGCGGCGGTATGCCTCCGCGGTTTGGGTACCGCTTAGAGCATCAGAACAGATCGTTGCAGAAGGTCAATATCCCGAACCAGGATGGAAAGAAGAATTCTTCGTAATGAATACTACAGCCTTCCCTGCTGGAAAACGACGGGAAGCTGAAAAGCTCGATTGGCACGACTTCACACACTCACCGGGCCCGTACGCCTACCGAGACGGACGATATAAGCCCTGCGAGGTTTATCAAGCCAATGATTACGAGGATATGGGGATAGATTTTGTATTCGAGCAACACGTTGGAAACGGGCATCCTCGCATTTGGCATCTCAGCCAAGATCTCGTAATGGCGCTACGTCTTTTGCAAGAAGGAGATCAATGGGTAAGACCGGATGAGGACTATGCAGTCATAGTGCGGCAACGCCGCGATCATGATGGTTCCGTCGTTGCAATAGAAATTCGCAGTGATTGTCTTCGGGATTATCTCGCGGCGCGCGGACTTGCGCTTCGTCTGTACTATTTTCGCTCGCGCACGGCAATCGACACAGACCCCTCGCACCTACCATGGCCACCAGAGGGAATTTCCGAAGAGAACAGTCCCAACCGATTTGAAGCTCGTGTTTGGGAGATAGATCGGAGCGGCGGGCGATATGGGGATGGCATCGGGGTATTTACTGTATGGCGAACAGATGTCGACCCCGAGGAGGACGTTCCAATCTTTGGCCCAGAGGATGCTTCGAATACAGAAAGCTCTTCGAGAGAGTTCGTCCGCAAAGGCATAAAGAACTTCAGAGCCGTAGGAGAGATGTGGCAGGCCGAGTGGATAGATCCTGCAGATAGAAGCGAGCGAGTTCGTGGTGACAGTCCTGCCGAACAAAGTAGCTTCATCGTTGACGCGAGTGGAGAACGATGGTCATCATCAAGGCTTGATCATGAGAACATTGGTCGGTACCTTTGGTTCGATCCCAGGATTGTCAGTTCACTCTTGCAAAGGAGAGCTGGAGGCCTCCTTTGGTATTCGCGGGACACAGGCGAGATTTGGTCTCTCCCAGACTACAAAATACACTTCGGCATAAATCGAGCCGGCTTGCTGACCGTTTACGCTTACGACGTCGCAAGACTACCGATGTGGCAGCAGAGGACATGGGCGGCCTTCAATGTCCCTCCCGACGGAGCAGTGTCGGTTGAGCTTCTCGACGCACAAATGCGGACACGCCCCGCATCCACGATTGCACCAGAGGCCGCCATTCCCGAACTGGTGGACAGGCTGGACGAATTGTTTCGTGAGTGGATCGGCGCGGCGCTGTTCAAGCCCCACGATGCGACGGTAGTAATCATGAAGAATGTCCATCGATTTAGAGCGTTAGATCAAAGCGGCTTGCTGGCACTTGCGAAAGACCTGGCTCGTCTGACTGCGGACCGAATTGACATTGGTGCGCTACGCGCGATTGCCCCGGCGCCGAAAGACGAAAAATGGGGATCCCTGAAATCTCTAGAGAAAGCGCTAGCAACTATTTTGCCAGCGGATCAATCTCGGTCACTAATGACGCCCCTTGTCGGAGTTTACGAACTCCGTCTAGGCGACGCTCACCTACCCTCCGGCGAAATCGAGGATGCATTCGCCATGATAGGAGTTGATCGATCCCAACCCACTATTTTTCAAGGGCTTGAGCTCCTGGCGCGGACAGCCAATGCATTGATCATGATTGGCCGAGCGGTCTCTAAGGCTTTGCCGGGAACAAGCGGCGGAGCCGAGGCAGAAGGTTAGCAGCAGCGTAAGCCGCCGCTCTTTCTCGGCAGGCCATAGCGGATTACGCTGCGGCATCCGCCAAAGGAGCCCGTAAAAGCCACCCCCGCCCCAACCTCACGCGGCCTGTAACGACCCCAAGAACCTACTCACCTCCCGCTTCAATCGCCCGCTCTCCGCCGACAGCGACCTCGCCGCCGCCAGCACCTGGGCCGACGCGGACCCCGTCTCCGACGCGCCGCGCTGCACGTCGTCGATGTTGCGCGACACGCGTTGGGTGCCGTTGGCGGCGTGCTGGACGTTGCGGGAAATCTCTTGCGTCGCGGCGCCCTGCTCTTCGACCGCCGCGGAGACGGCGGCGGAGATTTCGGAGAGGCGGCCGATGGTGCTGCCGATCTCCTTGATCGAGCCGACCGACTCCTCGGTGGCGGCCTGGATGCCGGAGACCTGCTGGGCGATCTCGCCGGTGGCCTTGGCGGTCTGCTCGGCCAGCGCCTTGACCTCGGCGGCGACCACCGCGAAGCCGCGGCCGGCTTCGCCCGCGCGCGCCGCCTCGATGGTGGCGTTGAGCGCCAAGAGGTTGGTCTGGCCGGCGATGCTCGAGATCAGCTCGAGCACGTCGCCGATGCGCGTGGCGGCCTTCGACAGCGTGCCGACGCGCTCATTGGTGCGGTTGGCCTGCGCCACCGCTTCGCTCGCGATGCGCGCGGATTCCTGCACCTGGCGGGAGATCTCGCTGACCGAGGACGACAGCTCCTCGGCGGCGGAGGCCACCGTCTGCACGTTGGACGAGGCCTCCTGCGAGGCGGCGGCGACCTCGGTCGACAAATCCTGGCCGCGCGCGGCGGTGCTGGTCAGCGTCCCGGCGGAGGCTTCGAGCTCGCTCGAGGCATGCGACACCGCATCGACGATCTCGCCGACCGCCTGCTCGAACTGGCGGGCGAGCTTCGCCATGTCGTCCCGGCGCTGCTGCTCCTGCCGCGCTTCGGCGTCCGCATGCTCCGCGCGCAGCCGCTCGGTCTCGGCCATGTTGTCCTTGAACACCTGGATCGCCGTCGCCATGGCGCCGATCTCGTCACGGGCGCCGCGGCCGGGGATCTCGACGGCGACGTCGCCGCTCGCGAGCCGTCCCATCGCCCGCGTCATCGACGCCAGCGGGCCTGTGATGCTGCGCGCGATCAGGACCGCGACGAGGCAGCCGAACAGGATGGCGGCGGCGCCGACCAGCATCTGCAGCGAGATCGTGCTGGCGATGGCGCCCTCGGCCGATGTGCGCGAGGCGTGATAGTCGGCATTCACCGCCGTCTCGGCGGCCTTGAGCGTGTCGATGCTTCTGGCGATCAGCGGCTCGATCGCGTTGGCGTAGATGTCCTCGGACTTCAGCGCCGCGGCGGCGGTGGCCTCGAACGCGCTCTTGTTGAGCGCCAGCGAAGCCTTCACCGGCGCGATCGCGACCAGCACGCCCGCCGGCGGCGACGCGCCCTCCAAGGTGGCGAGCCGCTGCTCGACATTGTCGACGCCGGCGCGGAAGGCGGACGCGGACTTGGTGTCGCGTAGCGCCAGGAAGCGCCAGGTGGCGATGCGGACGAGCTGCAGGCGGGCGTCGATGTCCGCGACCGCGGTCATCACCTCCGGCTCCTTGGAGATGCGCGCCGCGATCGACAGCTTGGCGGCCTTGGCGGCGAGGTCCTCGCCGCCCGGCAGCAGCGCGGCACGGCCGGTCTTCACCTGCTTGACGGCGTCGCTCAGTGCATCGCGCTGGGTCTTCATCTGCCCGATCTCGCTCGTGAGATCGTCATAGAGCTTGCGCCGCTCCGCCGACAGCGGGCCGGCGGTGGCCGCCTGCAGCAGCGCGGTCGCCGCCGCCTCGCGCTCGGCGGCCTCCTTGAGCGCCGGCTCGTTGGCGTCGTGGATGTAGCGCAGGTTGGCGCGCTGGATCGCCTGCAGATGGTTGGAGACCTGCAGGATGCGCGCGGTCGCGTCCGACAGCGCCGACATGCTCGCGACCTGGTCGCGCACCGCCCACAGATTCCACACCGCCACCGCGGCCATCACGGCGCCGGCGACGATGAGCGCCGCAAAGCCGGCGTAGAGACGCCCCCTGATCTTCAAGCTCATCATGTCCTCGTCCGCTCCCCCAAGAGCGGCAGGCGGGCGAACTGACGTCGCCGCGCGCCTGCCCCGCAGCAGCGGCCGCCTGGCTGGCGACTCACAGCTGTGCTGTATGCACGATGGGCGGTATTTACTAATAGCGGGTTAGACGGAGCCGCGGGGACGGGGCATCGTTTGTCGCCGAGCTACGCAGTCCGGATGCGTGCCGTCCGGTGCACTCAGCTCGCGGCGGACGCAGGTGCGCTCAACTCACTCGGTCGTCATGCGCGGGCTTGACCCGCGCATCCATCCCTTGCGCAGACGGACCGGCGTGGATGGCCGGGTCAAGCCCACGGCTGTCCGGTTCAGACAGACTGGACATGGTGCATGGCGTGTATTCTTCTGCGGTCTTGAGCATCGCCAAAT
>NZ_JBNPUK010000022.1:0-121967 GCF_051168135.1 Bradyrhizobium sp. HKCCYLRH2060
GATTGTCGACGGTATCCAGGCTCTCGCTGGTCTCCGTCAGGAACTCACGCAACAGATCGTCCATGAAACTGGCCTTCGCACGCAACGGAACGCGACATGACGCGCCCTTCAAACCGTGGCCAGTTTCGGTGCAAAGCGTTTAATATTAGTTGAGTAAGCGCAAATGAACGGACTCAACAAAGAGATAAGATGCATCCGGACGAATTCGGACACATCGGCAAGGCTTGATTAACCGTGGTGAACGGATTCTTGCGCCTGTCCCACGACAAGAGGTCGCAGCACCGGCGCGGCAGGACGTCCGCCCGATCAGGCCGCCTGCACGACCATCGCATTGCCGTCGGCGGTGAGCGTCACCTTGAGGCCGCAGGCATCGGCGAGCAGACGGGTGTAGTAGGGCTGCACCGCGTGGGCATCGATGGTCGATTGCAGGTCGCCACCGAGCAGATTGACGATGTTCTGCGGCAGCCGGGCATTGAGCCCGGTGGCGGCGACGCGGAAGCTCATGGTCTCGCCATCGCCGATCGGGTCGACGGTCAGCATGCCGCCGCGCGGGATCGTCTGCTGCGCCACCACCATCATGTTGAGCAGCAGCTTGACCCGGTTCTTGGGCAACAGCAGCCGCGGCAGATTCCAGGTGATCGAGGTCTTGGCGTCCTCGATGTGGCCGCGCGCCATGGTCTGGGCGTCGCCGAGATCGATCTGCGCGCCCGCCGAGCCGGCCGCACCAAAGGCGAGGCGGCAGAATTGCAGCCGGGCCGACGCCGTCTTGGCGCTCTTGCGGATCAGCTCCAGCGCGAAGTCGCGATCCTCCGGCTTCGGATTGTCGTCGAGCACCTCGAGCCCGTTGACGATGGCGCCGACCGGACTAATCAGGTCGTGGCAGACCTTCGAGCAGAGCAGAGCGGCAAGTTCGAGCGTATCGGGAGCGGGAATCGGATTGGCGATCTCGGGAGAGGACGTGCCGGACATTCGATGTTCCTGAAATCCGCGAACCTGGGCGAATCATGCTTGCGTTAACGCTTGATACACTGCGAAAGCAGGGACCGCCACCGGACTGAACGCGGGACACGGGAAAGTACGTAGCGGTCTTCCCGGCAGCCGCGGCTCAACGACCATGCGAACGGCCGTACCCGGATGCGCCGGACGCCAGAACAGGGATACGATGATGCAAGCTGCGTACGGAACGGCCGGAAGGAGCACCGCGCAATGACGACGGCACCGACTGCAGGAACCGTCGAGGTCGAGGCCGCCGCGGCGCTGATGGCACCCCTGACGGAGCTCGTCGTCGAGGCGGCCCACGCGATCCTCGCCGTCAACCGCCGCGCCATGGCCGTCACCGACAAGTCCGACGGCTCGCCGGTCACCGAGGCCGATCTTGCCGCCGACCGGGTCATTGCCGAGGGGCTGGCCCGGCTGGCGCCGGCGATTCCCGCGCTGTCGGAGGAGCGGGTCGGAGCCAGCGCAGGACCGTTCAAGGGCAGCTTCTTCCTGATCGATCCGCTCGACGGCACCAAGGAGTTCGTCGCCGGGCGCGGCGAGTTCACGGTCAATCTGGCGCTGGTCACCGGCGGCAGCCCGCTGCTCGGCATCGTCTGCGCGCCGGCCATCGGCCAGATCTGGCGCGGGCTGGTCGGCCGTGGCGCCGAGCGGCTGTCGTTCACGGAGGCGGGTCTGGCGGCCGCCGAGCCGATCCGCACCCGGCCGATGCCGCCGCAAGGCGCGGCATGGGTCGCCGCGGTCAGCCGGTCGCATGGCGATGCCCGCACCGAAGCCTTCATTGCGGCGCGACCGGGCGCCGTGCGCCTGCCGCTCGGCTCGGCCGTGAAGTTCGGCCGGCTCGCCGAAGGTCTGGCCGACATCTATCCGCGGCTCGGCCCGACGTCGGAATGGGACGTGGCGGCAGGCCATGCCGTGGTCGTAGCCGCCGGCGGCACCGTCACCAGCGAGACCGGCGCGCCGTTGCGCTATGGCGAGCGCCCCGACGGCTTCATCGTGCCGTCCTTCATCGCCTGGGGCGACCCGGCCGCGGTGAAGGTTTGAGCCGGCCCTGCCGCGCTATTGCGGCAGGTCGTCCGCGAGCGCCGGCCAGCGGGCTTCCGCGCGCGACAGATAGCGGCTGGGGTCGGCCGCAAAGGCATCCCGGGTCTCCTCGCGGTTGAACAGGAACAGCCGTTCCTCGACCACGACGAAGAAGCGCGGGTTGCCGGCCACCGTCACGCCGCGGGCCACGTCGGTCGGGTCGTAGCCGCCGAATTGCGGGCCGTAGACCTCCGGATGGGCCAGGAACGAAGCGCGATTGCCCTCGTTGCGAAACCGCCAGACCACCCCGCCCTGGGACGCCTCGAAATCCGGCAGCCCCGGCATGGCCTTGCCATCCACGAAATAGGAAACAGGATCGAAGCCGTCGATCGCCAGCCCGCTGAAGCGGTCGGAGATGATGCGCTGCGTCGTGGCCGCCGGCGCGCCGACCGGCGGCAGCGCGGCGAGCGTGATGGCGGCAATTACAAGGCGAAACAGCGACTTTGACCCGGTCTGGGGCGGTTGTTGCCGTTGTGCGGTCATAGTTGGTGCCGATAACATGGGAGTCGCAGGGGCATCGCCCCTCGCCCGACAATCGCCCGATGTGGTTGGCGTCAGGTTAAGGCGAGGCTCGGGCAGCCGATAGCAGGGGATTTCCATCGATGAGTTTCGCATCCCGCCTTGCCGCCACGACGCTCGCGGCCGTGCTGGCCATGACCGCGTCGGTCGCCGCGCAGCAGGCGCCCCCGCCTGCCGCGCCGCCCTACCAGGCCGCGCCGCCGTATCAGCAGCCCGCACCGCCGCCGCGCCCTGCGCCCAGCCCGGACAGCTTCAACCCGGACGAGCTGGTCAATGCCGGCCACCGCTTTTTCGGTAACGTCTCGCGTGGCCTCGCCTCGGTGATCGAGCGCGCCGTCAGCCAATGGGGCCTGCCGAATGGCTACATCCTGGGTGAGGAAGGTGCCGGGGCCTTCGTCGCCGGTCTCCGTTACGGCGAAGGCACGCTCTACACCAAGAACGCCGGCGACCTCCGCGTCTACTGGCAGGGCCCCTCGCTCGGCTTCGACTGGGGCGGCGACGGCGCCCGCACCATGACCTTGGTCTACAATCTGCCGGCCACCAGCGCGATCTATCAGCGCTTCGTCGGCATCGACGGCTCGGCCTACATCGTCGGCGGCTTCGGCATGACGGCGCTGACCGCCAACAACATCGTGCTGGTGCCGATCAGGTCCGGCATCGGCCTGCGGCTCGGCGCCAATGTCGGCTACCTCAAGTTCACGCCGAGCGCGACCTGGAACCCGTTCTGACGGCGCTGGCTGATACCGCCAGGACACGTTCTCCCGTGACGGATCAAGGTTAACACGGCATTGGGCTGGCAATGAATCAGCCCGCCGTGCATTGTGATTCTGTTAATCATTTCGGATCGGGAGTTGTGCGTCATGGTCGAGCCGATCATGTATTTTGCGATCGGTTTTCTGATCGCCATGCTCTGTGCCCTCATGGTCGTGCCGCTGGTGCACAATCGTGCGGTGCGGCTGACGACGCGACGGCTCGAGGCGGCGACGCCGCTGTCGATGGCCGAGATCCAGGCCGACAAGGACCAGCTGCGCGCGGAGTTCGCGATGTCGGCGCGGCGGTTGGAGATGAGCGTCGACGCGCTCAAGAACAAGGCCACCGGCCAGCTCGCCGACCTCGGCAAGAAGACCGACGCCATCAACCGCATGAAGATCGAGCTCGGCGAGAAGAACGCCGCGATCTTCGCCCTCGAAGCGCGCGAGAAGGCGCTCAAGGACCAGCTCCGCGCCACGGAAGAAGAGTTCGCCGCCAAGACCGAGGCGCTGCGCGCCGCCGAGCAGGCGCTGAAGGAGAAGCAGGCCGAGCAGGTCCGCCTCACCGCCGAGCTCAACGACAAGGCGCTGCTGGCCGACAGCCGCCAGGTCGAGCTGGTCTCGGTCAGGACCCAGGTCGAGGAGCTGCGCAGCCGCGTCTCCGACGCCGAGAAGGAATTCTCCGCGACCCAGGCCCGCCTCGCGCTGGAGCGCGACGAATCCGACACCGCGACCAAGGCGCTCAACGACGCCCGCGCGCGGGTCGAGAATCTCAGCCAGCGCGTCACCGAGCTCGACCGCCAGCTGATCGTCCAGGTCAAGGAAGCCGAGATGCTGGCGACGCGCGTCGCCGACCTCGAGGGCCGGCTGTCGACCCAGGGCAAGCTGCTCGCCGAGCGCGACTTCGAGAACAACCAGTTGCGCGAGGCCAACGTGGCCGCCGACCGCGCCTTGAAGGAGCTGCGCGAGGAGCTGGCCGGCGTGGGCAGCGGCAAGTCGGCCGCGTTCGAGCGGCTCAAATCCGAGAAGGCCGCCCTCGAACAGCAGCTCCAAGCCGCCCGCGACGAGCGCACCAAGCTGCAGCGCGAGATGAACGCCATCCAGCAGCAGGCCGAGAGCACCTGGGCCCAGGAGCGGATGGAGAACGCGCTGCTGCGCGAGCGCATCAACGACATCGCCGCCGAGGTCGCCAAGCTCGCGATGCAGATCGAGGGCCCGAACTCGACCATCGAGGCCATGCTCGCCGCCGAACCGGCCCCCGCCAAGCCCGCCAACGCCAATGGCGTCGCCGCGGCGCCGGCTGCTGCGGCCGGCGGTGCGCCCCAGGGCGGCACCCTGGCCGACCGCATCCGCGCGCTGCAGTCGCACGCCTCGCGGGCAAGGCAGATCGGGGCCTGAGAACGGGCCAGCGGGGCGCGGAGTGCCGCGGATCTGCTCCTCCGTTCAGCATGGAAGCCGGCACGCCATGGAGCCGGTTTCGGCCCCGATCGAGGACAGCCCGGCGCGCTCCAGCAGTTTTCCTCGCCATCTCCGCCGCAAATCCTTGACACCCCCTGCCCGCGCTTCGTAAATCGCGGGCTCCGACGGACTGCTTCGGGCGCCTCGCTGGCTCACAGCCACGACCGCCACCGGCAACCGGGCGCATAGCTCAGCGGGAGAGCGTTCCCTTCACACGGGAGAGGTCCAAGGTTCGATCCCTTGTGCGCCCACCATTTGCCGCCGCCACCCCTTTCCTTTCATGCGATCGCTTGGGCTGGTCTGGCCTGTCGTCATGCCTCGGGCGACGCGATGGTCACGCAGGATTGAGCGGGATCAACGACTGCGTCGGCGCCTCGCTTATGTTAGTCGTCTCGTTCCGCGGCCCGAAAGGTATCTCCATCTCGATGCGGCTCGTCCGTACCATCCTGGCGTTTGCGATTGCGCTGTCGCTGGCGATGCTGCCGATCGGCGCATCGGCGGCTGCGATGGCGTCGTCGGACGAGATGCAGACGAGCATGCAGATGGACGACGGGGCCGGCATGTCGATGGACGAATGCTGTCCCGACGACATGAAGGGCACCGGCTCGCCTTCGCACACCTACAAATGCGGCATGGGTTTCTGCTGCGCGGGCGGGACGGTTGCGCTCGGCGATGTCAGGGCCGTTACCTTCGCGCCGCTTGCCCTGAGCGCGACCAGGATCGCCATTCCCGCCGACCAGGTCGCTGCTCTTCACAGCGGCAGTCCTCCGTTCCGACCTCCTCGAATCTGATCTCGCACGAGCCGGCGCGCAACGCCTGCGCGCCGATGACCGACGTGCGCGCCGCGGAGCGCCACGGCCGAGATTCATTCATGAGGACAGGACCATGCTTTCCAGAATCAGCACCGCGGCTCTCGCCGCCACTCTTTCGCTCGCCGCATCGGCCGCCACCGCCGGCGCTGCCGACTACAGCTTCGAGCCCGTCACCGCCGAGATGAAGAAGGGCGACGACGTCAGGGTCGCCGTTCGTCTCACCCACAAGCAGACCGGCAAGGCCGTCACCGACGCGGTCATTTTCAAGACCCGCGTCGACATGGCGCCGGACGGGATGGCCGACATGGTGTCGGACGTGGCGCCGCTGCCGTCCAGGGAGCCCGGCGTCTACGCCTTCAAGACCGACCTGCCGATGGCCGGGCGCTACCAGGTCACGCTCTCCGCCAAGGTGCAGGGCGAGCCGGAGACGGTCACCGGCAAGGTCATCGTCAAGGCGATCAAGTGAGCCTGCGGGGCGCTCCCCGACGGCGCCCCACCCTTCCAATGGATAGCGCGCGCCAGCGCGCCTCACGGTGATGCCATGACCATTTTGCGCCTGCTCGCGACCATTACACTCGGCGCCGGAATTAGTATGGCCGGTCTCTGGTCGATCGAGAGCTCGCTCCCGTCGCTTCGCACCCATCACGCCGCGGCGGCGGCAGAGCGAATGCCGCTGTACTACCGCGATCCCAGCGGCGCCCCTGCCTGGTCGGCGGGCCCCAGGAAAGACGATCGCGGGCGGGACTACCTGCCGGTCTACGACGACGATCAGGCCACGCCGGAGCCGGCCAAGCCGAAGCAGCAGGCCGACTCCTCGCGCCGGATTCTCTACTACCGCAATCCAATGGGGCTGCCGGACACGTCGCCTTCCCCGAAGAAGGACCCGATGGGGATGGACTACGTTCCCGTCTACGAAGGCGACGATGCCGAGGATGGCGTGGTCAAGCTGTCGCCCGGCAAGATCCAGCGAACGGGCGTGAGATCCGCGTCGGTCGAGCGGCGCACGCTTCGCATCGCGGTCAAGGCGCCGGGTACGATCCAGCTCGACGAGCGGCGCGTCTCGGTGATCGCGATGCGGGCAGAGAGCTTCGTACAGAAGATCACCGACGTCACCACGGGCACGCGCGTGAAGGCCGGCCAGCCGCTGATGGAGATCTACAGTTCGGCGATCGCTGCCGCCGCAGCCGAATATCTCTCGACGATCAACTCGAACCTCGTCGGCGGCAATGCAGTCTACGGACGCGGCTCGCGCCAGCGCCTGACCAATCTCGATGTCCCGGAGCCGGTGATCACCGCCATGGAGAAGTCGCGCATCGCACCGGTCACGGTGCAATGGTCGGCGCCCCGCGACGGCATCGTGCTCGAGCGCAACGCGATCGAAGGCATGCGCGCCAATCCGGGCGACGTGCTGTTCCGGATCGCCGACATATCCGTGGTGTGGGCGCTCGTCGACGTGGCCGAACGCGACCTCGGCAACATCGCGGTGGGTCAGCCCGTGACCATCCGCGCGCGCAGCTTCCCGGGCCGGACCTTCGCCGGATCCATCGCGGTGATCTATCCCCAGGTGAACAAGGACACGCGTACCGTGCGGGTGCGGATCGAGCTCACCAACCACGACCTCGCGCTGCTGCCGGACATGTATGTCGACGCCGAGATCGACACCGCGGATCCGGCGCCGCTGTTGGCCGTGCCGGCCGATGCCGTGCTCGACACCGGCAGCCGCCAGGCTGTCCTGATCGACAAGGGCGACGGTCGCTACGAGCCGCGCGCCGTGAGGCTCGGCCGCCGCGATGCCAGCTATGTCGAGGTGCGCGACGGCCTGTCGGATGGCGAGGCGGTCGTTACCTCCGCCAACTTCCTGATCGACGCCGAAAGCAACCTGAAGGCCGCGCTGAAGAGCTTCGCGGACGCCGACGGAGCGCAATCCGCCGGCGGCGACCACGCCGGCATGGGAGAGCACAAATGATCGCCCGCGTCATCGCCTGGTCGGCACGCAACCTGCTGCTGGTCCTGTTCGGCACCGGATTCGCCGCCGCGGCCGGCTTCTACGCGCTCATTCACCTCCCGCTCGACGCGATCCCCGATCTGTCGGACACCCAGGTGATCGTCTACACCGAATATTCCGGTCAGGCGCCTCAAGTCATCGAGGACCAGGTCACCTATCCCCTCACGACCGCCATGCTCACGGTGCCGAAGTCGAAGGTCGTACGCGGCTTCTCGTTCTTCGGCGTGTCGTTCGTCTACGTCATCTTCGAGGACGGCACCGACATCTACTGGGCACGCTCGCGCGTGATGGAATTCCTGAACAGCGCGGCCTCAAGGCTTCCGGCGGGGGTGACACCGACGATCGGCCCGGACGCGACCGGGGTCGGCTGGGTGTATCAATATGCGGTCATGTCGAAGGAGCTCAATCTCGCCGACACCCGCACGATCCAGGACTGGAACCTGAAATTCGCGCTCGCCAGGGCCGAGGGCGTCGCCGAGGTCGCCAGCATCGGCGGCTTCGTCAAGCAATACAACGTCGTGCTCGACCCGCAGCGCATGCGCGACCGCGGCATCAGCCTGCAGAAGATCCGCGACGCGATCCGCGCCAGCAATGCCGATGTCGGCGGCCGCACGGTCGAGCTGTCCGAGTTCGAATACGTCATCCGCGGCAAGGGCTATCTGAAGAGCATCGACGATCTCGGCAACATCGTGCTCAAGACGTCCGGCGGAACGCCGGTGCTGCTGCGCGACGTCGCCAATGTCGAGCTCGGTCCCGACGAGCGGCGCGGCATCGCGGAGCTCAACGGCGAGGGCGAGGTCGCCAGCGGCATCGTGCTGCAGCGCTTCGGCGTCAACGCCCTCGACGTCATCGAGAACGTCAAGAAGCGCCTGCATGAGATCGCGAGCAGCTTGCCCAGATCGGTCGAGATCGTTCCGGTCTACGACCGCTCGAACCTGATCTATGCCGCGATCGACACGCTCAAGCACACGCTGCTCGAGGAGAGCATCGTCGTCGCCTTCGTCTGCATCGTGTTCCTGCTGCACGTGCGCAGCGCCCTGGTCGCCATCCTGATGTTGCCGGTCGGCGTGCTGATGGCGTTCGGCGCGATGAAGCTGCTCGGCCTAGGCTCGAACATCATGAGCCTGGGGGGCATCGCGATTGCGATCGGCGCCATGGTGGATGCGGCGATCATCATGATCGAGAACGCCCACAAGCACCTGGAGCGCGCCAAGCCCGACCAGTCGCGTGTCCAGATCCTGATCGACGCCGCCGCGGAGGTCGGTCCCGCCCTGTTCTTCAGCCTGCTGATCATCACCGTGTCGTTCATGCCGATCTTCACGCTGGAGTCGCAGGAAGGCCGCCTGTTCAGCCCGCTCGCCTTCACCAAGACGTTCTCGATGGCGGCAGCGGCGCTGCTCTCGGTGACGCTGGTGCCGGCGCTGATGGTGATCTTCGTCCGCGGCAGGATCATTCCCGAGCATCGCAACATCATCAACCGCTTCCTGATCTGGATCTACCGCCCGGTCATCAAGGGCGTGCTGCAAGCGAAAACGCTCGTGATCCTCGCAGCCATGGTCGTTCTTGCCGTCTCCATCTGGCCGGCGCGCCAGCTCGGCACCGAGTTCATGCCGAGCCTGAACGAGGGCACGCTGCTCTACATGCCGACCACCCTGCCCGGCATCTCCGTGACCAAGGCGGCAGAGCTGATGCAGATGCAGGACCGGATCATCAAGTCGTTCCCGGAGGTCGCCTCGGTTTATGGCAAGGCCGGACGCGCGGCGACCGCCACCGACCCTGCGCCGACCGAGATGTTCGAGACGGTCGTCAACCTCAAGCCGAGGGAGCAGTGGCGTCCCGGCGTCACCATCGACGGCCTCGTTGCCGAGATGGACAAGGCGCTGCAATTCCCTGGCGTCTCCAACGCCTGGACGATGCCGATCAAGGCGCGCATCGACATGCTCTCGACCGGCATCCGCACGCCGATCGGCGTCAAGGTGATGGGCACGGACCTCGCCGAGATCGATCGTCTGGCCAAGCAGATCGAGCGGGTGATCAAGACCGTTCCCGGAACCTCCTCGGCCTATGCCGAGCGCGGCATCGGCGGCTATTACCTCGAGATCACGCCCGATCGCGAGGCTCTCGCCCGCTACGGCCTCCTGGTCCAGGACGTTCAGGATACGATCGCAGCGGCCCTCGGCGGCCAGACGATCACCACGACCGTCGAGGGCCGTCAGCGCTTCAGCGTGAACATGCGCTATCCGCGCGATCTCCGCGACAATCCGAAGGCCATCGCCAGCGAGGTGCTGGTGCCGATGCCGTCCGGCGGCGCCGTGCCGCTCGGCGAGGTCGCGAAGGTCGAGCCGGCCAGGGGTCCCACGTCGATCCGGACCGAGAACGGACAGCTCGCGACATACATCTATGTCGACATCCGTGACCGCGACATCGGCAGCTACGTCGCGGACGCGCAGCGTGCCGTCGCCGAGAGCATCCGGTTTCCGGCCGGCACCTATGTGCTCTGGAGCGGGCAGTATGAGTATCTGCAGCGCGCGGCGGCCCGGCTCAAGATCGTCATTCCGGTGACGCTCACCATCATCTTCCTGCTGCTGTATCTGAACTTCAGGGCCATGACCGAGACCCTGATCGTGATGCTGTCGCTGCCCTTCGCGCTCGTCGGTGGCATCTGGATGATGTGGTGGCTCGGCTTCAATCTGTCGGTCGCCGTCGCCGTCGGCTTCATCGCGCTTGCCGGCGTCGCCGCAGAGACCGGCGTGGTGATGCTGATCTATCTCGATCACGCGCTGGCTGCGGTGAAGGCGAGGCGCGATGCCGAAGGTCGCCCCCTGAACCGGCAGGATCTCCAGGACGCGATCATGGAGGGCGCGGTCGAGCGTGTGCGCCCGAAGATGATGACCGTCGTCGCCATCATGGCGGGCCTCCTGCCGATCATGTGGAGCACCGGCACGGGCTCGGAGATCATGCAGCGCATCGCCGTGCCGATGATCGGCGGCATGATCTCGTCGACCCTTCTCACCCTGATCGTGATTCCGGCCATCTTCGGTCTGGTGAAGGGACGCAGCCTGTCGACCAGAACAGGGACGACGGCGGACGCCTTAAGCGGGTCGCAGGGCGTGCAAAGGGCAGCCTGATCCACCGACAGCGAGAGGAGAGACGATGAAAAATTTCGCGACAGGAGCCCCGGTGGTCGCAGGCGAAGGCGCCCGATCATGGTCAGCGACTAGCCGTACCGGCGCTGAAGACGAACGATCGTCCCCCCTGAGCCCGCCGGTCGTTGATGTGGATCAACCTGAATGGCCTACGTCCGGCCATTGTTGATCGCCCCCTGAAGGAGGACTTGGTCATGCAAAGATTGCCCCTGGCTTTTCTGTTGGCGTTTTCGGCTTTGGCGCATCCCGCCTTTGCTCAATCCTCCACTGACCATTCGGCCCATCATCCTGATCAGAAGGAAGCGCCAGCAACGGATGCCGGCAAATCGACCAGCGGAGCGAGCTCGTCACAGACCATGATGGGCGGCGGCATGATGAAGATGATGGACAGCATGCCGATGTCCAACATGATGCCGATGATGTCCGGCATGACGCGGCCGTCCGACGATGGCATGGGCGGCATGGAGGTGCTCGATCATGTGGAGGGACGGATCGCGTTCCTGCGGGCGGAGCTCAAGATCACGGACGCCCAGATGCCGGCATGGAACGGTTTCGCCGACGCGTTTCGCGCGCGTGCGAAGACGCTCGGTGATCTCAGGATTGCGATGATGTCGCAGTCCGGCTCGGAGACGGTGCTCGACCAGCTGACCGCACAGGAAAAATCGCTATCGGCTCGCCTCGACGCCACGCGAGCGATCAAGACCACCCTGAGCGACCTCGTCGCAACCTTTTCCGACGAGCAGCGAAAGGCGGCCGACGAACTGCTCGCGCCCAATCTCGGCATGACGCCGATGCGGATGCAGGGCGGGCGAATGAGCTCCATGCGGATGCAGCGGGGCCATTAGCCGCCGAGGGCCGATCGACAAGCGGATACGCCGCGAGCGTCGCATTCGACATCTGCGGTCGACATGTGAAGTTGACTAATATAGGGTACCCCCCTATATTATCTCGATGTCGCATACCATCAAGCACAAGTCCAAGCTTCTCGCGCGCGTCCGGCGCATCAAGGGCCAGATCGACGCGGTGGAGCGCGCGCTCGAGGCGGAGCTCGGCTGCGCCGACGTGCTGATGCTCGTCGCGTCGGTCCGGGGCGCCATCGGAGGCCTGACCACCGAGCTGCTGGAAGATCACATCCGGCACCATGTCGTGGACCCCGCCCACGAAAGCGATCCCGACAAGGCCAAGGGCGCCGCCGACCTGATCGAAGTCGTGCGGACCTATCTGAAGTGAGACTGGCATGACCGATCTGGCTCAACTGCTCCAGCAAGGCAGCGCGCATGCGTGGCTGTTCGTGCCCAGCGCGATTGCCCTGGGTGCGCTGCATGGCCTGGAGCCCGGCCATTCCAAGACCATGATGGCCGCCTTCATCGTCGCGATCCGCGGCACCGTCCTGCAGGCCGTTCTGCTCGGCCTCTCAGCGACCATCTCCCACACCGCGATCGTATGGGTGGTCGCCCTCGCCGGCCTTCACTTCGGCCAGGAGCTCTCGGGCGCGCGCAGCGAGGCCTTCCTGCAACTGATCTCGGCCGTCATCATCATCGGCATCGCGGCCTGGATGGTCTGGCGCACCTGGCGCGACCAGAATGGGCACCATGACCATCATCATCACGACGGGCCGCGATCGATCGCGCTCGCCGGCCACGCGCTGTCGGTCGAGATCTTCGAAGACGGCGTGCCGCCGCGTTGGCGGATCCGGGACGAGACCGCACTCCCGGCCGCCGACACGCTCCACGTCACGACCGTCCGCGACGACGGCCGCGAGCAGCGGTTCAGCTTCCGGACCAGCGGCGACGTCCTGGAGAGCATCGAGGAGATCCCGGAGCCGCACGCCTTCAAGGCACGCATCACGCTTGCCGGGGACTCCGTGGAGATGCTGTTCGAGGAGCACACGCACGATCACATGGACCTCGGCGACGAGGACGATGCCCATGCGCGCGCCCACGCCGACGACATTCGCAGGCGCTTCGCCGGCCGTACGGTCACGACCGCACAGATCGTCCTGTTCGGACTGAGCGGCGGCCTGATCCCTTGCCCCGCCGCCATCACGGTCCTGCTGTTGTGCATTCAACTGAAGCAGTTCAGCCTGGGCTTCGTCCTGGTGCTGTGCTTCGGCATCGGCCTGGCCATCACCATGGTGTCCGCCGGCGTGCTCGCCGCACTCAGCCTTCGGCATGTCGAGCGCCACTGGTCCGGCTTCAGCCGCTTCGCGCACCGAGCGCCCTATCTCTCGGCTGCTCTGATCGTGCTGGTCGGGACCTATACGGGTTGGCTGGGCCTGCACGAACTGATGATCTGAAGCGGAGGCGCTCCGGTGGGCGGGCCCGAGCAGCACGTTCGAAGCCGGTCCAATTGCGCCAAGGACATGCCCTGAGCGCAAGCCTCTCAGCGCATCGCGAAGAGCTCCTGGTGGAATCGCTCTCTGATAGGAAAGTCTTGCGCACCGAAATCGCGCCTGAGAGCCTCGCCGAAGGCGGTCGGACCGCAGAACCAGATGCTTGCGTTGCGCCAGTCCGGCACCGCCCGGCGAACACGGTCGCCCGTCAGTCGTCCGTCGATGAGAACGTGCAGGCGGACATTGGCTGAACGCGCGTCCGCAGCGAGCTTTCCCAAGGCCTCCTCGTCGACATCCGCCGTGGTGTGAAACAAGTCCACCCTCGCGACAGAGCAATCGGGGCTCCCCTTCCGCATCGCCAGCTCTTTCATGCGGGCGACAAAAGGCGTGATACCGATGCCACCGCCGATCCAGATCTGGTGTGTGCAATCGTCGTCGAAGGTGAAGCAGCCATAGGGGCCTTCGACCTTCACCTCCTGCCCGACATGGAGCTTCTCCCGCAACTGGCTCGTATGGTCCCCGAGCTCCTTGGTGATGAAGGTGATCCTGGGGTCCTCAGCGTTCCAGCCGGACGCAATTGTGTAGGGATGGGCGCCCTCGGAGACGTCCGACGTGGCAAAGGCGAACTGGCCCGGCTTGTGCCCGGGCCAGCCATGGGACACCTCGATTTCGGTCTCCATGGCTCTGACGCCGGGATAGTATTTGAGCGACGTGATCCTGCCTTTGACCTGCCGTCCGGCGCCGACGCGTTGCAGCAGCGTAATCGCGGCCGCCCACGTCCCGCAGGCAAGCATCGCCGCCATGGTCAAGCCGAGCGGCGACATCCAGTAGCTGAACTTTGTCAGCGTGACCGCATGAAAGACCAACACCAGGTACGCCAGGGCGAGAAGCCGATGTGTCTTGTAGAACACCCGATACGGGAAGGACTGAACGAGCGCCAAGGCAATCAGCACCACCGTGCCGTAAAAGGCCCACTCGCCGAGCCCCTCGGCCGATCCATGCAGGCTCGCAAACAGAGACTCGACGGGATTCGCGATGGGCGGCCTTGCCCCACGCTCCGGCCGCGCCAGCAGACCCCAGCCGACCGCCCATTTCGGACCGTTGGCCCAGAGCCAGTGGACGATGGCGGTCACAAGGGCCGCGATGCCGAACCATTTGTGCAGGCGGTACATCTTGTCGAGGCCGCCCAGCCATGCCTCCGGCCAGCGCGGTCGCAATGCGAGGATCATCGCCATGCTCATGCAACCGATTGCCAGGACGCCACTCAGCTGCACCATCCTTTCACGGAGTGGAAAGAAGGCGCCCGGTCCAAATGGATCTGGTTCCGCAACCAGCCACAGCAGCGAGAGAACCGCCAGGGTCCCCCAAAATGCTCGCTTGAGATTTTGCATGCGGGCTTCTCTCACGACGACATCGACGCAATCCTGGACTGATTAAGCGGCGCAGCCTTGAGCTGGCTCAAGGCTGATCGTCATGAGCTGCAAGCCAACTTCAACAGGGCTCGCAGGGTGTTCTCGTTCAGTTAGTTTGGCTGATGACCGTTGATAGCTGATCCGGAAGGCCTCGAGGCAGCGCCCGAGCTTGGCGAGAATGCCGATGCCTGATCGTGGGCTCGAGCAACCTCGGCCGGGATCTCGGCTGCGACGTCGCGCTGCAGGCAGAACTGATCGACGATCCATAGCAGCGCCATGGCCGCTTCGGGCTGGCGCGACTGCGCCGTCCGCAAGGGCGCGAGCGTCGGCACCGCCATGTCACGGCGCTCCGCCTGAGCGTCAGCGAGAGCGCGGTGCGCGAACCACGCGATCTCCTTGGAAGAGAGAACCGGGCGCTAAACCTTTTGGCATGACATTCATTCCCATGGCGCCATGAGGCCACCGCATCGCGATGCGAGCCCGAAGCCCGCAGCCGCAGGTGGAGGCTGCTGCGTAGATGCACTCGGCCAAATTGGCCTCGCTCACCCGCGCATGGGCTCCCTGCGCCCGGCACAATCGTCACAGAACGCCCTCGCCGCTGCCCGTGCCGCCGGTCAAGTCGGCTTTTGCGGGGCGGAACTCTCACGTTTTCCTGATTACTGCGTCAGAACGCCGCGGGCCGAATTCGCCTATGGTCCGGCGCGTTTCCAACCCACGGAGGTTTTCCGCATGCGTAAACTGATCATCGCTACCGCCGCCCTCGCGTTCGTCTCGTCGGCCGCTCTTGCCCAGTCCACGGAGAAGCCGATGACGACCACCGGCCAGTCGGCGAAGAGCGGCGACGCCATGGGCGGGG
Organism: Bradyrhizobium sp. HKCCYLRH2060; assembly: GCF_051168135.1. Lineage (NCBI taxonomy): Bacteria > Pseudomonadati > Pseudomonadota > Alphaproteobacteria > Hyphomicrobiales > Nitrobacteraceae > Bradyrhizobium > Bradyrhizobium sp. HKCCYLRH2060. Next base: position 15,369 of record NZ_JBNPUK010000022.1, read on the forward strand.
GCGACACCATGAAGATGAGCAAGACGAAGAAGAAGTCGGCCAAGAAGACGTCCGGCGACGGCATGTCGAAGTAGATCCAGCGCGGGCGTGCCTCAAGGGGCACGCCCGGCGCTGCCTGTGGCTCGGACCGGTCGGTCCCGATCCCGTCTGGAGAGCGCAATCGCGTCTGATCTCTTCTTCCCGCGCCTCATGGACGCGCCGCTGGCGGCGCCTCTCACGATGCGGGTCTCAGCGCCCGTGATCTGACGTGTCTATGCGGCCGCCAGCCCCATCTGCTGCAATCGCCCCGCGAACCAGGCCGACAGTACCGGGTCGATTCGGGCCCCGACATAGACCTCCGGCGTGATCACGTGGCGGCGGTCGAGAATCACCAGCACGCCGATCCAATAGGCAAACCACAGATGCGGGTCGGTCAGCGCCATCAGCTTGTGGCGGTCGTGCGCCAATGGCTGGTGGTTGCCGGCCTTGCGGACCTCGATCGCCAGCAGATTGTCGGGCACGGCGCGCTTGTGCACGACGATGTCGGGGTAGATCGATTTTCCCAGCTCGTCGTCGGTCGAGACGATGGTGCCGCGCGGGAGCAGCATGGCGCGGTCGCCGAGCCGGTTGTAGTCGCAATCGACGTCCCAGCCGAGGAAGTTGCGCTCCAGATGCACCGAGAGCCGGTGCGTCAAAGCGCGCTCACCGAGATCGCGGTCGAGGATGAAGCGCTCGCGCGCATAGAACTCCTGCAACGCGGAGATCAGCCGGTTCAATTCGCTGTGCATGCCGCCCAAACAAAACAAACGATGGAGACGTCACCATCAACACGCGATCGTGCTGAGTCGCCAACCACATAAATGCTGACATGACGCTGCCATCAACCGGCGGCCGATTTGCGGCCGCCGGGTTGCGGGCGGAGGAACCTACATCTGCACTTCGATCAGGCGCGGACCGTATTCGGCGTTCGCCTCGGCCAGCGCGGCATTGAACTCGTCGGCCGAGGTGACGGCGCGGCCGGGGACGCCCATGCCCTTCGCCATGGCGACGAAGTCGAGCGTCGGGCGGTCGATCTTCAGCATGTCCTGGGCGCGCCGGCCGGGCTCGCCGGCGCCGACGCCGTCGAACTCGCCGCGCAGGATCTGATAGATCCTGTTGGCGAACACCACCGTGACGACGTTGAGGTTCTCGCGCGCCTGGGTCCACAGCGACTGGATCGTGTACATGGCGCTGCCGTCGCCGACGAGGCACATCACCTTGCGATCCGGGCAGGCCACCGCGGCGCCGGTCGCGACCGGGGTCGAGAAGCCGATCGAGCCGCCCATGTTCTGCAGCCAGTCGTGCGGCTTGGCGGCCGCCGTCGGCGGGAAGAAGCCGCGGCCGGTGGTGATGGATTCGTCGACCACGATCGCGTTCTCCGGAATCGCATAGGCGATCGCCTGCGCGATGGTGGCGTGGTTGAGCGCCCCGGTGGGCTTGATCAGCTCGGCGAGCGGCTGCGGCTTGACGTCCGCGGCCTTGGCGCCGAGATGGCCGGCGAGCGCCTCGAGCGCGGCGGCCGAGTTCTCGCCCCAGGCCGTCATGCGGTGGACCTCGGTGCCCTCGGCCTTCAGCATGCTCGGCTTGTTCGGATAGGCGAAGAAGGCGACGGGGTCGTTGGCCTCGACCAGCACGATGTGCTTGTAGTTCTTCAGGATCGGCAGCGCCTGCTCGATCACGTAGGGAATGCGGTCGATCGAGAACCGCCCGGCGCCGCGGGCCATGCGCGGGTGATAGGTCTGGCCCATCACGCGGCAGCCGGTCTTGCCGGCGATCTGCTGAGCGAAGGTCAGCGCCTGCTCGGTCAGCGCGCCCGCGGTCATCAGCACCAGGGTCTCGGGACCGTGGGCATGCAGGATCTTGGCGGCCTTCTCGACCGCATCGGCCGAGTAGCTCGGGCGCTGAGCCTCCCCCGGAACCTGGGCGACGCCGTCGGCCTCGTTCCAGGCGGTGTCGGCGGGCAGGATCAGGGTCGCGATCTGCGGCGGCGCGCTCTTGGCGGCGGCGATCGCCGCGGCGCCGTCGGCGGCCACGGCCTTGGCGCTCGGCGAGGTCCGCACCCAGTCCGACATCGGCCGCGCCAGGCCCTCGATGTCCGAGGTCAGCGGCGCGTTGAAGCCGATGTGGTAGGTGGCGTGCTGGCCGACGATGTTGACGATGCCGGAGCGCGCCTTCTTGGCGTTGTGCAGATTGGCGAGGCCGTTGGCGAGCCCGGGGCCGAGATGGAGAAGCGTCGAGGCCGGCGTGCCCTTCATGCGGAAATAGCCGTCGGCGGCGCCGGTGACCACGCCCTCGAACAGGCCGAGCACGCAGCGCATGCCCTCGACACGGTCGAGCGCGGCGACGAAGTGCATCTCGGACGTGCCCGGATTGGTAAAGCAGACGTCAACGCCCCCCGCGACCAGGGTCCGCACCAGGCTTTCCGCACCGTTCATCCTATTCTCCTGCTGATTCCGCGCGCCATTTGCAATGCTGGGCAGATCAATCATTGTTCGCCCGCGGCGTCAAAGGGGCTGGCCGCATTGCTGCCATCGCCACGGTGCTCATGCGCGGGCTTGGCTAACAGGATGTTGGTCCAGGACGCGGGCGATTTTCCGTGGGATTTGGGTCACGGACCGTCGCCACATACCGGCCTCACGCCGCCGTGGGTTGCGAAGTGCAACCGTTTATGGCCTGTCTGCGAACGGAATTGATATTTGCCAGGGGATGGAAATGAAGCGCTGTTTGGCTTTGGGAATTGCTGCGGTGGCGTCGGTGGCAAGCGCCGGGATGGCGCGGGCGGAAATGTTCGACACCAGGGACATCTTCGGCGGCGGGCCGAACTTCTACCAGGGCGCCGTCAGCCCGATCCCGCGCGAGACCGTGATGTTCCAGAGCCAATATGCGCCGGGCACCATCATCGTGAACACCAGCGAGCGCCGGCTCTATCTGGTCCTGCCCGGCGGCCAGGCGCTGCGCTACGGCATCGGCGTCGGCCGCGACGGGTTCCGCTGGAGCGGCGTGCACCGCATCACCGCCAAGAAGGAATGGCCAGCCTGGACCCCGCCGTCGCAGATGCTGCGGCGCCGGCCCGACCTGCCGCGCCACATGGCCGGCGGCATCGAGAACCCGCTCGGCGCGCGCGCGATGTATCTCGGCTCCACGCTGTACCGAATCCACGGCTCGAACGAGCCCGAGACGATCGGCCAGGCGGTATCGTCGGGCTGCTTCCGCATGACCAATGACGACGTCGCCGACCTCTATGACCGCGTTTCGGTCGGCACCACCGTGATCATCAAGAACTGAGCGCCGCACGCGGCCGCGACGATGAAGCAACGTCCCAGCGCGCATCCTCGCCAGGAGCGGCCCCGCTCCTGGCGCCCCGTGCGGAGCGCGGTGGTGGCCGCGCTGGCTGCGCTCGTGACCATGCCGCTGCCGGCGTCCGCCGCCGAGATCCCGGCGATCGCCGCCCGCCAGCGCGTCGAGAAGAAGAGCTTCACCGACGCCGAGATCACCGACGGCTTCTTCAAGACCGCGTTCGGCGCCGAGTATCACCTGGCGGGCCGGGTCGACCGCATCCGCAAGTACAGCGCGCCGGTGCGGGTGTTCGCCGATGGCCGCCGCGCCGACCGCAAGGCGCAGCTCGCCAAGGTCGTCAGCGACATCGCCGCCCGCATCCGCAACCTCGACATCGCGATGACCGAGACCGACGGCGACGCCAATGTCCGCGTCAAGCTGGTGCGCGACCGCGACCTCTACCACACCATCAGCCAGGCCTATGGCAGCGAGCGCGCGCGCGAGATCAAGACCTCGCTGGATCCGCAATGCCTGTCCGGCTTCCGCAAGAACGAGGCGTTCGAGATCGAGCGTTCCGACGTCATCCTCACCGTCGACAACGGCGATTTCGTCTTCCTCGATTGCGCCTATGAGGAGCTGCTGCAGTCGCTCGGGCCTATCAACGACACCGCGAGCGTGCCCTGGACGATGTTCAACGACAACGTCTCGATGGGCTATTTCGACGTCTACGACCAGTACATCCTCAACATGCTGTACGACCCGCGCGTCAAGGCCGGCATGACGCTCGCCGAGGTCAAGGCCGTGCTGCCGGACGTGCTGACGGATGTGCGGGCCTGGGTGAGGAAGACCAACAATCTGGCGGAGTGAGAGGGGTTGAGTTCGCGGGGGGTCTTGGCCCTTAGTTGAGGTTCCTATCGCGCGTCAAACTCTGGTGTCGTCCCGGCGAACGCCGGGACCCATACGCCGCGGCCCTGCGATGAAGCACGCTGGGCGAGACCTTCTTCCAACAATCAAACTCGGTGGTTATGGATCCCGGCGTTCGCCGGGACGACACCGGTTTTGCCGAAACGGACCCGGCAACTCAGTAGCGGCGGCGGCAACTCCGCTACTTGCAAATCCCCTTCAACGCCCGCCATTCTTCCGCGCTCAGCAGCGGCGGGCCGCTCGGCGGCCGGTCTTCGGCGCGCATGCGGGCGAGACGGTCCTCGCTGAGCGGATGGCTGGCCCACAGCGACGGGCGCTTGCCGTCCTCCTTGCCGGTGATGCGGAACAGCAATTCGCCCATCGGGCGCGTCGGCCGTCCGAGCTTGTGCATCACCTCGATCGCGAAGCCGTCCGCGGCCGCCTCCGCCTCGCGCGAATAGGACGCGTTGATCATGGCCCGCGAGGCGAAGACCGCCGCGCCCGCACCGGTGACGTCGCCGAACAGCAGGCCGATCAGGAACGAGCTGCCGCCATTGTGGATCAGCTGCCGCAGGTTGTCGCGATGCTTGAGGTGGCCGAGCTCATGCGCCAGCACGCCGGCGACCTCGTCGGGGTCGTTGGCCTTGTCGAGCAGCCCCCTGAACAGGAAGAACCGCCCGCCCGGCAGCGCGAAGGCGTTGGGGATCGGCGTGTCCAGCACCTGCGACGCGATGCCGTCGTCAAGGCCGGCGGGGCGGCGCAGCGCCGTCACCAGCTTGGCGAAGGCGGCCTGCCCGGCCGCCTCGGTGCAGAGCTTGTCGCCGAACACGGTCTGGATCTGCACCACGGCGGCCTCGCCGAGATGCCGCTCCATGGTCGGCGGCACAAGCGGCGTCAGCCGGTCGGAGGCGAACGGAATCACCACCAGCACGACGGCGACGATGGAGGCCGCGGCCGCCAGCGACCAGCCGACGATGCGCGCGATGGCGCCGCGGGTCATCCTGTTCTGGTCGATGTGGCCGCAGCGCGCGATCAGTTCGGCCGACAGCGCCGCGTCGCGGATCTCCAGCCGCGCCAGCGGCGACGCCGACAGGCAGCTTACGCGCAGCGTGCCGCTCGGCGCATCGACACGGCGGATGTCCTCATAGGGCCAGGAGACGAAATTGTCGGCGCTGCGCATCACCAGCTGATTGGCGAGGCCGATCGTGACCGTCTGCCGCCGGTTGGATAGTCCGTCGAAATAGACCGCGGGGCCGCCGAGCGGAGCGGCCGGCTCGACCGGCGTGGCGTTGGCTGGCGCAGCAGCGCCCGCCGGCCCGGGATCAGAATCCGGCGACGTCGAGTCCATCGGCAAACCCTTCGCCGAGCGCGCTGGCCAGATCGCCCTTGGCGGCGACATTGGCCATGGCCTCGATGCCATGCACATGAACCGACTGCAGCACCTTCGCCCACATGTCGCGCACCAGATAGAGCCGCATCACGACGTTGAGCGCCAGGATCCAGGCGATGTAGCCCAATCCGACCAGCACCAGCATCGGCACATTGTCGGACAGCGCCTGCACCTGAGGCAGGCCGTCGCTTCCCGGCCCCAGCAGCTTGATCATCAGCGCGGCGACGCCGCTGAAATAGGCGCCGGAGGCGATCGACAGCAGAAACCACCAGCCGATCACCTTCCAGTAGAGACCGTAGAAGGCATTGTTTGGCAGGTCCGATTCCAGCCGCACGCCGCCGAAGCGAATGCCCGACAGCCACCAGCGCCACTCGATCGCTTTGAACTGCGCATAGACGAATGGAAACAGCGGAAACAGCAGCAGTGCAAACGGCGCGACCAGCCACAGATACCAGGCGCGCTTGAAGAACTCCCAGCCGCGCCCCTCGAAGTCGCCGCTGAGATCACCGTAATGCGAATGCCGCATCTTGTAGCGCTCGAGCGCGGCGGCGCGCCACGGCCAGGCCAGCCCCAGCGTGACCACCGCCAACAAGGTCCACAGCATGGCGCGGCCGGCATAGGCCCAGCCCGAACCCGTCATCCAGAACCGGATGCCGCGCCAGACCGTGCGCGTCAGCCGGTAGCGGCGCGCGCGGAAGATGGCGAACTGGCCGAACGCGTAGAAGGCGATCACCAGCGGCACGCTGGCGAAGCCCTGGTAGCGCTCGGCCTCGACGCCGATGAGGAAATAGGCGAGATAGATCGGGACGAGGATCGCCATCGCGAACAGGAAGCCGATCAGGAGCTCCTTGCCGCGCCCGGTATATTCGGCGGCATCACCGTCGACAGCCGTGTTGACCCAGAGATGCCGGCGGATGTCGGTCGCGAGCCAGAAGCGGTAGAAGCCCAGTGTGATCAGTTCGATGGCCGCCCCGCGGCTGACCAGCCGGAAGAACTCGCCACGCGCCCCCGAGAAGGTAGCGGTGAGAGGCGGAAGCGGCGGCGGCTGCTCCGGAACGTAACTCATCTGGTTCACGGCTCAGGCCTCCGACACACGCAAAAAGATCTACAATATGCCTCGATGGTTCGTCGCCGGGACGACTCCGAGGTTCGACGCATTTTCTACTTAAGTCGGCCGGAAAAAAACACCGGCCTGGGTGGGGATGATTAAAATATCTGCAACTGGCCGGTTGGCGAACGCATGTCCCGCATACGCCAACCGTTAGGTCGGCGCCTCAGGACGTCTTCTCGAACAATTCCCGCCCGATCAGCATGCGGCGGATCTCGCTGGTGCCGGCGCCGATCTCGTAGAGCTTGGCATCGCGCAACAGCCTCCCGGTCGCATAGTCGTTGATGTAGCCGTTGCCGCCGAGCAGCTGGATCGCGTCCAGCGCACATTGCGTCGCCTTTTCGGCGGCGAACAGAATGGCGCCCGCGGCGTCCTCGCGTGTCGTCTCGCCCCGATCGCAGGCCTTGGCCACCGCATAGACATAGGCGCGCGCGGCGTTCATCGTCGTATACATGTCGGCCACCTTGCCCTGGACGAGCTGGAAGGTGCCGATCGGCTGGCCGAACTGCTTGCGCTCGTGCACATAGGGCAGCACCGCGTCCATGCAGGCCTGCATGATGCCGAGCGGACCCGCCGCGAGCACCGCGCGCTCGTAGTCGAGGCCCGACATCAGCACGTTGACGCCGCGGCCGACCTGCCCCAGCACGTTCTCCTCCGGCACCTCGCAATCCTCGAACACCAGCTCGCAGGTGTCGGAGCCGCGCATGCCGAGCTTGTCGAGCTTCTGCGCGGTCGAGAACCCCTTCATGCCCTTCTCGATGATGAACGCGGTGATGCCGCGCGGGCCGCCTTGCGGATCGGTCTTGGCATAGACCACGAGCGTCTCCGCGACCGGACCGTTGGTGATCCACATCTTGTTGCCGTTGAGGACGAAGCGGTCGCCTTTCTTTTCGGCGCGCGTCTTCATCGACACCACGTCGGAGCCGGCCTGCGGCTCGGACATCGCCAGCGAGCCGACATGCTCGCCCGAGATCAGCTTGGGCAGATATTTGCGCTTCTGCGCCTCGTTGCCATTGCGGCGGATCTGGTTGACGCAGAGATTGGAGTGGGCGCCGTAGGACAGGCCGACCGAGGCCGAGGCGCGCGAGATCTCCTCCATGGCGATGCAGTGCTCGAGATAGCCGAGGCCGGCGCCGCCATACTCCTCCTCGACCGTGATGCCGTGCAGGCCGAGCTCGCCGATCCGCGGCCAGAGGTCGCGTGGAAACTGGTTGGAGCGGTCGATCTCGGCGGCGCGCGGCGCGATCTGCTCCTGCGAAAAGCTCGCCACCGTCTCGCGGATCGCGTCCGCGGTCTCGCCGAGATCGAAATTGAACATGCGCTGCGCGTTGGCGATCATGGGGCGGCCTCCTGCTAGTCTTCTGCTTTGCAACAATGGCTCAAAGCCATATTCCGTGGCGTGGCGCTTGTCACGCCCGACGTCCGGCCGAACACCAGCCTTGCGACGCAAGACTTGACGGGGCAGCCCCCGTCAAACTCGGCGCTTGCCCCGCGCTCCCGGGCAGGATGTAATCGCGCCAAGCATCGCCGGACAGCGCGAATCCGGCCATCAGGGAGACGTCCATGCACGGGACCAGCACGACGGCCGAGGCACATCGTCACGCCGCGAAGGGCGAGCGCGTCATCGACGCTGCCGCCGGCCGCGCCGCATCGCTGCCGCTCGCCGAATTCGACCCCGGTCATCCGGAGTTATTCCGCACCGACACGCACTGGCCCTATTTCGACCGGCTGCGCCGTGAGGATCCGGTGCACTACTGCAAGGAATCGATGTTCGGCCCCTACTGGTCGATCACCCGCTACGACGACATCATGGAGATCGAGACCAATCACGCGGTGTTCTCCTCGGCGTCCGCGCTCGGCGGCATCACCATTCGCGACGTCGATCCGGATCTCCGCCGCGAGAGCTTCATCGCGATGGACCCGCCGCGCCACGCCGCGCAGCGCAAGACCGTGGCGCCGATGTTCACGCCGACGCATCTCGACGAGCTCGCGATCAACATCCGCAAGCGCTCCGCCGAATGTTTGGACAATTTGCCTGTCGGCGAGGTGTTCGACTGGGTCGATCGCGTCTCGATCGAGCTGACCACGCAGATGCTGGCGGTGCTGTTCGACTTCCCCTGGGAAGACCGCCGCAAGCTGACGCGCTGGTCGGATATCGCCACCACGATTCCCGGCCCCGACGGGCTGGTAGCGACCGAGGACGAGCGGCAGGCGGAGCTGATGGACTGCGCGCGCTATTTCGGTCGGCTTTGGCAGGAGCGCGCCAGCCAGCCGCCGAAGAGCGACCTGCTGTCGATGATGGCCCACAGCGAGGCGACGCGGAACATGGACCCGAAGAACTTCCTCGGCAACCTCGTGCTGCTGATCGTCGGCGGCAACGACACCACGCGCAACACCATGTCCGGCAGCATCTATGCGCTCAGTCAGAACCCTGATCAGTACCGCAAGCTCAAGGACAACCCTGCGCTGATCGACAGCTTCGTGCCCGAGGTCATCCGCTGGCAGACCCCGCTCGCCCACATGCGCCGCACCGCGCTGGAGGACATCGAGTTCCGCGGCAAGCAGATCAGGAAGGGCGACAAGGTGGTGATGTGGTACGTCTCGGGCAACCGCGACGAGGCCGCCATCGAGCGCCCCTACGACTTCATCATCGACCGCGCCCGTCCGCGACAGCATCTGTCGTTCGGCTTCGGCATCCACCGCTGCGTCGGCCTGCGACTGGCCGAGCTGCAACTCAAGATCATCTGGGAGGAGATCCTGAAACGCTTCGATCATATCGACGTGATGGACGAGCCCAAGCGCGTCTATTCCAGCTTCGTGAAGGGATATGAGACATTGCCGGTCACGATTGCGGCGTAAGTTGTATTTGAGGGCGAATCGATCGCGAATTCGGGGGCGGCAGGAATTGCTTCGTCGGGTGAGCATGCTTCACGAATGCAGGCCGAGGCCGCTCAGCACGCTGCGCGATACAGTGCCCTCTCCCCTAAGGCGAAGCGAAGCTTCGCCAGGGTGGGAGAGAGGGCATCACCGGCCCATCCGCGCACGCGGTCGGGTGAGGGGTATCTCCCCGCGAGCGACGCTCGTGGAGAGATACCCCTCACCCGACCGAATTCGCAGAACTGTCCTACATGCCCTCTCCCACAAGGGGAGAGGGCGCATTCATGAGCACCGCGCCTGCCGATCCTCAAGTGGCGCGGTGATGAGTTCAACAAAAGGACCACCCCATGACCGCTCAGGCCGCGCTTCGTTCCGACCATGCCGATCTGCTGCGCGAGGCGCGGCTGGAGGCCTACTCCACCCCGATCGAGGACTTCCATCCCGGCGCGCCCAGGCTGTTCCAGAGCGACACGATCTGGCCGTGGTTCGAGCGGCTGCGCAAGGAGGCGCCGGTGCACTACTGCACCAAGGCGCCGATCGAGCCCTATTGGTCGGTGACGCGCTATCACGACATCATGCATGTCGACACCAGCCACGCGCTCTTCTCCTCGGACGTCAGCAATGGCGGCATCATGATCCGCGACGTGCCGCCCGGATATGAATGGCCGAGCTTCATCGCGATGGACGAACCCCGCCATGGCGAGCAGCGCAAGACGGTGCAGCCGATGTTCACGCCGGAGCATCTCGACGAGATGGCGGTGCTGATCCGGCAGCGCTCGGCCAAGGTGCTGGACTCGCTGCCGCGCAACGAGACCTTCAACTGGGTCGAGAAGGTCTCGATCGAGCTGACGACGCAGATGCTGGCGACCCTGTTCGATTTCCCGTTCGAGGAGCGCCGCAAGCTGACGCGCTGGTCGGATGTCTCAACCGCGCTGCCCAAGAGCGGCATCGTGTCATCGGAAGAGGAGCGCCGCCGCGAGCTCGGCGACTGTGCCGAGACCTTCGGCCGGATGTGGAAGCAACGCCAGGCCGAGCCCGGCCGCGACCTGATCTCGATGATGGCGCATAGCGAGGCGACGCGGCACATGACGCCGGACAATCTGATGGGCAATCTGATCCTGCTCATCGTCGGCGGCAACGACACCACCCGCAATACGATGACCGCCTCGGTGCTGGCGCTGAACGAGAACCCGGCCGAGTATCAGAAGCTGCGCGACAATCCGGCGCTGATCGAGACCATGGTGCCCGAGGTGATCCGCTGGCAGACGCCGCTCGCCCATATGCGGCGCACGGCGCTGGTCGATACCGAGCTCGGCGGGAAGACAATCAGGAAGGGTGATCGCGTCGTGATGTGGTACGTCTCGGGTAACCGTGATGATGAGGTGATCGAGAACCCCGACGCCTTCATCATCGACCGCAAGCGGCCGCGCATCCACCTCTCCTTCGGCTTCGGCATCCACCGCTGCGTCGGCATGCGGCTGGCCGAGCTGCAACTGCGCATCGTCTGGCAGGAGATCCTCAAGCGCTTCGACCGAATCGAGGTCGTGGGCGAGCCGAAGCGGGTCTATTCCAGCTTCGTGCGAGGTTACGAGTCGCTGCCTGTGAGGATTCCGGGGTGAGGGCCACGCCTGAGGCCCCCCACCTGTTCGATCGCCCGTCGTCGCAACCCGGCGGCGCAATTCGAGTTAGAAGCCGCGACTGAAATTGCCGTCAGCCCGCCCAATCTCGAGCGCTTGGGCCTTCGATACCCGATCGCGACACATGATGTATTTCAGAACCTGCACGTCGGTCCCGGCACGATGGGCACGCCACATGTCGAGGGAGAAGCCGTTCTTTGCCATGCAGGCTTGAGAGTGAGGACTGTCGTTGCGCTCTCTGGCGTTTGCAACGCTGGAAGCGAAGAGCGCGGTCGATACCAGGAAAAAACCAAGCAGTTTCATCAAATCATTCCCTTGAGATGTCATGTGAGATCAAACACGGGAACAATAGCCAGCACGATCGCAAGCACAAGCGTGGGGTTGCCCATAAAATCACGGGGAGACATGATGACCTCATGTGATGAGGCGCAACGCGTGCTTTGACCAGATCATTCCTCGCACCCTTTGCGGGTGCTCATTTACCGAAAGTCGTCATGGCAGTATCCGACCCGCCGACAACAGGCCCCGACTGGCCGCTTGCCATCTACGAGGCGCTGAAGGCCGCCGACGTCCGGCAACTCTGCTACGTCCCGGACGCCGGCCATTCCCGTCTGATCGGCCTTGCGCATGACGATCCCGCGATCGCCACCACGGTCCTGACCACCGAAGAGGAAGGCGTCGCGCTGTCCGCCGGCGCCTGGCTCGGCGGCCAGCGCGCGGTGCTGCTGATGCAATCGAGCGGCGTCGGCAATTGCGTCAACATGCTCTCGCTGCTTCAGAGCTGCCGCTTCCCGTTCCTCACTTTCGTGACCATGCGCGGCGAATGGGCCGAGTTCAATCCGTGGCAGGTGCCGATGGGAAAGGCCACGCAGGCCGCCTTCGAGATCATGGGCGTCACCGTGTTCCGGCTCGAGCATCCCGAGGACGCCGGCGAGATGGCGGCGGCCGCCGCCAAGCTTGCCTATGACAGCGATCAGCCGATCGCGGTGCTGATCTCCCAGCGCATGATCGGCGCCAAGAAGTGGACGGAGGTGAAGTGATGAGAGCACCGCTCGACCGCCGCACCGCCGTCAAGGCGCTGCTGCAGGACCGTGGCGACCTGCTGGTCGTCAGCGGCCTCGGTTCAGCGTCCTACGACGTGTTCGCCGCGGGCGATCACGACACCAACTTCTATCTCTGGGGCGCGATGGGCGGCGCAGCCATGATCGGCCTCGGATTGGCGCTGGCGCAGCCGTCACGACCCGTCGCGGTCATCACCGGTGACGGCGAGCAGTTGATGGGGCTCGGCAGCCTCGCGACATCGGCTGCGAAGAGGCCGCGCAATCTTGCGATCGTCGTGCTCGACAACGCCCATTTCGGCGAGACCGGGATGCAGATGAGCCATTCCGGGCTCGGCGCAAATCTCGAACTGATCGCGACCGGAGCCGGCTTTCCCTCGGTCAGCACCATCGAGGACAGCGCGGCGCTCGATGCCTTTCGGCCGAAGCTGCAAGATCTGTCCGGGCCGCATTTCGCCCGCGTCGCGATCTCGACCGATCACGTCGACCGCGCGCTGCCCGCACGCGACGGTGTCTTCCTCAAGAACCGTTTCCGCGGTCATCTCGGATTTCCCGTCAGCTAGAACGCAGCCGCAGGCCGCCTGCTCTGTCGCTCCGGCAAGGCTGCTCGGCTGCAACGCTGGCATTCCAAGCTTGCCAAGCGTGACCCGCTTGGTCATAGGCTATCAGGAACAAGTCCAGGGAGAGAGCCCAGGCCGCGTCACGGCGGCCCGCGGAGCAACACATGACAGACCAGCATCAGCACGACGATTACGCCGACATCCGCGACGCAGTGGCCAAGCTGTGCGCGCAGTTCCCCGGCGAATACTGGCGCAAGCTCGATCGCGAGATGGCCTATCCTTCCGCCTTCGTCGATGCGCTGACGCAGGCCGGCTATCTCTCCGTGCTGATCCCCGAGGAGTATGGCGGCGCCGGATTGAAGCTGTCGGCGGCGGCGGCGATCCTCGAGGAGATCCAGCGCGCCGGCTGCAATGGCGGCGGCTGTCATGCCCAGATGTACACGATGGGCACGGTGCTGCGGCACGGCTCGGCCGAGCAGAAGGCGAAGTGGCTGCCCAAGGTCGCCAGCGGTGAGTTGCGGCTGCAGGCGTTCGGTGTCACCGAGCCGACCTCGGGCACCGACACGACCTCGCTGAAGACGGTCGCGAAGCGTGACGGCGACAGCTACATCGTCAACGGCCAGAAGATCTGGACCAGCCGCGCCGAATATTCCGACCTGATGATCCTGCTCGCGCGCACCACGCCGAAGGACCAGGTGCAGAAGCGCACCGAGGGTCTCTCCGTTTTCATCGTCGACATGCGCGAGGCCAAGAAGGCAGGGCTCACCATCCGCCCGATCCGGACGATGATGAACCACGCCACGACGGAAGTGTTCTTCACCGACATGCGCGTTCCGGCGGAGAACCTGATCGGCGAGGAAGGCAAGGGCTTCCGCTACATCCTCTCCGGCATGAATGCCGAGCGCATCCTGATCGCGGCCGAATGCGTCGGGGATGCCAAATGGTTCATCGCCAAGGCCACCGCCTATGCCAAGGAGCGCGTCGTGTTCGGCCGTCCGATCGGCCAGAATCAAGGCATCCAGTTCCCGATCGCCAAGGCCTATGCGTCGATGCGGGCCGCCGAGCTGATGGTCAAGGAAGCCACCCGCAAATACGAGGCCGGGCAGGATTGCGGCGCCGAAGCCAACATGGCCAAGATGCTCGCGGCCGACGCCTCGTTCGAGGCGGCCAATGCCTGCATCCAGACCCATGGCGGCTTCGGCTTCGCCGAGGAATACGACGTCGAACGCAAGTTCCGCGAAACGCGGCTGTATCAGGTGGCGCCGATCTCGACCAACCTCATCCTCTCCTACGTCGCCGAGCACGTGCTCGGCATGCCGCGTTCGTACTGATATGCACGGTCGGAACAATCGCCCGCGGCCATCCTTCGAGACGCCCGCCTGCGGCGGGCTCCTCAGGATGAGGATCTTGTATGCGACGAAATCTTTAGCCCCTCATGGTGAGGAGCGCCGCCCTTGCGGCGCGTCTCGAACCATGAGGCCCCATTTCGTGAGTTCACGCCATGCTGCCGCTTGAGGGAATCACCGTCATCGCCGTCGAGCAGGCGGTGGCCGCGCCGTTCTGCTCGTCGCGGCTGGCCGATGCCGGCGCTCATGTCATCAAGATCGAGCGGCCCGAGGGCGATTTCGCCCGTGGCTATGACGCCGCCGCCAAGGGGCAGAGCAGCTACTTCGTCTGGCTCAACCGCGGCAAGGATTCGCGCGTCGTCGATCTCGCCAAGCCGGAAGGCCGCGCCGAGCTCGAGAAGCTGATCGCCGGCGCCGACGTGCTGCTGCAGAACCTCAAGCCCGGCTCGATGGACAGAATGGGCTTCGCCCGCGAGCGGCTGCGCAAGGACTATCCGAAGCTGATCTGCTGCACCATCACCGGTTACGGCGACACCGGTCCCTACGCCGACCGCAAGGCCTATGACCTGCTGATCCAGGCCGAGAGCGGGCTCGCCTCGATCACCGGCGGGCCGGATGGTCCGTCGCGCGTCGGCATGTCGATCGTCGACGTCGCCACCGGCGCGACGGCGCATGCCGCGATCCTGGAGGCGCTGATCAAGCGCGGCCGCACCGGCGACGGCGCCGATATCAGGATCTCGATGTTCGACGTGATGGCCGACTGGCTCACGGTGCCGCTGCTCAACGCGGAAGCCGGCAATGCGCCGAAGCGCATCGGCCTCGCCCATCCCTCGATCGCGCCCTATGGCGTGTTCACCTCGAAGGACGGCAAGGACATCCTGATCTCGATCCAGAGCGAGCGCGAGTGGAAGACGCTGTGTGCCAAGGTGCTGGACCAGCCTGCCCTGCCCGACGATCCGCGCTTCGCCAACATGGTCGCGCGCGTGCGCAATCGTGCGCTGACCGACGGCATCGTCGCCGAGCGCTTCGCGGCGCTGTCGCGCGATGAGCTGCTGGGCAAGCTCGCGAGCGCCGACATCGCCTTTGCCGAGGTCAACAGCATGTCGGATCTCGCGGTCCACCCGCATCTGCGGCGGATCGAGGTCGACACGCCAAACGGCGTCGTCAGCTATCCCGCACCGGCGGCGATCGTGGTCGGCGACGACAGGCGTTACGGCGCCGTGCCCGCGATCGGCGAGGCCGCCTCGCCCCATCAGCGAAAGGGATGATCATGACGGACATGCTCGATCTCGATCACCTCCGGCAATGGATCGGCCGCAGCGCCGAGGCGACCGACCTCGTCACCCCGCAGCTCACCAAGGGCCTGCGCGCGACGCTGTTCCTGGACATCGGCGAACCGACGACCGGCGACATCGCGCCCTACACAGTGCACTGGTGTTTGGGCCAACCGGTGTTTCCGCACGATCAGCTCGGCCCCGACGGCCATCCGACGCGCGGCGGCTTCCTGCCGCCGGTGCCGCTGCCACGGCGGATGTGGGCCGGCGGCGAGGTGCAGTTCGTCGATCCCCTGCGCGTCGGCGATGTCGCGACGCGTGTTTCGACGATCACCGACGTCACCCTGAAGAGCGGCTCGACCGGCCAGCTCTGCTTCGTGTCGGTGGAGCATGTCGTATCGACGCCGCGCGGTGTCGCGGTCCGTGAGCGCCAGGACATTGTCTATCGCGACATGGGCGGCGCGCCGGCTGCGCCGGCAAAAGCGCCGCCGCCTCCGGTCGCGCAGCACAGCGAGACGCGCGTGTCCGATGCGGTGCTGCTGTTTCGCTATTCCGCGCTGACCTTCAACGGCCACCGCATCCACTACGACCGCGACTACGTCACCAGGGTCGAAGGCTATCCGGGCCTGATCTTCCACGGCCCGCTGCAGGCGGCGCTGCTGGTCGAGTTCGCCGCCAGGCTGAAGGGCAAGCCGCCGGCCAGGTTCACCTACCGCGGCGTGCAACCGTTGTTCGAAGGCAGCGAGTTCTCGGTCAACGCCAACGACAAAGATGGCGGCCTCGAGCTGTGGACGGCCAACGCCGAGCGGCAGCCGACCATGAAGGGCACCGCGACGTGGTGAGATAGGCTATCGTCATTGCGAGCGAAGCGAAGCAATCCAGGGCCGCACCCGGGACTCTGGATTGCTTCGTCGCTTCGCTCCTCGCAATGACGGCAATTCGAGGAAACGCCTTTGGCAAGAACAACCAAAACAACAACCAAGCCCGTGACCGTCAAGCAGGCCACCTTCGCGCTGCTCCGCGCCTTCGGCATCAAGAAGGTGTTCGGAAATCCCGGCTCGACCGAGCTGCCGTTCCTCAGCGACTGGCCCGAGGACATCGACTACGTGCTCGGCCTGCAGGAGGCCTCCGTCGTCGGCATGGCCGACGGCTACGCGCAGGCGACGCGCAATGCCGGCTTCGTCAATCTGCATTCGGCGGCCGGCGTCGGCAACGCGCTCGGCAACATCTACACCGCGCACCGCAACCAGACGCCGCTCGTCATCACGGCCGGCCAGCAGGCGCGCTCGATCCTGCCGCTGCAGGCGTTTCTCTATGCTGAGCGTCCCTCGGAGTTTCCGCGCCCCTACGTCAAATACAGCGTCGAGCCGGCGCGGCCCGAGGACGTGCCGGGCGCGATCGCGCGCGCCTACTACACGGCGATGCAGCCGCCCTGCGGGCCGACCTTCGTCTCGATCCCGATCGACGACTGGATGCATCCGGCGCAGCCGATCGCCGCACGCAAGGTCAGCCGCGAGCTCGGCCCCGATCGCGCCGCGATGGACGAGCTGGTGGGCGCGCTCGCCGCCGCGAGGAATCCCGCGCTCGTGGTCGGCCCCGGCATCGATCGCGCCGGCTGCGTCGACCTGATGGTTGCGGTCGCCGAGAAGGCCAGGGCCGCGGTCTGGGTCAGCCCGTTCTCGGCGCGCTGCTCGTTCCCCGAGCGCCATCCGCAATTCCAGGGCTTCCTGCACGCCTCGCCCGGACAATTGTCCGACGCCCTGAAGCCGCACGACCTCGTCGTCGTGATCGGCGCGCCGGTCTTCACCTTCCATGTCGAAGGCCATGCCGCGATCTTTGACGGCGCGACGACGCTGTATCAGATCACCGACGACGCCGAGGGCGCCGCGGTGCCGCCGATCGGCACCAGCATCATCGCGACGATGCGCCCGGCGCTGTCGCTGCTGCTGGAGCTGCTGCCGGAGACCAGGCGCACGGCGCCGAAGGGCCGCGTACTGCCGGCGGCGCCGAAGCCAGCCGATCCGATCCCGGTCGACTATCTCCTACATACGCTGGCGCAGGCGCTTCCGGCGGGCAGCGCCGTGGTCGAGGAGATTCCCTCGCACCGGCCGGTGATGCACAAGTACATGCCGATGCCGGGCGCGGATTCGTTCTACACGATGGCGAGCGGCGGGCTCGGCTACAGCCTGCCGGCGGCGGTCGGCATGGCGCTGGGCCGTAGCACCGGCCGCACGGTGTGCCTGATCGGCGACGGCTCGGCGATGTATTCGCTGCAGGCGCTGTGGACATCAGCGCAGCGCCGGCTGCCGCTGACGGTCGTGGTCATCAACAATTCCGGCTATGGCGCGATGCGCTCGTTCAGCCAGGTCATGCAGGTGCGCAACGTGCCCGGGCTCGAGCTGCCCGGCCTCGATTTCGTCAAGCTCGCCGAGGGCATGGGCTGCGACGCGATGCGCGTGAGCCATGCCGCCGAGCTCGAAGGTGCGCTGGCGCGAGGCCTCTCCCATGCCGGCACCAGCCTCATCGAGGTGATGGTCGACGCCGCGGTGCCGCTGCTCTACGCCCAGAAGGGCTGAGCCCGCGTTCGTACAGCGGACGTTCTGTCAACTGCGCCGTATGCGACAATACGTCGCATCTTCAATGGCGGCAGCATGGCTCGCCGCGAAATGCTCATCGGCCCGCCGCAACCGTGCAACCGGCGGTGTCGAGCGCAACCAATTGTTTCCAAAGCTTTCTGCTCCCCCGCGCCATCTCGCCGCGGCCGGCTTGCCGCAAACATCGCGAAATCCTGCCGTCAGCTCGCAGGCAGACGCCTTGCTGCTTGCAAGGTCCGACCATTCTGCAAGCCAAAATCATTTTCAAAAGGTTCCATCATCCAATCCAGCGTACCAAGGGAGTTGAGCTGATGGCGGATAAGAAGAATCTTCAAACCGCGGCGTCGAGGACCGATCTCTATCGCCATGTCAGCGTGCTGGCCCTGATGTCCGCTCTGGCGGTGACGGCGCTGCCGCATCAGGCCCATGCGCAGGCGATGACCACCGCCCTTGCCACGTCGGCCACCACCAACGCCGCCGCGAAGGCGGCGCAGGATGCGGCGGCGAAAGCCGCGGCACAGGCGGCCGCCAAGGCTGCCCAGGATGCCGCTGCCAAGGCCGCGGCTGCTGCCGCCGCCAAGGCCGCGCAGCAGGCCGCCGCCAAGGCTGCGCAGCAGGCTGCTGCGAAGGCGGCGACCGACGCGGCTGCGAAGGCTGCAGCCAACGCCGCTGCGAAGGCCGCGGCCAGCGCCGCCGCCAAGGCTGCTTCCACGGCTGCCTCCACGGCTGCGACCGCCGCTGCGGCGACCGCGGCGAGCAGTGCCGCCAAGACTGCGGCTGCAACGACGACGGCCGCGGCCATGACGACCAGCACCACCGCCAAGCCGGTTGCTGCCACCACCACCACCGCGGCTGCGACGACCAGCACGGCCGCCAAGCCTGTCGCCGCCGCCAGCACCGCTGCCAAGCCCGCTGCTGCCGCCACCGCGGCAACGACGACGACCGGCACGGCCAAGACCGCCGCCGCGACCACCACAAGCACGACCACCACCGCCGCCAAGCCGGCCGCGGCAACCACGACCACCGTCGCGCTCGCCAAGGCCACCGCGGCGCCGGCAGCCGCAGCGACGCCGGCCAAGGCGGCCGCCGCAGCGTCGAGCAGCAGCGATGCCGTCGCCAAGGCCAATGCCGCCGCAGCAGCCGCGGCGCAGACCGCGGCCGCCGCCGAGGCGCAGGTCGCTGCCGACCGCAAGGCGATCGACGTCGCCCGTCAGGCCGAGCAGAACGCGAAGGGCGCCGCGATCGAGGCGCAGGAACAGGCTGAAAAGAACCCGACAGCCGCCAACCAGGCCGCGGCGACCGCGAACGCCGCGAAGCTGAGCGCGGCCTCGGCCGCGCTGCAGGCCGCGTTCCAGAAGCTCGACAAGGACATCGACGTCTCCAACGAGGCCAAGGAAGCCGCCAACGCCGCCAAGGACACCGCGCGCGAGACGGCCGAGGCCGCCGGCAAGGCGGCCCAGCAGGCCGGCCAGGCGGCCGGCAACGCCAACAATGGCGGCAATGCCAACAATGGCGGAGCGGCGGCCGGCAACGGCGGCAACAACAACAATAACAACAACCAGCAGAACCAGGCGGCCCAGGAAGCCGCCGAGCAGGCTGCGCTGCAGGCGGCGTTGAAGACCGGCGAGCAGGCACGCGCGGTGGCCCAGCAGAAGACCCAGGCCGCGCAGGCGGCCGCGACCCAGAACCAGAAGACGGTCGAGGCTGCGCTGAACCAGAAGATCGGCACGATCGATGCGACCGTCGAAGCGGCCGAGCAGAAGGTGAACGCCGACCGGCAGGCCCTGGAGCAGGCGCGCCAGGCTGCGCAACAGGCCAAGCAGGACGCACAGGAGGCCGCCGAGGTCCTCGAGCGCGCCAACAATGCGGCCAACCAGGCTGCGCTGGCGGCCGCCCAGGCCAAGGCGCAGACCACCGCCAACGCCTTCAACCAGGCCAACGCGACGCTGAACGCCGACAACCAGGCCCTGACCCAGGCCCGCGAGACCGGCGAGCAGCAGGAGCAGGCGCTGCGGGCCACGGCTCAGCAGCAGATCCAGGCCGGCTACACCGCCGCCCAGCAGGCCACCCAGGCCGCCTGGGCCGAGGCGCAGCAGATCGGCAACGCCGCGCTGGCCGCGCTCGAACAGTAAGACCGCTCCGCGCCGCCGCTCGGGTTACGCCGGGCGACGCGGACACCGATAACGATAACAAGACCATCACCAGCCGCATGCCGAACCGACCGGGGATGGCGCACGCGTCGGCGACCTGACCTCATCCCGCCGCGTGAGACTCCCCGGTCACCCCACCCGTCAGGCATGCGTTGCCTCGAGGCCCCGTCCCCTGCGGGGCCTTTCTTTTTTGCGCGAGATGGGCCAGCCCGCCCTCGACGGCGATGCAGACCGCGCGCATCGGCCGCAAATCCGGTCGGACAGACGTCGCCGCGTCGGAAGCGCGGGTTCGCGTTCGCGCCCTCGCTGTCGCGCGGCTCGCGCGGAACGACGGGCCGAGGTGCACGCGGCGACTGTCGTCCACCCGCCCTGTTGCCCGCTCAATATTGGAATCGCACGCCGACGACGCCGACCACCGCCATGAAGTTGTTCAGCGCGATGTTGGAGCGGGTCCATTCGGTGCGGACCTCGCTCTTGAGCTGAACGTTGCGGTTCATCTTGTAGGTGCCGCCCGCGGCAACGAACATGCGCTGGTCGACGCGGCCGATGCCGACGAACTGATCCTGGCCGTAGCCGCCGCGCAGCGTTCCGATCAGCCACGGCTCGAACTGATGATCCATCTGCAGGATCACGTCGCGCGACAGGATGCCCGAGACGTTCATCGCCGGCGTCTCGGAGGCCTGCGAGCGCGCCACCAGCACGAAGGTGGTGGCGTCGGTCGCGGCCCAGGCGAGCGTCGCATCCGCGATCACGCCGTTGATGTTCGGCATCAGCGGCGAGTCCATGCGGCGCGTGAGATAGCCGACCGAGGCTTCGCCGGTCAGCGTTCCCACGTTGACGACGGCGCCGCCGCGCGCGGTGATGCCGCTGGAATCGCGGCGCTGGCCGTTGAAGTCGACCTGCAGATCGTGGTTGCGCCGATCGAAACTCATGTCGACAAACGGCGAGATGTTCGGCGTCAGCGCATAGGTGATGCGGACCTGCGCGCCCGGCTGGGTGTAGTTGCGGTCCTGCGTCCGCAGCGGCACGTTGGCGACGATCAGCGCGTCGTTGAACACGACGCGGTCGGCCGATCCCTTGAATGCGATCTCGGCGGGACCGATCTTCTGCAGCACGCCGGCGCTGCCGCCGAACGTCGTGGCGCGGGGCAGCTTGAGCGCGCCCGGCAGCGCCAATGCATCGTTGACGAAACGCGCCTCGCCGGTGATCGCGGTGCCCTCGGTGACGTCATAGCGCCCTTGCGCCCGCGCCTCGAAGGTCGGATGGCTGAGCGAACGGACGTTGGTGTCCTCGGTGTAGGCGCCGCGGAAATCGGCGTTGAGCTGATGCCGCTCCCATTGCGAGCGGACCGCGACCTCCGTCGCCACGATGGCGACCGGTGAGCCCTGCCCGCCGTTTCGCCGGGTCGGATTGGTGTCGTAGCCGGCCTGGATCTCGACGGCGGGCTTCACCAGGAACGACCCGACCATCACACCCGTCGGATCGTAGGGCTTCGCATCGGCGGTCACCGGTTGCGGTTTCACCGTGTTCAGATTGCGATCGGGAAGAACGTCGCGGTTGCGCAGCACGGCCGCGGGCTGGGCTGCTGCCACGGTCTCGTCCGGCTTGGCCGGCTGTGCCTCGGCGGCTGGCTTTGCTGCGATCTGCCGTGCGGCGGGTTGCGGCGCGGCGCGTTGAGCGTCTCCCGCCGGCTCGGCCGTGGCGACGCGCGCGCCACGGGCGGGCTGAAACGCGGCGAATCCGAAGCTGCCGACCGCCGCGTCGCGCTTGCCCGGCGCGGCCAGCGACGGCGCACCGGCCTCGCGCACCGGACGCAGCAATGCGCTGACGCCACGCGGGTCCTGGCGCATCATCAGCGTCCGGCTGTCGTTGGTGATCCGCGGAACGTTGTAGTAGATGCTGCGCGCCGTCACGTGACGGAAGAACAGCCGGTCGGCGCGTCCCGGAACGACGTCCGTCGGCTTGGCCTTGATGGTCTGCTGCGCGGACGCGCCGTCCACCACCATCACGGTCAACAGCAGCACCTCGACGAGCGCGAGCGTGACCCCGCGGTGGGATCGCGTCACCATGAGCCGCTTGGTCCGCACCGCGAACGCGCCGGTCTTGTGTGGTGAATGAGCCTGCAAAGCAATGCCGGGGTATGCCAATATCACGCGACGACGTCAGGTCAGGGCGCCGTCGCAATGAATACGCAGCGCATGCACGCGACGAGCTCCCCTTGCCTGGCAGATAGCCGGAAAACGTCGGCGGAAGTTTTGCCGAGCCGGGATGATTTCAGGCGAGATTGAGAGCTGTTCGCAATGAGTCGCCGCGAAGCCGCGCAGCGGTGTCTTGGCGTTCGCAGACCAAACTAATTAGTTGAAACGAAGACGATCGCTGCGCGGAAGCCGGCGAAATTCGGACCTCGGCATGATCCTCTTTCGACGACAATCAAGGGTCCGAGACGGCTGCGGCGATCGCGGGCGCTGCGTCGTCGGCGACGGCCGACGCCTCTCGGATTCAGGACGCGAGGAAGCCGCCATCGGCCGCCAGGACGTGGCCGACGACATAGGACGACGCGTCCGACAATAGCCACAGCACGGCCTCGGCGATGTCCTCGGGCTGCCCCATCCGCCGCAGCGGCAGGCCGGCGGCGACGGTCGCGATGTCGCCGACACCGGCGCGCAGCATCATGTCGGTGACGACGCGTCCGGGCGCGATCGCGTTGATCCGGACGCCGCGCGGCGCCGCCTCCATCGCGGCCGATCGCGTCAGCGAAATCACGGCGGCCTTCGACGCCGAATAGAGCGCAAGCCCCGCATTCGGATTGCGCACGCCGCTCACGGAGGCGTTGATCACGATGCGGCCGCGGCCCTGCGCATACATGACCGGCAACTGCGCGCGCAGGCACAGGAACACCGAGCGCACATTGGTGTCGAACACGTCCGCATAGACGCCGTCGCCCTGCTGCTCGATCGGCGCCCGGCGCTCCTGGAATCCGGCATTGTTGAACGCCGCATCCAGCCGGCCATAGCGATCCAGCACGGCCTGCACGAGGTTCGCGACGTCGTCCTCGCGCGTGACGTCGGCCTTCACCGCGAGCGCCTCGGCCCCGAGCGCCCGGCATCGTGCCGCCGTATCGGCCAGCTCGGCCTCGCGCCGTCCGGCGACGACGACTGCCTCTGCGCCGCCGGCGGCGAGCTTCAAGGCGGCGGCCCGGCCGATGCCGGAGCCGCCCCCGGTGACGAGGCAGACCTGCCCCTGCATCCGCGACGCCGCGGGCGCGCTTGCCCCGGCCGTGAGCTGCGTATCACTCATCTCCGACCCTCCGCTGTACGGCGTCGTCGATGCCACGTTGCATCGTCTATTTGTTGTATGATACAACTATATGGCAGGAGTCAAGATGCCCGACCCGGATCTCACGCTCGTCGACGACATCCGCGCCGCCGCGCGCCTGATGGTGCGCGAGCTCGGCTTCATGGAAGCGACGCTGGCCGCCACCGACCTTCCGCCGTCGGCGGTTCACACCATCCTGGAGATCGGCCTGCGCGGCCCGCTGACGGCGATGCAGCTCGGCACGATCCTGCATCTGGAGAAATCCAGCATCAGCCGCATGGTCCGCAAGCTGATCGACAGCGGCGAGTTGCAGGAGACGATCGATGCCGGCGACGCCCGCATCAAGCCGCTCTGCCTCACAACCAAGGGACGGAAAACGCTGGCGGCGCTGCACGCCTTCGGCCGCCAGCAGGTTCGCGGCGCCCTGTCGTCGCTGTCGAAGGCCGAGCAGCGCACGGTGCGCGAGGGCCTGTTGCTGTACGCCCGCGCGCT
This sequence comes from Bradyrhizobium sp. HKCCYLRH2060, assembly GCF_051168135.1. NCBI lineage: Bacteria > Pseudomonadati > Pseudomonadota > Alphaproteobacteria > Hyphomicrobiales > Nitrobacteraceae > Bradyrhizobium > Bradyrhizobium sp. HKCCYLRH2060. Next base: position 39,367 of record NZ_JBNPUK010000022.1, read on the forward strand.
CGAAGCTTGGCGCGCGGCAGAGCAGGACATGCAGCCGTCGGAGCCATGAGCGCGCCCGACGGGCAGATTGCGCATGCGCGTCATGACGAAACTGCCCGTCGTGTTGAAATGCCGCAGCACGTGGCCTTGCACCGTCGGGCAAATCAGGACGATGTTTCCGCGCATCCCGCCTCACACGAAGGGGCGTTGCGCGATCGTCACGACACGCGAGGCGGGGAGCGATGGCCGCGAGATGTCGCAGCGTGCTTGCGCGCGGACGAACGGCAACTTGCGGACGTGAAGTCGCAGGGTCCTGATACCCCGACGCTGGTATCACCCGCGCAATGCGCAAGCATTGTCGCGGCATGGTGGCCAACAAGCCCGGCGCACCAGGGAGACTGCGTATAAGCGTTAAAGACCGTCGCGCAGGGAATGCCGGAGTGTTCGGCTTTGCCTGTGGTACCTGCCGCCTGCATTTTTTTCTGCAGGCGGGCCATGGGTGAGGCCCTCACCCGGCATTCCCTGCGCCCTTCGTCTGTTCGGAGGGAGCCAAATGACCGTACAACTCGGACGCCCAAGGTCGCGAGAACGCGAGGTCATGTCATGAGCCGTGCGGATATGGACGCAGGACCTGCCACGCCGTCATTGCGAGCGAAGCGAAGCAATCCGGGGCAGCGCTCGCGACTCTGGATTGCTTCGCTGCTGTTTAGCCCGGAGACATAGCTTACACCTGTTCGGGGACATGGTTGACACTTTTGGGGTCACGCAAATCGATCGCTGCGATCTGATGAGCGGCAAAGAAAACTCCGAATTTTCCGTCTTGTCTGAGTGGACGAATAGCGAGTCGCTCACCGCGAAAGGCTTGAGGGACTTTCCAGAGCCGTCCCTCGAAACTGACATAGGCCTTCGTGCTCGACACGGAACGGACGATCTCCCCCTCGTCGTAGTCCACCGTCGGAAGGCGATCCGGCATGGTGCGTTGGCTGGGCCGATAGCGGCTTGCCGGCACATTGAAGTCGAGAGCCTCATGGGGGCGGTCGAGATTGTAGACGGCTCGCCATTCGTCGAGTGCCCGCTGGACATCGGGAAGGTCCCTGTAACGCTTGAAGGCAAAGACCTCGGCCTTCAGGCTGCGGTGGAAGCGTTCGTTCTTGCCGCGGCTCTGGGGATGATAGGGCCGGCTATGGATCGTTCGAACGCCGAGCTTCAGCAGCCAGACCGTCAACGCGGTCCAGGGGTCTTCGAGAGTAAAGCCCCAGGGGCCACCGTTGTCGACGAACATCGCATCCGGCAGTCCATAGCGGCGGAACGTCGTCTCCAAATGTCCTTTGACCGTAGAGCCGCGCTCATTGTCGCAGGCCGCCAGGCACAAGGAAAAGCGCGAGTGATCGTCCAGCGCGGTGAGCGGATGACAAGACACACCGTTCTCCAGCGCACTGTGTCCCTTGAAGTCCATCTGCCACAGCTGATTGGGCGCATCCTTCTCGAACCGCGTGTAGGGCTGCCCGGGCGTGCCGCCAGGCTCCGTCACCCGATCGTAGCGGCGCAGGATGTTATGCACGGTGGAGATCGCCGGGACAGCTTGCCCATCGCGATCGAGACGATGCGCGAGCTTGCGCGCGCCCCAGGCCGGGTGAGCATCGCGCAACGCGACAATCTGCTGCTCAGTCGCAGCTGCGGTGCGCTCCGGACTTCGATGCGGCCGCCGCGACCGGTCCGCCAGCGTCGTATCGCCGGCGTCAGACCGCTCGATCCATTTGTAGCCGGTCTGGGGGCTGATGCCGAACCGCCGACACAGCTGCCGCCGGTTGGCTCCCTCCTGCTTGGCAAGCATCACAAACTCTCGTCGCTGGTCCATGACAGACACCTCTCGCCACGGCATCGCTCGCCCCTTTGCTTGACGAATCGAGCCAATTTTGAGGTGTCAACCATGTCTCCGAACACCTGTCAGCCATGTCCCCGGGCTGAACACTTCGCTCGCAATGACGGAAACGACCAATGTCCGATGTGTCGCGAAGGGTCCACTGTCAGATTGTCCGACAACTCAAATCATCCGACGACAATGGCTGCAATCCTAGTTGCCGAACTCGTCCCGCATCTTCGCCTGGATCTTCGCCATGCCGCCGAGCCAGCGGTCGTAGTTCTCGGTCTTCTTGCGCATGTAGCCGAGAACCTGCGGATGCGGGAGAATCAGGAAGCTCTCCTCGGCAAGCCCTTTCAGCACGTCCTGCGCGACCTGCTCGGGTGTCAGATCACCGTCGCCGGATTGCGGGCCCTTCGGGATCGATCGCAGCATGTCCGTGTCGACGCCCTGCGGACAGAGGATCGAGACCTTGATGTTGTCGGCCTTGTGCGAGATCGCGAGATTCTCGGCAAATCCCACCGCGGCATGCTTGGTGGTGGAGTAAGGCGCGCTGCCGACCTGCGACAGCAGGCCGGCCGCCGAGATCGTGTTGAGGAAATAGCCGCCGCCGCGCGCCTTGTAGCGCGGGATCAGATGCCGCGCCGCGTAGACATGCGCCATCACGTGAATGGCCCAGCTCCGCGCCCACGGCTCGTCGGAGGTGCCGCCGACATTGACCGACAACGGGTCGAAGCCGCCGCCGATGCCGGCATTGGAACAGAACAGCGCAATCGGCCCGAACTGCCGCTCGGTTTCCTCGATCACGTGCCGGATGTCGGCTTCCTGGGAGACGTCGCATCTGAAGGCGGCGCCGCCGATGCCATCAGCGACGGCCTTGGCGCCGGCTTCGTCGAGATCGGCCACGATCACCTTGGCCGCCCCAGCAGCCGCGAACGCCTCGCACAGCGCCTTGCCGATGCCGCGGGCTCCGCCGGTGACCACAACAATCTTGCCGGTCACCTGCATGCAAAGCCCTCCTCGTGGAATTTTCTAGGTCAAGACCAGGTCGAGCACCGCGGTATAATGAAAGCCGGCGCCCAGCAACACGAAACCATGCCAGATCGCGTTCTGGAAGCGCAAGCGCCGCCACGAGTGGAAGATGACGCCGAGGCTGTAGAGGATGCCGCCGGTGAGCACGCAGGCCAGGACCGAGGCCGGCATCACCGAGATCACCCGGTCGTACATCATGACGCCGCTCCAGCCGAGCGCGAGATACAGCCCGATCGACAGCGCGTCGAAGCGGCCCGGCCAGCGCAGCTTCAGAACGATGCCGAAGATGGCGACGCCCCAGACCCCGAGCAGCAGCGCGGCCGAGAACACCGTGTCCTTCAGGGCGGCGATGAACGGCGTATAGGTGGCCGCGATGAGCACGTAGATGGCGGAGTGGTCGAAGCGGCGCAGCACCCATTTGGTCGGCGACACCGGCCACAGATTATAGGTTGCCGACAGCGTCAGCATCGAGAGCAGTCCCGCGACATAGATCGACACCACCACGATGTCGACGGCGCTGGCATAGATCGAGGTCAGCACGACGAGCACGGTTGCGGCGACCAGCCCGGCGGCGATGCCGACGACGTGGACGACGCCGTCCGCGATCATCTCGACCTTGTCGTAGTTCCAGCGCATCGCGCCGGTGGCGGCATGGACGGAGGTCGAGGCGAACTGCTTCAGTTGAAATACGGTCATGTCAGAGCCTGGTGCCGGTTTTCCGGGACAATTGTGCCGGAAGGATTATGGTTTCCAGTGGTCAACGTTCCGTTCAAAGTCTGGTTCTATCCGGAAACGGGCCGGAATTGTGAGCTTGAATCCGGTGTTTTGCATCGCCACCTGTCAACAATCGCTCACGCCCTTTTCAACTGGCGAATTCCCCTCCTCCCATGGTGACCTTTTCCGAACTCGTCGAGGAAGCGCGGCTCTCGGCCCGTGCCCTGCTCGATTATGGCGAGAGCTTCCTCAACCCGACCGTCCGCCTTGGCGTCACCGGGCTGTCGCGGGCCGGTAAGACCGTGTTCATCACGGCGCTGATCCACGACCTCGTTCGCGGCGGGCGCATGCCGGTGTTCGAGGCCTTGGCCTCGGGCCGCATCGCCCGCGCCTATCTGACGCCGCAACCCGACGACGGCGTGCCGCGCTTTGCCTATGAGAGCCACGTGCGGGCGCTGGTCACCGAGCGACGCTGGCCGAGCTCGACCGTCGACATCAGCGAGCTCAGGCTGGTGATGGAATTCCAGCGCGCCAACGGCGCCGAGCGGACGCTCACGCTCGACATCGTCGACTATCCCGGCGAATGGCTGCTCGACCTGCCGCTGCTGAACAAGAGCTATGAGCAATGGGCGCGGGAAAGCCTCGCGCTGTCGCGCAGCGAGCCGCGCGCGCATGTCGCCAGGGACTGGCACGCGCATCTGGCGACGCTCGCCCCCGAAGGCCGCGAGGACGAGTCGGCGACACTCGAGGCCGCACGGCTGTTCACCGACTACTTGCGCGCCTGCCGCGACGAGCGCTTCGCCATGAGCCTGCTGCCGCCCGGACGCTTCCTGATGCCCGGCAATCTCGCGGGCTCGCCGGCGCTGACCTTTGCGCCGCTCGACGTGCCGGCCGACGGCCAGGCACCGAGCGGCTCGCTGTGGGCGATGATGGCGCGCCGCTACGAGTCCTACAAGGACATCGTTGTCAGGCCATTTTTCCGCGACCATTTCGCCAGGCTCGACCGCCAGATCGTGCTGGTCGACGCGCTGGCCGCGTTCAATGCCGGACCGGAGGCGCTGCACGATCTCGAGGCGGCGCTGACCGGCATTCTCGATTGCTTCCGCGTCGGACGCGGCAATCTGCTGACCGCACTGTTCCGGCCGCATATCGACCGCATCCTGTTCGCGGCGACCAAGGCCGACCATCTGCATCACACCAGCCACGACCGGCTCGAAGCCGTGCTGCGGCGCGCCGTCAACCGCGCGGTGGCCCGGGCCGAGAGCACGGGCGCTGCGATCGATGTGGTGGCACTGGCCGCCGTCAGGGCGACGCGCGAGGCGCTGGTCGCCCGCGGCCGCGACAAGCTGCCGTCGCTGCTCGGCACGCCGGCCGCCGGCGAAAGCGCCAATGCCGAGATCTTCGACGGCGACACCGAGGTGGCGACGTTTCCGGGCGAGCTGCCGGCCGATCCGGAGGAGCTGTTCAAGGGCGGCGCCTATCGCGGCCTGTCGAGCGCTGCCGCCGACGGCACCGACTTCCGCTTTCTGCGCTTCCGCCCGCCTTTGCTGGCCCCCGATGCTGGCGGCGAGCCCGCTTTGCCCCATATCCGCATGGACCGCGCCCTTCAGTTCCTGATCGGAGACCGGCTGCAATGAGCGAACGCGCCAAGCCTCGTCGTCCCCAGACCTTCCGGCTCGATGATCCCGACGTCGTCGTGGTCGATGCCGAGGACGCCGCCCGGCCCGGCCGGGGCACCATCCAGATCACGCCTGAGGCCGACCCGGCGCAATTGCCGGTGCCGGTCGAGACCGTGCTGCCGGCACGGCGCGGCTTTCGCTGGGGCGCACTTTTTTGGGGCTCGGTCACCGGCCTCGTCCTGCTCGGCCTCGGCCTCGGCGTCACCCGGCTGATCGAGGATCTGTTCGCGCGCAGCGAGGCGCTCGGCTATGTCGGCGCGGGATTCGCGGCCGCAGCCGCGATCGCATTGGCGGTCGTCATTGCCCGAGAGACCTACGGCCTGGTGCGTCTCGCCACCATCGAGAAGCTGCATCAGCGCGCGGCCGCCGTGCTGCTGTCCGACGATCGCGCCGAGAGCCGCGAGGTGGTCGCCGAGCTGCTGCGGATCGCACATGCCAATCCCCGGCTGGCGCGTCCGCGTGCCGCGCTCGCCAGCCACGCCGACGACATCATCGACGGCGGCGACATGATCAAGCTCGCCGAGCGCGAGCTGATGGCGCCGCTCGACGTCGAGGCGCGACGGCTGGTGTCGGTCGCGGCGCAACGTGTATCCGTGGTCACGGCGGTCAGCCCGCGCGCGCTGATCGACGTGCTGTTCGTCTTTGTCGCGAGCCTGCGGATGATCCGGCAGCTCGCGCGGCTCTATGGCGGCCGTCCCGGCGCGCTCGGCATGATCAGCCTGTTGCGCCATGTCGTCGCGCATCTCGCCATCACCGGCGGCATGGCCGCGAGCGACAGCCTGATCCAGCAGGTGCTGGGCCATGGCATCGCGGCAAAGCTGTCGCAGCGGCTCGGCGAAGGCGTGCTCAACGGACTGCTCACGGCGCGGCTCGGGCTCGCGGCCATCGACGTGACCCGGCCGATGCCGTTCGCCGCGCTGCCGCGGCCGGCGCTGGCGGATCTCGCCAAGGATCTCCTGCGCAAGCAGGAGGAGCAGGAATGAGGCTCAGGCCCGCGGCGCGGAATCGAACTCACCGGCGAGCCAGCGCCATTGGTACAATGGCGAGTCCGGCGGCGGCGCCAGTTCGGGCGTCCAGCCCGTCAGCCTGCCGAACGCGTAGGTGTCCATGACGCGGCCGCGCCAGCTCCGCTCGACGCGTCCGAGCGGCTCGCGGTGCGCGGTCGTGTCCGCCAGCAGCGGGCCGGCATTGTCCGGCTCGCGCACGACGTAGAGGCCGGCATGTCCCGCGATCAGGTTCATGCCGGGATCACGAAAGCCGATGAAGCGGGCACGCTCGTTGATCTGGATCACCGGCACGCGGCCGCGAAAGAACCACCGCATCATCGCGTAGGTGCGATAGTCGGAGGTCGCGATCCAGGTGGCACCGCTGCTTTTGAGCTCCTGCTCGGCGCGCGCCGCCACCTGCTGATAGCCCGCCTCGGCGCCGATCGGATCGGCCCGCCCGAGGAAATTCCAGGGCGCGGCAACGTAGTAGAGGAAGATCAGGACCACCATGGCGATGCCGCTGACGACGGCGATGCGCGCCCAGCGCACGGTGGATCGGACGAACCAGGCGGGCGCGCCGTCCTGCGGCAGCTTGACGATGTTGATCGCGACCGCCGCAAACCCGATCGGCCACATGAACATCGGCCAGGTGTCGCCGATCCGCAAGGTGAACGACTTCCAGAGGAAGTAGAGGAACGGCACCAGCACCGCCGTCGACAGCAGGATCGCGACCGGCTCACGCGTGCGATAGCCGCGCCAGGCCGTGAAACTCAGCGCCGACAGCGTGACCGGCAGCAGCACGAAGCCGACCTGTCCGAACTGCAATCCGATGTAATCGCCGAGCGTCCGCAACGACAACTCATGCGGCGCGGTGGCGCGAACGAACTGGAAGCGGAACGAGGCCCAGTCGTGCTGTACGTTCCAGATCAGCACCGGCGAGAACACGGCCAGCGCAATCAATGCTCCGCACCATGGATAGGGACTGAACAGCCAGCGGCTGCGCCAGGCCGGAACGAGCAGGAATGCCGCCACGCCCGGCAGCAGCATGACCACCGTGAATTTGGACAACAGCGCCAGTCCGCCGAACAGGCCGGCCGCGAGCCACCAGCGGCCGTCATCGCTCTCGGCGAGCCGCACCAGCGCCCAGATCATCGCGAGCGCAAACGGGATCACCGCGACGTCCGGGGCCACCTTGGCCATCAGCAGGCCATAATAGAGCGCGGCCTCTGGCAGCAGCACCACGATGATCACCGCCCGCATATTGTGAGTGGCGCGGCGAACGATGTCGGCGAGCAGGAGCTGCGTCGCGCCCATCGCGAGGATGCCGGCAAAGCGGACGCCGAGATTGGTATCGCCGAACAGGGCAGTGCCCAGCCGGATGAACCAGGCGATCATGGGCGGATGATCGAGGAAGCAGAGCTGCAGCTCCTTCGACCAGGTCCAGTAATAGGCCTCGTCGGTGCGCAGATCGAGCGCAGCGGCGTAGACGAGACGGATGATCGTCATGCTCGTGATCACGGCCGCAGCCATCAGCCACGCAGCGCGCGTGGAGCGAAACTTTGGGCTGTCGATGCCTGGGGGAATGGCCGTCACGCGGTGCTTTTCCCCGACTCCGCCGGGCGAGTCAACGTTCGCGCGCACAGCTCGCGCCGCCGGATGACCACCGCCATCAGCCCTCTAGGACAACAGGGAATAAATCTCTAGCATTGCGGCTCCAGATCATACGGACCACATGACCATTTCGATTTCCCATCGTTTACAGTCCGCCCGGCGCGGCATCGGTGTGCGGCAGGTACGGCTGATCTGCGGCTTCATCCTCTTCAGCTACCTGCTCAGCCATTTTCTCAACCATGCGCTCGGCAACATCTCGCTGCAGGCCCTCGCCGAGGGCGTGTCCTATCATGTGGCGTTCTGGCAGTTTCCTCCGATCGCCGTGCTGTTCTATGCGGCCGCTCTCACCCATGGCGGGCTCGGCGTGTGGGCGCTTTATCAGCGCCGGCAATTCAGCCGCAGCACGATGGAGCCTCTGCAGCTGCTGCTCGGCCTCAGCATCCCCGCGTTGATCTTCAGCCACATCGCCGGCGTCCGCATCGGGCAGGCCCTGTACGGACAAGAGAAGCTGTACCCGCAGGTTCTGTACTCCTATTGGACCGGCCCGTCCTGGCGGATCTGGCTGATGTCGGCCGCGCTGCTGACGTCATGGGCGCATGGCTGCATCGGGCTGCACTTCTGGCTGCGGCTCAAGCCGTTCTACAAGCGCGCGGCGCCGTGGCTGCTCGCCTGCGCCGTGCTGATCCCGGCGCTGGCGCTGCTCGGCTTCTACCGTGGAGGCCGAGACGTCATCGCGGCAAGCGCAGCGCCGCAGTGGCGGGTCGAGAATCTGTCGCGGCAGATGGGCACGCCCCTGGAGCAGGCAGTACTCGAGACCATCATGAACGGCTTCCTGATCGGCTATGGCGGCCTGATCGGCTTGGCGCTCGCCGCGCGCGGCGTGCGAGCGGTGCATGAGCGACGTGGCGGCATGGTCACGCTATCCTACAACAATGGCCGCTCCATCCGGGTGCCAAAGGGTTTGTCGGTGCTCGAGGCCAGTCTGCGCAACAACGTACCGCATGCCAGCATGTGCGGCGGCCGCGCGCGCTGCTCGACCTGCCGCATCAGGGTGATCGGAGATCCCGGCGCGCTGCCGCCACCCTCGCCTCGCGAGGCCTTCGTGCTCGCGCAGATCGGCGCGGCCGACCCGTCGGTCAGGCTGGCCTGCCAGTTGCGCCCCACCGGCGATCTTTCATTCTTTCAGCTGTTCATGCCGAACCCGACACCCGGCGAGCGCACTAGCTCGCGCGCCGGAATCGGGCAGGAGCGCTACCTCGTCAGCCTGTTCGTCGACATGCGCGGATCGACCGGCCTCGCTGAGAAACGGCTGCCGTTCGACGTCGTGTTCATCGTCAACCGCTTCCTCAGCGCCGTCTCCCAGGCCGTGCTGGCGAATGGCGGGCAGCCCAATCAGTTCGTCGGCGACGGTATGCTCGCGCTGTTCGGACTAGCCACCGATTCACATGTCGCGTGCGGCCAGGCGATCCAGGCGGCGCGCGACATCGCGGCCAACATCGCCGAGCTGAACGCGTTCCTCAGCCATGATCTGCATGACCCGATCCGCTTCGGCATCGGCATTCACGGCGGCGAGGTGATCGTGGGCGAGATCGGCTATCGCGACCACATGGTGTTCACCGCGCTGGGCGACGCCGTCAACGTCGCATCACGACTGCAAGACATGACGAAGACCCTCGGCTGCCAGGTCATCATCTCGGACGAGGTCTACGCGCGGGCGCGACTTGCCGCCGACGTGCTGCCGCAGCGCGAGGTCGAGATTCGCGGCCGCGCTGAGCCGATGCGCGTCAGGACGGCCATGGATGCCGCCGAACTCGCGATGCTCTCGGACGAAGGGACGGCTGCATGACGAGTTGCGTTGAACCTGTTTGCAGCCTGCGCTGTCATACCGAGAACGGTTGCAGCGGGTCCGCGGCGACGGGCGGAACGGTGGCGTTGCGGTCAAAAGCCGCAAAGCCGCCACGATATCGATCATTTCGGGCCAAAACCGCCCGCTGTTTGCGCTATCACGCCTGTCACAACCGAAGTATTCTCGAATTCCGGGCCTGACGGTTTGCGGGGACCGCCGGTTCGAATTGGATTGATCCCGCGGAGGCGACGTATGGCTAAAGGTACGGTCAAGTGGTTCAACCCGACCAAGGGCTATGGCTTCATCCAGCCTGCGGCCGGGGGCAAGGACATCTTCGTTCACATCTCCGCCGTGCAGAAGGCCGGGCTGGCGACCCTCAACGAGGGCCAGACCATCGAGTACGACGAGATTGCCAACCGCGGCAGGAGTTCGGCCGAGAACCTGAAAGTGTAGCGGATCAATTGGCGCGCCATTCCGCCTCGCGGCTTTTCGGCGCGATCGTTCCCCTCACCAAGCCAGCATGATTGTCGACACGTCGAAATAGACAGGAGCGGTGCCCGCTCCTGATCACATCTTTACGCCTGTTTGTAGTTTCAGCTCCCTCCCCGCCATTGCCTCGCCCGCCCGACCCGGGTCAAATGCGCCTCGAACCGCGCCGACAACAGAATTCCAGCGCGCGGAAACAAGCGACGGGAGCGACGCATCATGGACGACAAGGGCATTTTCCATGGCCTGAAGGTGCTGGACTGCGCGAGCTTCATCGCGGCTCCCGCAGCCGCCACCGTGCTTTCCGATTTCGGCGCTGACGTCATCAAGATCGAGCCGCCCGGCGCCGGCGATCCCTACCGCAACCTGCCGAACCTGCCGGGCTATCCGCGCAGCGAGCATAACTACGCGTGGTATCTTGAAGCCCGCAACAAGCGCAGCCTCGCGCTTGACCTGTCGAAGCCGGAAGCGCAGGCCGTCCTGCATAGATTGGTCGGTGAGGCCGATGTCTTCATCACCAACTTTCCGCCGTCGGTCCGCGCCAAGCTCGGCCTCACCCACGACAAGCTCGCGCCGCTCAATCCACGGCTGATCTACGCGTCGTTTACCGGGTATGGCGAGAAAGGCGAGGAAGCCGACAAACCGGGCTTCGACAGCAATGCCTATTGGGCGCGCTCCGGGTTGATGGACCTGGTCCGTGCCGACGAGAGCACGACACCCGCCCGCTCCGTCGCCGGCATGGGCGACCACCCCTGCGCGATGGCGTTCTATGGCGCGATCGTCACGGCGCTTTACCAGCGCGAGAAGACCGGCAAGGGCTGCCATGTCGCCTCCAACCTGATGGCCAACGGGGTCTGGGCGGCCTCCGTGCTCGCCCAGGCCAAGCTTTGTGGCGCGACCTTCGTCGAGCGGCGACCGCGCGAGCGCGCGCTGAACGCGGTCGCCAATCACTACAAATGCCAGGACGGCCGCTGGATCATGCTGTCGCTCCTCAATGAGGAGAAGCAGTGGCCGATCCTCGCCCGCTGCCTTGGCCGGGAGGAGCTGATCGACGATCCGCGCTTCATCACCAAGGCCGATCGCCACGCCCGCTCGGTCGAGCTGATCCATGAGTTCGACGCGGTGTTCGCGACCAGGCCGCTGGCCGAATGGCGCCGGATCCTCGACGGCAGCGGTCTCGTGTTTGGCGTGGTCGGCATTCTCGACGACATCCCGAACGACAGGCAGATGATCGAGAACGAGGTGCTGGTGCCGTTCGAGAACGACACCATGCTGACCGTCAACAGCCCGATCTTCATCGACGGCCAGCGCAAGGTCGCACCGCGCAAGCCGCCCGGCATAGGGCAGCACAGCGACGAGATCCTGCGCAACGCCGGCTTCGACGACGACGCCATCCGCGACCTGCGCGCGCGCGGCGCAGTGGCCTGAGCTAGCGCGTCGCGATGAAGCACATGCCGAACCGCGTCGCCGGCCCGGTCTGACAGGACAGGTTCGCGGCGCAGGTCCAGGTCGAGAAGCTCTTGTCGTTGTCCGCGGCCTCGGCGTGGCGCGCGTAGCAATGCCCGCCCCAGCCGTCATTGTAGACCGTGCCGGCGAGTTCATCGCTGCCGCGCAGCTGCGGGCGGCTGGCGAAGCCGCGCGAGAAATCCGGCGTACGGCCCTCGGCAAAGGCGTTGAGGATGTCGCGCCGGCGGACCTGGTCGCCGAAGAAATGCGGCGAGCCCGGCACCACCACGGTGTTGGACGGCTTCTCCGCCATCCAGTCGACACCGGGGAAGTGGAAGCCGCCGATGCCGCGGGTCTGATGGCAGCCGCCGCAGCTCGAATCGTTGAGGCGACGCTCGAAGCCCGCGACCGACTGGATGTTCTGCAGCACGATGCCCTGCGCGGCCGCCTTCTCCAGCGCGCCGACCACATCGGACTCGGTGAACACCGCGCCCTGCCCGGCCGCGCTCCCCTGCACTAGCCCGTAGGCCGGCAGCAGATCGGAATTGACGAAGCCGACCGGGGTCGGCGCCACCGCAACCTTGGCCAGGAACTGGTCGGGGATCACCGCGGTGCCGCGGTCGAGCTCGCCGAGATGGACGGGGTCGAGCAGCCAGGCCTTGAACTCGCGCGCCAGCGCGGCATCCGAAAGCAGCCGGTCGCGATCGACCTGATCCTCCAGCACCGCCTCCTCGAACGTCCCGCTCGCGGCCTGATAGTCGAACACCTTCATCATGTAGTCGGTGCGGAAATCGCGGATCGCCGATTTCGGCGCATGCGCGATCTGCAGGTTGGTCTCGATGCGGTGGATGTTCTCCGGCCTGATCAGCGCCAGCGGCCCGTCCGGCGCCATCAGCTTCGCGGCAAGCTCCGGCCCGGTCAGTTGCAGATCGGACGTCGCCAGCCACCGCTTGGCGATCTCGGCGCAGCTCGGGGAGTTGCTCTTGGCTTGCGCGTCGCTGCGCGCCTTGAGCACGATGTTGAGCGTCATCGGCAGCCGCGGCGAGGCGACCTCGCCGTCCTTGGCCTCGGGCGGCGTCGTCCGCGTCAGGCGGTACAGCAGCCGCACCTCGCCGCAATGGTCGGGATCGACGAAGGCGCGATCCATGCGATTGACGACACCGGCCAGCACGAAGCGGGCATCGGACGAATCGAGCACGGTGCGGTCGAACAGCTGGAACGCGTAGGACGTGCCGACGCCGATGCTCTCGTTCGGCAACGTCGTCTTGTGCTTGTCGACGTAGCGGTCGAACTCCGCGTCGAGCGCCTTGCGCACGGGGGCCATCGACGGCAGCGCGAACAATGCTGCGTCGGTCAGCGGCGCATCGCTCGCGCGCGCGAGCATCTTTCCGAGGCCGAACGCGCCGTTGTCGAGCTCACGCAGCGCGAACGGCTCGAGGATGGCGGCGCCGCGCTCGATCGGCGCGCTCTCGTCCGCGTAAGCGAACGGGGCGCAGCACAGCATCACAAGGCCGAATACCGACAGTCGCAAGATCCGCCTCCTCGATTCCATGGCGCAACTGACGGCCTGCTAGCCCTCGAAGATAGCCGAAAGGCGGGCGGCTTCGGACAATTGTGCGACGAGGCGCCTCACGTCGCGGTGAGGCGCCTCGTCAGATTCGTCTCCCAAAACAGATGGTCGGTCAGCGCGAGACGACAAGCCCCTTGGTGGTGACGACCACCCAGCGGCCGTCCTGCTTGCGGATCGCGTCGACCTTGCCGAGGCCCGGCACGGGATCGCCGGCATAGACCTCGTAGAGGCCGCCGCGGCCCTCGATCAGCGCACCGCCACGACCGACGTCGCGCAGCACCCAGCCCTCGACGACCTTGGGCTTGGCGGCCTCCGCGCGGTTCGGCTCCGGACGAGCAGCGGCCTCCGCCCGCGCCGGCTCGGTCCGGCTCGCCTCTGCCCTTGCTGCCTCGGTCCTGGCTGCCTCGGCGCGGTTCGCCTCCTGGCGGCTCGCCACCCCCGCGGGCGGGGCCGCCGCATTGATCGCGCCCACCGCCTGCGGCACGGATGCCGCGCTATCACGTGACGCCGCCTGCTGCGATGTCGCGGAAGCCTGCGCGGCGCGCAGCCGGTCCACGGCCTCGCTCAGACGCTGCAGCTCGCTCGGCTTGGCCGACGATTTCGTCGACAGGTCACCCAGGATCTTCTCGAGCCGGTCGAGACGCTCGGCGGACTTGTTGAGCTCGACGAGGCTGGTTTGATTGGTCTGGTCGAGGCTCGCCTTCAGCGCGGCGACATCATTGTCGATCCGCGCCACGGTCGCGCCAAGCGTGGAATCCGCAGCCTCGCCGGCGGTCGCATCGGCCACGTCACCACCGCCGGAGCGCGTGACGAATTTGGCGGTGACCAGACCACCGGCAACGCCGCCGACGACCATCGACAGCAGCAGGATCGCGGCCATGGCCGGAAGGTTGAGCCTCCCGTTCGCGGCATGCGGCAGGGTCTGCGCCTGCGGAGGCGGCGACGCCCCAGCGGCGCGAGCTGCCGTCGCGGCGGCCGCCGGCTTGGGCGCCGCATCGACCTTGAACGGCTCGGTCTTGAACTTCGCCCTGGCCCAGGCTGCGGCCTTGTCGACGGCGGCAAGAGCACTCGCCTTGGTCAGCGGTCCGGCGGCCGCCTGGACCGGCGTGACCGGACGCGACGCGGACGCCTCTGGCTTGGCTGCCGATGCCGGCTTGGCAACGGGCTCCAGCTTGGCAACCGTCTCTGGTTTCGCCGCCGGCTCGGGCTTTGCGGCCGGCTCGGGCCGGATGACGGCTTCCGTCTTGGTGGCAGTCACGGGCTTGATCGGCGCATCCGGCTTGATGGGCGCGTCCGGCTTCGGCGAGGTCGCCGCCATCGGACCCACCTTCGGCGCATTGGCCGCGAGCGCCGACAGCTTCGGCGTCTCGACCTTGAGGAGCTCGCCGGCCGCCGCCGCCTTGATCGGCTCCGACTTGACCGGCTCGGTCCTGATCAGATCCAGGATCGTCGAGGGAGATTTCGCAGCACTCGGGATCGCTCCGGCTTCGACCTTGCCCGGCACCGTGCCCCTTGCCGCCTGCGACTTTGTCAGCTCGGGCTTGACCTTGTCGGACTTGCCCTTGTCGGATTTGACCAGGTCGAGCCGCGCAGGCTCGAGCTTGGCGCGCTCCAGCTTCACCGCCTCGATCTTGGCGGGCTCGATCTTGTCCGGCTCGGCCGTGACGACTTCGCTCTTGGCCTGCTCGGGCTTGATCGTTCCGATCTCGGTGCCGGCCGTCATCCCGGTATTGATCGCAGAGCTGTTGATCGCTGGGCTGTTGAGCGCAGGGCTGTTGAGCGCAGGGCTGTTGAGCGCAGGGCTGTTGAGCGCAGACTTGGCGTCGGTCGTGGCGCCGTCCAATGCAACCGGTCCGGCCTTGGTGTCGAGCTGCGGCTCGGGCGCGGTCACCGCTTCCACGATTGCCGCCTTGGGGTCGATGCCCGGACGATCAGCCGCCGGCGCTTCGTGATCCGGCGCGATCATGGGCGGGGCCACCGCGGCGATCGTGGGCACGGCCGGATCGACTGCATCCGGGGAGGCGGATGTCGTCAGGGCCGGGTCGACGCTCGCACTGGCCGCGCCAGTCGTACCGGCCACGCCAAGGCTGGCCCGTTCGGGCTTTTGGTCGCTCACGTTCAGAGTCTCCGCATGACGTTGAGCACTTGGTAACCTTAGTTAGCGTTCGATTGATTGCCAAAATCTTACTTTTGCAAGGCTTACCTGAGTTTTAGGGATTCATACCGGGCGGATTTGCGCCGACAAAGTGGAGCAGATGTGGCGGGCGGTGCCCGAATATTCAGCTCTGGGCGGCCCGTCCGGAGGCAGCAAGCTCGATCGGCACGCGGCGCAGTGTGGTCGACGGGGAGTCAAAAAGAGCCGCTCTCGCGGCGCGATTGCACCCGAGCTTTGACCATCATTCCCTCCGCATCAGTCGGAGGGCGCAGGGAAGGCCGGGTGCCGACTGGCACCCGTGGCCCCCGTGCGGAAAGATTGCACGGGGCAGGAACCACAGGTTCAGCCGGAACGACCCGGCCCTCCCTGCGCGATGGCGTTACGGCTGCTTCGTAGTCTCCCCGGTGCGCCGGGCTTTCTGGTCACCGTCATCCGCACGAGGCGAAGCCTGCATGCGAACTTGACATCGGCATCGGGATGCCAGGACCCTACGACTTGACCGTCCGTACCGCGCTTGCTCGCCGGCCCGCTTGCGCAAAGCCCCAAGTCCGATACGGCCACCGCTCCCCGCTGCTACGCCTCGTGACGATCGGCCGAAACGTCCCTCTTCATTGCAGGCGGGATGGCCGGGATCATCGTCGTGATTTGCCCGACGCTACAAGCCGGCACGCGTGCGACAAACTGGCTCGACGGGCAGTTGGCGCATGACGGGATTGCGGAAATTGCCCGTCGGGTCAGTGGTCGATGGACGACTGTAGGCTTGCGAATGCTATCAGTCTTGCAATGCCATCGACAGACGGAAGGCATGCTTGTCAGCCAACTGAACGCCAGTTCTCGACATCGGACGGCTGGCTCCCTGCTTGGCTGATAGGACGGGCCTGCACCAGAACCTTGAGGGAAGCGTTAGCCGAGCGAGGAACGAGAAACCGAAGAGAGCAATGCGCATCGATTGTCAGCCGGCCATCAAAGGCGTGCGGCCCGATGATCCGGTGGGATATGCCGACGAGCCCGGCAACTTCCATATCGGCGGCGCCGGCCAAATGCCCCGAACCGGGATTCCGCTTCTACGACCGGAACACGAATATGAATTCTGCTTCTACGCAGACAGCAAATATGAAGGCAGCAGCTACGACGTAGAGGTCACAATGACGAGCACTGATCGATTCGCGGGCTCGAGCGTGCAGATTGATCCAGAAGATCTTGATCGCACCACGCGGAACATGAGGCGCTTCTTTTCAGACCGCTGTTTTCTGATGCCGCGGATACCAATTCCTGCCGGGGAGCACTTTCGAAGCCTAAGGATGTTATGGCCCCCAAGAGACCGGAACAACGATGACGGTGCCGCACCGTCGAGATCGCCCCTGGTCGATACACAATCATAGATTGTATATTGTGCCGCCGGCCTTGTTGTTTTCGATGAACGCTCTGGTTGCTTTCGTAGACTAATACTACGCGTTCGGACTATTTTTTCACTTCCATTTTTTCAAGGGGAGCACTCATGCGAAAGCTCATTTCTTCGATCGGATTTTTGTGCGCCGCACTTTTGATCCTTGCCTCGTCAGGCGCGCACGCGCAGGCGACGCGGACCTGGGTGTCCGGGGTCGGCGACGACGTCAACCCGTGCAGCCGCACGGCGCCCTGCAAGACCTTCGCCGGCGCGATTTCGAAGACCGCAGCCGGCGGTGAGATCGACGTGCTCGATCCCGGCGGCTACGGCGCCGTCACGATCACCAAATCGATCACCATCGACGGCGGGGGGACCATGGCCTCGGTCCTGGCGTCGGCGACCAACGGCATCAACGTGAATGCCGGCGCCAACGACGTCATCATCCTGCGCAATCTGAGCATCAACGGCGCCGGCACGACCCTCGGCCTCAACGGCGTCAATTTCCTCGCCGGCCGGAAGCTCGTCATCGAGAACTGTACCGTCGAGAACTTCTCGCAAAGCGCAATCTCGGTCACGCCGTCCGGCGCCGCGCAGGTGGTGATCGCGGACTCCTCGCTCAAGGCGTCCGCGTTCGGCGTCACGGTCTCGACCGCGAATTCGAGCAGCGCGATCAGCGTGCTCGTCTCGAACACGAGGACCATCGAAAATGGCAATGCCGGAATATCCGCCACGGTCCCGGCCGGAAAGCCGGGGATGGGGGTGTTTCTCGATCGGCTGACCTCCGAGTTCAACAACACCGGCGTTCTGGCAAGCGGCAGCGGCGCCATCGTGACGTTGGGAAATTCCGTCATCCAGGGCAATTCCAACGGCGTCGTCCAGACCGGCGGCGGCTCCGTCTCGTCCTTCAAGAACAACGCGATCAGCAACAACGGCGTCGACGGCACGCCGCTCACGGGGATCAGCCTGAACTAGCGGCGCCGTTGCGGGAAGCCCGGCATCTGGCGACCCGCGCCTGGCGGACATCGTGCAATCACATCAGCGAGGTCCCGTCGACGGCGGGACCTCGCTCGATTGTATCGGTGCCGGCGCTCAGACGCCGGCGGCGGCCGCGTGCTGGGCCGCCATCTCGGCATCCGCAGCGGTGACGCGCTGGAACGCCGGACGCTGGGTGATGCGCTCGGCGTAGCGCACGAACACGTCCTTGCGCGGCACCACGCCGAACATCATGGTCCAGTTGAAGGCGACACCCCACAGCACGTCGGCGGCGGTCATGCGCTCGCCGAGCAGATACGGCCCCTTGGCGAGCTGCTGCTCCAGCGCACGCAGCATCGTATCGTAGTCGGCATAGGGCGACTGTGTGACCGGCGCGGGCTCGCGCTTCATGAAATGGTCGATCACGGCGGGCTCGAACGACGCGCCGTAATAGGCGATCCAGCGCAGATAGGGCCCGCGCATGGGATCGTCGAGCGCCGGCGTCAGCCCCGCCTGCGGAAACAGATCGGCGAGATAGATGAAGATCGCGACCTGCTCGGTCACGATCTGGCCGCGATGTCCGATCGTCGGCACCTTGCCGAGCGGATTGACGGCCAGGAATTCCGGCTTGCGCTGCTCGCCCGCCTTCATATTGAGGACATGCAGATCGTAGGGCGCGCCCAGCTCCTCGAGCAGGATGCGCGCGCCCGCGGCGCGAGTCTGCGGCGAGTAATACAGCGTGATCTTGTCGTCGGCGGTCATGATGGTCTCCTCCCATTGCCGGCTGCGGTGGCGGGCTTGTCGCACACCATACCTGACAAGGCGTGTCAGGTATGTTTAAACAACGTCATGCGCGCGAGCCGGCTGCTCTCCATCCTCACCACCTTGCAGGCCAAGGGACAGGTCACGGCGCCCGAACTCGCAGGCGCCTGCGAGGTCTCGGTGCGCACGATCTACCGCGACATCGACGCGCTCGCCGCGGCGGGGATCCCCGTCTATGCCGAGCGCGGCGCCGAAGGCGGGTTCCGCCTGCTCGACGGCTATCGCGTGCGGCTGAACGGGCTGTCCCCGGCCGAGACCGATGCGCTGTTCATGGCGGGCCTGCCCGGCCCCGCCGCAGCCCTCGGGCTCGACGACGCGATGAGCGCGGCGCAGACCAAGCTGGTGGCAGCGCTGCCGCAGAGCCTGCGCGCCAATGCCGGCCGCATGCAGGCGCGGTTCCATCTCGACGCGCCTGGCTGGTTCGGCGAGTCCGAGGAGCCGACGCATCTGCGCGCCATTGCCGATGCCCTGCTCGCCGAGCGGCAGATCGACATCCGCTACCAGACCTGGCGCGCCGAGAAGCGCCGCCGCGTCGCGCCGCTCGGCCTCGTGCTGAAGGGCGGCAATTGGTATCTCGCAGGAGGGGTCGAGCGCAGCGTGCGCACCTATCGCGTCGCGCGCATCCTTGACTGCACGGTGACGAACGAGAGTTTCGCGCGGCCCGCCGATTTCGACCTTGCCGCCTATTGGCGCGCCGCGACGGAGCGGCTGGAGGCGGAGCTGCATCCGAAGACGGCCACGGTGCGCCTGTCACCGCTCGGTGTGAAACTGCTGGAAGTGTGGAGCCAGCCTTACGTGCGCGCCCGCATGCGCCTCGCCGACGAGGCCGATGCGCAGGGCTGGCGTATCGCGACGATCCCGACCGGGACGACGCTGTGGCACGCCGCGGGTGAATTACTGCGGTTTGGCCCCGAGGCCGAGGTGCTCGATCCGCCGGAGTTGCGCGCGAAGATGGCCGAGCTAGCGCAGGCGATGGCGAAGCGCTACGGCGCCTGAGCTGCGACGGTGTGAGTTGTGGACGTATTTTCCATCCGCGTCGTTGCGAGCGCAGCGAAGAGGGGGCGCGCTCACATCCAGCTAGGATGAGCGCGACCGGCGAAGTGAGTGCGACTGGTACGATCAGCGCTACAGCACCACTGGCGCGTCGGGCAGCTCGTTCGTCTCTCCCGCATGCGGCGGAAAGTACCTGGCGAGCTCGCGCGACACGGCCGCGATGCCCTGCATCACGCCCTCCTCGAACCGTCCGGCGCGGAACTCAGCCTCCATCGCGCGGCAGATCGTCTCCCAGCCCTCGGCGCCGACGCGGTGATGAATGCCGCGGTCGGCGATGATCTCGACGTCGCGATCAGCCAAGAGCAGGTAGATCAGGACGCCGTTGTTATCAGCGGTGTCCCAGATGCGCAATTGCGAGAACACGTCGAGCGCGCGCTCGCGCGGCGGCTGGTCGCGCCACAGCGGCCGGCCGTCGAGCGCGCCCTCGACGACGAAGCGGAGCTGGCCGGCATGGGTGCGCTCGCCGTCCTTGATCGCCTGCTCGATGCGGGCCAGCACAGCCGGCGTGAAGATGCGCCTGAGCTGCCAGTGATGCTGCAGGAGATGCCGGCCGATCCGCCTGATGCCCATGGTCGCGCGCCCCGTCCTCACCAGCTGCCCGAGGCGCCGCCGCCGCCAAAACTGCCGCCGCCACCGGAGAAGCTGCCGCTGTCGCTCGAGCTGCCGCTGCTCCAGCCTGATGACGACGAGCCGCTCGACCAGCCGCCGCGGCGGCCGCTGCCCGGCGTCATCGCGCCGAAGGCGTCGGCAACGAAGGCGATGACGAAGCCGGCGATCGCCGACAGCGCCGCCAGCCCAACCGATCCCACCATCAGCCAGGCGAGCACGCCCATGGCGCCACCGGTCGCGAGCGAGCCGATCAGCCGGCCGAGCAGCGTCCGCAGAAAGCCGCCGATCACCAGTGCGCCGAACAGCGCCACCGGCGCGAACGAGCTGATGGAATCGAAATCCAAATCGTCGCCATGCGAGGCCTGCGGCTGCGGCACCGGCAGGGTCTCGCCGTTGATGACGCCGATGATACGGTCGATGCCGGCATCGATACCGCCGGCGAAATCGCCGGTACGGAATTTCGGCGTGATGACCTCGTCGATGATGCGACGCGCGGTGACGTCGGTGAGGCTGCCTTCGAGGCCGTAGCCGACCTCGATGCGCAGCTTGCGGTCGTTCTTGGCGATCACCAGCAGCGCGCCGTCGTCGACCTTCCTGCGCCCGATCTTCCAGGCCTCGGCGACACGGAGCGAGAACTGCTCGATGGTCTCCGGCTGCGTCGTCGGCACGATCAGCACCGCGACCTGGCTGCCCTTGCGGGTTTCCAGGTCCTTCAGCTTCTGCGTGAGGCCCGCGATGTCCGAGGAGGACAGCGTGCCGGTCTGGTCGACGACGCGGCCGGTGAGCTGCGGCACCGCGACGTCCGCCAGCACGATCGTCGCGAGGCAGACGAACAGCGTCGCAAGCAGCGCCTTGAGGACCGGCAGCGCGCGCACGATTCCCTGCTCCGGCTATTTCGACGGCGCAGGCGACGGCGCGTTGAAGTCGACCTTCGGCGCCACCGAGATCTCGCGCTCGTTCTCGACGGTGAAGTTGGCCTTCTCCTTGTAGCCGAACACCATCGCGGTCAGATTGTTCGGGAAGGTGCGGATGCCGACGTTATACTCCTGCACCGCCTTGATGTAGCGGTTGCGCGCCACCGTGATGCGGTTCTCGGTGCCTTCGAGCTGGGACATCAGGTCGCGGAACAGCGCGTCCGATTTGAGCTGCGGGTAGTTCTCGGTCACGACCAGCAGCCGCGACAGCGCGGAGGTCAGCTCGCTCTGCGCCGCCTGGAACTTCTGCAGCGCCGCGGGATCGTTGACGACGTCGGGCGTGGCCTGGACACTGCCGACCTTGGCGCGGGCGTTGGTGACGCCGAGCAGCACGTCCTTCTCCTGTTGGGCAAAGCCCTTCACGCTGTTGACCAGGTTGGGCACGAGGTCGGCACGGCGCTGATACTGGTTGACCACCTCCGACCAGGCCGCCTTGACCTGCTCGTCATTGGTCTGGATGGCGTTGTAGCCGCAATTGGTCAGGCTCAGCGTCATCAGCGCCGCCAGCACGGTCAGCAATCTCCGCATCGCGCGTCCCCCTCTTCATCCGGTTGTACCGCCTTCACACAGCACAGCTTTGGCGACGGCGCAATGACGGCAGCCGGCCGCCGGACATGGGTCGCGGCGGCCGGTGGGTCGGTTCAGGGAAGTTCCGGGGCTCAGGCAGCGTTGGAGGACATACCCTCCGCCGTCATTGCGAGCGCGAGCGAAGCAATCCAGAGTCCCGCCCACCACCCTGGATTGCTTCGCTGCGCTCGCAAAGACGGACGGAGGCAGTTGAGACGCAATCTTGCAACCGACTCGCCGAACTCCCGCTCAACTGCCCTTGCGGTCGCGCAGCTGGGTCACGAACATGTCCTGCCAGCTCGCGGGCTTGACCTTGATCGAGCCGACGCCGTGCATGAACTCGGCGATCTTCAGCACGCCCTCGGGCGTCGCGGAGAACCAGGTGTCCTTGTCCTGCAGCATCTCCAGCACGTCCTCCTTGGTGGTCTTCACCTTGGCGGTGCGGGCGTAGATCTCGGCCGCGGCAGCCTTGTCGTTGGCGATCAGCGTGCAGGCCTCGTCGAGCGCGTCGAGGAACGCCTGCACGACCTTGGGATTGGCGTCGACGAAGCGCTTGGGCGCGAACACCACGTCCATCGTCATCCGTCCGAGCACGTCGGCGGAATTGGCAACGCGGCGGATCTTCGAATCCTTCAGCTCGATGTAGGAGAACGGCGGGGAGGTGAAATGCGCCGTGATCTCGGTCTTGCCCGAGGTGAGCGCCGCCAGCGCCTCCGGATGCGGCAGGCCGACGGTCATCGGATCGAGCTTGGCGTAGTTCTCCTTGCCGAACTCCTGCGCTGCCATCATCTGCAGCATGACCGCCGACAGCGAGGTCTTGATGCCCGGCAGGGCGATCTTGTCGCTCGGCTTGAAATCCTTCAGCGACTTGATCTCGGGATTGTTGGTGTTCATCCACAGCGAGGTGGAGCTGAGGCCGCTGACGCCGACCACCTCCACCGCCGGAATGCCCTTGGCTTTGGCCCACAGCGTGATGAAGCCGGGCGCACCGGTGCCAGCGATGTCGAGCGAGCCGGCCATCATCGCGTCGTTGATGATGTTGCCGCCGTCGAGCATCTGCCAGTTCACCTTGAACGGACCGAGCCCGGCCTTCTCCGCCTGCTTCTCCATCAGCTTCTGATCTTCCATCACGATCAGCGGCAGATAGAGGATGCCGTAGCCCTTGGAGAGCCTGATCTCCTTGACCTCGGCCTGCGCGGCGGTGGCGCCGAGCAGCGCGGCGAGGCCGAGCGCGGCGGCCGTGAATGATTTGCTCCAGGACATGGTCGTCTCCTTCCTTGTTGTTGTGCTTATAACTCGAAATTCAGTGCTGCATGCCCCAGCGCCGCACCGTCTTGCGCTCGATGGTGGCGAACACGACGTTCTCGACGACGAGGCCGATGAAGATCACGGTGAACAGCCCGGCGAACACGTTCGCCGTCTCCAGCTGGTTGCGGTTCTCGAAGATGAACCAGCCGAGCCCGCCCGAGCCGGAGGACACGCCGAACACCAGCTCGGCCGCGATCAGGGTGCGCCAGGCGAAGGCCCAGCCGACCTTCAGGCCGGTGAGGATGGCCGGAAAGGCCGCGGGGATCAGGATGAAGCGCACCAGCTTCAGCCCGCGCAGGCCGTAGTTCAGGCCGACCATGCGCAAGGTGTTCGACACCGAGCGGAAGCCGGAATGGGTGTTGAGCGCGATCGCCCACAGCACCGAATGCACCAGCACGAAGATGATGCTGCCCTTGCCGAGGCCGAACCAGATCAGCGCCAGCGGCAGCAATGCGATCGCCGGCAGCGGGTTGAACATCGAGGTCAGCGCCTCCAGCATGTCGGCGCCGATCCGCGAGCCGATCGCGATCGTGGTCAGCACGGCCGCCAGCGCGATGCCGATGCCGTAGCCGATCAAGAGCGTCTCCAGCGACACCAGGGTGCGCGCAGGGATGATACCGTTGCCGATGTTCTCGAAGAAGGCTGAGAGCGTGTCGGTGAAGGTCGGAAACAACAGGGGATTGCCGAGCCACATGCCATAGGCCTGCCACAGCGCGGCGAGCGCCACCAGGATGATGGCCTTGCGGACCGCACCGATGCGGTAGATGCGTTCCAGCCAGGACAGGCTCGCCTCGACCTTGACGTCACCGAGGGGCGTGTCTGCATTGACGATTTCGGGGCGCAGCGCCAGCGTCTCGCTCATGGATGCTCTCCTCCTCTCTAGTGATGGCCGAACAGCATGTCGTTGATGCGCCCTTCGAGCGCGACCTGTTCCGGCGAGCCCATCGTGCCCGGCGGCACGCTGTTGAGCTCGGCGCGGACGCGGCCGGGATGCGGCGACAGCAGCAGGATGCGGGAGCCGATCTTGATCGCCTCCTCGATCGAATGCGTCACGAACAGCACGGTGAAGCGGGTGTCCTGCCAGAGCTGCAGCAGCTCATCCTGCATCTTGCGCCGGGTCAGCGCGTCCAGGGCGGCGAACGGCTCGTCCATCAACAGCACGTCGGGCTCCATCGCCATGCCCCGCGCGATTGCAACGCGCTGCTTCATGCCGCCGGACAGCATGTGCGGATAGGAGTCGATGAACTTGGTCAGGCCGACCTTGTCGATATAGGACTTCGCCCGCTCGTTGGCCTCGGCCGTGCCGAGCCGGCCGCTGGCGGTCAGCGCGAACACGACGTTCTCGCGCACCGTCTTCCACGGCAGCAGCTGGTCGAACTCCTGGAATACCATCATGCGGTCCGGGCCGGGCTCGCTGACGTCGTGGCCCTTGAGCCGGATGCGGCCCTCGGTCGGCTTCAGGTAGCCGCCGATCGCCTTGAGAAGCGTGGATTTGCCGCAGCCGGAAGGGCCGAGCAGCACGAAGCGGTCGGAGTCGAAGACCTTGAAATCGACGCGGTAGGTCGCCGTGACCAAGGTGTCCGGCGTCTTGTACTGGAGCGTCACGCCCTCGACCGAGAGCAGCGGCTCGAACTGAGACGGCGATTGATGGACGGTCATCGTCCTCCCCTCCTCTATATTGCAGTGCGAAATTTCGCCTGGTGCACTTCGGCGCCCTTATTCGAAGTGATAGAGGAGGAGACTGACGCGAACCTGACTCCGAGGCGGACAACGAGACCTTGCGCATCCTGCTGGTGGAAGACACGCCCGAGATCGGCGCCGCCGTGACCAGCCGGTTCGAGCGGATCGGCTACGCCGTCGACTGGGAGAAGGACGGCCGCACCGCGAGCGAGCTGATCGAGGTGCAGACCTATGACCTCATCGTGCTCGACGTGATGCTGCCGAACATGGACGGCTTCGCGGTGCTGAAACATTTGCGCAAGCGCGGCCTGCGCACGCCGGTGCTGGTGCTGACCGCGCGCTCGGCGGTCGACGACCGAATCGGCGCGCTCGATCTCGGCGCCGATGACTACCTGATCAAGCCGTTCGACTATCGCGAGCTCGAAGCGCGTGCCCGTGCGCTGCTGCGGCGTGCGGCTGGCCAGTCCGACAATCTGCTGACCCTCGGGCCGCTGGTGATCGACCGCGCCGGGCGCACCGCCAGCGTCGCCGGCCAACCGCTGGACCTGACGCGGCGCGAGCTGACCGTGCTGGAAATCCTCGCCGCACGCCCCGGACGCTACGTCGCCAAGGAGGAGCTGGTCGAGCAGCTCTTCAGCTTCGACCAGGACCCGAGCCCGAACGCGGTCGAGCAGTTCGTCGCACGTCTCAGGCGCAAGCTGGCGGCGACGTCAGTCGAAATCAAGACCGAGCGCGGCCTTGGCTATCAGCTCCACGCTTCGTGACCTCAGGGCGTCGCTGCGCGCGCGGCTGCTGATCGCGATCGGCGCGATCCTGGCCATCGGCGCCGTCGTGCTCAGCCTCGCCGCTTGGCAATATGCCGCGACCGCCGCGCGGGACGCCTATGACAAGCTGCTCGCGGGCGGCGCCGTGCAGATCGCCGAGAACATCTACATGCAGGGCGGCGTCGTGACGCTGGATCCGCCGGCGGCAGCGTTCGCGACATTGTCGGCCTATGACCTCGTGTTCTATCGCGTCACCGACCCGCGCGGCGTCGTCATCGCCGGCTATGACGACCTCGCCGTCACCGTGCCCGCCAGGGCGCTGCGCGAGGGCGTGGTGCTGCGCGACGGTGTCTATCGCGACCAGGCCGTGCGCATCGCCGCGGTGGCGCGCAAGCTCGACGGCGCGCCTGGCGACGGCTGGAGCCTGATCGTGCTGGCGCAGACCCTGCGCGCCCGCGACGCGCTGACCTGGGATCTTGCCTCGAAGGCGATCGGCCTGATCGCCGCGATGAGCCTGCTGGCGCTGGTCGCGACCGCGCTCTGCCTGCGGCTGGTGTTCGCGCCGCTGACGCGGATCGAGGCCGAGATCGTCAAGCGTCGCCCCGATGATCTCAGCCCGATCGCGATCACGCCGCCGCGCGAGGTGCGCGCGCTGGTCGGCGCCATCGACGGCTTCATGCAGCGCCTCGCCGAGCGCATCACGCTGATGCAGCGCTTCATCGCCGACGCCACCCACCAGCTGCGCACGCCGCTCGCCGCCATCGATGCCGAGGTCGAGCTGCTGAGCGATCACACCAAGGACCCGAAGGCGCTCGACCGGCTGCGCGGCCGCATCGCCGACCTCGCCCGTCTCACCAGTCAGTTGCTCGACCACGCCATGATCCAGCACCGCGCCCAGGCGCCGCGCTTCGCCGCGACCGATATCAACGCGCTGGCGAAATCGGTGCTGTCGCAAAGCGTGCCGCTGACGCTGGATCGGGAGGTCTCGGTCAGCTTCGTGGCGTCGGAGGAGAACGCGGTGGTCGCCGCCGACGCCATCAGCCTGCGCGAGGCGCTTGCCAACCTCATCCACAACGCGCTGGCGCATGGCGCGCGGACGCGGCTGATGGTGAGGGTGGAGAAGGCGGCGGCGGGTGTCGCGATCGTCGTCTGGGATGATGGGCCGGGGATCGCCGAGGAGGCGCAGACCGGACTGCTGGCGCCGTTTCAGAAGGGCGACGGCTCGCATGGATCGGGGCTTGGGCTTGCGATCGCCAAGGACGTCGCGGAGGCCCACGGCGGAAACCTGCGGTTTGCGGGCAGCGCGGGCGACTTCAGCGTGATCCTGGAACTACCACCCCAGCCCCATGGCTAAACCTTTAGTTGTTTCATTACACGCCCGTTCTGAAATCAACGGTATGTCGTTCCCAGCATCAGGGGAACCACCATGGTACGGCTTGCCGTTCTAGGAATTGTTGCAGCGGCCAGTCTCTCATGCACCGCACCGGCAACCGCCGCGGATCAGAACGGCGAATGCGCGAAGTCCCTGCTCAGGACCTCCCCCGAGATCGTCATTGCGGCCTGCTCCCGAATCCTTGCCGAGCCCAACACATCCTCGGCCGAGCGTGGCCGCGCCCTCTCGGTTCGAGGCTCGGGCTACTATCACACGAAGCGGTGGGACTTTGCAGCGAAGGATTACGATGCCGCCATCGCGCTGATGCCGACCGATGAAGAACTGCTGCTGTCCCGCGCGACGACGGCGTCCCGTCTCGGCGATCTCACACTGAGCCACTCACTCATCGAGAAGGTCCTGACGCTCAATCCATCCAATCCGAATGCGATCTGGCGCGTCGGCGCCTCCTATGCAGACGCCGGTGACGACCGCTCCGCGATCCGCTATTATGACATGGCCTTGGCGATCGCGCCGAGAAACCAGTATGCGCTGCTGCTCAGCAGCGACAGTCATCAGCGTTTGCGCCGCTTCGACGAAGCGCTGAAAACCGCTGACGCGCTGGTTGCGCTCGGTCCCGACGAGATCAATCTGCAGCCCTATTTCGACGGCTATGGTAACCGGCTCGACTTCTACATCGTCGCTCTGAAGAACCGCGCGCGCATTTACTGGACAGTCGGCCAGTTTGACCGTGCAGAGCAGGACTTGAACGCTGCCGTAACCTATCGACGGATTCCCCTGTCGCTCACGGCACGGGGCCACTTGCTCACCTACAGACCCGGACGAGAGCAGGAGGCGTTTGCCGACCTGCAGGAAGCCAAATCGCTCGGGTCCGAGCAATATGAGACCTTCTTCGACCTCGGGCTCATCCACGCCAAGCGTCAGCAATTCCGCGAGGCGATCGCCGAATTCGATCGTGCCGCGGCGATTGATCCGCCATCCGGCGAGGCGTTCCGCATGCGTGCACTGATGCATCGGGAACTCGACGAGACCGATCTCGCGTTCGACGACATGGTGCTGGCCGTGAGCATCGAAGAGTCGGTGCTCAAGCGGACCGTTCTGGCGCTGCGCACCGCCGGCTATTGGCGCTCGAACCAGGCGCCTGACGAACTGACGCCCGACTTCAAGGACGCGATCCGCGCCTGCATGCTCGACAAGCTCTGCAAGTGAGTCCTCCGATGACATCCCGCATTCGCTCCGCCATCCCGCTCATCCTGATCGCCGGGCTGCTGGGCACGCCCTCTCTCGCCGAAGACATGCTTGGAACGGCGGGCCCGATCCGCTCCTTCGGCTTCGGAACATGCAAGCTGCCCTATCCGGCGAGAGCCCGCGGCGAATGTGATCCGCCGGAAGTTTCAGCAACACTGCCGGCGGATGTCCGTTCGCAGCAGCGCGTCGTTCGCGCGCGTCAGCTCACCGAGATCGCCAGGCTGCCGCAGGCGATCGCCGAGCTTGATACCGCCATTACCGAGCAGCCCGGCAACGTGCCGGCGCTGCTGCTCCGCGCCCGCCTAAGGATACCCGCCCAGCTGACCGAGGCCACGCGCGACGTGAAGGCGGCGCTGCAGGCCGCCCCTGAGAATGCCGACGCGCTGGCGACCATGGCCTTCATCCTCATCGGTCAGGACGATCAGGCCGCGCTTCAGTTGGCCACCGACGCCCTCGTCCGCAACCCGCCATCGGTCGATGCGCTCTGGATCCGGGCCATCCTTGCAAACCGAAGCGGCCGGCCGGAGCAGTCGGAGGCGGATCTCGATCGGGCCATCGCAATCGAGCCCGACGATCGGCGAAGCCGCATGACACGCGCCGAGATCAGGCTGCAGACCGGCAAGGCGGCTGGCGCCAAGGAGGATCTCGATGCGATCCTCGCGGCGGGGTCTGATCTCCAGGCGCTGCAGATGCGGGCGACGATACTGGCCGGGCTGGGAGACGACAGCGCAGCGCTTGCCGACCTGAACAAGGTTCTCGGTCCGCCCGGACAGCGGGTGCTTCCCGGCCCGGCCCGACCCGACCTCGTCAACATGTTCGTGCAGCGCGCCTTGATCCTCACCCGCACCGGACGAGAGCCGGATGCCAGGCAGGACCTCGAAACCATCGTCGCGCTGGGCGGCAATCGCGCGATCCTGCAGATGCAGGTCTACCTGCGGGGTCATGGCTTTCCGGACCTCGCTCTGAACGGCAAACGGTCCGACCAGCTCGACGACGCGCTGCGCGCCTGCTTCATCAACAGTGCATGTGGCCGCGGCATCGCCATCCGCGGGTAGCATCTCGTCTGCGGTGGCCTGACCGCCGCATCCTCAATGCCGGCAAGCGGCAGACGGATGCGGCGGTCTGAGAAGTGAAGTTATGCTTACGCCGCCGCCTTCTTGGCCTTCGCATCCCGGATCGCCGTCCATACCTTCTCAGGCGTCAGCGGGGTCTGCAGATTGGTGATGCCCAGCTCGAACAGTGCGTCCATCACGCCATTGGTGACGCAGGGCGGGCCGCCGATGGCGCCGGATTCGCCGCAGCCCTTGGCGCCCAGCGGGTTGGTCTTGCAGGGCGCGGAATCATCGAGCGTGACGACGATCGGCGGCACGTCGTCGGCGCGCGGAATGCAGTAGTCCTGATAGGTCGCGGTCAGGAGCTGGCCATCGGCATCGTAGGCGACGTTCTCGTACAGCGCCTGGCCGATGCCCTGGGCGACGCCGCCATGGATCTGGCCGGCCACCAGCATCGGATTGACGGCAACGCCGACGTCGTCGACGGTGGTGTAGCGCACGACACGGCTGATGCCGGTCTCCGGATCGATCTCGACCTCGCAGATATGGGTGCCGTTCGGCCAGCTCGGACCATCGACCTCGCCCTCGCTGTCGACCGACAGCTTGGCGCCCTGCTCCTTCTGCGCGATCTCGAACAGGCTGATGCGGCGGTCGGTGCCGACGACGGTGAGGACGCCGTCGCGATACTCGATGTCCTCGACCGCGGTCTCCAAGAGGTTCGACGCCTTCTCGCGCGCCTTGCTGATGAGATCGTTGGAGGACACCGCCACCGCGGTGCCGCCGACGAACAGCGAGCGCGAGCCGACGCTGCCGAAGCCGGTGGCGAGATCGGTGTCGCCCTGCACCACGTCGATCTTGTCGAGCGGGATCCCCAGCGTGTCGGAGATCATCTGGGTGTAGGTGGTCTGCAATCCCTGCCCCATCGCCATGGTGCCGGAGTGCAGGATGACGCGGCCCTCGGAGGTCGCGTGCAGCGACACCTTCTCGGTGTGGGCGCGGCCGCCGGTCCATTCGATGTAGGAGGTGAGGCCGCGGCCGTAGAGCATGCCGCGCTTCTTCGCTTCGCGCTTGCGCGCATTGAAGCCGTCCCAGTCCGCAAGCTTGGACGCGCGCTCCAGCATGTGGGCGAAGGCGCCGGAATCATAGACCTGGCCGACGGCGTTGGTGTAGGGCAGTTGCGCCGGCTTGATGTAGTTGGCCTTGCGGATCGCGCGCGGATCGATCCCGATCTGGCGCGCGGCCGCGTCGAACAGGCGCTCCACGATGAACACCGCCTCGGGACGCCCGGCGCCGCGATAGGCACCGACCGGCGCGGTATGCGTCATCACGGTCTTCACCTCGAAATGCACCAGCGGCAGGTCATAGACACCGGTCTGCACGAACGGCCCGAGCACCAGCGGAATGATGTTGGCCGCACCCGATGAATAGGCGCCGGTGGCGCCGATCGAGCGCACGCGATAGGCCAGCACCTTGCCCTTGGCGTCCAAAGCGAACTCGGCGGTCGAGGTGAGGTCGCGGCCATGCGTGCCGCCGACGAACTCGTCGGTGCGCTCGGCGCGCCAGCGGATCTTCTTGCCGAGCTTGGTCGCGGCATAGGCGACGATGCCGTCCTCAGGATAGAGGTTGGTCTTCTGGCCGAAGCCGCCGCCGATGTCGCCGACCAGCACGCGCACACTTTCCTTCGGCCGCTTCAGCACGGCTTCCGCCAGCACGTCACGGGTCGAGGCCGGCGTCTGCGACTGCACGTACAGCAGCAGCCGGCCGGTCTTCTTCTCGATCTCGGCAATGGTCGAGCGCGGCTCCATCGCCGAGGGCACCAGGCGCTGGCTGGCAATGTCGAGCGACACCTTGTGCGCGGCGCTGGAGAAGGCCTCTTCCACCTTGGCGGCATCGCCATAGCTCATCGCGGCAACGATATTGTCCGGCGCCTCGGCCCAGACGACGGGCGCACCCGGCTCGAGCGCCTTCACCGGATCGGTCACCGCCGGCAGCACCTCGTAGTCGACGACGATCGCTTCCGCCGCTTCCTGCGCGATCGTGCGCGACGCCGCGACCACGGCCGCGACCGCCTCGCCGGTGAAGCGGACGACCTCATGGGCGAGCAGGCGGCGCGGCGGCACCGTCATCGGCTTGCCGTCGGGACGCTTGAAGATCGCCAATGTCGGAATGGTGCCGACATCGTCGGCGACGAGGTCCGCACCGGTGTAGATCGCCTGCACGCCCGCGATCTCGCGGGCGGCGGCGGTGTCGATCGACAGGATCCTGGCATGCGCATGCGGGGAGCGCAGCACGTAGAGCCACAGCGCGCCGTCCTCCGCCTTGTCGTCGATGAACTGCCCCTTCCCGGTCAGCAGCCGCTGGTCCTCCAGACGCTTGACGGGCTGCCCCGCACCAAACCGCATATTGTTGGGAAGAATGTTCATTCGGGAATCCTTGGTCAGTTCAATGTAATTGCATGGGGTTTTAGCGGATCGATGTTCCGCTGGCCAAGCCATGATTGTGCTGGTGCGTCATACCGCACTGTCATGCCCGGGCTTGGCCCGCCTGCGCAGCCGAAACCGCTTCGGCCCAGCGAAGGCCCGGGCATCCACAGTCCCGTCTCCGTTTGGGATGGATGGCCGGGTCAAGCCAGACCAGCGTCACGCCAGGCTGCGCAGCACCTCTTCGACGACCTTGCGCTGCTCGGGCGAGAGCGGGGCCTGCGGCGGCACGGGATCGCCGACGTCGTACCCCTGGATCGACAGGCCGGCCTTGATGCAGGCCGCGAGGTTAAAGCGGGCGAAGGCCTCGTTGACGCGCCACAGCTTCTTCTGCAGCAGCATCGCATCGTCCCAGCGCGACGCCCTGCAGAGATTGTAGAGTTCGACGCTCTGGCGCGGAATGATGCAAGCCGGCCCGGCCATCCAGCCCTTGCCGCCGATCAGCATCACCGCCGCCGGAATGTGCGAGGACGCCGCGAACACCTTGATGGCGTCGCTGCAGCGATTGATGATCGACAACAGCCGGCCGGTGTTGGTGGACGCGTCCTTGATGTAGTTGATGCGCGGATGCTCGGCGAGATCAGCGATGACGTCGAGCGACAGGTCGGAGCGCTGGAACTGGGGATTGGTGTAGATGACGACGGGAATGTCGACGGCATCGGCAATCGCCCGGAAATACGCCTTGATACCGGCGTCGTTGACCGGGAAGTAGGCTTCGAGCACGGCCAGGATGCCGGTTGCGCCGCGCTTCTGGTAAGCCTTGGCCTGCGCCACCGCGTCAGCGATCGCAGTCGAGGCCACGCCTGCGATCACGGGAACGCGGCCCTGGGCGGCCTCGATGGTTGTCTCCACGACGGTCATGCGCTGCGCGCGGTCGAGATAGGCGAACTCGCCGGTCGAGCCGAGCGGCGTCAGGCCGTGCACGCCGGCATGGATGAGATCATCGCACAGCCGCCCCAGCACCTCCGTCCGGATCGTGCCATCCGCGCCGATCGGCGAGGCCAGGTAGGGGAAGACACCATGAAATTCAGTCATGCGGCGGGTATAGCGGCCGGGCCGCCGCCTCCGCAAGCACGCGCATGATCGCGGGCAGCCCCCTCGGCACTGAGTGCTTCCAGCGACGCGTCCGTCCGGGCGGAACCTGGCTCGCGCGGGCGGGTGCAACGGTGTCACACTGCTGCAGCAATCGCATGTTGTCGCTCACAACTGACCTGCCGATCAGTTCGCGTTAAACCCAGCTTCAAACTTCTTCTTCACCATGGAGGAAGGTCCGGCGGCAGAGGCGATGAGAAAGCAGCGATTCAATCTGCGATTGCGCGCACCATGACGAGGAAGGGCGAACGCGGTGGCGTCAAACACGGCAAAAATGGCTACGAACTTCGCCATTTTCAGTCATTTTTCCGCCGGATTGACCAACCATCATGCCAAGCGGAAACAGTTAGTACGAGTGCTCCAGCGTAAATTCGCCGTAGGAATTTCGATCGGAGACGAGGGAAGCCTGCAGCGAGAACGGCGATGAAGACGCTTTACGATTTACTCGGAGCTCTTCCGGACGATGACGCTGACGATATCCGGGCGGCCTTCCGCAAAGCGGTCAAAGAGAGCCACCCCGACGTCAATCCCGGCGATCCGGACGCCGCGCTGCGGTTTCGACAGATCATCCGCGCCAACGACATTCTCGGCGACAAGGAGCAGCGCACGGCCTATGACCGGCTGCTCGGAGCCGCGCAGGACGAGCATCGGCAGGATTCCAAGCTCGCGGTCGTCGCCAGGGTTCACACGGTCGCGTCCGGCGTGATGGCGCTGGCCGGGGCGTCCGCCTTGGCGCTGACGGGCTACCTGCTGTTCACGCACATGTCCTCGGCGTCCGTCGCGCCGCTCGAGCCGATCGTGGTTGCCACCAACAAGGTGAAGCCGAACGAGGTTCCCGCCAAGCCGATCGATGGCCCCACCGATACGGCGACGGCCGTCGACGCGGCCGCAGGCAACGAGGCGG
This sequence comes from Bradyrhizobium sp. HKCCYLRH2060, assembly GCF_051168135.1. Lineage (NCBI taxonomy): Bacteria > Pseudomonadati > Pseudomonadota > Alphaproteobacteria > Hyphomicrobiales > Nitrobacteraceae > Bradyrhizobium > Bradyrhizobium sp. HKCCYLRH2060. The sequence goes on from NZ_JBNPUK010000022.1 coordinate 73,034, forward strand.
CTGCCGGCACAACGGTCGGAAACGCATCGGGCAGCAACAACGCGGCGTCCACCGAGCCACTGCCGCTGCGGGCCAGCAAGGTCGACGTGGTCTATTCGGCCGAGCAGGATCGCGCGCCCTGTGCGGCAGGCGCCACCGCACCATGCGGAGCAGATGCCATGCTCGCCGGGGGTACGGCCTCGAACGAGGCCCAGGCCCATCACGATCGCGGCATGGCCGCGTTCCAGAAAGGCGATTTCGCGGCGGCGCTGGCCGATCTCGACGCGGCGATCCAGCTCGATCCCCGCTACCATGAGGCCTATATCGACCGCGGCATCGTGTTCTATCGCATGCGCAAATTCGACCGGGCCTTTGCCGACGTCGCGGCCGCAAAGCGCATCGAGAAGACGAACCGCGCCGTGCTCGACGCGATGGCGAAGCGTCAGCCGCTGCGGCCGCTGAAGCTCGACCCGCCAAAATCCGACATCAAGGCGGAAACGCCGAAGGCAGAGGCGCCGAAAATGGCGGCGGCGGCGCCGATGCCCTCGCGGATGTCGACGGCGACGCCGGTCTATCCAACCAGCGACCCCAGCCGCGCGCCCTGAGCGATTGACGAAGATTTAAGGTAACTCCGAACCTTCGTCGCGCGAATCGTTCGCGCCCATCAACTGTTAGGAAAGGTGTCCCATGGTGGTCCCATGGGACACGGGCTGCTTTCCAGATTCATCCATCCGAACCCGGCGATCCGGCGCGAGCTCGTCGATCTGCTGTACACGTCTCTGCCGCAGGTCATGTCGATCAACGCGGCCGCCATCACCGGCTCGGTCACGCTTGCGGTCCTGCACGGCGATCCCGGCTACATCGCGATCTCATTCGCGATCATCGTCAACGCCATCGGTCGCGTGGTCAGCCTGCTGCGCTACAAACAATATGCGGGACGCCTGTCCGATCGCGACGTGATCCTGTGGGAGAAGGTGTACGCCGCGGGCGCCGCCGCCTTCGGCCTTGCGCTCGGCGCTCTCACCTTCCGCGCGTTCCAGCTCGACGATGCTCCGGGCGCATGGATCGCGTTCGGCCTGTCGATGTCCTATTGCGTCGGCATGGTGTCGCGCGCGGCGATCCGCCCGTGGGTCGTGCTGACGACTACCGCCGTGCTGCTCGCCCCCACGCTGATCGCGGGGCTGATGCGCCCCGAGCTGCCCTATCAGCTCGGGGCCGTCCTGCTGGTGCTGTTCTGGTTCTCGATCCGCGAAGCCTCGCGCCATCTCAGCACCGCGTTCATCGAGCGGCTCGAGGCCAAGCACGCGCTGGCCCGCCAGGCCAACCATGATTTCCTGACCGACCTGCCCAACCGGGCGGCCTTCCTGGCTGCGCTTGAACGCACGACCGGGACTGTCGCGATCGTTGCCATCGATCTCGATGGCTTCAAGCCCGTCAACGACCGCCACGGTCACCACGCCGGCGACGACCTGCTGCGTCAGGTCGCAGCCCGGCTGTCGAGCTGTGTCGGCCGGGGCGGTCTCGCCGCGCGCTTCGGCGGCGATGAGTTCATGCTGCTGAAGCCGGTGGCGAGCGGCGCGGACGGACGCGACGAGGCGCTGGCGCTCGCGCGCGAGGCGGTCCGCTCGCTGTCGATGCCGTTCCTGCTGTCCGACATTCCCGTGGTGATCGGCGCCAGCGCCGGCCTGCTGGTGAACGACCGGCCGCTCACGGACGAGTCCATGGACGAGGTTCTGCGCCAGGTCGACAGCGCACTCTACGCCGCCAAGCGCGCCGGGGGCGGCTGCTGCACCTGGGCCGAAGCTGCGGACGGCGCGTTGCGGCAGGCGGGCTGACGCGCGGCCTTCGATCTCAGGCGACGATCACCTCGCGCAGCAGCGCGTCGATCTCCCCGGCGTCGAGCTCACCTTCGCGTCCGATCAGCACGAGCTGCGCCGTGAGGCCATCGGCGGGCGACACCGGCGACGGCGCCAAGGTGCCACGCGTCGCCACCGACTGAAACAGGATCGGCTGTCCCGGATGGCCGGTGAACAGCAGGATGCCCTTGATGCGCAGGGTGCGCGGCGCGAGCTTGCCGATCACCTGCTGGAAGCGGGCCAGCGACAGCGGAGCACGGGAGGTCCAGGTGAGGGTTGCGAAAGGTTGCGACATCGTCGGCACCTGCTTGGGTAGCTCTCGCGGCGCGCGAATGTCGCGGCTGAACAGCAGGTCCGGCGCGACGACGCCATGCGATATCTCGAAGATCGCCGATTGCGGCTTGATGCCGCCGACGACGCCGCGGACCGCATCGAGCGCGGCGCGGTCGAGCAGATCGGCCTTGGTCAGCAGCACGAAATCGGCGGCGCGCAGTTGCGAGCGCCACAGCGCGTCCTGCGCGATCCCGGGATCATCGCGCAGCCGCTGCGGATCGACCAGCGTGACCACGGTCTCCAGCGGCGCGACCCTGAAGATCACGGGATCCATCAGGCTGCGGATGATCTCGGCGGGATCGGAGATGCCCGATGTTTCGATCACGATCGCATCGGGTGCCGGATCGCGCTTGATGACGGAGGACAGCGTGCGCAGCAGGTCGCCCTGCAGCGAGCAGCAGATGCAGCCGTTCTTGAGGCTGATCACGCCTTCCGTGACAGTGCCGAGCAATTGCGCGTCGATGTCGACCGCGCCGAAGTCGTTGACAACGGCGGCGATGCGCCGCCCGCCCGGATTGGCGAGCAGATGATTGAGCAGGGTCGTCTTGCCGGCGCCGAGCGAGCCGGCAACCAGCAGGACCGGGACGTTCATGACAGGACCGGACGGCGCACGGCCTGTCCCGGCCTGACGTCGCGAACGAGCTCGCCATTGGCGATGACCGCGCGGCCATTGACAAGCAGATGCCTCACGCCCTCGGACGGCCGGTTCATGTTGAGGAAGTCGGCGCGGTCACGCAGGCCCACGAGATCGAGCACCGCGATGTCGGCGTCGCAGCCGGCCTGCAGCCGTCCCTTCTTGCGCATCGCGGGCGTCGACGGTTCCAGAATCCGGGCCGGAATCAGCGTGCACTTGGCGAGGCCCTCCATCAGCGGCACCGCCTTGCGGTCCAGCACCCATTCGCGCAGGAATTTGGTGAACGTCGCCGATGAGCGCGGATGCGACACCGCGTCATCCGGCAGCGGCCAGGCGTCGCCGGTGTAGTCGGTGCCGTTGGACAGGATCCACGGCATTGCATCGGAAGCGATGGCGCCGCCCGGAAACAGCACGGAGACGTCGAGCAGGTCGCGGTGGCGCTGGTTGACGGCGACATCGAGGAAATGGATCAGCACCAATGCGCCAGGATCGTCCTGCTGCCGCGCGAGCAATTCGTCGCGGCTGCCGAGCCGGTGGCGCTCGGCCACCATCTCGATCGCGTCATAGCCGGTGCCCATGCGCTGGCAGAACGCGGGGTCGGCGAAGAAGCCGGCGCCAACCACGGTCGAGCCGGTGCCGTAGGGATAGGCTTCAGTCGTGACCTTCAGGCCCTGCTTCTGCGCGGTCTGCACCAGTTCGGCGCAGCGCTCGACATCCTGCAGGCTCGTGCTGTTGAAATGGCAGATGTGCATGTGGGCGCCGGTCGAGCCGGCCAGCCCGATCAGCCGCGTGTAGGCATCGACCGAGCTGCGCGGATCGACGTTCGACATGTAGGCGATGTGCGTATAGGTCGGCACGTCGTGCCTGGCCGCCAGGCTGCACAGCTCCGACAGCTCCTTCATGCCGGTGCCGGGCGCGTAGGCATTCGGGAAGGCGATGCCGAGACCGCCCTGCTCCAGACCCTGCCGGGTGCGCTCGACGATCTCGGCGGTCTCGGCCGCGGTCGCGACCTCCTCGACCCATCGCTTGTCGCGCATCGCCTCGCCCATGCCGGCGATGTTGGACGCGGTCTGCTGGGTCGTCATCGTCGCGATGCGCGCGAACACCCAGCCCGACGCTGCGCCGTAATTCAGAAGGCGGCCGATCGCCGCCTGCTCGTCATACCAGCGCGCCACCGGCATCACGCCGATCTCGAGCTCGAGCGTCGTGGTGACGCCGTCGAACGCCTGCATGCGGTCCGCCGGCAGCGACTGGCCGTGGGCGTGCAGATCGATGAAGCCGGGTACGACGGCGAGGCCGGCCGCATCGACCACCTGATCGGCAGCCCCGCCGACATCGCCCACGGCAGCAATTGCGCTATCCTTGATGGCGACATCGGCCGTGGCGTCGAGCTTCGTTTCCGGGTCGAGCACGCGACCGCCGCGAATGATCAGATCGTAGTGAGGCATGAAATCAGCTGGGCTCGCGAAGTGGAACTGCTGAAAGCCCTAACACAGATGCGCGACGATGAGAACGCGGCGGGAGAGATCGATTCTCTCCGAGCCATGCGTGGCGCACTTATCAGTTCGTCGACCTGCCGCCCCCGCTCTTCCCCTTGCGCAAGCGATCGGTCAGGATTGCGAAAAGCGACCTCTCGGCATCCGCCGTTCGACAGAGGAGACCCGAATGGATTCGCCCACACGGCGCATCGCCGACTTCACCTGCGAGAAGCAGCCGGCGACCGGCGCGCGCGGGATGGTCGTCACCAACCATCCGCTCGCCTCCAGCGCCGGCGCCGAGATGCTGATGCGCGACGGCAACGCGATCGATGCCGCGGTCGCCGCACTGTTCGCGCTGACGGTGGTCGAGCCGATGATGGTCGGCATTCTCGGCGGCGGCCTGTCGCACATCCGACTTGCGGATGGACGGCACATCGTGCTCGACGGATTGAGCACCGCGCCGCGGCGCGCCACGCCAGGAATGTATGATCCGGTCTCCGACGAGATCGCGCTGGCGCGCGAGACGCGCGGCCGCCGCAATGTCGCAGGCGCGCTCGCGGTCGCCGTGCCCGGTGCGCTGAAGGGATGGTGCGAGGCCCTGTCGCGCTTCGGCCGGCTGCCGCTGGCCGAGGTGATGGCGCCGGCGATCCGGCTCGCCGAGCACGGCTTCATCGCCAGTCCCTATCTCAACGATTGCGTGCGGCTGGTCGCGGACGACCTCGCGCGCGATCCGCATCTCGCCGCGCTGTTCCTGCCGGACGGCACGCCGGTCAGGCCCGGCGCCCGCGTGATCCAGGCCGACTATGCCCGCTCGCTGCGGCTGATCGCGGAGCACGGTCCGGACGCTCTCTATGGCGGTCCGCTCGGGATCGCGCTGGCCAACTACATGGCCCAAAGTGGCGGCCTGATCGATGCGGCCGACCTCGCCGCCTACGCGGTGATCGAGCGCGCGCCGATCCGCGGGCTCTATCGCGGCCATGAGATCATCGGCCCCCCGCCGCCCTCGTCCGGCGGCGTGCACATCGTGCAGATGCTGAACATCCTCGAGGGCTTCGACGTCGGCGGGCTCGGCTTCGGCTCGGCCGACGGCGCCCATCTGCTCGCCGAAGCGCTGAAGATCGCCTTCGCCGATCGGGCGGTCGCCACCGCCGATCCTGCATTCGTCGACGTGCCGGTCGCGCGCCTGACATCCAAGACCTATGCCGCCGAGCGGCGGGCAGAGATCGACATGCGCCGGGCACGGAGCTTCGGTCCTGGGCTTGCGCCGACGGAGTCCGCCAACACCACCCATGTCACGGTCGCCGACGCCGAAGGCAATGTTGTGGCCTCGACCCAGACCATCAACGGCCTGTTCGGCGCCTGCGTGCAGATCCCGGGCACCGGCATGACCGCCAACAACTACATGTACAATTTCGATCCGCATCCGGGCCGCGCGCTGTCGATCCAGCCGGGCAAGCGCGTCTTCACCTCGATGGCGCCGATGATGGCGCTGCGCGACGGCCGCCTGCGCTATGCGCTTGGCCTGCCCGGCGGCCTGCGCATCTTCCCCTCGGCCTTTCAGGCGCTGGTCAACCTGATCGACCACGGCATGTCGCTGCAGGAGGCGGTCGAGGCGCCGCGGCTGTGGACGCAGGGCGGCGTGCTCGAGCTGGAGCCGGCCTTCCCCGACCATGTGGCGCAGCAGCTCGCCGCACGCGGCCACGAGATCAAGCGCGAGCCGGTCGTGGCCGGCGGCATGAACGCGATCGCGTTCGGCGACGACGGCACGCTGACGGGTGCCGCGTGCTGGCGCGCCGACGGCACGCCGATCGCGATCTCCGGCGGGCGCGCCCGCGCCGGGCTCCGCTTCGCCATCGCCTGAGGTCTACGAGCGCTTTCGCATCATCCGCGCGATCGCCTCGCCGATCACGACGGTGGTGAAATGCGTGTTGGCGCGGCAATCGGACGGCATGATCGAGGCGTCGGCTACGCGCAGGCCGGCGATGCCCTTCACGCGGCCGTCCGGATCGACCACGCCATCGTCATCGGTGAAGCCGCTCATGCGGCAGCTCCCGGCGGCATGCTGGATGTCGCCGGTGACCTGCCGCAGCAGCGCATCGAGCTCGGCATCGGGCAGCGCAGCCGCCTGCGGCAGGGTGAACTCCGTATCGCCGAGGCGAATCCAGTCGGCGATGTCGCGCAGCGCCGGCTGCACCGTGATCAGCGCCAGCCGCTTCACCGCATCGCGCATCCGCGCGATGTCGCTGACATCGGCCAGCATGTTCTCCTCGACGATCGGATCCACGCTCGGATCGGTCGAGGCGAGCTTCAACGTGCCGCGCGAGAAGGCGTTGAACAGGCCGGCGCCGATCGCGCCGGGCACGCCGATGCCGCGATGGTTGAACGCGATCAGGATCATGTCGCGCTTGCCGCCGCCGGCGAGGCCCGACGAGTAGGTGACGCAGCAGTTGGTGTGGCGGGTGTCGCGGTCGGTCGGACGTAGCGCCTCGCGCAATTGAATGGTGGTGCGGAACAGCGGATGATCGAAGAAGTGCCGTCCCACGGGAAGATCGCGCAGCACGGCGATGCCGAGCGCCTGAAGATCCGCCGCGGGGCCGATGCCCGAGCGCAGCAGGATCGCCGGACTATGGATGGCGCCGGCGCACAGCACGACCTCGCGCGCCGCGATGTCCTTCACGCCTTCACCCTCGCCATGGACGCGCACGCCGGTCGTCCTGCCGTCGCTGATCAGCAGCCGCTCGACCAGCGCCCGCCCGCGGATCTCGAGGTTCGAACGGCCGCGCGCCGGCTCCAGATAGGCCTCGTTGGTGGAGATGCGCCGGCCATTGCGGCTGTTGATCGGATAGCAGGCGACGCCCTCGCCGTCAGGCCCGTTGAGATCGTCGCACCAGGGATAACCGCTCGCCAGCGCGGCATCGCGCAGGCCGCGGTCGATCGGCCCCCATGTGTCAGGCGGTGCGCGGTAGACCGGAAGCGGCCCGCCGCGGCCGTGGCCCTCGCGATCACCGAGCGCGAGATCGTCCTCGATCACCGCGAACAGCGGCATGATGTCCTTGGCCGACCATCCCGTGCAGCCATTGGCCGCCCATTCGTCGAACGCATCGGCCACGCCGCGGATCGCGATCTGGCCGTTCATCATCGAGCTGCCGCCCAGCCCCTTGCCGCGCCAGTAGAAGCGCATGTCCTGCCCGGCGACGCGGCGGGACATCAGCTGCGGCCACTGCCATGTCTCCTGGAAGGCGCGATCATGGATGATCGGAATCGGGTTCGGCGTCACGATCTCCCACGGCGCCTCGTCCGCCCGCCAGTCGGCGCCGGCCTCGAGCAGCAGGACCCGCGTCCGGGAGTCTTCCGACAGGCGTGCAGCCACGGCCGCGCCCGCGGAGCCGCCGCCGACCACAATAACGTCATACATGGACTGAATTCCCGCTGTTCTCTGGCGTCGCAATCATGACGGCCAGCTTGCGCTGCCGGGCGCGATCCGTGAAGCCCTGGAAAACTCAGGCCACCAGCATGCCGACGCAGAGCTGCGGCGCATCCTCGGCCACGAGACAGGAGGCCACGGCGATCACCTCGCGCGCCGATTTCCAGGCGCCGCCGCCGCCGGCCGGGCCATTGGTGTAGAGCGTCTCGACCTCGTTGCCGATGCGGATCGCCTCCGCCATCGTCTCGGTCCGCCCGGCGACACGAATGCGCACCTCATGGGGCTCGGCACCCTCTGCGCGCTCGTCGCCATGCAGCGCATTCAGCCCGATCAGGTCGCAGCGCAGCTCGCTCACCGCCACGCCGGTGAGCGCGAGACGCTCGCGGACGATGTCGAGCGCGAGGCGGCCGCGCGCGACGGCACCGGGACCGGCATAGGAGATCTGCCCCTCGCCGACATAGGAATCGAGATAGCCGACCGACGTCTTCAGCAGTCCCGTCTTCGGCCGGCCGCGGCCGCCGACCACCCTGACCCGGTCCGGACCGAGCTCCTCGACGGTCACCTGCGAGAAATCCGCCACGACGTCGGGTTGGAAATATTGCGCGGGATCGTGGATCTCATAGAGCAACTGCTCCTTCACCGTTCCCGGCGTGACGCAGCCGCCGGAGCCCGCGACCTTGGTCACGATCAGTTCGCCATCCTCGCGCACCTCACCGATCGGAAAGCCGAGCCGGGCGAGATCGGGAACGTCCTTGAGTCCAGGATCGGCGAAATAGCCGCCGGTGATCTGGCCGGCGCATTCGAGCAGATGACCGACGACGGTGCCCTGCCCCAGCCGGTCCCAATCGTCCAAAGCCCAGCCGAACTCATGGATCAGGGGGCCGAGGAACAGCGCCGGATCGGCGGCGCGCCCGGTGATCACGACATCGGCTCCGCCCGCGAGCGCCTCCGCGATCGCGCCCGCGCCGACATAGGCATTGGCGGAGACGACGCGATTGCCGAGGGCATGGATCATGTCGCCGGTGTCGAGCACGACATCCGCTGTCTTCAACGGCTCCAGAACATCGTCGCCGGTCACGGCCGCGATCTTCAGCCCCGTCAATCCAAGCTGGCGCGCGATGGCGCGGGTGGCTTCGGCCGCGGCGACCGGATTGGCGGCGCCCATGTTGGTGACGATACGGACCTTGTTGGCGCGGCAGATCGGCAGCACCGCCTGCATGCGCGCGGCCAGCAGCGGATCATAGCCGGCGGCCGGATCCTTCATGCGCGCCTGCTGCGCCAGCGCGATCGTGCGCTCCGCAAGGCATTCGAACACGAGATAGTCCAGGCCACCCTTCGCCGCGAGCTCCACCGCGGGCTCGATCCGGTCGCCGGAATAGCCCGCGCCGGCGCCGATCCTGATGCTTCGCATCGGCCGCTCCTCCTGACATCATGCGCCGTTCGTCGGCTTCTGCCGGCCACATTAGCGGCCGCGGTGCGACCTTGCCAACGTCCGCATGAGACGATCAGGCATGCTGCTCATCCGCGAGCGCCAGCGTCGGGGCCTCGCTGCTCGCCGTGCATGCGACGGCAACGGCCATGTGCTCGTCGGCCCAGCACCATCGCTGGCCGCCGGCGCGCTTGGCGGCATAGAGCGCGCGATCGACTCGGTCGAGCAGCGCTTCCGTGTCCGCCCGCCGATCCCCCGCGACCAGAACGCCGGCGCTGGCGCCGATCTGCACGCGCGTTCCAGCCAGCGTGAAGGGACGCGACAGCGCCGTCACCGCGGCTTGCGCGAGCGCGAGCGCGGCGTCACGTCCGGCTGCGGGCAGCAGCAGCATGAACTCGTCACCGCCGAACCGCGCCGCCAGGCCGGCTTCGCCGAGGCAATCCTGCAGGCGTGCACCGACCTGGCACAACAGCTCGTCGCCGGCCTGATGGCCGAACCGGTCATTGACGAGCTTGAAGCCGTCGAGATCGACCGCAATGATCGCCACGGGACGATCGCACCGGCCGAGCGCGGCGATGAATGCAGCCCGGTTCGGCAGGCCGGTGAGGAAATCGCGCAGCGCCTGCCGCGCCAGCGCCTGCTCGGCCATGATCCGCTCGGTGAAGGCGGCCGTCAGCCGATAGGACGTCCCGCGCAGCGTGATCCAGAACAGCACGACCATGCCGGCGCCCATCCGGTAGACCGGCTCGGGCTGCATCAGGCAGGCGATGACGGTCGGGATCAGCAGCACCGCCGACGAGGTCATGACGATCCACGGGCTGACGCGCGACACGATGCCGACACAGAACGCCATCGACAGGCCGAAGCACATCCAGATCCCGGGCCCGTCGCCGATCTGGAACGCGCGGGCCGACAGCGCACCGATGGCCAGACCGAAGGCGGCGGCGCCGAGGCCGTAGAGGCGTTCCCAGCGAATGATGGCGTCGTGATCGAGCCGATCGAAGCGCGCGGCGAACATCCGCAGCTTGACCACGCGCAGCGCGCCAATCACCAGCAGCGCCACCGTGATCGCGGCGTAGCCCGGATCGTGCGCCACCCAGGCCATCACGCTGCCGATCACGACGGCCGCGACCGCGATCGTCCCGACCAGCGGCATCGAGCTGTAAAGCAGGTGCGCGAGGTCGCGACGAATGTCCGGGTCCAATCGATGCATCGCAATTCCGTTTCGGCAATTGCGCGCACTCTCGTACCCACGCCTTAACGAAATCTCGCTGCACCCGCGAAGGGCTGCCATGCGCCGCGGATGCTTAAGAGATGCTCACCGCAACCCTGACAATGCGAATGATGTCAGCGCATGACGCGCCAGAGCGACACAGGGCGTCGGATCAGCTCGCCCAATTGTCGCGGAACTCGCCGAACAGCGTGATGCCGCCGCAGGCATAGATCGTCTGTCCGGTGATGTAGCTCGCCTCGGCTGAGGCGAGAAAGGCGAACACGCCGGCGATCTCTTCCGGGCTCGCTACCCGCCCCATCGGAATGTGGGACTCGACCGCCGCGCGCTTGGCGGGGTCATCGGTCCAGGCGGCGTTGATCGGCGTGTCGACCGCGCCGGGCCCGACCGAATTGACGCGGATGCCGCGGCCGGCGAATTCGAGCGCGAGGGTCCGGGTGAGGCCCGCCATCGCACTCTTGCTGATCGAATAAGCGAGATAGCCGGGCTTCGGAATGATCTGGTGCACGCTCGACGTATTGATGATGTTGCCGCCGCCGCGCGCGACGAAATGCGCCAGCGCATGACGCGCGCACAGCACCGCGCCGTTGAGGTTGACCTCGAGGATCTGGCGATAGGCGTCGACGTCGAGCGCCTCGCTCGGCGATTCCCGCTGGAAGCCGGCATTGTTGACCAGGCAGTCGAGCCGGGGCCAGCGCGTCAGCACGGTCTCGAACATCTCGGCGATCTCGGCCTCGACGCCGATGTCGGCCTTCACGGCGAAATGATCGCGCGCGCCGTGACCATGCGCGGCGGAGGCCGCGTGCACCAGCGCCAGGGTCTCATCGCCCGATGGCGACGGACCGCCGAAATTGATCGCGACATGCGCGCCCTCCTCGGCAAAGCGCACCGCGATCGCGCGGCCGATGCCTTGGGCCGCACCGGTCACCAGCGCGTAATGTCCGGCGAGACGCGATGGCTGCTGCATGGGTTCCTCCGGGGATCGGTTGACGCTCGAAACGACAATCGAGGATCACCATACGATCATCTGCTCCGGCCATCTGTTATCCACACGGATGCGCCCCATCAAGACCAGTCTGCATCGGACGAACGGGGAGCATCGGTGCAGTAGAGCTTGGATCGCATTGGTGCCTGCGATTCGGGCTTCGCCCACGTGACCATTGAGGAAAGGTTACCGCGATCTTCAAAACGGTTCTACAATCTAAGATTGCTGAATGTGTGAACCGCTTCACGGTTCGACGCGCCGCCACTGGACTACAATCCTTGCGTTTCCAACCATCCGATATTGAGGAGGACGATTATGATCGAAGCCGGCCTGCACAATTTCCAAGTCCTTCGTGGCCTCACTTCGGCCAATTCGCTGCTGAGCGGCGCGACCAACGGCAGCGTCAGCTTGTCCAGCGAGGACGGCAAGGCAGGTGAGCTCCAAGGCTGGGACTTGGTGCCCGTTGCCGATTTTCCCGGCGTGTACAACATCAGGGTGCAGGGTGGCACTGAGCCCAAATATACGTATCTGAGTTGCACATCCGACGGCGAGACAGTCAACCTGATCGCCGAGGACGATCTCAGCGGGCGGCAGCGCTGGCGGTTCGTTCCCGCAGATTCGCCGATCTGCGAATACTACCAGATCATCGTGGTCGGTGGGACCAGTGGCGGCCGCGTCTATCTGAGTTGCACCTCGGACGGCAAGCAGGTGAACCTCATCAAGGATGATGATGGGTCCGGGCGGCAGCGCTGGCAAGCGCAGAAAATCCAGACTTGAAGTTCAGGCCACCCATCTTCAGTTACGGGCTCCCGCCGCGGCGGCAGCCTCACCTCCGACGACCCCGTCCAAGGCATACGCGCTGGACTTCGCGATACAACGCGATACGGTCAATCCCGCAGGCGGTCGTCGACATCGCCTGCGGCGCTGCTTGTCCGCACTTCGTCGACAACGACTCCTCGGACGTTCGCGACGAAGACCCGTGGCGGGCGCGCGGGCCAACGAGCGGCAAGCGGGTCCTTCATGTATCTCGGCATCGATCTTGGAACATCCGCGGTCAAGACGATCATCGTCGATGACGCGCAGCGCGTCGTTGCGAGCCGCAGCCGCGCCTTGACGATGGACGTGCCGCGACCGGGCTGGGCCGAGCAGGACCCCGCCGCCTGGATCGCCGCGGTGTTCGCCACGCTCGATGCGCTCAAGGCCGATCATCCCGGCGCGTTGACGGCGGTGGACGCCATCGGCCTGTCGGGCCAGATGCATGGCCCGGTGCTGCTCGATGCCGCGATGAATCCGTTGCGGCCCTGCATTCTCTGGAACGACGGGCGGTCGGAGCGGGAATGCCTCGCGCTGGAGCAGCGCTGGCCCGCCTTGCGCATGATCACCGGCAACAAGGCGATGCCTGGTTTTGCCGCGCCGAAGCTGATGTGGATCGCGGCGCACGAGCCCGAGATCTTCGCGGCCACGCGGCTGGTTCTGCTGCCAAAGGCCTATGTCCGGCTGGTGCTGACGGGCGATGTGATCGAGGACATGTCCGATGCGTCCGGCTCGCTCTGGCTCGATGTCGTCGGGCGCGACTGGTCGGACGAGGGCCTCGCCGCCACCGGCCTGACGCGTGCGCAGATGCCGCGCCTCGTCGAAGGCTGCGCGCCGGCGGGCCGGTTGCGCAGCGACCTCGCGGAACGCTGGGGCATGACGAAGCGTCCGGCCTTCGCGGGCGGCGCGGGCGACAACCCGGCCGGTGCCGTCGGCATCGGCGCTGTCAGGCCGGGCGCCACTTTCATCACGCTCGGCACGTCCGGCGCCGTGATCACGCCGGTCGACGCCGTCACGGCCAATCCCGAGCGCGTCGTTCACACCTTCTGTCATGCCGTCCCTGCGATGTGGCTGCAGGCCGGCGCGATGCTGTCGGCGGCCTCATGCCTCGCCTGGGTCGCGCGGCTGCTCGGCGCGAGCGAAACGGAGCTGCTTGCCCCGCTGGGCGCACGGCCCGCCGCGCCGTCGCCAGTCAGCTTCCTGCCCTATCTCGCGGGCGAGCGGACGCCGCATGACGATCCCCATGCCCGCGGCCTGCTCGACGGCCTGAGCCATGCGACAGATCGCAGCGTCATCGTCCAGGCGGTGCTCGAGGGCGTTGCCTTCGCCCTGGCCGACTGCCGCGACGCGCTGAGGGAAACCGGCCTCGTGATTGCCGAAGCGGATGCGATCGGCGGCGGATCGCGCTCCGACCTCTGGCTGGCGATCCTGGCTGATGTCCTCGGCATTCCCGTTCATCGGCTGGCCGAGGGCGAGACCGGCGCCGCCTTCGGCGCGGCCCGGCTGGCACGTCTTGCCGTTACCGGCGAGGACATCGGCGCGGTCTGCACGCCGCCCGCGCGCATGCGGACCTTCGCGCCGGACGTCGCGCTGTCGGCAGCCTATGCCGAGCGGCGGCCGCGCTGGCAACAGCTCTATCGTCGGCCGAGCTAACCCGATCTCCGAAAGGCATTCGTCGCGGCGACGCGTTGCAGCGGCGTCTCTTTCATATTGTATTCGGCAACAGCCTCTAGTTTAATGGCTACCCCGCGCCAGCGATCAACGAGCCGCGGACGACAAGACGACGTGCATTGGGAGGCACGATGAGCGGTCCGATCCTCGAGATGCGAGGGGTGTCGAAGTCATTCTTCACCATCAAGGCCCTGCACAAGGTCGACCTCACCGTCTACGCCGGCGAAGTCCATGCGCTGATGGGCGAAAACGGTGCCGGCAAATCCACGCTGATGAAGATTCTCTCCGGCGCCTATCGCCCGGATCCCGGCGGTGAGATCCGCATCGAGGGCCGGCCGGTGCGCATCGAAGGGCCGATGGGCGGCCGCAACGCCGGCATTTCGATCATCTACCAGGAGTTGTCGCTGGCGCCGAACCTGACGGTCGCCGAAAACATCTATCTCGGGCGCGAGCTGTCGCAGAGCGGCCTGCTCGCGCGCAGCACCATGCGCGAGGGCGCTGGACCGATCCTGGACCGGCTCGGCGCCGATTTCACCGCGTCCACCTTGGTGGCCGAGTTGTCGATGGGCCAGCGCCAGCTGGTGGAGATTGCCCGCGCGCTGCATGCACGGTCCAAGATCCTGATCATGGACGAGCCGACCACGTCGCTGTCCGCCGGCGAGAGCGAGAAGCTGTTCGCGCTGATCCGCCAGCTGCGCGCCGAGGGGCTCGCCATCATCTACATCTCGCATCGCATGGACGAGGTCTATGCGCTCGGCGACCGCGTCACCGTGCTGCGCGACGGCCGGCTGGTCGGCTCGCTCGACAAGCCGGAGATCCGCGCCGACAGCATCGTCCGCATGATGGTCGGCCGCGACGTGTCGTCGTTCTACAAGAAGGACCACGACCCGCACGCCAAGCGTGACCGCGCGGTGCTCAGCGCCGTCGATCTCGGCGACGGCCATCGCGTCAAGAACTGCTCGCTGACCGTTCATGCCGGCGAGGTGGTCGGCCTCGCCGGGCTGATCGGCGCCGGACGCACCGAGCTCGCGCATCTCATCATCGGCGCCGCGCCGAAGACGACCGGACACATCGAGCTCGACGGCGAGAAAGTCAGCATCGACACGCCGCGCGATGCGCTCGATGCCGGGATCGCCTATCTGACCGAGGACCGGAAGGCGCTGGGCCTGTTTCTCGACATGTCCTGCGCCGACAACATCAACCTCGCCGTGATCGGACGCGACGCGAAGCTCGGCGGCATTCTCGATCGCGACAAGGCGAAGACGCGCGCCGACGAAGCATTCGCCGCGCTCGGCATCCGCGCCCCCAATCCCGGCGTCACCGTCGGCGGGCTGTCGGGCGGCAATCAGCAGAAGGTGCTGCTGTCGCGCCTGCTTGCGACCGCGCCGAAGGTCCTGATCCTGGACGAGCCGACGCGCGGCGTCGACGTCGGCGCCAAGTCCGAGATCTATTCGATCATCGACAATCTCGCCAAGTCGGGCACCGCGATCCTGGTGATCTCGTCCGATTTGCCGGAGATCCTCGGCATCTGCGACCGCGTGCTGGTGATGCGCGAAGGGCACCTGGCCGGCGAGCTGCAGCAGAGCACGACATCACCCATCACCCAGGAAGACATCATGGCGCTGGCCACCGGGACGGAGCACGTCGATGCCTGACAACAGTTCGTCGCAAGCCAAGACCGCGCCTTCATCCGGCCTGCCGTCCGCGTCGGACAACAAGCAGCAGCGGCTGCGGCTGATGATCCGCGCCGCCGGCATGCTGCCGGTGCTGCTCATCCTTTGCGTCGGCTTCCACCTGCTGTCGGAGGGACGCTTCTTCACCGGACAGAATCTCGGCATCGTGCTGCAGCAGGCCGCGGTCAACACCGTGCTCGCCGCCGGGATGACCTTTGTCATCCTGACCGGCGGCATCGATCTCTCGGTCGGCTCGATCCTGGCCGCCGCGGCGATGGCCGGGCTGACACTGTCGAAGATGCCAGATCTCGGCGCGCTGTGGCTGCCGGCCGCGGTGCTGACGGGCCTTGCCTTCGGTGTCGTCAATGGCGCGCTGATCGCGCTGTTGCGGCTGCCGCCGTTCATCGTGACCCTCGGATCGCTCACCGCGGTGCGCGGTCTCGCCCGCCTGATGGGTGGCGACACCACCGTGTTCAACCCGTCCATTCCCTATGCCTTCATCGGCAACGCCTCGCTGACGATCATTCCGGGCGTCGTCTCGATCCCCTGGCTGTCGGTGATCGCGTTGCTCGTGATCCTCGGCTCCTGGCTGATCCTGCGCCGGACCGTGCTCGGCGTGCACATCTATGCCGTCGGCGGCAATGAGAGCGCGGCGCGGCTCGCCGGCATCAAGGTCTGGGCGGTGCTGATCTTCGTCTACGGCATGTCCGGCCTGCTCGCCGGCCTCGGCGGCGGCATGCAGGCGGCGCGGCTCTATGCGGCGAACGGCCTGCAGCTCGGCCAGTCCTACGAGCTCGACGCCATCACCGCGGTCATTCTCGGCGGCACGTCGTTCGTCGGCGGCATCGGCTCGATCTGGGGCACCTTGGTCGGCGCGCTCATCATCGCGGTGTTGTCGAACGGGCTCATCCTGGTCGGCGTGTCCGACATCTGGCAATACGTCATCAAGGGCCTCGTGATCATCGGCGCCGTCGCGCTCGACCGCTACCGGCTGCAGGGCTCGGCCCGCACCTGAGACGACATGGCGGGCTCCACCGGGGCCCGCCGCGACGCATTCTTCCACGGCCACTGGTCCGCCGTGCGTAGACGAACAGGAAGGGCCAGGGAGGAAACCAATGTTGAAGTCGGTTTTGTTTGCCGGTGCCGCGCTTGCGCTCGTGATGAGCTCCGCGCCGTTGTCGGCCAAGGAGCTGAAATCGATCGGCGTCTCACTGGGCTCGCTCGGCAATCCGTTCTTCGTCGCGTTGTCGAAGGGCGCGGAGTTCGAGGCCAAGAAGACCAACCCGAACGTCAAGATCACCGCGGTCGGCTTCGAATACGATCTCGGCAAGCAGGTCACCCAGATCGACAACTTCATCGCCGCGGGCGTCGACATGATCCTGCTCAATCCGGGTGATCCGAAGGCGGTGGGTCCTGCGATCAAGAAGGCGCAGGCCGCCGGCATCATCGTCGTCGCGGTCGACACCGCGGCCGAGGGCGCCGACGCCACCGTGACCACCAACAACGTGCAGGCCGGCGAGATCTCGTGCCAGTACATCGTCGACAAGCTCGGCGGCAAGGGCGACGTCATCATCGAGAACGGACCGCAGGTGTCGGCCGTGATCGACCGCGTCAACGGCTGCAAGAGCGTGTTCGCCAAGGCTCCTGGCATCAAGGTGCTGTCGAGCGACCAGGACGGCAAGGGTTCGCGCGAGGGCGGCCTCACGGTGACGCAGGGCTATCTGACGCGCTTCCCCAAGATCGACGCGATCTTCGCCATCAACGATCCGCAGGCGATCGGCACCGATCTCGCCGCGCGTCAGCAGGGGCGCACCGGCATCGTCATCACCGCGGTCGACGGCGCGCCCGACATCGAAGCCGCGCTGAAGGATCCGGCCTCGCAGCAGATCCAGGCCTCGGCCTCGCAGGATCCGTTCTTCATGGCGCGCCGCGCCGTGCAGATCGGCGTCGGCCTGCTCAACGGCCAGAAGCCCGCCTCGACCGTCGAGCTGCTGCCCTCCAAGCTGATCACGCGCGACAATGTCGGCGAGTACAAGGGCTGGACCTCGGAGCGGAAGGAATAGCCAGGAATAGCCGACCCGACATAGCTCGAACATCCCACATGAGGTTCGGCGCCGCCCCTTGCCGGGCGGCGTCTTGCTTTGGGAACTGAAATGCGCGGGCGTCACGACAATCAGCATGGCAGTCCACGTCTGTCGCATTTGCGACAATGATCCACTTGATCGGGCGGTGCAGATCGCCCTCCCCGCTGGTCCGGAACTTGCGTGGGCCTGCCTGACGGCATCAATCAGCAGCCGATCCGATGGCTTTCACCGCAGTCTGTCCGACAACCGCCATGGCCGAAGGCGGCATGGGTCTGTACCAGGTCGGCAAGAAGAGCGTGCTGCTGCTCTGGCCCCGTGGCGGCGAGTTGAAGGCCTATCGCGGCCGCTGCCCGCATGCCGACGTGCCACTGACGGAAGCGACCTTCGACGGCCGGACGATCACCTGCCCGCACCATCAATGGGGCTTCGACGCCACCCATGGCAAGTGCGTCACCCACCTCGTCCGCAATTCGCTGCACGTCTACCCGCTGCAAGTCGAGGGCGATGAGATCCTGGTGGATGTCGGGCCGGTGAAGCCGGCACGCGCCGCAAGCTGATCGGGCAAGACCGGCCACGGGCGCTCGACGGTCGCGCGGCAGACATCTGGCCGCATGTAGCGCCGGCTATCCGGTCACCATCAGCCGCTTCATGAACTGGTCGACCTCGCGACGCAGCGTCTCGACCTCGCCATGGACCCGCTCGGAGGCATTGTTGACTCGCGATGCGATCCGGCCGGTGTCGGCGGCAGCGCTGCTGATCGCGCCGACGTCTGACGCGACCCGTGCCGTGCCGGACGAGGCTTCCTGAACGTTGTGCGCGATGTTCTGCGTCGCCGCCGCCTGCTGGTCGACCGCGGCCGAGATGGTGGACGCGATCTCGTCGATCTCGGCGATCGTCCGCGCGATCGCCTCGACCGCCGCGACCGACGTCGAGGTCGAGTGCTGCATCTCGTTGACCTTGGCGCTGATCTCCTCGGTCGCCTTGGCGGTCTGGTCGGCGAGACTCTTGACCTCGGCCGCAACGACGGAAAAGCCGCGCCCGGCATCGCCGGCCCGCGCCGCCTCGATCGACGCATTCAGCGCCAGGAGGTTGGTCTGTTCAGCGATCTCGCTGATCAGCTTGACCACGTCACCGATCCGGACCGCCGCATCGGCAAGCTCGCGGATCTCGCCGCCGGCACGGTTGGCCTCACCGACCGCACGCCCCGCGCTTTCGGTGGAGCGTGAGACCTGCCGGCCGATTTCGGCGATCGAGGACGCGAGCTGATCCGCCGCGCCCGCCGCCGTCTGCACATTGGACGACGCGCGCCCCGAAGCCGCGATCACATCCTCGGTGCGGCGGCTGGTTTCCGTCGCGGCCGTCGCGACGTGGCCGGCGTCGGACTCGAGATCCCCCGCCGCGCCGACGAGGCTGACGACGATCTGATCGAGCTGCGTGCCGAACTGCCGTGCCAGACCCGCAATGTCGACCACCCGGCGGCCGAGGCCGTCGGTGCCCTGGTTGATGATCGCCGCCGAGCGGCGGAATGCGCCAGGCAGGCCCCGCACCATGATCTTGCGGAAATGCTTGCCGCGGCTGGCATAGTCCATCGACGCCGACGCCTCGCGCACGAAGGCGTCGGTGATGTCGAGCATGTCGTTGATCGATTTCTGCAACAGACCTATGTCGCCGTGCTGGCGCCGGCTCAGCAGCCGCGGCTCGAGATTGCCCTTGGCTGCGCTGTGACAGACCTTGGCCGCCTCCGCGATCACGGCAGATGCCACCCGCAGTTGCCACAAGCCAAGGCCGAGCAGCAGCGCAACAGCGATGAGCAGCGCTCCGCCTGCGGCGGGCGGGGTCGCGCCGGCGACGACGAGCCAGGCCAGCCCGCCGAGTGCCAGCAGCGCCGCGGCCGCGATCGCGATCTGGGCCTTAGAGAGAGAGCACGAACTCATCATAATCAACGCCTTGTTGTTTGATCGCCGAGACCATCATGTCAAAGCTTGCGCGCAGGCCGTCCTTGGCATTGGCGTGGCGCGCCTCCTCGTCGCACAACGTCTTGTAGATCGGCTTGAGGCTCTCGATCGGCCCACGCTCGGGTCTGCGGCGGTTGGAATGGTAGCCGATGATATTGCCCTGGTCGTCCAGCGTCGGCGTCACATGGGCGAGCACCCAATAATGGCTGCCGTCCTTGGCCAGGTTGACGACATAGGCGAAGATCTCGCGCTTGGCCTCCAGCGTGTCCCACAGCAGCTTGAAGACGCATCGCGGCATCTCGGGATGGCGGATCAGGCTGTGAGGCGCTCCCAGGAGCTCGTCATAGCTGTACCTGGCCATGCGAACGAAGACGTCGTTGGCGTAGGTGATGCGTCCCTTGCGGTCGGTCTTCGAGACGATCAGGTCTTCTTCGCCGAGCATGTGCTCGATGCCGGTCGGTTTCACAATGTGGGCCATGACTGGTCCTCCTTGCGGTCATCACGATGCGGGGCGGACAGACGGGATGGCCCGGCCCGTACGGCCGGTCCGGTCGACGCGCGGGCACAACCGGCGCCGCCCGGCGTGCGGCCAGGTGTCGCCAGGACCCCATCGGCCGGCTTTCGCCGGGCCCAGGAGAAGGCTGTCCGCCTCCCGGCCTCAATCTGACGTTAACTGTGAAACATCGCGTTAACTGGGAGCCCCCGCCAGAATACAGGTGGCGCCCGCGGCGGGGACGGGGCGCGCCGGCTCGATGGCCGGCGATCGGTGCGGACCGCTGGCCGGAGGATCGCGTCGGCCGTCGCCTTGTCGGAAGATGTGGCACAAGGACCAGGAGGTGCGTACGTGACGCCCCGCAACCTCATGAGACGCGCACGGGCCGGTCGGGGCGCTCATGCCCGACCGGCCCGGCGCCCCCTGCCTCAGAAGAAGCCGAGCTTCTTCGGGCTATAGCTGACCAGCATGTTCTTGGTCTGCTGGTAGTGGTCGAGCATCACCTTGTGGGTCTCGCGTCCGACGCCGGACTGCTTGTAGCCGCCGAATGCCGCATGCGCCGGGTAGGCGTGATAGCAGTTGGTCCAGACGCGCCCCGCCTGGATGTTGCGGCCGAAGCGGTAGCAGGTGTTGGCGTCGCG
Organism: Bradyrhizobium sp. HKCCYLRH2060; assembly: GCF_051168135.1. NCBI lineage: Bacteria > Pseudomonadati > Pseudomonadota > Alphaproteobacteria > Hyphomicrobiales > Nitrobacteraceae > Bradyrhizobium > Bradyrhizobium sp. HKCCYLRH2060. The sequence continues at coordinate 93,713 of NZ_JBNPUK010000022.1, forward strand.
GCTCCACACGCCGGCACCCAGGCCGTAGAGCGTGTCGTTGGCGATCGCCAGCGCCTCGTCCTCGGTCTTGAAGGTCGTGACCGAGACCACGGGTCCGAAGATCTCCTCCTGGAACACGCGCATCTTGTTGTGCCCCTTGAACACCGTCGGCTTGACGTAGTAGCCGCCGGCGAGATCGCCGCCGAGCACATTGCGCTCGCCGCCGATCAGGAGCTGCGCGCCCTCCTGCTTGCCGATGTCGATGTAGGACAGGATCTTGGACATCTGCTCGGAGGAGGCCTGCGCGCCGATCATCGTCGCCGGATCGAGCGGGCTACCCTGCACGATCGCCCCGACGCGCTGCAGCGCGCGCTCCATGAAGCGCTCGTAGATCGACTCGTGAATGAGCGCGCGGCTCGGGCAGGTGCAGACCTCGCCCTGGTTGAGCGCGAACATCACGAAGCCTTCGATCGCCTTGTCGAGAAAGTCGTCATCTTCGGCGCAGACGTCCTTGAAGAAGATGTTCGGCGACTTGCCGCCGAGCTCCAGCGTCACCGGGATCAGGTTCTGCGAGGCGTATTGCATGATCAGGCGCCCCGTCGAGGTCTCGCCGGTGAAGGCGATCTTGGCGATGCGGTTCGACGACGCCAGCGGCTTGCCGGCTTCGAGGCCGAAGCCGTTGACGACGTTGAGCACACCCGGCGGCAGCAGGTCGCCGACGATTTCCATCAGCACCAGGATCGAGGCCGGCGTCTGCTCGGCCGGCTTGAGCACGACGCAATTGCCGGCGGCGAGCGCCGGCGCGAGCTTCCACGCCGCCATCAGGATCGGGAAATTCCACGGAATGATCTGGCCGACGACACCGAGCGGCTCGTGGAAGTGATAGGCGATGGTGTCGTGGTCGATCTCGGCGATCGAGCCTTCCTGGGCGCGGATCACGCCGGCGAAATAACGGAAGTGATCGATGGCGAGCGGGATGTCGGCGGCGGTGGTCTCGCGGATCGGCTTGCCGTTGTCCCAGGTCTCGGCGAGCGCGAGCTTGTCGAGATTGGCCTCCATGCGGTCGGCGATCCTGTTGAGGACCATCGCGCGTTCGGTCACGCTGGTACGGGCCCAGCCGTCCTTGGCGGCATGCGCGGCGTCGAGCGCGGCCTCGATGTCGGACGCATCGGAGCGCGCGATCTGGCACACCGGCTGGCCGGTGATCGGCGAAATGTTGTCGAAATATTTGCCGGCGTTGGGGGCCTTCCAGGCGCCGCCGATGAAGTTGTCGTAACGCGCAGCGAAAGGCGGCTTGAGCGCCGCATTGACGTCAACCTTGGTCATCTCTCTCTCCCATTCACGCCGATGCACACGGCGTTGCAGGGAGGCTCGATCAAACCGGCACGACAGACCAGAGGCTGAAACGAGCGCGTCCGAACAAGTGTCGCAGTTCTGCGACATGTTGGCTGCGATTCGACAGTCGCGGCGCGTTCATCGCTCGAGCCCGAGCCGCTTCATCTTCCGGTGCAGGGTGGCGCGCGACATGTCGAGCTCCTTCGCCGCCTTCGAGACGTTGCCGCCGGCGCGCGCCAGCGCGCGCTTCAGCACGGCGCGCTCGGCGGCGTCGATGTCGTCGCCACCGGTGGTCGTGTCCTTGATCAGGTCGCCGGCCGGCACCGGGCGCGCCAGCGCGGACGGAGACAGGTTGAGCGCCCGCCGCGCCGCCCGTGTGGCACCGATGACGAGGTCGTTGCGATCGACCGCCAGCAGCGAGTTGATCTCGCGCTCGCTGTCCGGCGTCAGCACGATGCGGGCGTGTGGAAAGGCCTGGCGGAAATTCTCCGCCTCGATCAGCCGCGCGGCATCCGCGACGGTGGTCGCGATCAGCCGACTGAAGCCTTCGGTCAGATCGGCACGGCAGGAGGAGACGTCGAGCGCGGCCTTGAGCTGGCCATGCTCGTCGAAGATCGGCGCCGTGGTACAGAACAGGCGCGCGTTGCGCGACAGGTAGTGCTGGTCGCGGTCGATGGTCAGCGGCCGCTTCTCGACCAGGCAGGTGCCGATCGCGTTGGTGCCCTCGTGCCGCTCGCTCCACACCGCGCCGGTCCACAGGCCCCAGGATTCGAAGGTGGCGTCGTCGCCGCGCGCGCCGCGGCGCTCGAGCACGGTGCCCTCGGCATCGGCCAGCAGCACCGAGCAGCCGACGCCCCCGACCGCCAGGAACAGCCGGTCGAGGCTCGCTTGCGCGATCGCGAGCAGCCGCCCGAGCCGGGCGCGCGCATCAGCGATCTCGGCGGCCGTCAGCCGGGCCGGCAGCTTCGGGGTGGCAGGATCGAGCGCATGCAGATGGCCGGAGCGGCGCCATGATGCCGCCAGCGCCGAGACCGCCGGCGTGGTCTTGTCTGCTTTGCAGTCAGCTCTGTTTCCCGGCCTGTCGTCAGGCTTCGCATCGCCCTTGGCGAGGGCGTCGAGCACGCGATCCGAATGGGCATTCCCGGGCGAACGCCCCATGTCCGTCCTCCCGGCTCTCTCCCCCAGGCCCTGCGTTCCACGCGCAGCCCGACTTGGCGGCATATTGGAGCAAATACAGCACCGCTCCTTGACGCGCGTCAAGGAACGGTGATGAAGCCGGTCGCCACCAGAATACGCACGAAGATGGCCCTGCTGCGGTGCTCCCGACGTCCCCTGCTCTATCCAAGGCTGATGTCCGACACACTCAAGAGATGCATCAATTAGTATTTGCTATCTTTACGTGAAAACCTTCGCCCCGCTAGTCTGACCATCGCCATTGCATCATCGGCGTCCGACCTTGCTTGATCGTGCACGTGGAGTGAGTTGAGACGCCCCTCGCGAATGCCCGTCCGCGTCCTCATTCGAGCCATCACACGATCCGTCGAATGAAAGGCCAAGGCGGGCACCGTTGCCCGACCGAGCCTGCCACGAATGCCGCGACGAGGCCACGTCATGAAACACATCGCCCTGCTTGGATCTGCTGCCCTCCTCCTTCTCGCCTTTCCGTCCGAGGGCTGGTCGCGGAAGGGCCGGCTTCAATGCCAAACCGATCAGGTCCGCCGCCTCGTGGCGAACTGGGCGGAGGCGTTGAACAACTCCTCGTCAACGGATCCAGCGCCGGTTCTCAGGACCTATGCTCCCAAAGACGCGGTCCTGCTGCCAACCTGCGCCAACGGTCCCTTGACCAATGAAGCAGACATCAGGAAGTATTTCGTAGATTTCCTCAAGAAGAAGCCAAGAGTCACGGTCGATCCGAACAAGGCGGAGATCGGCGGCTGCGACTACACATTTGCAAGCGGGCTCTACGAGTTCGCGCTGAACGGGCAGCCCACCCCGATCCTGCTACGCGCACGCTACACCTACATCTTTCACAACGGAAAGATCATGCAGCATCACTCTTCGGCGGAGCCGGATGTCGGGCCGGGCAACGTCTGTCCGTCGAAGAATTCCGGCTCATGACCAGGAGCACATGTCGACCGAAGTCCCCCGCATCGCCGCTGCCACCGCGGTGACCGGCGGCGAGCAGACGATCTGGACGACGCAGGGACGCGGCTCGTTCGACGGCAGCTCCCTTCGCATCGGCCATGACAGGTGCCGCAAGGCGGCCGCGGCCCCCGAGGGCACCAGGCGGTGCAAGGCGCTTCCCGACGAAACAGGTCACCTGGACGAACGAGACCGCGTTGTCCGCGGTGTGCGCGACTTGTCACCGGACGGCGCACGACTGCACCGAGCGGTGTCCGGGGAAGCGCAGCGAGAGCGCCCCTCCTCCGTCGGTGAGGGCAGTCGCACCGGCACAGAGGCCCCGGATGACTACGGGGGTGTCGCAAGGCTGCGACACTCTCTCGCCCGAATGGGGCCGGAAGCCCCCGCACGAATCCAGTTTCTCAAAACGCGTTAATCCCCGTCGCGGATGGTTCCCGCACGCGCTTCGCACCGACGAACGTCATTGCCGGTCTCGCGAAGCAATATGAGAGGGAAACATGCGCCTATCCTTTGCGGCAATACGCTCCATCCAGACCAAGATTGCCTTGATCGCCGGCTTCTGCCTCGCGCTCACCTGCGTCATCCTGATCGGCTACGGCCTGTTCTCGACGCAGAGCATGAACCAGTACGTCAACCACGAGGTCATGCAGCTGGTCGATCGCCAGACCAAGGAGAGCCTGATGAACCGGGCATCCACCGAGGCCAACGTCATCAAGGCCGAGCTGGAGGTCGGGTTCGACGCGGCGCGCACGCTGGCGCAGTCCTTTGCGGTTCTGGCCGATGCCAAGACCGGGACCGCCGCGAGCGCACGCCGCGCGCAGCTCAACGCCGTGCTGCGGCGTGTCCTGGAGCTCAATCCCGCCTTCAACGGCACCTACTCGGCCTGGGAGCCCGATGCGCTCGACGGCAACGATAGCACCTTCAAGGCCAACAAGGAGATGGGCTCCGATCACACCGGCCGCTTTCTCCCTTACTGGACGCGAAGCGCCGGCGGCGCGATCGCCGTCCAGCCGCTGGTCGAGTACGACAGCAGCGAGCGCCATCAGAATGGCCTCGTGAAGGGCGCCTGGTACATCAACCCGAGCACTACCGCGAAGGAGAACATTCTCGGGCCGCTGCCCTACATCGTCCAGGGCAAGCCGGTGTTCCTGGCCACGATGTCGGTGCCCGTCATGATCGACGGCAAATTCCGCGGCGTTGCGGGCGCCGACTACAATCTGGACTTCGTGCAGAGGCTGGCGGTCAAGATCAATACCTCCCTGTTCGACGGCAAGGGCAAGGTCGTGATCCTGAACGACACCGGCCTCGTCGTCGCCGACAGCGCCAATCAGAACGTCATCGGCAGGCCCGCCGCCGAGGCCGACTCGCGCTGGACCGACAGCGCCGCCATCGTCCGCACCGGCAAGGGCACCGTCCTCGACGAGCCCAGCAATCCCAATGTCGACATCTACGCCCCGATCACATTCGGTCTCACCGACACGCCCTGGTCGGTCGTGATCTCGATCCCACGCGACGTGGTACTCGCCTCGGCACGGCAGCTCGACGCCTCGCTCAGCGGCCGTTCGACCAGCAACACGCTGTGGCAGCTCGGGGTCGGAGCGGTGATTACGGCGCTTGCGATCTTCCTCATCTGGGTCGCGGCACGGGGCATTGCCCGTCCGATCCGGGATTGCGCCGTATTCGCCAATGGCATCGCCAAAGGCGACTTCAACCAGACCCTGACCATCGAGCAGGCGGATGAGGTCGGCGCCCTCGCCACCTCCCTGAAGGCGATGCAGGGCGACCTGAAGCAGAGCATCGCGCAGCGCGCCGAGGACCAGGCGGCCGCCGACGCCCAGCGGCGCCACGCGATGAACGCGATGGCGGATCAGTTCGAGGCGTCGGTCGGCGGCATCGTCGAAACCGTGTCGGCCGCCTCGGGCACGCTGGAGACGTCGGCCGGATCGTTGAGCGCGACCGCGGAGCGGGCGCAGTCGCTCGCGACCACGGTCGCAGTCGCCTCGGAACAAGCGTCGACCAACGTGCAGTCCGTGGCGTCCGCCACCGAGGAGATGGCCTCCTCGGTGACCGAGATCAGCCGCCAGGTGCAGCAATCCGCGCGCATGGCCAACGAAGCCGTGACGCAGGCACGCTCCACCACCGGACGGGTCGGCGAGCTCTCGAAGGCGGCGGCGCGCATCGGCGACGTCGTCGAGCTCATCAACAGCATCGCCGGCCAGACCAACCTGCTCGCCCTCAACGCCACCATCGAGGCGGCGCGGGCGGGCGATGCCGGACGCGGCTTCGCCGTGGTCGCCACCGAGGTCAAGGCGCTCGCCGAGCAGACCGCGAAGGCGACCGGGGACATCGGCCAGCAGATCGCGGGCATCCAGACCGCCACTCAGGAGTCCGTCGGCGCGATCCGCGAGATCAGCGAGACCATCGAAAGGCTGTCGGAGATCTCGGCCACCATCGCCGCCGCCGTCGAGCAACAGGGCGCGGCGACGCAGGAGATCTCGCGCAACGTCCAGCAGGCGGCCCAGGGCACGCAGCAGGTCTCGTCGAACATCACCGACGTGCAGCGCGGCGCCAGCAACACCGGGACGGCGTCATCCGAGGTGCTGTCCGCGGCCAAGCTGCTGTCGCGCGACAGCGGCCGACTGAGGGAGGAGGTCGGCAAGTTCCTGACCTCGGTGCGCGCCAGCTGAACGCCGGCCGACAAAAGCGAAAAGGCCGCCTGGATGATCCAGGCGGCCTTTATCGTGTTGGATGCGATGCGTCCGCCGCTGATCTCAGCGGCCGCCGCGCGACAGCATCTCGAAGCGGTAGTTGACGCCGATCATCGCCGTGTGGAGCTGGGTCTTCTGGCTGACGACGTTCGGCCCGCCGGTGATCGCGGCGGCGCCCGGCAGCGTGCCGGTCACCGTGCCGAAATCGGCGTAATCATACTCGGCGAAGGCTGACCAGTTGCGGGCGAACATCCACTCGACGCCGGCGCCGACCGTCCAGCCGCTGCGGTTGAACGCCACGCTGGCGGACTGTCCGGTGGCGGTGTTGACGACCGAAACATTGGTCCGTGTCCACGCCGCGCCACCGCGCACATAGGCCAGGATCTCAGGCGTCACGAGATAGCCTGCACGCACCGTGGCGGTGTAGAGGTTGCTGGTTCGCGTGTTCATCGTCAGCGCCGGTCCGAGCTGGCTCGACGCGTTGATGATGCCGAGATCGGCCATCGCCTGGATGCCGACGACGAAGCGGTCCATCTGGTAGTCGCAACCGAGCTGCAGGCCGCCGACGACGTCGCTGCCATTGCTGGAGATGGCGGTCGGAATCTGCACGGCCGCGACGGGCAGCGGCGCCACGTTGCCGCCGCCGGCCACCGGCGGTGGATTCTGCGCCGGCGGATTGCCATTGTTGGCCTGTGGCGGCGGGTTCGGCTGACCGCCGCCATTGTTCGGCGGCGGATTCTTCGGCGGCCAGGGCTTGTCCGGATGATGCGGCCATCCGCCATGATGGTAATTGCCGCCCTGCTGCTGCCAATGATCCTTGTCGGGCTGCTTGTCGCCATAGCCGCCCTTGCCGTCGTCATTGTCGTGCGGCTTGCCGCCCCAGCCGTAGCCGCCATGCTTGTCGTCGTTCCGGTCATCCGGCTTCATCCAGGCGTAGCTGTCACGCTCGCTCTTCATCGGCTGCTTCGACCAGCCGAAACCAAGCGGCTTGTCGGTGCCGTCGTCCTTCTTCCCACCCCAGCCGGAAGCCGGCTTGTCGTGATCGTCCTGCCGATCACGGTGCAGCCAAGCCGATCGGTCGGAGTAGCCGCTCGAATGCAGCTGCGACCAGCCGCTCGACTTGCCATGGTCGTCGTCGTGAGGCTTGTCGAACCAGCCGCTGCCATATTTGACGTCGTTGTAATTGTCGTCCTTGTTCTTGGATGGAGCCGACGGCCAGGAAGACTTGTTGTCGCCGCCTTTCGATCCAACCTGTGGCCAATGATGACCACCGTCGTGATCGGGCTTGTAGGACGGCTTGTCGTTCGGCCAGCCGTGATCCTTGTCGCCATGATACTGCTTGCCGGGCTGCCACCAGCCCTTGTCGTTGCGCTCGCAGATCGGAGGCTTGCCCGGCGGCTTATGCGGCGGCGGCTTCCATCCGCCGTTGTTCCCGCCGGGGTTGTTCGGCGGCGGCGGGTTCGGCGCGGGGTTTGCAACCACAGGCGGCTTGACCACCGGCGGGTTGTTTGCGTTGCCGACGGGCTGCTGCACGGGCTGAACCGGCGCGGCGGCGGCATTGGCGACCTGGCTCCACGTCTGCTGCTGACGCGACCAGGCCATCCCGGCGTTCGCGCCGGCATGGCAGCCACTCCACCTGTAGGCGAAGACGTCGGGCGGCGGGAGCGGGGGAGGCAAGGCGAGATCAGTCGCCCAGACCGATGTCGTACTTCCTGCGAAAGTAGATAGGCAAAGGCATACGCCAAATACGCGACGCATCGAACTCACAACTCCTGAACACGTGCCGCAACAAACGGCGGCCGCATCAGGAGGGTGAGATTGTGTCGCGAACTGAATTGAAAAATGTCATTCGGAAGGAATGCAGATCGCGACGCCGACGCGATCGAAATTCGGCTTTGACTGTTGCACGCAAGATGCAGGATTCTGGCAAAATGAAGCAGCGCGCGACACGATTGCGACAAACGGCGCGACACGCGATGCCGCAGCGGCTCATGAGTTCGTAGTAGACGAACGTCCGCACCGAACTCACAGCAAGCGCAGAGCGCGCTCGGCGGCATGCGTCCTGATCGCGCGCACCTCGCGATCGTCGGCCTTCACATCAACCACACGCTCCGATTGCACTACAGCGAAGAGGGCGGCACTTGGTCTGTGCGGTCGCCTTCGCCGTCGACGCGCCGACGCTCGGCTATCCATGCGCGTCGACAAGTCCTGCCCTTGGTTTCGCCGCTATTGCGCAGCCAGCGCGACGTCATCGATCACCAGCGCGACGTCATCGATCAGAAGAGAAAGCGGCAAAGGCCGCCGCAATCGCACCGAATGGGGCGGACCTTCGTCGACGTCGCGGCAATTCATCGGAGCAGCGCGCCGCGAAACATCCATGATTGCGGCCGGATGTGGCGCGGCGGCGCGCGGCCGATTTCGCGTCATGCCATCGGCATCACGGATTGCGCCGCGAGAACGAGATGGCATAGGCGCCGTTGCGGATGTCGATCATCGGATCGTCGGAGGCCTCGATGCCGTCGGTGAGCTGGCCCGGCAGGAACAGCAGCTTCTTCTGCGCCGCGTCACTGTCTTCGACCGCCTTGTCGATCGTCAGCACGCCGAGCTCGACCAGCTTGCGATCGTCAGGCCACGGCTTTGCCGGATCCCTGGTGTCGTCGCCGGCCGCGGCGAGCTGCGCCTTGAAGCGGAACGTCACCGGCCCCTGCTTCAGCCGCGCCGGCAGCTCGGCCATCAGGAAGTCCGGCGCACGTTTCGCCGCGTCCTCCTTGTCGATATGCACGACCTTCTCCGGCAGCATCTGCCAGCGCACCGCCTGCTTCTCGCCGGCCTTGTTGACGAGGACGAAGGCGTTGACGCCGAAATAGGCCTCGTCGGCAAGACTGTCCGGCGTCGCGATGGTGCCGAGCGCCGCCGGCACCGAGGGATGGCTGGCAATGAACTGCTCGAGCCTGGTCGGCTTGGCCGCGTTCGGCCCGGAGTCCGCGATCGCCAGGAACAAATCGCGTAACTCCGCCCCCGTCGAGACAGGGAAGAATTTCAGCGAGTTGATCACGAGGTCCATGTCGCTGCCGTCGGCGAGATGAAACTTCACCGCCATGCCGTGCGGATTGGCGTCGCCGGAGCCGTCCGGCAGGTTCGGCACGCCAGTGGAGTCCGAGAACCGCACCGTGACCGGAACCTCGCCGCCGCTGAACAGCGACGCCTTGCTCAAGGTCGCCGCCTCGGCCGACGGCTTGAACTTGCCCTCGACGACGACGCCCTTGGCGTGATTGGCGCGAAAGCCGGCGTGCACGCCGAACACCTTGTTCATCGCATTGACGAGCTGCTCCTCGACCGGCGGCTCCTGTGCGAGGGCAGCGGCCGGCAACGCGAGGGCAATCCCGGCCAGCGCGGCAACGAGTGTACGTGTCGTCATGAGCGGCGTCCTCCTGTATGAGCGATGCAGCATAGCAGCATGAATTGACGCGCGAGCGACTTTCGAGCGCGGCCGATGGGCGCCCCTCACCGCATGATCCACCTTGCCGTCTGACAGGAGCCATTACGCCCCGTCACCCGCTCCTTGCGGCGAGATGGCGAATGTCTCTATTGTAGTCGCGCGTGTCCGGTCTGCCTCCCTCCGCGGTGCGGATCGGGGGATCGTGCCCCCTCCGACCCTGACGCCGGACGGCGCGCCCACGACGGAGTTTCGACTGTGTCCGCACCGGAAAGCTTCCCCATCGACAGGATCCACGTCCCCGACAAGAAGCGCAAGGCGCTGAGGCAGGACGCGGTCGACGCGCTGGCCGAAAGCATTTTGGAGGCCGGCCAGCGCGAGCCGATCCTCGTCCGCCGCGACAAGGACCATTTTGTCCTGGTCGAAGGTCTGCACCGCCTCGAAGCCTGCAAGGCCCTCGGCGAAAGCGCCATCATGGGTCTGCTGATCTCCGCCGAGGAAGCCCGCCAGCGCGAGCTGCCACCGCCGCCGGTCGATCCGGAGCGCGAGAAGATGGAGCGGCTGCGCAAGCTGCGGCTGGAGAAGGAGGAAGCGGAGAAGCTCGCAACGGCCCCGAGAGGCGTCTCGGGCGCCCATGCCGCGACGCGCCCGCGCGGGCCGACCGAGACGACGAACCGGAGCAACAGGACTGCCACCGCGAAGCCATCGCGCCCCGGACAAGGATCGTCGCCCCGGACCTTGTCGGATTGGATCAAGCAACAAGAGCGCAGCGGCGGGCGATACTGACGGTTTCAACGCGCGAGTGCCCCCCGGCCGCGGTCTGATTGAGCGGCAGTCCGTCTGGCGGATCAGCGCAGCGTGATCCGCCGCCTCGCGTCGCAGTTCAGCACAGTCACGTCCATCCCCGCACATGCGCGCAGCAGCGCTGGACCCCGGCCCGCGCAGGGGCAGTTTGACGCGCCTCTCGCGGCGATCCGTGGGGAACGCGCCCTGCGGCCGCACGTTGCTGACACTCGCGGGAACGAAATCCGCAAAGCCGGCGCGGCGTTGCCGTGCAGCCAAGCCGACCCGCGCCATCCCATCAACCGGCACAACCCAACCCCGACAATGAATTGGAGCCCCTGATGCGAGCAACCATCGTTGCACTCTCCGCCATCCTTCTCGTCAGCTCCGTCGGAGCCTCGGCGGCGCCGATGGCCGCCGCGGCAGATGAGGGCGAAGCGGCTGCTTCTCCGATGCGCCTTGCGCAGCGGGATCACGGCAACGGAGACGGTCGCTGGCAGCACGAGCAAAGACGTCACGGCTATCGCGGCCACGACGGACGGCGTCACGGTCCTCCTGCCGGCTGGCACCGCTATCGCTTCCGCCCGCACGACCATCACCGCCGGGGCTGCATGCAGATCGGACCGGCCTGGTTCTGCCCGTAGGCGCCGCGTGTCCGTCCCGCACGTTGCTCCGCGGAGGACAGTGCTGGACGGGCTAGGCAACTCCGATCACGCCCGTCCGACTCAGCGCGATGCGACGGGCGCGGCAAGCACTGCGAGCATGCCAATGGCAGCGACGTTGGCCGCCACGTCCCTCCGTCGCAGCCGCCTTCGGCTGAAAGAGCCTATTCTCGGAGCTGTCGCCGCGTTCGCGGCGCAAATGGCGCGGCCGACCGGACGGCGGCGAGGTCGCGATCGCCGGCAGGCGCATCTTCATCCCTCCGCCCGCCCCGCCGTTAGCACGTCTTTAGGCGATGTCCGCCTTCATCAGGTCGCGCAGCGCTTTCGGTATCGGCTGCGCCCTGCCGCCGCTGATGAACGCGACTCTCACGTCGGCCTTGACGAGCACCTCCTCGCCGCGCCTGACCTCCTGCGCCAGCGTGATCGACGCCCCCTTCACCGCCACGGGCCAGGTGACGACGTCGAGCACGTCGTCCATGCGGGCCGGCCGCAGGAAGTCGAGCGTCATCGAGCGCACCACGAAGGCGAAACCCGGGGCTTCGCTTGCCGCCTCCGCGAACAGCGCGTGCTGCTCGGCGCCCATCAGCCTCAGGTGATTGGTACGGCCGCGCTCCATGAAACGAAGGTAGTTGGCGTGGTAGACGATGCCTGAGAAATCCGTGTCCTCGTAGTAGACGCGGACCTGCATGTGGTGACGGCCGTCGCGGATCTCGCCGTCGAGATGGTGATGGGTCAAGGTACGCCCTCGATAGCCGGAAATGGCGATCGTTTCGCCCAGTTCAACGGCCAGCGCAAGAGCAGGCTAGGACGTCACCTCGACGGGTTCCCTGCCGACGGTGACCAGCACGATTTCCGGCGGCATGCCGATCCGGACTGGCATGATGCTGCAGCCGAGGCCGCCGGAGACGATCACGTCGCATTGGGTGCGGATGTGGCCGTAGGCCAGATTGACGCCATTGCGCGCGGGAACGGCCGGCGACCAGCCGAGCAGGCGGATCTGGCCACCATGCGTATGCCCCGACAGTTGCAGCGCCACGCGCGGCGGCACCCGAAGCGCGACGTCGGGCTCGTGCGCCAGCAGAATGACCGGGGCGCTGTCCGTCACCTTACGCAGCGTCCCTGCGAGATCATCGATGCCGATCCGCGGCATCGGCCGAAAGCGGCGCGCCGGCATGTAGGCCAACTGATCGCCGAGGCCGGCAAGCCAGAAGGCATGGCCGTTCTTCGTGAGACGCACGACGTCGTTCTCGTAGACGGGAATGCCGGCGGCCTCGAGCGCCTTCTGGGCATACGGCGCGCCGCGGCCGTCGCGCTGCACGGTTCGATCATCCCAATAATCATGATTGCCCAGGATGGCGTGCACGCCCAGCGGCGCCTTCAGGCCGCCGAGCACCGGCGCCCAGGCGGCGGCGTCGATGCGTCCGATGTGATGACGATGACCGGCGACGTAGTCGCCGAGCAGGACGATCAGATCCGGCTGCAGCGCATTGGCACGCTGGACGATCCCGTCGATATGCACCAGCGACATCCACGGATCGCAGGCATGGATATCGGCGATCGCCGCGATCTTCAGTCTCAGCCCAGCGGGCCAGTTGTGCGGATGGATGTGATAGTCGGTGACGCCGAGACGGAGCGGCTCGACGCCGACGCCATAGGTCGCAGTCGAAAAACCGGTCGCGGCAAGACCGCCTGAGAATGACAGAAAGCGACGGCGTGACAGCATCGATAAACTCCTCGCAGCGGCTCCCTTCTCCCTGATCATTGCAACCGATTTCGGGTGCGTCTGTGCAGATTGTCAGCAGTTTCGTTAATCATCGTCCTCATTGCCGAACAGGCCGAACTGGCTGGGATCGCGGTTCGGCTCGGCCAGGCCGAGATGCTTGAACGCGTGCGTGGTCAGCAGCCGGCCGCGCGGCGTGCGCTGCAGATAGCCGCATTGGATCAGATAGGGCTCGATGATGTCCTCGATCGCGTCGCGCGGCTCCGACAGCGCCGCCGCCATGGTCTCGACGCCGACCGGGCCGCCGCCGTAGTTCAGCGCGATGGTCGAGAGATAGCGCCGGTCCATCGCGTCCAGCCCGGCGGCATCGACCTCCAGCGCGCTCAGCGCGTGATCGGCGATGGCGCGATCGATCGCGTCCGCGTTTGCCGCCGAGGCGAAGTCACGCACACGGCGCAGCAGCCGGCCGGCGATGCGCGGGGTGCCGCGGGCGCGCCGCGCGATCTCGTTGGCGCCGTCCGCGGTCATGCCGACTCCGAGCACGCGGGCACCGCGCGTGACGATGCCTTCGAGCTCCTCGACGGTGTAGAAGTTCAGGCGGATCGGGATGCCGAAGCGGTCACGCAACGGATTAGTCAGCAGGCCCGCGCGGGTGGTGGCGCCGACCAGGGTGAACTTCGACAGATCGATCTTCACCGACCGCGCGGCCGGTCCCTCGCCGATGATGAGGTCGAGCTGGAAGTCCTCCATCGCGGGATAGAGCACCTCCTCGACCGCCGGGCTGAGACGATGGATCTCGTCGATGAACAGCACGTCGCGCTCTTCGAGATTGGTCAGCAGCGCCGCGAGATCGCCGGCCTTAGCGATGACCGGACCCGAGGTAGCGCGGAAGCCGACACCTAGCTCGCGCGCCACGATCTGCGCCAAGGTCGTCTTGCCGAGGCCGGGCGGGCCGACGAACAGCACATGGTCGAGCGCCTCGCCGCGCTTGCGCGCCGCCTCGATGAAGATCGACAGATTGGCGCGCGCCTGCTGCTGGCCGACGAACTCCGACAGCTGCTGCGGACGCAGCGCGGTGTCGCCGACATCATCGGAGCGCCGCTCAGGACTGACCATGCGCGCAGGCGGCTTCATTCGTTGCCGCGCCTGTACTTGTTCGGCAGCAGCTCGCCGATGGTCACCGCCGCAGGCCCCTTGCCGTTCGACGGCACGATGACGCGCGCCTTGGCATCATAGTCGTGGATCAGCTCGCGGCAGGTGCCGCAGGGCGAGACCACGGCGACCTCGCCGGGCTCGCCGGGCTTGGGATGGCGCACCGCGACGATGGTCTCGATGCCGTGGTCGCCGTACTCCGTGATGGCGCGGCCGATCGCGATGGCCTCGGCGCAGACGGCGTTGCGGCCGAGATAGGCATCGATGTTGACGCCCGTGATGATGCGGCCGTCGCGCGTGCGCATGGCTGCGCCGACCTCCTGCCAATCGTTGCGATAGCGGCTCTTCACCGCTGATGCGGCCGCCTCGATCAGCTCCTTGTCCTTCTTGCTCACCATGGGGTAAACGGATGTCCTTCTGCTCGCCCGGCCGGGCGACGATAGCCTATTTCGCCAGCTCCTTGAGGCCGAGGCGAATGAGTTGCGCGGTCTCGGCCTTGTCGCCGGCCGCACGTGACGCGGCGGCAATGGCGGCAGCCGCCTGCGGCTGGCCATAACCGAGATTGATGAGCGCGGAGATCGCGTCCGCGATCGGCTGCGGCGCGCGGGATTCCTCGATGGCGCCGGACAGCCTGACGACACCGGGATCGACATCGGCGAACGCCGGCGCCTTGTCCTTCAGCTCGGTGACGATGCGCTCGGCGACCTTGGGGCCGACGCCCGGCGTGCGCGCCACCGCGGCCTTGTCGCGCAGCGCGATCGCATTGGCGAGGTCCGCCGGCGGCAGAGTGCCTAGGACCGCGAGGGCGACCTTGGCGCCGACGCCCTGTACCGTCTGCAAAAGGCGAAACCATTCCCGTTCGACATCCGAGCGAAAACCGAACAGCTTGATCTGGTCCTCGCGCACATAGGTCTCGATCGACAACGTGGCGGCTTCACCGGGCGACGGCAAGGCCTGCAGCGTGCGCGCCGAGCAGTGCACCTGATAGCCGACGCCGCCGACGTCGAGGATGACGAAATCCTCCGCGTAGGAATCGATCAACCCCTTGAGCTTGCCGATCATAGCCCGGCCACCTTCATGCGCAGCGCCTGGCCCTGGCGGTGATGGGCGTGGGTGATCGCAATCGCCAGCGCGTCGGCCGCGTCGGCCGACGACAGCTCGGCCTTCGGCAGCAGGATCTTCAGCATCACCGCGATCTGGCCCTTGTCGGCGTGCCCGGCGCCGACCACGGTCTTCTTGACCTGGTTGGGGGCGTATTCGGCGACCGAAATTCCGAACATCGCCGGCGCCAGCATGGCGATGCCGCGGGCCTGGCCGAGCTTCAGGGTGGCGACGCCGTCCTTGTTGACGAAGGTCTGCTCGACCGCGGCCTCAAGCGGCTGGAAGTCATTCAGGACCTTGGCGAGACCCTCGTGGATGGCGAGAAGTCTGTTCGCCAGCGGCAGGTCGTCGGGCGGCTCGACCGAGCCGCAGCCGACATAGATCAGGCGGTTGCCCTCGCTCTCGATCACGCCCCAGCCGGTGCGGCGGAGGCCAGGATCGATCCCGATGATGCGGACGGCTGCGCGAATCGGCTGGGCTTTCATGGGTTCAGAGATAGCCTTGCGCCGCACCGATGGAAACATAAACGGAACGCACGAACGACGTGGTCAAGCGTCCGTCAACCGCCCATCTTCGCCATCAGCGCGTCCGAAATCTCGAAATTGGCGTAGACGTTCTGGACGTCGTCGTGCTCGTTCAGGAGGTCCATCAGCTTCACCAGCTTCTCGCCGGTCTCGTCGTCGACCGCCACCGTGTTCTGCGGCTTCCAGGTCAACGCCGCCTTGCGCGGCTCGCCGAACTTGGCCTCGAGGTTCTTGGCGACCTCGTGGAAACTGTCCGGCGAGGCATAGACCTCGTGGCCGCCCTCGCCCGAGATCACATCATCCGCGCCGGCCTCGATCGCGGCGTCCAGCACCGCGTCGTCAGAGGCGACGCTGCGGTCGAACTCGATGATCCCGACGCGGTCGAACATGAACGAGACCGAGCCGGTCTCGCCGAGATTGCCGCCGGACTTGGTGAAATAGGAGCGAATGTCGGAGGCGGCGCGGTTGCGGTTGTCGGTCAGCGCCTCGACGATGACGGCGACGCCGCCCGGGCCATAGCCCTCGTAGCGGATCTCGGCATAATTGTCGCCCTCGCCGCCGAGCGCCTTCTTGATGGCCCGCTCGATATTGTCCTTGGGCATGTTCTCGGCCCGGGCGGCGACCACGGCGGCGCGCAGCCGCGGGTTCATCGCCGGGTCGGGCGTGCCGAGCTTGGCGGCGACGGTGATTTCGCGCGCCAGCTTGCCGAACAGCTTGGACTTCATCGCATCCTGCCGGCCCTTGCGATGCATGATGTTCTTGAATTGGGAATGGCCGGCCATGCGAGGTCTCTTGCAATCGTAGGGGATCAATGAGGGAAGCGCGGCCTTATAGGCCGGGAATCGGCAAAATCAAAGATTTGAGGTGGATTCTGCGGTGGCTGCCCCCTTCGGGAAGCCGGCCGGGTGCCCTGCAGCATAAGCCAATGTTAACCATGGCTTCACAGTCAAGTGCAACGATCCCGCCCCTCTGCACCTTTTCACCCGCACCGGGGCCCACCCCATGGCGTTTGGTTTCTTTGCAAGACGACCCTCTGCGCCCGATCCGGCGGCCGAACCGAAGCCGGTGGCCCCGCCGGAGCCGCCGACGTCGTCGGATGCCGATTCGGCCAAGGCCATCCTCGACCTGCTGGAGCTGGAACTCGGCGGCATGATTCGCCAGCTCGAGCGCGCCGCCGATGCGGTCGCCAGCGGCGCCGAGGCGACGGCGGGGACGCTGACGGACATTCGCCAGCGCGCCGATGCGCTGAGCGGGCGCAGCAGCGCCGCGCAAGGAACGGCGGCGACGTTCGCCCACGCCGCGGAGAAGGTGACCCAGTCCGCCCACGGTATCCGTGCCCAGGTCCAGGACGCCGGCCAGCTCGCCGACCAGGCCAGCGCCGCCGCCACGGAAGCCCGGGCCAACGTCGACCGCCTGCGCGAATCCTCGGCGGCGATCGGCAACGTCGTCAACCTGATCTCCCAGATCGCGCGCCAGACCACCCTGCTCGCGCTCAACTCGACCATCGAGGCCGCCCGCGCCGGCGAGGCCGGCCGCGGCTTCGCGGTGGTCGCGACCGAGGTCAAGGCCCTCGCCGTGCAGACCCAGAACGCGACCGAGGAGATCACGCGCAAGATCGAGGCACTGCAGAAGGACGCCGCCGGCTCGGCCGACGCCGTCCACCGCATCGCCCAGGCGATCGAGGCGATCCGCCCCGTCTTCACCAACGTCAACGGCGCCGTCGCCGAACAGAACCAGACCACCGGCGAGATGTCGAACAATGCGGCCCAGGCCTCGCAGTTCATATCCTCGGTGGTCGACAGCGCCGCCGACATCGGCAGCGCCACCCAGCAGGCCGAGAGCTATGGCGAGCGCGTCACGAACGCCGGGCGCGCCGTGACCATGTACGCCCAGAAGCTGAAGGCGCGCTGCGCCGTGCTGCTGCGGCAGGGCGATCGGCCCGTGCGCAGCGGCAGCGAGCGTCTGCCCTGTCACCTCAAGCTCGAGATCAAGTCGGGCGCACGTACGATCGATGCGCCGGTCTATGAGATTTCCAACGACGGCCTTCTGATCACCGGCCCAGATGCCAGCCGCCTGCCCGTGAACGAGCGTCTCGACGCCGTGCTGGAGGACGTCGGTCCGTGCCGCCTGCGCGTCACCGAGCAGGTCAAGGCCGGCGCCCAGGCGCGGTTCGATGCGCCAAGTGCCGAACTGCGCGAGAAGATCGAGGACAAGCTCTGGGCGCTGCACGAGGAGAACAACGAGTTCGTCACCCGCGCCATGGAAGCCGGCACCGAGCTGAACCGGATGTTCGAGAGCGCCGTCGCGCGCGGCGAGGTCACGATCGAGGACATGTTCGACACCAACTATGTCGAGATCCCCGGCACCAATCCGCAGCAGCATCGCAGCCGGATCCTCGACTGGGCCGAGCGCGCGCTGCCTGCGTTCCAGGAGGCCTTCCTGGCCAAGGACCAGCGCTTGGCGTTCTGCGTCGCGATCGACCGCAACGGCTATCTGCCGGTGCACAACAAGATCTATTCGCATCCGCAGCGGCCGGGCGATGTCGCCTTCAATACCGCCAACAGCCGCAACCGCCGCATCTTCAACGATCCGGCCGGGCTCGCGGCCGGGCGCAACCAGCGGCCCTATCTGATCCAGAGCTACGCGCGCGACATGGGCAACGGCAACACCATCATGATGCGCGAAATCGACGTACCGATCCGCGTCCGCGGCCGGCACTGGGGCGGCTTCCGCACCGCCTACAAATTGTGAGCCAAGCGGCGATTTTCTGATCCTATCAAGCCCGGGAGTCTGGACATGTCGGTCGCGCAACGCGCCATTCTGGAAAGTCACGACGCGCGCACCGGCGCCGAGCGGCTGATCGACGAGATCGCCGACCGCATCGGCGGCCTTGGCGTCGAGCTCGCCGACGTCGCCGGCAACGTCCAGGAGGTCGCCAACCGCGTCAGCTACCAGTCGCAGCGGTTCGGGCATCTGCAGGCCACGGCCAAGACCATGGTCGCGGCCAATCACGACATCGCCACCGCCTCGCAGGCGGTGCAATCGGCCACGACCGCCGCGGTCGGCGACATCACCCAGTCGCGCAACGTGGTCGACACCGCGGTGCGGCACATCGCCGAACTGGTCGAGTCCGTCGAGCGCATCGAGCAGCGGCTCGGCTCGGTCGGCGATGCGCTGTCGCAGGTCGCCAAGGTCTCGGTGGCGATCGAGGCGATCGCCAAGCAGACCAACCTGCTGGCGCTGAACGCCACCATCGAGGCCGCGCGCGCCGGCAGCGCCGGCCGCGGCTTTGCCGTCGTCGCGAGCGAGGTGAAGTCGCTCGCCGAGGCGACCCGCCAAGCCACCCAGGAGATCGGCGATACCCTGCGCGGGCTCGACTCGCAGGTGAAGAGCCTGCTCGGCGAGAGCGGCCAGGCCTCGTCGCGCGCCAAGACAGCGGGTGAAGGCGCCCAGCAGATCGGCGGCATCATCGTCCGCGTCCAGGACGGCTTCACCAGCGTCGGCCAGGAGATCGACGGCGTGGCGAAGGCCGCGACCTCCAACCTCGCGCATTGCGACGCCGTGATCAGCGAGCTCAACGAGCTCGCCAAGGGCGTCGACCAGTCCTCGGTCGAGCTCAAACAGGCCGACAGCCGCATCGCCAAGCTGCTCGATCGTTCCGAGGCGCTGATCGGGCTGATCGCCGAAAGCGGCGTACAGACCACGGACGCGCCGCTGATCAAGACCGTCGTCGACACCGCCCGGCAGATCTCGGCGACCTTCGAGGCGGCGATCGATCGCGGCGAGATCACGCTCGCCGACCTGATGGACGAGAGCTATCGCGAGATCCCCGGCACCAATCCCAAGCAGTACATGACGCGCTACGTCGAGTTCACCGACCGCGTGCTGCCCGCGATCCAGGACCCGATCCAGGGCAGCGACCAGCGCATCGTGTTCTGCGTCGCCTGGGCGCGCGGCGGCTATCTGCCGACGCACAATCCGAACTACCGCAGGCCGCAGGGGCCCGATCCGGTCTGGAACAACGCCAACTGCCGCAACCGCCGGCTGTTCGACGACCGCGCGGTGAAGAAGGTCGCCGCCGCCAGCAACAAGCCGTTTCTGCTCCAGACCTACCGCCGCGACATGGGCGGCGGGCAGTTCGTGCTGATGAAGGACCTGTCCGCG
Organism: Bradyrhizobium sp. HKCCYLRH2060; assembly: GCF_051168135.1. NCBI lineage: Bacteria > Pseudomonadati > Pseudomonadota > Alphaproteobacteria > Hyphomicrobiales > Nitrobacteraceae > Bradyrhizobium > Bradyrhizobium sp. HKCCYLRH2060. Next base: position 113,419 of record NZ_JBNPUK010000022.1, read on the forward strand.
CCGATCGTCATCAAGGGACGGCATTGGGGCGCGTTCCGGATGGGCTTTCGCCTCAAGGCCTGACGCAGGCTCTCATCCTCCCCAGAACGCCGGCCTCGTCTGCGACAGCCGGCCGCCGATCCGCACCGGCGCGACCTTGATCGCAAGCCCGGTGCCGTTGTCGGTCTCGACCGCCACCCCGCTCAACGTCGCCTCGCCCGTCGCCGGCTCGAACCGCGCCGACGGGATGCCCGACTGGAAGCGCCGCAACGGCTCGTCCTTCTGCATGCCGATGATGGAATCGTAATCGCCGGTCATGCCGGCATCGGTCATGTAGGCGGTGCCGCCGGGCAGGATCTGGTGATCGGCCGTTGGCACATGCGTATGGGTGCCAACGACGAGGCTGGCGCGGCCGTCGCAGAAATAGCCCATGCCCTGCTTCTCGCTGGAGGCCTCGCAATGCACGTCGACCACAACAGCATCCGCCGCCTCGCGCAGCGGGCAGGCGCCGAGCTCGCGGCCGACAGCCGCGAACGGATCATCGAACGGCGTCATGAACACGCGCCCGAGCACGTTGACCACCAGCGAGCGGGCGCCGTTCTTGGCATCGATCAGCGCGGCGCCACGGCCGGGCGTGCCCGCCGGATAGTTCGCGGGACGCACCAGGCGCGGCGCGCGCTCGATGAACACCAGCGCCTCGCGCTGGTCCCAGGAGTGGTTGCCGAGCGTGACCGCGTCGGCGCCGGCATCGACCAGCTCCTGATAGATCGCCTCGGTGATGCCGAACCCGCCGGCCGCGTTCTCGCCATTGATGATGACGAGATCGAGCGCCCAATCGCGGATCAAGCCCGGAAGGTGGTCCGAGACGGCGCTGCGGCCGGCCCGGCCGACGACGTCGCCGACGAAGAGAATTCGCAATTCAATTGCTCCGGAAATCCAAGGTCTCGCGCTCGGTTAGCACATAATCCAGCGCCGCGTCGTGGGCCAAGGCCGGGATGGCCTCGGTTTCCTGCACGGCAAAGCCGAGCCCGACGCCGATGAGATGATGTGTCTTCCGCAAGTGCGAGAAGGTGTAGTCGTAGTAGCCGCCGCCATAGCCGATGCGGTGGCCGGTGCGGTCGAAGGCGGCGAGCGGGACCAGCATCACGTCCGGCACCAGCTCGGCCGCGACCGGCGACGGCTCGGGGATGCCGAGCGAGCCCAATGTCAGCCGATCGCCCGGCGACCACGCCCGGAAAGAGAGCGAATGGCCGCGCGCCAGGATGACCGGCAGCGCCAGCCGCGCGCCCTTCGCCGCCAGCACGCGCATCAGCGGCACCGGATCGAGCTCGTTGCGAATCGGCGCATAGCCCGAGACCACCTGGCCCAGCTCCAGCGCGAACGGCAGCCCGCGCACCGCGATGGCCTGGGCGGCGGCGCTGCGCGCCTCGTCGCTCAGCGCATCGCGCGCGGCCAGCGCTGCAGCCCGCAGCTGCTGCTTGGTGTGCTGGACGGCCTTCATCGGCATGCGGCGGGACCTCCGTCAAGAGCGCGCGGACGCGGGCACTCCAACGTTCTCAGAAACGCAGCAGGTCGGCAATCAAGGGGACAGAGGAGAGATACAAAGAGGAGAGAGACAAGCGCGAAGCCGCAATCGCCGTTGAAACGCTCGATCCCGGAGTTCCCTACGAAAGTAGGTGGGCACCATATGTCCAGGTCCACGGACCTGGCCAGGGACAGTTCCCTAAAGGATCGATAAGGCCCCGGGGATATGTTGGTTCCGGACGCGCGTCGCAGCCTCGCCGGCGCAATGTAACCATCGCGGGGTGATTTTGCCAGCGGTGCCGACGGATTGGGACGGGACGCCGTCGCCCATCCTCGGTGTCGTCGCCCGGCTTGACCGGGCGACCCAGTCCGCCGTGACGGCAGTGGCTCAGCTGAGAGGCCGCGGCGTACTGGATCGCCCGCTTTCGCGGGCGACGACAGCGGTGGGGTGGCGGCAGCCGGGCTGATCCCTGCTGAGCCGATTGCCGCGGGGCCTTTCATTCCAGTGCAGATCACGGTGGATTCGGCGTCGGCCATGGCTTCGACTCCTCGCGGCGCGTAGCGTCCGAGCTGTTGAACTTCGATCGCCCTCCGTGAACAGAGGGCACAGGGAAGGCCGGGCGTCGGCTGACGCCCGTGGCCCGCCTGCTCAAAAAATGCAGGCGGCAGGTACCACAGGTGCAGCCGGAAACACCCGGCCTTCCCTGCGCGACGGTTGGAACGGCTGCTTCGCGATCTCCCTGGTGCGCCGGGCTTGTTGGCCACCATGCTCCGCGCGACGCCTCAAGCGTCGTCGCAAAGGGAACACCAGCATCGGGGTGTCAGGACCACGCGACTTGACCGTACGTGCATCGCCGTTCGTCCGCGCGATGTGACTCACGCTGCGGCAATCCACGCCCATCGCATCCCACTGCCAACGTCTCGTGACGGTCGCGACACGCCCCTCATGCGGCAGCAGGACGAGCGGAAGCATCCGCCTGATTTGCCCGACGAGACAAGTGACGCAGCCTGCGACATCGTAACGCGACGGGCAGTTTGCGCAGGGCGCGTATGCGCGGATTGCCCGTCGTGCGGCAGAGGAAAGCAGTTGGCGGAGAGGCATCCATCCGGCGAGGGTGCGAGACGCAACCAAATAGCGGCGGGCTTGGCGACGGCGGAGGTCATCGCGCCTCTTCAATCCCAATCGTCATCCACATCAATGCCAGCCATCCCTCTCATCTCCGGCATTGCCGTCATCATCACCGCCCTCCTCGCCGCATCACGGCGCTCCCGCGGCAGCGCATAGTCTTGCCACGATTCAGGCCCATCGACTGGGAGCTGAGGTTGTGGCAGATCATGCCCACATCCCAATGCCCTGTATCGTACATCGGAGTCCTGGCATGCGCTTCAATCTCACAACTGTCATGGCCGCCTGCGCGCTGCTGATCGCGCCGGCTGGAGCGGGCCTCGCCGCCGACGTCAAGATCCATCGCGTCGCGATCCAGGTCGATCAGAACGATCCGGCGATCATGAATCTGGCGCTCAACAACGCCACCAACATCATGGAGACGTTCAAGGAGAAGGGCGAGGAGGTCGAGATCGAGCTCGTCACCTATGGACCCGGGCTGAACATGCTGCGCGAGGATACCTCGCCGGTGAAGGACCGGCTCAAGCAGATCGCCGAGCTGAGCTTTCCCGCCAAGATCAAATTCTCCGCCTGCAACATCACCAAGCGCGGCATGGAGAAACGCGAAGGACATCCGATTGCGATCGTCGCCGAAGCGAGCCTGGTGCCCTCGGGCGCAGTGAGGCTGATGGAATTGCAGGAGAGCGGCTGGAGCTACCTGAAACCTTAAGTAGTTCTTGCCCCAAAACTGCCAGGTTTAGGGCTCATTGAGATACGATCTTGGATTGATCTGTGTCATCAGTCTGCTCGGGGGAATGGCGAGCAGACGCGATCGGGGACTAGTCACATGCACAGAGTACTCGCCCGGCCGGCGCTGCTGGCGCTGGCAACGCTTTCGGCTGCCTTGCTCACCCCCGTCGGCGCGGTGCGCGCGCAAGAGCAGTCCGCCGCTCCGCTCTCGATCAAGCCTGCGCGCGCGTCGGAACGGCGGACCGTCGAGCCTCGGGTCTCAGAGTCCCGCGAGCCGCGGAGCGCCTCGGACGAAGCCGCCATCAAGACGCGCATGAACCAATGGACCGTCGGCCTGGCCGCGGGCCTGCCCGACGGCGGCTTCGTGCGCTTCGCCAGCGAGATGGCGCGGACGATGGACGATGGCGACAACATGCGCCTGATCCCGATGGTGACGCGCGGCACCACCTCGAACATCGCCGACCTGCTCTATCTGCGCGGCGTCGACGTCGCGATCACCTATGCCGACGCCTTCGACTTCTACGCCAGGCAGGCCGGTCTTTCCAACATCAACGACCGCATCCGCTACGTGCTGCGCTTTTTCATCTCCGACGTGCACATCTATGCGCGCGACGAGTTCAAGACGCTGCAGGACCTGAAGGGCCAGAAGGTCGCGGTGGGCACGGCGGGCGTCGCCGCCGCCCACACCGGCCCGCTGATCTTCCGGCGCCTCGGCATCGACATAGAGCCGGTCGCGGTCGGTGGCCCTGTCGCGCTGGAGAAGCTGCACAAGGGCGAGATCGCCGCGATGGTCTATGTCGCCTCCAAGCCCGGCGAGCTGTTCAGCGGCAAGAAGGCGGATCCCGGATTCCACTTCGTGCCGGTGCCGTACACGCAGCAATTCTCGGATTTCTACTATCCGACCAGCATCAAGGCCGACACCTATCCAGGGCTGGTCGCACCTGACACCGCCGTGGAAACCATCGCCGTGCCGTCGGTGCTGGCCGTCTACAACTGGAAGCCGGGCAGCGACCGCGCCGACCGCGTCAACCGCTTCGTCGACACGCTGTTCACCAACCTCGCGCGGCTGCAGCAGCCGCCGTTCCATCCGGGCTGGAAGGATCTCAATCTCGAGGCCCAGGTGCCGGGCTGGCAGCGCTATCCGTATGTCGACGCCGTGCTGGAACGGATGAAGAAGGAGGCCAATGTCGGCCTGGCGCCCGCCGCGACCGGCGGTCTCTCGCAACAGGACCGCTTCGAGGCGTTTCTCGAATCGCAGGCCAAGGCGCCGACCTCGAAGGCGGAGAAGGAGGAGCTGTATCGCTCGTTCCTGGACTGGAGCCGCAAGCGGCAGCGATGAGGGGGACCGCCAATAGCGGCTCGGGCAGTCGGCTAACTCTCCCCGTTCTTACGGGGAGAGGGTTGGGGTGAGCGGCCGCCACACGGGAAGTGTGAGTTGGGGCAGACGCGCAGGGAGCGTCCTTGGTGAGACCTGTACCCCCTGACCCGGATTGCATCTGACGATGCAATCCGACCTCTCCCCGCAAGCGGGGCGAGGTACACCGAGCCAGCCGCGTGAGCGATCGCGCAAACTTGCTTGCAATCAACTCAACAGCAACTTCATCCCCGGATCGCCCTTCTCCATCGCCCGCTGATAGGCCGGGCGGGCGGCGATGCGTGACAGATAGGCGCGGATGTCGGGGAAGGGGCTGAGATCGTAAGGCAGGAAGTAGCGCATCGTCGTCAGCGAGAACACGGTCATGATGTCGGCGGTGGTGAGCGCCGCCCCCGCCAGGTAGTCCGCCTCGCCGCAGCGCGCCTCGACGGCCGCGAAGGCGCGATCGACCCGCGCCCGCATCGCGCCGAGCATGGGATTGTCGTCGGGCAGATCGAGACGGTTGAGGATCATCAGCCGGCCCATCGCCGCCTGCAAGGTGCCGTTGGCGAAGTGGAACCAGTAGAGGAATGGCGCGAAGTTCGGATCATCGGGGCCTGGCCGCAGCCGGCCCTGGCCGTATTTGGAGATGATGTAGTCGACAACGGCGCCGGATTCGGCGAGCACCAGATCGCCGTCGGTAATGACCGGCGCGGCGCCGATCGGGTGCAGCGCCTTGTACTCCGCGGGCGCCAGGACCGTCCTGGCGTCGCGCGTGTAGCATTTCAGCTCGTAGGGTATTTGCAGCTCCTCGCAGAGCCAGACGATGCGCTCGGATTGGGACTTCCCCAGATGATGGATTGTCAGCATGCGCTATCTTACCTCACCATCGCGCCGTACACGATGTCCTGCACCTGCTCGCGATAATATTTGCGCAGGTCGCCGGGCGCCGCGGTGCCGACCACCACGACGAGGCGCTCCTTCGGATCGCAGAAGAACTGCGTGCCATAGGCGCCGTTCCAGCTGAACTCGCCGGGATTGCCGGGCACCGCAGACAGACCCTCGCTGACGCGCACGGCGACGCCGAGCCCGAAGCTGAAGCCGGCGCGATGCGGCTCGACATTGGCGACGGTGTTCTTGATTTCCGGCCCGAGATGGTTGGAGGTCATGTGGTGCACCGTCTTCGGACTCAGGATGCGCGCGCCATCGAGCTCGCCGCCATTGAGCAGCATCTGGCCGAAGCGGACGTAGTCGCCGATGGTGGCGAAGGAGCAGGCGCCGCCGCAGTCCGACTTCGTCGGCGTGTCCAGCAGCTTGATTGCCTGCGGCTTGCCGGTCAGCGGATTCTGCGGAAACGGATGCGCCAGCCGCGGGCGTTGTGCGTCGGTTGGCGCGAAGGTCGCGTCGACCATGCCGAGCGGCTTCCAGACATTGGCTGAAAGATATTCGCCGAGCCGCTGCTCGCTGACCTTCTCGATCACCGCGCCGAGCACGTCGATGGAGAAGCCGTATTCGAACTGCGTGCCAGGCTGGTGCGCCAGCGGCAGCTTGGTGATGCGCTCGATGAAGGCCTGGGTGTCGCCCTCGATCGCAGGCGCGGTGCCGTCGGGATAGAGCCGCGCCACCGGGCTCGAGCTGTCCGGCCGGCCGCCATACATCAGGCCCGAGGTGTGGCGGTAGAGGTCGTGGATCAGGATCGGGCGGGCCTGCGGCACCAGCAGCAGTGCGCCGTTCTCCTGGGTGACGCCGACCTTCATGTCGGCGAAGGCCGGATAGTAGTCGGCGAGCCTGGCCTGCAACGGCAGTCGCCCCTGCTCCATCAGCGTCAGCCCCGCCACCGCGGTCATCGGCTTGGTCATCGAGGCCAGGGCGAAGATCGCGTCGAGCGGCATCGGCGTGCCCTTCACCGGATCGAGCTGGCCGTAGGCCTTGTAGTGCACGAGCTTGCCGTCACGCGCGATCGCCACCACCGCGCCGGGGACGCGCTTGGCCGCGATCTCGCGGGCGAAGAAATCATCCATGCGCGCCAGGCCAGCTTGCGAGAAGCCGACCTCGTCGGGCTTGGCCTCCGGCAGGGGCGCGGCGGCGAGCTGCGTGATGATCATGGTGAAGGCTGTGGCTACGGCCGCCTTGAGCAGCGTCTTCATGGGCACCTCCCTGATGCGCGGATGATCCCGCTTGTCTCGCGGGATTCGATCGCTCCGCCTGACCAATGGGTAGAGGACATAGGAAAGAACGACAAGCGCTCGCAACACGAACACATCGCGATGACGTGATCGGCTTCGCTGCCGCACAATGGCGTATCCGCGCGACCCATCGGAAGGGGACGGGTGAGACCGCTGACAGGCGATATCACGCATGCTGAGGACGATCGGACTCATCCTTCACACGCTCTGGGCCATCTGTACGCTTGCGACGGGAGCCTTCGTCGGTGCAACCGTCGGCTTTCATTCGGGCGGCTGGATCGGTGCCGTCGTCCTCGGCCTCGTCGGTCTGGTCATCGGCGCAGTAGGTGCGGCATTGCCGTTGGAAACCATCGCATTGATCATAGAAGGTCTTTGATCCCTGTTCGGAACCGTTGCCGCTGCGAGAGGTTGCCTGCTCTCGTCTCGAACGGACGCAGCGCCATGACCGGACCCGAGCTCGCCAATCACTATCGCGCCTACATCGTGTGCCTGAATGCGCAGGCATGGCCGGTGCTCGGCGATTTCGTGCACGACCACGTCGTTCACAACGGCCGGCAGCTCGGGCTCAACGGCTATCGCGATATGCTGGTGGGAAACTTCGCCGATATCCCCGACCTTCGCTTCAACATCGGCCTGCTGCTGTCAGAGCCGCCTCGCGTCGCAAGTCGGCTGGAGTTCGACTGCACGCCGCGTGGCGCGTTCCTCGGGCTGCCGGTCAACGGCCGGCGGGTCGCCTTCACGGAGAACGTGTTCTACGCATTCCGCGACGGCAGGATCGCGGAAGTATGGTCGGTGATCGACAAGGCCGCCATCGAGGCGCAACTCGCGCGAGCGTGAGTGAGGCTGCGAAGGAAGAGCGTGCTCTCAGATACAGCGCCCTCGCCCCTTGTGGGAGAGGGCATCGCCGGCCTATCCACGCACGCGGTTGGGTGAGGGGTTTCTCTCATTGGCGCTAACTTACCAAATTAACGCTTGGTATTCTCGTTTTCTTGGCGGCTCTCGGAGATGGCGTTGAATGTTCCGCGCAGCGGCCCGCAACGTTTGCACGTCGGGTTTGGGGATGACGGCGTCGACGAGGGCCTCGACGATCAAGCGCAATAGGCGCCAGACGCCGTTCTTCACGCGGCTTCCCGGCGGGGAGAGTCACCGAGATGTTCCGCGATGAGCGGCTCGGTCAGCAGCGCCAGCAGAAGATGACAGAGGATGTGCGCTCTCGCACTCCTGGGATCCTCGCCCGGTGGTCGCGCGAGGCCGATACTGCTCTTGAGATGCTTGAAGGCGATCTCGATGCGCCACCGCAATCGATAGAGGCTGCTGATTGCTGGAAGTGGATATTCATCGCGATCGAGCGAGGTGATGATGATGACCCATTCGGCCGCGACCAACGTCTCGGGCTGCAGCTTGCGGCCCATGTCTCGTGCCCGGCGCGTGATCTTTTCGATCGTGGCATCGCGCGCCTGCTTCGGCTTTCGGATCGCCACCAGACGTAATGCGATAGGCTCTTTCGCCGAAGCCTTGATCCAGACGGGCCGATCAACCAGTCCCTTGCCACGCGACTTTTTTAGCAGAGCAATGAGATCGAGACGGTTCGCGTCGGCGTCGAGCCAACGAGCGCCATTCCATTTGGCGCGCACTACGATATCAGCGCTTT